>CAKTDC010000013.1 GCA_934541015.1 uncultured Luteimonas sp.
TTGAACGGGCTTGGGTGGGTCAGATTTCAATCGGCGATAACGGGTCAAAGTGGGTCAGATTTCAGTCGGCGTTGACACTCACCTCCGCCCCTCGCGTGACAGACGGCGTAGCCGATTCCATCACGGTAGATCGGCAACAGGTTGTCGTTGAACGCCGGGCGCATGTTGATGCCGTAGGCGGCATAGCCGGTCAGAATGAAGGGCAAAGGCTGGACATGATTCCACCCGCGCGGATAGACAATGGAGAGCGGAACGCGCGCGCCATCCACACTCGGCACGTCGACCTCTTCTGCGGCGAGTTCGATGCCGTTCGGCGATATCGTCAGGATCGCCACTTCCGACACCACACCGTCCTGGACGGTCCAGTAGCGTGGGCGCACCGTCCAGCTCCGGTCACGCAGAAGAACACCGTCGATGCGTGTATCGCCTTGGACAAGGTCGAACTGTCCATCAAACGGCAGCCGGATCGTCGAGGGCTTGCGATTACCCGAGACGAGGTGAAGCAGCCGCTGACGCATGCCCTCCTGAACCTGGAGATAGAGGCCGTCCGCAGCTGGCACCAGGCCGAGCACGGCAAGATCCGGGTCGGAAAAGTGGACAACCGGCTGCCGAGGAGTGGCAAGATCGATACTGTGGATCGCGCCTTTGCCCGGCAGGTGGGTCAGGTAGATGCGGCCCCGGAAGACTGCGACAGGCACGCTACCCGCCGTCCTCGGAGCGCCGTAACCGGCATCGGGACCGAACAGACGGCGCCACGGAACCTGCGGCCGGCCAAGACCTTCGAGCGGCGCGACATAGAGGCCGAACTCCTGCGCCACGCCCGCGGAATGCCGGTCAAACGCGAGACCGGCGTCCGCATCGATTTCGACTTCGGGGAAGTCGCTCTCGGGAATGTCCGAGCTCGACGGCATGGCGCTGCCGAACACTACCGGGTCCGTGCGCCAGTCGCTGCCGATCGTATGCGCGTAGACCTGCTGCCCGGCATACAGCGTCGCATCGGATCGAGCCGAATCCGAATCCCTGAGCCTCGGGTACACGAAGCGGCGGCTGTCCGCCCACCAGCTGATCGCCTGAGAACGAACGCCGGGGATCGGTCCATCGATGAGCTGGCCTGTCTCGAGGTCAAGCACATGAAGCGCGTTGTTCTCGCTGCCGCTCTCGCCGATCGCGAGTGCCGCGTGTCGCCCGTCGGGCGCAGGCACGAAGAAGGCGATCGTCCGCACCTTGCCGTCGGACGTCGGCGCTGGAGCAAAGACGCGAGCCATCGCGCCGTTGGCGGACCTCACGTAAATGGCATCTATCGGATCGTGCGCCATTCGGGCAAGGAAGACAGCCTTGCCACCGGGCAGGCGCCGGTACCGGCTTGCTTCGATAGCGATTTCCCGCATGAGCGGCAGGACAGCGCTTCCCGTAGAGCCGGACGCGGCGGGGCCCAGGACTGTCTTTGCGTAGTCGCTCTGGGCGCGTGCCCACGACTCGACCGCCGGATCGTCGAGTTGCTCCAGCCAGCGATAAGGATCAGCGATCGGTCGCCCGTGGATGATGTCGACCACGGGCCCGGTCGGCGCAGGAGGTGCTTCCGCAGGGATGCCCGTTGTGGCAACCGCAAGAATATAAGTCAGCGCAAGCGACATGGAAGCTCTTGAGGTGGTCTGTCAGGGTTGAGGGCTGGCGGAGGACATTGCCAACCCGGAGCAACGGGAGGGATGGCTGTATGGGACAAGACCGCCCGGCTGACATCATATGCCGTACTCCGGCAATGCGGCCTCATCATGGAAATCGCGGTGATGCTGTCGCGGATGGGAGCCGGACGCGCCCCTGATCGAAGGCATGTCGCGGGTGCGCGCCGCCATCGGCGGCCTGGAACAGGCCTCCGACGAAGCCATGGTCCTGGCGGGAGCCGCCGAGGTGGATGCAGCCGTCGAATACATGTTCGAGAACTGCAGCCTGCCGGTCGAACCCGACGTCGCCCTGCACGCCGTGCTTGCCCGCCTCATGGCCAGTACCCAGGCCGTGCAGGCCGATCCGTGCGACGCCCCCCCGTGAATGACATGCACGGCGCGGTTGCCGAATACGAGGCGCTGCTCGACGATCCCGACGAAGGGGCGGACTCCTGGCCACCCCTTACGGTTGACCTGAGTCAAAGACGCACATGTTCACGACGCGCAAAGTCTCCACGACGAACAGGCGCAGTCGATAACCCGCATCCTGCGCCTCCCGACCCGGAGGCCAATCCCATGTGTATGCGGCGAGCCCTGCCTGTCCGGCGGCCCCAATCCTTCGCGTGGTTCGCCGTCACGCTGCTCGCACTGGTGACGGCCGACGCGGCTGCGGCAGATGCCTGGAAGACCAGCGGCGACATGCGCTTCGGCTACGTTGCCTCGGAGACCCGCAGCCGCAACGGCACCGAATCGGACGCCGACAGCCTGCGCGCCCGCCTCCGCTTCCGCCTGCAGGGCGAGCTGGGCAGCGGCTGGCACTTCAGCGGGCGTGTAGCCGCCCGGCTCGACGGCGACCAGGACAGCGAGGAGTTCTGGTTGCGCACCTGGGCGCCCGGTCCGGCGGGCCTGGAGAACGGCCAGGGCACGATCGACGAGGCCTGGCTGGAATACCGCCCGGCCGAGGCGCCATGGAGCGTTCGCGTCGGCCGCTTCCAGGCCGCGTGGGGCCTGGACGACGTGATGAAGAAGTCGCTGGACCAGAACGACAGCAGCAACTTCGACGTGACCTGGACCGATGGCGCCTGGCTGCAGTGGCGCCACAGCGACGACTGGACGACCCACCTGGTCCTGCGCCACAACGACCGCCGCGGCCCCACCGGCGCGCTGCGCCGGCCGCTGGAATTCAGCGACAGCGGCTCGCGCCTGGGCATGCTGGCGGTCTTCGAATCCAAGACACCGATCGGCCCGCTGATCCAGCGGATGGTCACGCTCAACTGGCTCCCGTCGGCGCTGCATCCCTACGGCGTCGCCGATGCGCGCACGGAGGACTACTTCGCCGTGACCGCCAAGGCCACCGCCCAGTGGCCGCTGGGTGGCGGCGAAACCAGACTGCGGCTCGGGGGCGAACTCGGCTATGCCCCCGAGACCCCGCGCCGGGAGGCCATGAACTCCGGCAGCGGCAGTTCGGATGCGCTGTCCTGGCAGGCGTCGCTCAACTTCATGGACATCCAGCCGGGGCACAACTTCGGCATCGTCTACGGCCGCGTCGCCGACGGCTGGCTGCTGTCGAGTGACTTCCGCCCGAACGACGAGCTGATCGAGGCGCGCTGGGTGTGGCAGGCCACGCGGGCCTGGCAGCTCGACGCGCGCCTGCGGCGGCGCGAGGAAATCGACCTCCCCACCGGCACCGCCGGTCCACGCCGGGATGACGATCTGTACGTGCGCGCCACCCGGAGGTTCTGAGCCCTGCCCTGACAGCGATCGCTAGTTCACGCGGACGCCTGTACGCGAAAGCTCCCGAAGCAGGTCCCCGTGGAATCGCTCCGGATCCTGGATATGCGGCGAATGTCCAAGATCCTCGTACCTCGCCCCCCGGGAGATGCTCGACCGCCTCGGGATACATCAGCGCGTAGCGTATCGCCAGCATCCCGTCCATGGAATGCCCGACCACCACGGCGCGTTCGATCCCGAGGGCCTCCAGCTGGTCGGGCGCGATCACGCGGTGGCCCGCCCCGGCGAGCGCTGCGATGGTCTGCTCCCAGGTGGCGGCGCAGAAGTTTTGCGGTGTTTGGAGGCAGGAAGTGGCATCGCTGGATGAACGTGCGTCCGCGCTCAAGAAGGAGCTGGTTTCGCGCACCCGAGCGTCCAGGATCGGCGCAACGGTGGCGGCCGCGTTCGTGCTGGTGATCGCCACGATGCTGGCCATGACCATCGGGGATTTCGGATCACTGATCGCCTTTGGCATCGGTGTGATCACATCGATAGCCGTTTTCAGTGCCCTCAACGAGGATCATGACGGGTGGCTGCAGCTGACCGGCTGACCGGCACAGCTTCCCGCGCCGGCGGGCGCCGCTCACTTGCGATCGCGCCGCCAGCGCCTGCCGTTCTTGCGCTTCGAAGTCTCGCGGCTCTCCACGAACTCCGGGAACGTCTCTTCCAGTGAGGCGGTGTCCGGCAGGATGTAGAACACCCCGCCGCGCTCGAACGTCGGGCGGACGACCAGCTCGTAGAACCCCGGCTCGACGTTGATGCAGCCATGGGTGACGCGGTTGTCGTCCGGCGTGGGCGAGGCAAGGCGTTCTGCGCGCTTCTCGGCCGGGACGCCGGTGGCCGTGGGGTGGATGGAGACCGCGGAATCGTAGTCCACCCACAGCACGCGCCCGGCGTCGATCGACGGGCCGTAGCCGCCCACGAAGCGACCGGCGGGCGTGGTGCGGTCCCGGCCCGGAATCTCGCGAAGCGCCAGGCCGGCGATCCCGGGAGCGACGTGGTCGCCGACCGCCGAGCCGAACAGCCCGGGAGCGGCGCCGCGAAGCCGGCCGTCGCCGCCGAACACCAGGATCTGCGCGGCGTCCTTGTCGATGACCGCGAACGGATAGCCCTGGCTGTCGCCGCTGGCGACCACCCAGCCTGCAAGCTCGATCACCGTGTCGGAGACGTCCTGCTCAGGCGGAAGCTGGTCCACGCCTGCCGTTTGCGCGAGGGCATCCCCGGCGCAGAGCACGCCGGCGCTTGCGAACGCCAGCGCCCACAGCAGCGCCCCACAGGCGGCGCGGGTAATGGGTGTATGCACGAGAACGGAGTGGTTCCTTGCAGCGGGATCGGGACAGGCCGAGGCGGCCGGCGGCCTGAACAGGACACCGGCCCCGGTCCAACGGTTGTGCGCGGGAGGCTAACCGCGCGGCGTGCGCCGCGGCGCCGCTTCGAGCTGCTGGATACGGCTTTCCACCTGGTCCAGCCGCCGGTTGGCCTGCTGTGCGGATTGACTGGCGGATTCGGCGCTGCTGGCCGCACCCTGCACCCTCGTGTCGAGCTGATCGAGGCGCGAGTTGATGCGCGCGAAGTCGTCATCGTAGGTCGCGCAGCTGGAAAGGCCCAACGCGACGACAACCGCCACGCCGAGCGTGCGTGCCAGCGCCAGGTGTTGTCTGGTCTCAAACATGACGGTGCTCCTTTGTTCGGGGGAATCCGGAATATAGCGGCCTTTGGGCCGGTGCCCTGACCGGCCTTCAGCTGACATTGGACTGTGTGGACGGACTGTGAAGATGCGGAAGGAACGGTCGAGCAGGTCTGGCCGAACGGTGCGGCCTTCCCATCGATGGGCACGAGGACACGGCATGGAAGCCTGCGGCGCGCGGTGCCATCATCAAGCACCGCGCAGAAGGGTGACTGCGCCTCCCCATGCCGCCATGAGCCATCGCATCCTGCCCCGCGACTTCTACCGCCGAGACCCCAGGGTGGTGGCGCCCGAACTGCTGAACAAGCTGCTGGTGCGCGACGATGGCCGGGTTGCGCGGATCGTGGAAGTGGAAGCCTACGCCGGGCACGAGGATCCCGCCGCCCATTCCTATCGCGGGCGGACGCCGCGCACCGCGACCATGTTCGGGCCGCCCGGCCACCTGTATGTGTATTTCACCTACGGCATGCACTGGGGCAGCAACGCGGTGTGCGGTGAGGTCGGTGAAGGCTTCGGAGTGCTGCTGCGGGCAGCCGAGCCGCTTGCGGGGATCGAGGCGATGCGCGCGCTGCGGCCTGCGGCCAGGCGCGACCGGGATCTGGCCAGCGGTCCCGGGAAGCTCTCGCAGGCGTTCGGCATCAACGGCGACTTCGATGGTGCCGACCTGGTCGGCAACGATCGCGGCATCACCATCGTGAGCGACGGCACCCCGCCCCCCGCCGATCCCGGGGTGGGCCCGCGCATCGGCATCAGCAAGGGCACGGAGTTCCACTGGCGCTGGCACGTGCCCGGCCACGCGCATGTCTCGGTCCGCAATCGTGCTCCGGCACCACGGAAGTAGCGGCGCAGCTGACCTGGGGCGACACCGCACGCCGGCTCAGGTTGTCGCGGCACGTTCCGACCGGGCGGCCCTGGCTCGCCAGGCCATCCGGTACTCCACCGCCCACGGCAGCACGCACAGCAGCAGGGGCGGCAGCAGCGTTGCAAGCCACAGCCGGGGCGGCGCCGCTTGCCACGCCAGCGTCCAGCCGGCCTCGCGCGCGGCGTCGGCCCCGGTAGCCGCCAGCACGATCCACGCGAACCATGGCGCCATGTCCAGGACGCTGTGCAGATGCTGTTCGAACGGCCCGATGAGCCGTCGCGGAAAAGCCACGCGGGTGTCGGCGTAGCCGGCAAGCGCATGCGCGGACATCAGCAGCAGGAGACCGGCAGCGAGCAGCAGGCTCGGGGCGAACGCGAGCCAGGCCAGCACCGCCGCTCCGAGCAGCAGCAGCTGCAGCCCGTGCAGCGTGGATTCCCCAAGGCCGGAGGTGTGGGCCAGGTCGCTGCGCCGGTGCTGGACGAAATCCAGGAATCCCGCAGCCAGCCACACCAGGAACGCGGCGTAGGCCCACGCGCCGATGTCCATGGTCAGCCGCTGCCGGGCCTGACCAGCGACCACGCGGTCAAACCATGCTGGACCAGGATGGAATCGATCGCGTACTCGAAACCGTTCACGCGCTCGGGCGCCATGGTCTGCTCCATCGCCCGGATGCCCGCTTCCATCTGCACCCAGAACTGGCGGTCGTCGGAAATGGAACAGCAGCTGTGCAGGAGGCCCTTGAACGCCTCGATGGCATCGGCCTGCGGATCGTGCCCCCGGGGCGCCGCCGCGATCGTGAGCCATTCCTTGTCCCAATCCCCGATGTCGATCCTGGAACCCATCGTCGTACTTCCTGTCCACAGTTCCTTGCGGCTGCCTCGGCACTGTGTCACTGGCGCCGTCAACGCGATGCGATGGATGGAAAGGCGGTGGGCCTTCGCCGGGGCGTGTTCAGGAATCGCCGGGGGAACTGGACAGCCGACCGTCACCGTCGTTCCAGCTTACGCAGGGCTGACCGCGATGGTCGAGAGGATCACTGGAGTCCCGGCAGGTCCTGCTTCGCTGTCGCGAACCCCTCCCAGGGGTCGCTGCGCAGCCGGGATGCCCGCTGCACTGCGGCACGCAAGTCGTAATGCGCGGCCGACCCGATCCGGGACAGATCCTCCCAGCGCAGCGGCATGGCCACCGGCGCGCCCTTGCGCGCGCGCAGGACCCAGCCCGAGACGCTGGTGGCGCCGCGGGCGTTGCGCAGCCAGTCGATGAAGATCCTGCCGCGACGGATCTTCCTGGACGCGGACGCGACGTAGCGCATCGGCGACTGCAGCACCATCGCCCTGGCGAATGCCTCGCAGAACGCCTTGGCCTCATCCCAGTCGGCGCCGGGCCGGATCGGCACGCAGACATGGATGCCCTTTCCGCCCGACAGCCGCGGCCAGCTCTGCAGCCCGACTTCCGCGAGCCGGTCGCGCACGTCCCGCGCGGCGCGCCGGACTTCCGTCCACGCCACGTCTTCGCCCGGATCCAGATCGAACACCAGGCGATCGGGACGCTCCGGCGTGCCGCGCTTCGCGCCCCAGGGATGGAACTCGATCACGTTCATCTGCACCAGCGACAGCACGCCCTCGATGTCGCGCACGTACAGGTATTCGTCCTCGCCGTCGCGTTCGCCCAGGCAGACCGGGTGGACGCCCGCACCGAGGCTGGCGCTGTGGTGCTTCTGGAAGAAGCATTCGTCCTGGATGCCGCCGGGGCAGCGCAGCAGCGACAGCGGCCGGTCGGCGATGCCGGGAAGCAGCCACTCGGCAACGGCGGTGTAGTAGTCGGCCACGTCGCGCTTGGTCAGGCCGGTGTCCGGGTAGAACACGCGCCCGGGACTGCTCAGCCGGCTGGTCATGCTCTCCTCCTCTGCTCTCCCCGGGCGCGACGTCGGCGCAGGCACCGGCGTGCCCCGATCCTCGCGCAGGCGCTGGAAGCTCGCCTGCCTGACCAGGCCTTCCTTGCCGCGCCCGCGCGTCTGCACGTCCACCACCAGCGCCGGCCGTACCCACTGCACGCTGCGCAGCGTGAAGGGAACGTGCGCGGGCAGCTCCACCGGCGCGATCGTGGTGTGCATGCCCCGCAGGCGGCGGCTGAGCGCGCGCAGCATCCCGTCATCGAAGCCGCTGCCGACCCGACCCACGTAGCGCAGGCCACCGTCGCCGGCTTCGGCCAGCAGCAGCGAGCCGAAGCCGTGCCTGCTGCCGCGCGGCGGCGTGTAGCCGACGATGACGAAGGATTCGTCCGCCGCGTGCTTGAGCTTGATCCAGGCCTGGTGCCGGCCGCTGCGGTAAGGCGCATCCGCGCGCTTGCTGACGATGCCCTCGAGCCCGATGCGCCCACTTGCCGCCAGCACCTCATCCGCGTCGCCCTGCACATGTTCGCTGTAGGCGATCAGCGGCGAACCGGTGCGCGCGACCAGGGCGGACAGCAGCTCGCGCCGCTCGATCTGCGCGACTGCGCGCAGATCCACCCCGTCCAGATACAGCAGGTCGAACGCCACGTAGCGCAGCTCGTCGGTCTGCCCGCGTTCGAGCAGCCGCTGCAGCAGGCCGAAATCGCTGTGCCCGTGCCTGTCCAGCGCCACCAGTTCGCCATCGAGCACGGCCTGCTGCGCCGGCAGCGCCGCCAGGGCTTCAACCAGGCCCGGCAGGCGCCGGCTCCAGGGAAGCTGGTTGCGGGAACACAGCTCGATCCGCGTTCCGCGGTAGGCGATGAGCCGGTAGCCGTCCCACTTGATCTCATGCAGCCAGCCCTCGCCCCTGGGCGGGCGCGTGCGCAGGGTGGCCAGCTGCGGCTCGACGTCGCCCGGCATCGGTCCGGGAGCCGCTCCGCCCAGCGCGCGTGCGCGTTCGGCCCATTCCCCGGGATCGTGGGCGGTACGGGATGCCGCAGGCTTGCGCGCCTTCCGCGCGGGCGCGGATCTGGCGCCTGCGCCGGCGGAGGGCTCACCGCCCCGATTCCGGTCTTCGCGTTCGAGCAGGGCGTCCGCATCGGTCCCGCGCGCCCAGGCATCCTTGCGTTTGATCAGCAGCCACTGCGGCTGCCGCCCGCGAGGACGCGTGCGGACCAGGCTGAACCGGCCCTGCAGCCGCTCGCCGTCGAGCGAGAAGTCGAGACGGCCTGCGGCAATGCTTTCCAGCGCGTCGCCCTCGGGCGTCCAGGTGCCGGTATCGAAGATCGACACGTCGCCGGCACCATACTGCCCCTCGGGAATCGTTCCCTCGAAGCCGGCGTAGCCGAGCGGATGGTCCTCCACCTGCACCGCGAGGCGCCGCTCGCCCGCGCGCAGCGATGGCCCCTTCGGCACCGCCCAGCTCTTGAGCACGCCGTCGGCCTCGAGGCGGAAGTCGTAGTGGCGGGCCCGGGCATGGTGCAGCTGGACCACGAAGGTGGGCCTGGAAGAGCGCCGGGCGCCGGCCTCGGCCGCGGGTTCGGGCGTGGCATCGAACCGGCGCTTGCGGGCGTAGTCGCGCAGGCTCATGCCTCAGCCGGCCTTGCGCGTGGTCTTTCGTGCGGTCTTGCCCGTGGCCTTGGCGGCGCTCTTGCGGGTCGACTTCCGCGGTGCCTTGCCCGGGGAATCGGCGCCCTTGCCGGTCTTGCCCGCCTTCGTGGCGGATGCGCCGGCTTTCCCGCCCTTCCCGCCCTTGCCTTCCAGGCTGCGCTTGAGCAGGTCCGCGAAATCGATGACGTTGGTGGCCGCGCCCTCCTGCGGGCGTTCATCGTCCTCGTCCCCGGCCTGCACGACCCGCCTGGCGCGGACACGCTGTTCGATGACCTTCTGCAGCCGTTCGCGGAAATCGTCGGTGTACCCGGCCGGGTTCCAGGGCGAACTCATGGAAGCGATCAGCTGCTCGGCCATCTCCACCTCGCGCGCGCTGATCTTCCACTTCGCGCCCTTTCCCTCCGGAAGCCTGTACTCGGCCGGATCGACCAGCTCCTGGGGAAAGCGCAGCACCATCATCAGCAGGGCATCGCCCCTGGGCAGCACGGCGGCAAGATATTCGCGCGTGCGGATCACCACCCTGCCGATCCCGGCCTTGCCGGTGCGCGCCAGCACATCGCGCAGCAGCACATAGCCCTTCTCCGCCTTGCTGGCCGGCTCGAGCACATAGGGCTTCTCGAAGTATTCGGGTCCGATGTCGTCCAGGTCGACGAAGGAATCGATATCGATGGTTTCCTTCCGGTCCGGCGCGGCGGCGGCGATGTCTTCCTCCTCCAGCACGACATAGCTGCCCTTGTCGTACTCGAAGGCCTTCACCACCTCCTTCCACGGCACCTCCTCGCCGGTGTCCTCGTTGACCCGCTCGTAACGCACGCGGGCATGGTCGCGACTGTCGAGCAGGCGGAACTGGAGATCCACCCGGCGCTCCCCGGTCATCAGCTTGACCGGCACGTTGAGCAGGCCGAACGACAGCATTCCTGTCCAGATCGGGCGGGCCATGGAATCGCCTCCTGATGGATACGTGAGCCGTGTACGACGCCAGCCCCGTCGAGGGCGCAACGGTCAACCGGCGTAAGACCACGGCATCGCGCCGCCGCGGCCGAGGCCAGCATCGTCAATCGTGCGCGCAGCTGCCGTGAAGGCGGGCCTGCGGGCGGGGCGCTGGACGTGCGCCATCCCGCCGCATCGCCCGCGGAACTCCCACGCCGCCAGCGACCGCTCGAGCCATCCATGGAGGCCGCGACGGTGTCCCTCCCTTCATCCCGCAATGACGGTCGATCGCTAGCCTTCGGCCATGACTTCCCCACGACGCGGCGGTACGCATCCCGGCCAGTTGCCTGCGCTCCGCCACGTCGACGACACCGCGCCCGGTCTCCGCCGCCTCCGCTGCGGCCGCGGCTTCCGCTATCTGGACGCCGACGGGCAGCCGGTCCGCGATCGCGCCACGCTCGAACGCATCCGCTCGCTGGCGATTCCGCCGGCCTACCGCGACGTGTGGATCTGCGCCTTCGCCGACGGCCACCTGCAGGCGGTGGGACGCGACGCGCGGGGGCGGAAACAGTACCGCTACCACCCGCGATGGCGGATCCAGCGCGATGGCCACAAGTTCGCCCGTCTGGTCGCCTTCGCCGCGGCGCTGCCGCGGCTGCGTCGCGCGATGCGCCGGGATCTGTCGCAGCCGGGCCTGACGCGGGACAAGGTGCTGGCGACCGTGGTCTGGATCATGTCGGCCACCCTGCTGCGCGTGGGCAATCCCGGGTATGCGCGCGACAACGGCTCGTTCGGGCTGACCACCCTGCGCAGCCGGCATGCCCGGTTTGCCGGCGGCGCCCTGCGCCTCCGGTTCCGCGGCAAGGGCGGCCGTCCGCTCGACGTGGGGATCGACGATCCGCGCCTGGTGCGGCGACTGCGCGTCATCCACCAGTTGCCGGGGCAGATGCTGTTCCAGTACCGCGACCCGGGAGGCGCGCTGCGGCCCGTCGACTCGGGCATGGTCAACGACTATCTGCGCGAGCGCATGGGCGAGGACTTCACGGCCAAAGACTTCCGCACCTGGGGCGCGACCCGCGCCGCAATCGACGCGCTCGCCGCCACGCCGCTGCCCGACCCTGCATCCGAGGCGGCGCTGTGCCGGATCGAACGCGATCTGGTCCGGTCGGTCGCGGCGCTGCTGGGCAATACCGCCGCGGTCTGCCGCAAGTCGTATATCGATCCTGCGGTCTTTGCCTGCTGGCGCGACGGCAGCCTGGCGGCGGCCATGGCCGGCCTCCGTGGCGCGCGGCAGCGGGACACCGCTGCCCGGAAGTTCCTGGCAAGCACCCGCCGCCAACGGATCGACGGCTCCGCCCGCCGCTGACGGGCGGCCATCGCCGCCGGAGGCGTGGATTTGCGCTGCGTGAAAGCTTCTCCGGCTGGCTCTCACCGGCGCTTACCGCCCGCTTCGTAGAGTGCTGGCTCCCAACCCGAACCGGAGCAGGACATGGCAGTCAAATCCATCGAAGAACTGTTCATCCACGAGCTGTCCGACATCTACAGCGCCGAGAAGCAGCTGACCAAGGCGCTGCCGCGGCTGGCCAAAGCCGCGCATTCGGAGCAGTTGGCCGCAGCTTTCGAGACCCATCTCGAAGAGACCCACGGCCAGATCGAACGCATCGACCAGGTGGTGGAGGTGCTCGGCATCAAGCTCAAGCGCATCAAGTGCGCGGCCATGGAAGGCCTGATCGAGGAAGGCAAGGACGTGATCGAACAGGTCGAGGCCGGACCGCTGCGCGATGCCGCGCTGATCGGCGGCGCGCAGAAGGTCGAGCACTACGAGATCGCGGCCTACGGCACCCTCGCCGCCCTCGCCCGTCAGCTCGGCTACAGGAAGGCGCTGCCCCTGATCCAGGAAACCCTGGACGAGGAAAAGGCGACCGACGAGAAGCTGACGATGCTTGCCGAAGGTGGAACGAACGAGCGCGCCGCGGCCCAGGCGGCGTGAGTCGCGATGCCCGCGCGGGGGGCGATCCCCGCGCGGCGCGGCAGGACACAAGACCTCGTGCGGCGGCCGTCGGGGTACCACGTTCGCCGCCGCACGCGCCTGTGTGTGGCAACACCGTGCCCAATCCGGGTCACGACTCGCGCTTCACCACGGTGATTTCTCCCGAGTTCTCCAGCATGACCAGGCGGACCTCCGCCAGGTCGGCGCAATCGGCCTTGCGCAACGCGGTTTCGAAATCCTCCTCGCTGATCGAGTTCCCGCGCAGCTGCTGCGGGAACACCCGCCCGTCGCGGGCCAGGACCACGGGCGCGCCCTCCACGATCTCGTCGAACCTGCGATTGCGGGCGCTCGCATAGCCCACGATCCAGTTGAGTGCCAGCAGGGTGGCGGCGAGCAGCAGCCCGCCGACCAGGGAGATGTCGTCGCCGATCAGCGAGTTCTGCACCGCGGTACCGAGCAGTACGACCACCACCAGGTCGAAGGGGGTGTACTGCCCGACCGTCCGCTTTCCCGCCAGCCGGAGCATGAACAGCACGACCACGTAGACCGCTGTGGCGCGCAGCACGAATTCCCACCAGGGCGCGCTCAGCGAGAACAGACGTTCCAGTGTGTCGTCCACGTGATCCTCCTCAGGCGCCACCGCCGCCCCGGGAACCCTGCGGGGCGGCGGAGGTCGTATCGGTCAGTGCGGCTGCGGAGGCTGCTGCTGTCCGGGCGTTCCGGTGGTGCCTGCCTGGCGCCGGTCGCCGGCCCGCGCCGAAGCGGGATCATCGCGCCCCTGGGGTTGCGATCCGCGGCCGCCATCGGTCGCAGAGGACTCGCGGCCGTGCCCGCGGCCCACACGCAGGCGGTTCTCGACCTCCTTCGCGCCCATGATCCCGTCGGCGATGTCCTCGACGCGGTGCTTCATCCAGCGGCTGGAGAATTCACCTTCGAGCACGATGCACCCGCCCTCGCAGCGCGGATCGACCTGCCTGGCATCGACAAGCGGATCGTCGCAGAGCTGTTCGCACAGATCTTCGAGAATCCGGTCGTCGGAACGCACATAGCCGCGCGGGCCGTTGCCGCGCTGGTCGCCGGAGGACGTCTCGACGCCTGCTTCCCCGCCCGTCTGCCTGCCCGCCGGGGCGGCCCCGTACCCGCGGTTGCTCCGCCCGTGCATCGCCGCCCTGCCCTCGTTCCACTCGCCCTCGCGCCGGGACCGGTCGCTCCCTGTCGCACCCGATTCCAGCCAGTCGCGGCCGCGCTCCAGGTAGCGGGCGCCCGCATCCAGGATCTGCCCCGCGACCGCCCTGAACTCACCGATTCCGGCGGGCGCGTGTCCGTGACGCTGCGTATACCTGCTTCTTGAATTACGCACTGATGTAGCCTCCTCCGTTGATGTGGATGGTCTGCCCGGTGATGAACGAGGCGTCCCGGCTCGCGAGGAACACGTAGGCCGGACCGAGCTCCGACGGCTGTCCGGCCCGCTTGAGCAGGGTGTCCGATCCGAATTCGGCCACCTTGTCCGCGCTGAAACTGGCCGGGATCAGCGGCGTCCACACCGGCCCCGGCGCGACCGCGTTCACGCGTATGCCGCGATCGGCCAGCGCCTGCGCGAGCGAGAACGTCAGCGCGTGGATCGCGCCCTTGGTCGACGCGTAATCGATCAGGGTCTCGTGGCCGCGGGCGCCGGTCACCGAGCCGGTGTTGATGATGCAGCCGCCATCGCCCAGGTGCGGGATCGCAGCCGTCGCCATGTACAGGCAGGAAAAGACGTTGGTGCGGAAGGTCCGCTCGATCTGCTCGGGCGTCAGTTCCTCCGGCGCGTCCACCGTGTGCTGCTCGCCGGCGTTGTTGACGAGGATGTCGAGGCTTCCGAACTCCTTCACCACCCGCTCCACGAAGCGGCGGCAGAAGCCCGGATCGCCGACGTCGCCGGCCACGGACAGGCAGCGTCCGCCCTCGGCGTGGACCAGGCGTTCGGTCTCGGCCGCGTCCGCGGTCTCGTCCAGGTAGCCGAAGGCCACCATTGCGCCCTCCCTCGCGAAATGCAGCGCGACCGCGCGGCCGATCCCGCTGTCGCCGCCGGTGATGATCGCGACCCTGTCCTGCAGCCGCCCGGTGCCGCGGTAGCTGTCGCGGATGCTCTCCGGCTGCGGAACCATTTCTCCTTGCCGGCCGGGTTGGCGGTGCTGTTCCTGCGGCGGCTGCTGCCGGCCGGACGTGCGCTCGTTCATCATTCGCTCCGGACTGCGGGATGGGTGGAGGATTGCAGGCCGGGCATGCAGGCCGCGTGTTCAAATCGCGGGAAACCGCGGACAACCCACCGGATCGGCGGAGGCGCTGTTCGCCGTGGACGCATGGCCGGGCATGCCGGGGACAGCGGCAGGCTGAACGCATTCCCGCCTTCGCCGGAGTCGCCATCACGGGTGGCCATCACGGGCGGATTGTCCAGGCCCTCCCCGCCATCCGCGATCACATTTCCGTGATGTGGTGGTGGCCGAGAATGGCGCATCCCACCTGCCCCGAGGCGACCATGCCACGCGACCGCAAGGATCCACCCGAGAACCCGGACCAGCATCCGCCGCAGGAGACGCCGCTGGAACGCCGCGTGCGCAAGAACAGGGAAAGCCACAACCAGGACGAGGCGCTGGAGGAGACCTTCCCGGCCAGCGATCCGGTCTCGCCCTTCGTTCCGGCCAAGCGCCACGACTGACAATGGCGAGCACCGGATCGGTGCCGGCACTGCTGGTCATCGACATGATCAGCCTGTTCGATTTCCCGTCGTCGGCCCGGCTGACCGCGCCGGCGCTGGCCGCGGCGCGCAGGATCCGGGGACTGCGCGGGCGCTTCCACGAACGCGAATGGCCCGTGGTCTACGTGAACGACCACTTCGCCCGATGGCGGGCCGATTTCCGCGAACTGGTGGCGCTGGCCATGGCCAGCGAGGGAGCGCCGCAGGAAATCGCCGGACTGATCGCACCGCAGCCGCAGGACTACCTGGTGCCGAAGCCCAAGCACTCGGCCTTCCTCGGCACGGCGCTGCCGGCCCTGCTGGCCAAGCTCGGCGTGCGCCGGCTGCTGCTCGCGGGCATGTCGCTGGAAGGCTGCGTGCTTGCGACCGCGCTTGACGCCAACGCCCGCGAGTTCGAAGTCGGCGTGGTCCGCGAGGCGGTCGCGGGCCTGCCCGGACTGCGCGAGCCGACCTTCAAGGTGCTCACCGGCTCCGGGGCGGCGCGGGTCGTGCCGCTGCGCAGCGCGCTGGCCTGGGCCGGCGGCGTGGAGCACCGGCGCAGCCGGAAATGAGGCGCACCGGAGAACTGCACACAGCCTGGGCGACTGATCTGCCCCTGCCCGTCAAAGCCGCGACGACGGAAGCGCCGCGCAACGGGTGCAGGCCCGGTCATCGAGCGTCTTCGATAGCCGGCACTTCACTGTCGCCCGATTCCGCCTTCGCCTGATGACAGCGCTCGATCAGCCTTGTCACCGGCAGACGCCGGCGACGCTGCCGGGGCCATGCGCCGGGCCGCCTTGTAGTCGCGCACGCGGCCGGCCGCGACGGCGGTGCGCGAGCCCACGATCATCTCGGTCGCCCAGCCCATCAGCACGTCGTTGTAGGCCTTCTGCGCCGGCTTTTCGCTGAAACCGTGGTCGGCGTCGCCGATCAGCCGTCGCGTCATGGTCCGCGCCCTGCTGAAGGCGGCGGCGTAGTTGTCGATCACCTGGCGCGGAATGATCCTGTCGTTCCCGGCCTCCACCAGCAGGACATCGCCGGCAAATCCCGCGCAGGCGCGCAGGGCGCGGTTGTCCTGCGCCGCCACCGCCTGCCGCCGGTAGCGCTCCAGTTCCGGGTCCTCGTGCAGCTGGCGCTTGGGCATGTCCCAGTCGCGGTCCAAGTACAGGGCCGGGGTGCGCAGAGCCAGCCAGCGCACCGGTCGCAGCGCCGACAGGATCGCGGCCAGGTAGCCGCCATAGCTCACGCCGACGATCGCCATGGTGTCGGCGTCCACCTGCCGCTGCCCCGCCAGCCAGTCGTAGGCGGCGCACAGATCCTGCAGGTTCTGCGCGCGGCTCACGGTCTCCCTGCGCACGGCGTTGGCACGATGCCCGCGCAGGTCGAAGGTCAGGCAGACACAGCCCAGCGCGGCGACCTCGCGGGCACGGCTCAGGTCCTGCTCCTGACTGCCGCCCCATCCGTGCACGAAGAGCACACCCGGCAACTCGCGCTGGGGAACCAGCACCGTCGCCTCGACCGCATCGCCGGGCCCGACCTCGATGCACCGGCGGTCGAGCTCAACGTCCATCGCGGACGATCCTGGCGTACTTGCACGGCGTGCCGTCGCCACCGGCCCAGTAGACGATCGCGTCGGCCGGCGGCGGGAGGTCGTCGTAGGACTCCACCGTTTCGGCCACCACCCATCCCGGTCCGGGATGAAGGGCAAGCCGCTCGGCCGCGAGCACTTCGGCCATGCTGGCGCCACCGATGCGCCAGGACTGCTCGAGCACCCCGAGCCTGCGCCGGCCGGCGCCGTCGAAGCCGGCGATCACGTCATAGTTGCGGCGCGTGGCGAGGACGCCGTAGCCCTCGCACACGATCCGGTCGTAGCGCCCGGCGGCGGCGACCGCATCGCAGACCTCGCCCGGAGCCATCGCCGCGCGCAGCTCGGCCAGGCCGCCGGACATCACGCTCAGGCGCGATCCGCCGTAAACCAGGTTGCCGTCGCGGCCGGCGACGGCGCGCTGCTCGCCGTGATAGGCGATCGCCTGTCCCGGCAGCCGGCTGCTGCCCACGCTGTAGGTCACCGCATCCACAAGTTCGCGCTCGATCACCAGGCCCTGTTCGAACAGGCTGGTGTCGGCCGCGTCCAGCCATCGTGAAAGTGCCGCCGTGCTTTCGATCGTCGCCTGCCCGTTGCCGCCGCGCGCATACGGGCACTTCACCCGCAGCGCTCCCTGCGCCAGCAGCGCCTGCCCCGCGGCCAGCGCATCGTCGCGCGAGAACACAGACCAGCCCGGCAGCGTGCAATCTTCGATGTCCTGTAGGCGGCGCCAGCCCGGCGGCGCCGCCGCGTCGGGCCTCCACAGCGGGTGGCTGACGAGCTTGGTCGCCACGTGCGGGCACGGCACCACGCCACCCCAGATCCGGGCGTCCCCGCCGCCGCCGAGCGCGGACCATTCCCGCGCCAGCAGCGTGGTCAGCGGAACCCACCAGCACTGCGCTGCATCCGGAACCGGGCCGGCGACAACCTCGCAGCGCAGGCCCAGACGGGCGGCGATGTGCGCCACGGCCGCGCGTGCGGCGGCCACTTCATGCGCGCACACGGACTCGTCTTCTCGCAGCAGCAGCGCCACCCTGGCGATGCCGTGGGCGGAGGCGCTGGCGGCCATCAATGCAGCGCCTGCCGGAGGCGTTTGCCGGCTCACGGCGGACAGCTCCGGATCGGTCATCTCGCAGGCTCCGCGGGTGGTTCGGCGCATCCTCCCGGGCAGGGGATTGCGGCGGAATGACGGCAGGCGCCGCCTTCCTCCACGCCGGGCTAACGCCTCCGGCGCGGCTTCACCCTGCGGTCACGGCGGCGCGATGAACAATCCTTTCCAGGCCGCGGCAAAGGTGATCCGAACGCAATGGAGAGCTCCCCCGACCAGGTTCCCGGTCCGCTCGCGCGCCGCGCCGCGATCCTCGGGTTCCTCATCCGCCACAGGAATTCAGGCGTGTTCTCGGGCCTGTCCGTCGACCGCGCCGAGGACGGGGTCGAGGACGCCGCCGAAGGCAGTCCGCGTGAATTCGCCAGCGAGCTGGAGGCGCTGGGGCCGACCTTCGTCAAGCTCGGGCAGATGCTGTCGACCCGGCCGGACATCGTGCCGCCGGCCTACGCCGAAGCGCTTGAGCGGATGCAGGAAAATGCGGCCCGGGTTCCGTTCGAGGCCATCCGCGCCCAGGTCGAGACCGAACTCGGCGTCCGCCTGGGCAAGGCGTTCGCGTCGTTCGACGAAACGCCGCTGGGCAGCGCCTCGCTCGCCCAGGTGCATGCGGCCACGCTGCGCGACGGCCGCCCGGTGGCGGTCAAGGTGCAGCGCCCGGGCATTGCCCGCCAGCTGCACGGCGACCTGGAGCTGCTGCGCGGCTTCGCCGGCGCCGCCGACCGGATGACGCGCATCGGCCGGCAGGCCTGCTTCGCCGACTGGCTGGAGGAATTCTCGCGCACGCTGACGGCCGAACTCGACTACGTTGCGGAAGCGGAGAACCTGCAGCGCTTCCGCCATCACCTGCGCGGCTTTCCCCGGCTGTGGATCCCGCTCCCGCACTGGGACTACACCTCGCGCCGGGTGCTGACCATGGACCTGGTCGACGGCACGCGCATCGACCGGATCTCCGGCCTGCGGCGCACCGAGCAGTCGATGACGCCGCTGGCGCAGGAACTGCTGTGCGGCTACCTGGACCAGATCTTCGTCCATGGCGAAATCCACGCCGATCCGCACCCGGGCAACCTGCGCGTCACCGGCGACGGCAGGCTCGCGATCTACGACCTTGGCATGGTGGCCAACCTCACGCCACGGCACCGCGACCGCCTGCTCAAGCTGCTGTTCGCCGCGGTCGACGGGCGCGGCGAACAGGTCGCCGAGGAGTGCATCGCCATCGGCGTGCGCCTGGAGGACTACGACGAGCCGCGCTACATCCGCGAGGTCGGGCAGCTTGTGTCGCGCTACACCGCGCACCGCGGCGCGGTGTCGGAAGGGCGGACCGTGCTCGAACTGGTGCGGATCGGCACGCAGTGCGGACTGCGTACCCCGCCGGAGCTCAGCCTGCTGGGCAAGACCCTGCTCAACCTCGATGCGGCCTGCGAGATGCTCGCGCCCGGGATGGACACCCGCGAAATCGTCGAGGACCACCTCCAGCACGTCATGCGCGCGCGGCTGCGGCGCTCGCTGTCCTCGCCCAACATCGCCAGCGAGCTGATGGAGGTGCAGTCCCTGCTCCGCGACGGGCCGCGCAAGCTGTCGGACATCCTTTCGCTCGCCGCGGAAAACAGGTTCCAGGTGAGGCTGACCGGGATCGAGGAATCGCACCTGATCGAGAACATGCAGAAGATCGCCAACCGGATCGCCACCGGCGTCATCGCGGCGGCGCTGATCCTGGCCTCGGCGCTGATCATGCGCATTCCCGCGGCCCACACCCTGCTCGGCTATCCGACGCTGGCGCTGCTGCTGTTCCTGCTGGGCGTAGGCCTGGGACTGGGCATCATCGCCAGTTCGCTGCTGAGCGACCGGCGGGCCGCGGCCCGCGAGGAACACGGACCGCGCTAGTCAGCCGGGCACGCGGTCGCGCGCGCCTCCCACCCCGCCGTAGCGGGCGCAGCTTGCGCAGCAGAACATGGCGCCACCGCCTTCGATCCCGTGGCCGACGATCCTGCATCCGCAGTGCGCGCAGGACGGCGCCAGCGCGTGGATGGCGCATTCGAACGAATCGAACTCCGACTCGGTCCCGCCCATGCGCACGGTGAAGGTCTTGTCGTAGCGATTTCCGCACACCGAACAGATGCCCATCACCGCCCTCCGGCCGGGGGCGCGCTGATCGCGGGGTGTCGCCTTGCCTGTCCGGACGTCATGAATGCTTCGCCTCGATGCGGATGCCGCACCCTACGCCACGGTGCGTGTAAAGCGCATGAGCGACCCTGCTTCGCGAAGCGTTACCGGGCCTCCAGGTAGGCGGCCGGTTCGACCAGCTCCACCCCGGGCACCTCGGCCACGCACTGCCGCAGCAGATACGCATGCCCCTCGCCGTAGAACACCACCGCCCTGCCGGCGGCCGGCAACGCTTGCAGCAGCCTGGCGCAGATGCCGAGGTTTCGCGCGTACCAGGCCGAGACCAGCGCGACGCCGGGCTGTTCGCCGCCCTCGCCCTGCCGCAGCAGGTCGATGTAGAAACCGTGATGGTGCCGCAGCCGCCCCGGATCGTTCATGTATCCCAGCACGCTGCCGATGCTGCCCGACGCGATGCGACCGTTGATCGAATCGACCTCGCGCCCGATCTCCGCCATGGCCGCTTCCAGCCGTGCGCCGCTGCCATGCGCCTGCGCGAAGGCCATGACCGGCCCGAAGGCAAAATCACCGCCCACGTCGATGCCGTGCACCCGCTCCAGCCCCGCCCGCGCGGCGAGACGGAAGCCGAGCTGGTCCACCTCGTTGCGCGATGGCGCCAGCGTACCGGCGCGGTAGGCGGCGAAGCGGTCATCGGTCCGGGCCTGCGAGGCCTCCACCATCACCGCGTCGGGAACGAACGCCGCCAGGTTCTCCACCAGCGCGGCGAGTTCGGCCTGTCGGCGCGGCGCCAGCACGTCGTCCATGCGCACGTTGAACATGTCCTGACCCGGATTGGCGAAATGGAACAGGCCGACGATCATCACCTTTGCCCGGGATTCCGGCACCGCATCCGGTCCGGAAGCGGCGACGACTGGAGCGATCGCGAGGGCGGCGGACAACGCCAGGATGCGCAGGGTGGACATGTGCGGTACTCCAGTGCGGGTACAGTCGACGGGATGCAGGCACCGGGACGACGGTTGCAGCGCGCCGCCCGCTCCCGCGGACCGGGCACCCGTTGAACCCCTGCCGTCGTCTCCGCGACGGACGGAGATCGATCGACGCCAGGCCGTGGATGATCAAGGGCGCGGGATGCCCGGACATGCGTCCGTTGCAGAGCGCTTCCCGCCTTCACGGGAAAGTCGCGCGCAGGCGACCCGGTCGGCGTCGCCTTGAGGAACCTCTGAACAGCCCGTCATTCCCGCGAATGCGGGAGGCGCTTCCCAACAGCGCGGAGCGCTGGTCATCCGGCGACTTGCGACGTGTTGAAAGCAAAGGCATTGGATGACCAGCGCTCCACGCCGCTGCAGAGCACTTCCCGCCTGCGCGGGGACATCGGTAGTTGGCCCTTAACATCGCCTGCACCCGCAGACGACCGCCCCGCAACCTGCCGCGTGGAAACCTGCCTGCATCGCACACGGACCCGCGGAGCGCCCACCCATGAAGCAGCGGCATGTCTTCCTGACCGGAAGCGAGGACCAGGCCGACCGGGCGGTGCGGGCCGCCGCAGGGGCGGGCGTCGCCAACGACGACATCCATCTGGTCGCGCGCCCCGACATCGAGATCAACCGGATCCACGATCGCCGCAAAATGGCCGACAGCGACTTCATCCCCGCCGCGATGCGGGGTGCGCTGACCGGCGGCGGCATCGGGCTGGTGGTCGCCCTCGCGCTCACCGCCTACTGGGGCGGCAGCCCGGCATGGCCTGCGCTCGGCCTCGGCCTGGGGGCAGTCGCCGGCGCCTGGGCCTCGTCGCTGATCGGCGCGACGATCCAGGATCCGATCCGCCGGCATTTCGCCGAGCAGATCGATCGCGGCGACATCCTGGTGGTCCTGGACTCGGAGGAAGAAGGCGCCGGTGCCATGATCGCTGCGATGGTCACCGTCGGCGCGGTCAGGCTGCCCTACGAATTTCCGGCCGCCCTGACCTAGTCGTGTCCCGCAAGAAGCCCTCTTCCGTCATTCCCGTTCCTCGCCCACGTGGCTGATCATGTCGCGCAGCATGTCGCTCACGTGCATGTCGGCCAGCTGGTAGAACACCTGGCGCGACTGCCGGTCGCCGCGCACCAGCCGCGCGCCGCGCAGCAGGCGCAGGTGATGGCTGACCAGGGTCTGCGACAGGCCGAGATTCCCGGCGATGTCTCCCACCGACTTCGGCCCATCCAGGCAGTACGCCAGGATACGCAGCCGCGAAGCGTCGCCCAGCAGGCGGAAGGTCTCGGCCAGGACGGCCAGATCCCCCGCATCGACCGCATGCGCGCTCAACGCCCGTGGCCCGGCTGGGCGTGGCCGAAGTCCCCGCCGTGGTGGTCGTGGCCGTGACTGGCCGCGAGGCTGCAGCGGTCGCCCTCCTCGTCCTCCCAGTCGATGCCGATGGTGACGTGCTCGATGCCGAAGTGGCGCTGCAGCGACTGTTCGGCTGCGCGCAGCACCGCGCGCGGATCGAACCCCGGCGCGATCGAGATCTTGAGCGTGGCAAGGGTGCGTCCCGACGTGATCGACCACACGTGCACGTGGCTGGCGCGCTGGACGCCCTCGATGTGTCCGGCCAGGTGCTGCTGGATCAGCTCGGGCGTGGCGTGATCGGGCGCTCCTTCGAGCAGGATGTGCAGCGAGGACAGGAACAGCTTCCCGGCGCTGCGCAGGATCAGCAGCGATACCAGCACCGAGAGGATCGGGTCGATCGGCATCCATCCGCTGAAGTGGATGACGATCGCGGCGACGATGGCCGCCACCGATCCCAGCAGGTCGCCCAGCACGTGCAGCGCCGCGCCGCGGATGTTGACGTGGTCGTCCCCGCCCCTGGTGAGAATGCGGAACACCACCAGGTTGACCAGCAGCCCGCCCACGGCCACGGCCAGCATCGGACCGGCCAGCACCTGCTGCGGCTGCTGGAAGCGCTGCCAGGCCTCGTACAGGATCCAGCCGACGATCGCGAACAGGGTGATGGCGTTGATCAGCCCTGCGATCACCTCGAAGCGCAGGTAGCCGAACGAGCGCCGGTCGTCGGCCACCCGCCGGCCGAAGCGGAACGCGGCATAGGCCAGCGCCAGCGCCGCGGCATCGGTGAGCATGTGTCCGGCGTCGGCGATCAGCGCCAGCGATCCGGACATGGCGCCGCCAACCACCTCGACGACCATGAAGGCGAAGGTCAGCGCGAACGCCAGCAGCACCTTGCGCTCGTTGTCGCGTGTCACCACCGTTGCGTGGGAATGGCCGTGGTGGTGGTCGTGCGCGTGATCGTGGGCGTGCATGGCGTCGCGTCGGCGGCAATACATATATTTGATATATGAAAACATGTTCATATATTGACCGTCAAGCAGCCTGCCGCGTCGCCGCCGCATCCAGGCCGTCATCCCGGGGCCGCGTGCAGGCCGTCCTCCCAGCGAAAGCTGGGATCCATGTTGATTCCCGCAACGTGCGGGCAACAGCAAAATGGATCCCGGCGTTCGCCGGGATGACGACTTCGGGCTGACGCATCCTGCGCAGGCAACAGGCTTCCGATCCTTGCCCGTACCGGGCCGAAGCGTGCCGGAGGCAGCTGGAACGCCGTCCACCCCACATCCGAGCCGTCATGCTCGCCGCATCCGAGCCGTCATTTCGGGCCGCATCCAGGCCGTCATCCCGGGCCGCGTGCAGGCCGTCATCCCAGCGAAAGCTGGGATCCATGTTGATTTCCGTCCCCTTCACCAAGGAGCCAAATGGATCCCGGCGTTCGCCGGGATGACGACTTCTGGCTGACGCACCCTGCGCAGGCAACAGGCTTCCGCTCCTCGCCCGTACCGGGCCGAAGCGTGCCGGAGGCAGCTGGATCGCCGTCCACCCCACATCCGAGCCGTCATCCCGGCCGCGTCCAGACCGTCATCCTGGCGGACACACCAATCCCGTCATCCCGGCGGACACACCGATTCCGTCATCCCAGCGAAAGCTGGGATCCATGTTGATTTCCGTCCCCTTCACCAAGGAGCCAAATGGATCCCGGCGTTCGCCGGGATGACGACTTCTGGCTGACGCACCCTGCGCAGGCAACAGGCTTCCGCTCCTCGCCCGTACCGGGCCGAAGCGTGCCGGAGGCAGCTGGATCGCCGTCCACCCCACATCCGAGCCGTCATCCCGGCCGCGTCCAGACCGTCATCCTGGCGGACACACCAATCCCGTCATCCCGGCGAACACACCGATCCCGTCATCCCGGCGAACACACCGATTCCGTCATCCCAGCGAAAGCTGGGATCCATGTTGATTCCCGCAACGTGCGGGCAAGAGCAAAATGGATCCCGGCGTTCGCCGGGATGACGACTTCTGGCTGACACACCCTGCGCAGGCAACAGGCGTCCGATCCTCGCCAGCAAGACGCCAAAGCGCGCCGGGCGCAGCTGGATTGCCGCTCCGGCGGCCCTTTTTTGGGTTCATCTCCCAGTGAGGGGAAGATTTCCAGTTCGGCCGGCTGCCGTGGGGATGCCCGCCCTGCCATTGCGGGGAATGGAGTCGGGGCTCGCCTTGAACGGGCCATTGCTCCGCGCCTCGGCCCGGAAACACGAAGGGCCGCCCTGGGGCGACCCTGCATGCAGATCAAATGGCGTCCCCACGGGGATTCGAACCCCGGTCGCAACCGTGAAAGGGTTGTGTCCTAGGCCTCTAGACGATGGGGACGCTGTATGGAACCGGCTCCATCGGGCGAGGCTGCCCCTTGGAGGGTGGTGGAGCCAGCCGGGATCGAACCGGCGACCTCTTGCATGCCATGCAAGCGCTCTCCCAGCTGAGCTATGGCCCCACGGACTGGAAGCGCGGAATTCTATCGGCCGCCGCGGTTTCGTGCAAGCGCGGCCGGTTGCCGCCACGATGCGGCTGCCGCGCGCCGCGGATGCTGCCTGTCCGCGCGATCGCCCGCCGACGTCGCGGGCGGAGTATGGTTTCCCGCAGACGCCGGGAAAGCTGCGGTCGACCCGGCTTCGCCAAACTCCCGCCGCTTCCGCGAGCCCAGTCCATGAATCCTGCCGGCGCCCTGCCCCGCCTGGCCGCCATCCTGTTCCTCCTGCTGGCCGGGTGCAGCGGGCAACCCGAACCCCCGACAGCGCCGGCAGCAGCGGAGCCCGCGGCTGCCGCGCGGCCGGAGCCGGAGCCGTTGATCATCGCCACCGTGGACGGCGAGACGCCCGGGGTGACCGCCACCCGGATGGATCCGGCCGAGGCCGCCCTGGTGCTCGATCCGGCCATGCGCCCCGAGCGCGAGCCGGACGTGATCTACGTGCCGACCCCGGAGCCGGTGGTCGCGGCGATGCTGGAGCTGGCCAGGGTCGGCAAGGACGACGTGCTCTACGACCTGGGCTCGGGCGACGGCCGCATCCCGATCGCCGCCGCGCGCCGCCACGGCATCCGCGCGGTCGGCATCGACATCGATCCGCTCAGGATCCGGGAGGCGCGCGCCAACGCCGAACGCGCCGGGGTGGGCGACCGGGTCGAATTCCTGCAGCAGGACCTGTTCACTTCCGACATCGGCGAGGCCTCCGTGGTCACCCTGTACCTGCTGCAGGGCCTGAACATCCGGCTGCGGCCGAAGCTGGTCTCGGAACTGGCGCCGGGCACGCGCATCGTCAGCCACTCCTTCGACATGGGCGACGCGTGGCCCCCGGAGCAGACCCGGGTGGTCGACGACCGGGTGATCTACCTGTGGACGGTGCCCGGACGCTGAACGCGTCCGGAGACGGCGGCCAGGACCGGTACCGCGGTGGCGTCCCGATGCAGGGTGGCCACGCCGTGGCCGCTTTCGGCCAGGTACTGCAGCCATTTGCCGAGGAAGGTGTTCATCCGGTGGCGGTGGTCGAGCACCTGCGCGGGCGGCGGATACATGCCGATGACGTCCTGCCAGCGCCGGCCGATGTAGCAGTGCGTGGCCTCGGCCTGGCGCGCGTCGCGGTACATCCGCAGCCAGGCCGACGGATCGGGCTCGCCGGTGACCGGATCGCGCATGGCGTAGCTCAGGCGCATCTGGGTGGTGTAGCGGTGCTGTTCGATGATGTCCAGGCGCACGTCGATGCCGTCTCCGGTCCGCGAGACGTAGCTGCCCACCGCCAGGTCGACCGGTTCGAACAGGCGGGTCATGCGCCGGAAATTCTCCGCATACAGCCCCATCAGCCAGCCGAAACGGCTGAGTCTGGGGAGCTGCGTCCTGCGGGCGGCGACCTGGGTCATGGACCCGATGCTACACGCTGGCAGCGCGCGCGGGCAGCATTGACGGACGCGTCCGCAGCCCATAACTTGTCGACTGTTGACCCTTGGAATCAGGGGTTTTGCGCAAATGCTCCGGGTTGCCGCACGCCGGCCCGCCGGATGCTTCAGAACATGCCGCGCCGGATGCCCAGGGTGGACATCACCTTGCTGGCGATTTCCTCGATCGACACGTGCGTGGTGCTCAGCACCGGAACCCGCTCGGCCCTGAACATCGCCTCGGCCTGGGCGACCTCGCGCCTGCAGGTCTCCAGCTCGGCGTAGCGCGAGTTGGGCCTGCGCTCCTGGCGGATCTGCTGCAGCCGCACCGGGTCGATCGTCAGCCCGAACAGCTTGCTGCGGTGCTCGCGCAGCCGCCTGGGCAGCCGGTCCTGCTCCAGGTCCTCGTCGGTCAACGGATAGTTGGCGGCGCTGACCCCGTGCTGCAGGGCCAGGTAGACGCAGGTCGGGGTCTTGCCGGCGCGCGAGACCGCCACCAGGATCAGGTCGGCTTCGTCGTAGTTGACCGACATGCCGTCGTCGTGGGTCAGCGCGTAGTTGATGGCGTTGATCCGGCGGTGGTAGGTGTCGAAATCCACGATGCCGTGGGCATGCCCCACCCGCGCCTGGCGGCGCTCGCCCAGCTCGACTTCCAGCGGCTCGATGAACGGGGCGAACACGTCCAAGATCAGGGCGCCGCTGTCGGTGATCGCCTGGCTGATCTGCGGGTCCACGCAGGTGTTGACCACGATCGGGCGCACCCCGCAGGCCTGGCCGGTCTCGCGGATCTTCTCCGCCGCCTCCTCGGCCCGCTCCAGGCTGTCGACGAAGGAAATCCGGGTGGTTTCGAACCGGGTCTGGCTGAACTGGGTGAGCAGGCTGTGGCCGATGGTTTCGGCGGTGATGCCGGTGCCATCGGAGACGTAGAACACTGGGCGCAACTCGGACAAGGATCGTCTCCTTCGCAACTGTCGGCACGCTCGCCGGCATAGCGGCTAAAATAACCGTTTCGGTGGCGCCAGGCGCGATCCAGGCCCTCCACACCCCGATTCCGGAGCCCGATCTTGAGCAACCCCACCGCTAACATCCTCTGGCTGCACGACCTGCGCCTGACCGACCTGGCCCAGGTCGGCGGCAAGAATTCCTCGCTCGGCGAGATGATCGGCGAACTGTCCGGCCTGGGGGTTTCGGTGCCGGGCGGCTTCGCGACCACGGCCGACGCGTTCAAGGCCTTCATCGCCCACAACGACCTGCACCAGCGCATCTTCGACCGGCTGGCGCCGCTCGACGTGGAAAACGTGCCCGCCCTCACCGCGGCCGGCGGCGAGATCCGCGGCTGGGTGATCGACGCGCCGCTGCAGCCGGAGCTGGACCGCGACATCCGCCAGGCCTACGCAAAGCTGTGCGCGGACAACGGCGGCGGCGAGGCGGCGGTCGCGGTGCGCTCCTCGGCCACCGCCGAAGACCTGCCCGACGCCTCCTTCGCCGGCCAGCAGGAAACCTTCCTCAACGTCACCGGCGCGGACGACGTGGTGCACAAGGTCAAGGAGGTCTTCGCCAGCCTCTACAACGACCGCGCCATCGCCTACCGCGTGCATCACGGCTTCAAGCACGAGGACGTGTTCCTCTCCGCCGGCGTGCAGCTGATGGTGCGCTCGGACGTGGGCGCCTCGGGCGTGCTGTTCACGCTCGACACCGAGTCGGGCTTCCGCGACGTGGTGTTCGTGACCTCGAGCTTCGGCCTGGGCGAGATGGTCGTGCAGGGCGCGGTGAACCCGGACGAGTTCTACGTCTACAAACCCACGCTCAGGGCGGGCAAGCCGGCGATCCTGCGCCGTTCGATCGGCGCCAAGCAGCTGCGCATGGTCTACTCCGACCAGCCCGGCGAGCGCGTGCGCATCGAGGACACGCCGGCCGAACTGCGCCGCACCTTCTCCATCTCCGACGCCGACGTGCAGGAGCTGTCGAAGCAGGCACTGGTGATCGAGCAGCACTACGGCCGGCCGATGGACATCGAGTGGGCGAAGGACGGCGTCAGCGGCAAGCTGTTCATCGTGCAGGCGCGCCCGGAAACGGTGAAGTCGCGCGCCAAGGCGACGCAGATCGAGCGCTACTCGCTGGAGCAGCGCGGCACGGTGATCGCCGAAGGCCGCGCCATCGGCCAGAAGATCGGCAGCGGCGTCGCCCGCGTGGTGCGTTCGCTGGACGACATGGCCCGGGTGCAGCCGGGCGACGTGCTGGTGGCCGACATGACCGATCCGGACTGGGAGCCGGTGATGAAGCGTTCGGCCGCGATCGTCACCAACCGCGGCGGCCGCACCTGCCACGCCGCGATCATCGCCCGCGAGCTGGGCGTGCCCGCCGTGGTCGGCACCGGCAACGCGCTGGACGCGATCGAGGACGGCAAGCCGGTCACGGTCAGCTGCGCCGAGGGCGATACCGGCTTCATCTATGACGCGGCCCTGCCCTTCGAGCGCATCACCACCGACCTGTCGTCGATGCCCGAGGCGCCGCTCAAGATCATGATGAACGTCGCCAACCCCGAGCGCGCCTTCGACTTCGGCCAGCTGCCCAACGCCGGCATCGGCCTGGCGCGGCTGGAGATGATCATCGCCGCGCACATCGGCGTGCATCCCAACGCCCTGCTCGAATACGACAGGCAGGACGCGGCGACGAAGAAGAAGATCGACGAGAAGATCGCCGGCTATGCCTCGCCGGTGGATTTCTACGTCGACCGGCTCGCCGAGGGCATCGCCACCCTGACCGCCTCGGTGGCGCCCAACCCGGTGATCGTGCGCCTGTCGGACTTCAAGTCCAACGAGTACGCCAACCTCATCGGCGGCCCGAACTACGAGCCGCACGAGGAGAACCCGATGATCGGCTTCCGCGGCGCCAGCCGCTACGTCGATCCCTCGTTCGCCGAGGCCTTCGCGCTCGAATGCCGCGCAGTGCTGCGGGTGCGCAACGAGATGGGGCTGAGCAACCTCTGGGTGATGGTGCCCTTCGTGCGCACGCTGGAGGAAGGCCGCAAGGTGATCGAGGTGCTGGCGAAGAACGGCCTGCGCCAGGGCGAGGACGGACTCAAGATCATCATGATGTGCGAGGTGCCCTCGAACGCGCTGCTGGCCGACGAGTTCCTCGACATCTTCGACGGCTTCTCGATCGGCTCCAACGACCTCACCCAGCTCACCCTGGGCCTGGACCGCGACTCGTCCATCGTTGCCCACCTGTTCGACGAGCGCGACCCGGCGGTGAAGAAGCTGCTGTCGCTGGCGATCAAGACCGCGCGCGCCCGCGGCAAGTACGTCGGCATCTGCGGCCAGGGCCCCAGCGACCATCCGGACCTGGCGCAGTGGCTGATGGACGAGGGCATCGAATCGGTGTCGCTCAATCCGGACACCGTGGTCGACACCTGGCTGAAGCTGGCGAAGTCGAAGGCCGCGCGCTGAGGCGTACCGGGGCGCCGGAGGCGGGCCGGCGCAGATCGGGACGCGGCGCCGGCTGAAGCCGGAGTGGCGCTGCCCCTGACGCTCCCCCCTCCCAACCTCCCCCCGCTGCGCGGGCGGGAGGGGCGGATCAGGCGCAGGTGGGGGAGAACATGCGGTTCACAGCGCCTTCCCCCGCAAGCGGGGGAAGAAGAAACAGAGCGCCCCGTCGTTGCTTCCGGCTCCCTCCTCCGCTTGCGGGGGAGGACCGGGGCGGGGGCCCGGCTCTTCACGCCGCCGCAATCAGGCTCGCCGGCTGCTCGCCAGTTCGCTGTAGGCGCGCCGTGTTTCGGATTCGCCGTACTGCCGCTCCAGCCGGCGCACGATGAAGTGCCCGCGCGCCATGTCCTGGTAGTAGTCGGTGAACATGGTGTTGAGCGCCGCGCCGGCCGCGGCCCCGACCACGGGCACCGCCTGCGCGGCGAACTTCTCGGTCACCACCACGCCGAAGCGGCTGGCGACCTTCTCGACCAGCTTGGCCAGCCATTTGCCGGCCTCCTTCGAGCCCAGCCCGGTGACCAGTCCCTGCCCGCCCACCGCATGCCCGGCCAGTTCGGCCGAGAGGTGCCGCATCACGTCCGCGGTGAAGCCGCGGGCGAGGTAGTAGCCGGTCTCGGTGGCGTCGTCGCCCCTGGCGTTGCCGCCGAGCGCGAACACCTCCAGGCAGGCCTGCCGGGTGGCGTGCTGCTCCAGGTCGAAGCCCTCGCTGCGGGCCACATCGGCGACCGCGCGCATCATGATCGTGGTCGACACCGGCAGCTCGAGGAACAGGGCGGTGAATCCGAAGGCGCCGCCGACCGCCCCGGCTGACGCGGCCGCCAGCTTGTGCCAGCGGGTCGAGGCGCCCCTGCCCGGCGTGTTGGCCATGCTCCACAGCGCCACCTGCACCGACTTGTACAGCGCCGCCTCGACCGCGCCCTGGATCCGCCCGGAAACCTGCGCCGGCAGCCTGCTCACCGCGAACTCCAGCGGCACGCCGACCACGTGCGCCATCCGCGCGGTGATCGTCGGCGCCTCCAGCAGCGCCACCGCGCGCACCAGATCGGCGCGAACGGCGGAATCGCCGAGGATGCGGGACGGAATCGAAAGCGCGTTGCCCATGGCGCGATCCTAGCGCCCCCGCCAGCCCTCGCCCACCCCTGGGAGGCGGGGCTCCCGGCGGTCGCGCCTTACGGCGCTCCCGCGCTGGAGAATTCGGCCAGGTGGCGGCGGTAGTGGCGCAGTTCGGCGATCGAGTCGTGGACGTCGCTCAGCGCCGTGTGCGCGGCGGTCTTGTGGAGCCCGGCAAGCACCTGCGGCGCCCAGCGCCGGGCCAGTTCCTTGAGCGTGCTCACGTCCAGGTTGCGGTAGTGGAAGAAGCGCTCCAGCCCGGGCATCTGCCGGTGCAGGAACCGGCGGTCCTGGCAGATCGTGTTGCCGCACATCGGCGATTCCCCGGGCGCCACCCACTGGTGCAGGAAGGCCAGCGTCTCCGCCTCGGCTTCGGCCATCGGCACGCCTTCCTCCAGCACGCGCCGCCACAGCCCGGAGCGGCCGTGCTGGGTCCGGTTCCATTCGTCCATCGCCTCCAGCGCCTGCAGCGGATGGGCGATGGCGAAGGCCGGGCCTTCCGCCAGCACTTCGAGCTCCGCGTCGGTGACCACGGTGGCGATCTCGAGGATCGAATCCCGACCGGTGTCGAGCCCGGTCATTTCCAGGTCGATCCAGACCAGCCGGCCGCTTCCGTTCGTGATTGCCTGTGCTGCCATGCGCTCGCGGTGAATGGTGGGACGCGGCATGATACCCCAGCCTTCCACGCCGCCCTGCCTCGATGCCCCAGAACGCCACCATCGCCCACTACGCGATCCTGACCGCGATGCTCGCGCCGGCGTTCTTCCTGACCGCCACAGCGGCGCTGCTCACCACCGCCAACACCCGGCTGGCGCGCGTCATCGATCGCGCCCGGCAGCTGCTCAGGGAACTGGCGGAAGTCCAGGACGCGGAGCTGCGCGGGATCCTCGAGCAGCGCATCGCGGTGCAGCGCAGGCGCAGCCTGCTGGTGCTGAGGGCGAGCCAGATCCTGCACGTGGCGATCAGCTTCTTCGTCTGCACCAGCCTGCTGGTGGCGGCCGACTCCTACTTCGACCACATCTTCGGGCCGTGGCCGACGGTCATGGCGGCGCTGGGCGTGCTGTCGATGTTCGCGTCCAGCGTGCTGCTGGCCAGCGAGGCGGCGATGGCGGTGCGCGCGGTCAACGACGAGATGGACGACGGCCACCGCGAGGCGATGCGGCGCTGCCCCTGAGCCGCCGCGTCATCCGTCCAGCGGCGCCTTGCCGCGCTTGGCGCGGAAATAGTTGCTCAGGCGGCGGCCGGCTTCTTCTCCCAGCACCCCGCCCAGCACCTCGACGCGGTGGTTGTGGCGCGGATCGGCAAGAAGATCGAAAACGCTGCCGCAGGCGCCGGTCTTGGGATCGGCCGCGCCGTAGACCAGGCGCGCCACCCGCGCGTGCACCAGCGCCATCGCGCACATCGCGCAGGGCTCCAGGCTGACGTACAGCGTGCTGCCGACGAGGCGATGGTTGCCCAGGGCCGCACCCGCCTGCCGCAGCGCGACGATCTCGGCGTGCGCGCTCGGATCGTGCTCGGCGATGTTGCGGTTCCAGCCTTCGCCCAGGACCCGGCCATCCGCGCCCACCAGCACCGCGCCGACCGGGATCTCGTCGAACTCGCGTTCGGCACGGTCGGCGAGCGCGAAGGCGTGCCGCATCCAGGCCCCGTCGCCCGGGAGCGTCATCCGCCGTCGTCCGCATCCCCGGCCGCGCCGGGCGCCAGCCGCACCGACCAGTGGCCGCCGGTTTCCTGCACCACTTCCAGCAGGTCGTAGGTGCGCAGCATGTCGAGCAGGCCCGAGTGCCCGTAGGCCTTGGTGGTGAAGCCCGGGTCCGTTCGCCGCAGATAGTTGCCCAGGGCGCCCAGCTCCACCTTGCCCTCGGCGGTATCGCTGGCCATCAGCCGGACCGCGTCGACCACGAACAGCGGGCGCCGCTTGGCCACGGGTTTCGCGGCGCCGGCATCGGCCTGCTGGGCCGGCCTGGGCTGGCTCTCCGCCGGCGGCTCCGGCTCCGGCCGCGGATCGGGCTCCCATTCGGAGAAATGATCGCTGGCGTTGCGCAGCGCCGACGGCGTCTTCTCCTCGCCGACGATACACACCAGGGCGCCGCGCTCGCGCAGCTTGCGGCACAGGTGGGCGAAATCCGAGTCGCTGGTGACGATGCAGAAGGTGTCGACGATCTCGTCGAACAGCATCTCCATGGCGTCCAGCGCCAGGGCGATGTCGGAGGTGTTCTTGCCGCTGGCGTACTGGTACTGCAGGCAGGGGGTGAACGCCTGCTCGGTCAGCTTGGCCTGCCAGCGGTGGCCGCCGAGGGTGCCGGAGTTGCCGTAGCCGCGGCGGACCACCACGCGGCCGAACTGGGCCACGAAGCGCAGGGCGTGGTCGAGGATGTCGGGCTTGACGTTGTCGCAGTCGACCAGGACGCCGACCCGGCTTTCGGCGCCGTCAGTGCGATTGGCCATGGGCTTGCTCCGTGACGTGGGCGGGACGGGCGCCATTGTGCCCGCTCACGGCAGGCCTACTCCCACTCGATGGTGGCCGGCGGCTTGCCGCTGATGTCATAAACAACGCGAGATATGCCGCGTAATTCATTGATAATCCTGTTGGAAACCACGCCGAGAAAATCGTACGGCAGGTGCGCCCAGTGCGCGGTCATGAAGTCGACGGTCTCGACCGCGCGCAGCGCGATGACCCACTCGTAGGCGCGCGCGTCGCCGACCACGCCCACGGACTTCACCGGCAGGAAGACGGCGAAAGCCTGGCTGGTGCGGTCGTACAGGTCCGCCTTGCGCAGCTCGTCGATGAAGATCGCGTCGGCCCTGGCCAGCAGTTCGGCGTACTCGGGCTTCACCTCGCCGAGGATGCGCACGCCCAGGCCGGGGCCGGGGAACGGGTGGCGGTAGACCATGCTGCGCGGCAGGCCCAGCTCCACGCCCAAGCGCCGCACCTCGTCCTTGAACAGCTCGCGCAGCGGCTCCACCAGGCCCAGCTTCATGTGCTCGGGCAGGCCGCCGACGTTGTGGTGGCTCTTGATCACGTGGGCCTTGCCGGTCCCGCTGCCGGCCGACTCGATCACGTCCGGGTAGATCGTGCCCTGCGCCAGCCACTTCGCGTTCTTCAGCTTCGCCGATTCCTCCTCGAAGATCTCGACGAACAGGTTGCCGATGATCTTGCGCTTGGCCTCCGGGTCGGTGACACCGGCCAGCGCCCTGAAATAGCGGTCAGCGGCGTTGACGCGCACCACCTTGACGCCCATGTGCTCGGCGAACATCGCCATCACCTGGTCGCCTTCCTGCCAGCGCAGCAGGCCGGTGTCGACGAAGACGCAGGTCAGCTGCTCGCCGATCGCGCGGTGCAGCAGCGCCGCGACCACCGACGAGTCGACGCCTCCCGACAGGCCCAGCACCACCTCGTCGCTGCCGACCCGGGCGCGCACGCGGGCGATCTGGTCCTCGATGATCTGGGCCGCGGTCCACAGCGTGTCGCAGCCGCAGACATCGACCACGAAGCGGCGCAGCAGCGTCTGCCCCTGCAGGGTATGCGTGACCTCGGGGTGGAACTGCACGCCGTACCAGCGCCTGTCCTCGTTGGCCATCGCCGCGACCGGGATGCGGCCGGTGGTGGCGGTGACGGTGAAGCCGGGCGGCACCTGCGAGACATGGTCGCCGTGGCTCATCCAGACGTTGAGGCGCTGCGCACCGGGGTGGTCGGTGAGGCCGGAGAACAACGCATCGGCGCAGACCACGTCGACCTCGGCATGGCCGAATTCGCGCTGGTCCGCCGCCTCGGTCGCGCCGCCCAGCTGCGCGGCCAGCGTCTGCATGCCGTAGCAGATGCCGAGGATCGGCAGGCCGCTGTCGAACACCTGCTGCGGCGCCTTCGGCGCACCGGGCAGCGTGGTCGACTCCGGGCCGCCGGAGAGGATGATGCCCTTCGCGCCGAAGGCGGCGATCTCGGCGGGGTCGTGGTCCCAGGCCCAGATCTCGCAGTACACCCCGATCTCGCGGATGCGACGCGCGATCAGCTGCGTGTACTGCGCGCCGAAGTCGAGGATGAGGATCTTGTCGGAGTGGATGTCGGTCATGGGCGGCGGCGCGGAAATCTTCGTGTCGATTCGCCGCGGCCATCCCTGGCGGGACACCTTCGGCTGCGGATAGTCCGGCCCGGCCATCCATGGCCGGGCGTTCGGCAGGGCGCGCGGCAGTGCCGCGCAGGCGCCCTGCCTCACCCCATCCGGTAATTCGGCGGTTCCTTGGTGATCTGCACGTCGTGGACGTGGCTCTCGCGCTGGCCGGCGCCGGAGACCTTCACGAACTGCGGCTTCTTCCGCATCTCGTCGATCGTGGCGCAGCCGACGTAGCCCATGGTCGCGCGCAGGCCACCGGCGAGCTGGTGGATCACCCCGCTGAGCGGGCCGCGCGAGGGCACGCGGCCTTCGATGCCTTCGGGGACGAGCTTGTCGGCGTCGGCCGAATCCTGGAAGTAGCGGTCCTTCGAGCCCTTCTCCATCGCGCCCAGCGAGCCCATGCCGCGGTAGCTCTTGTAGCTGCGGCCCTGGAACAGCTCGGTCTCGCCCGGCGACTCGTCGGTGCCGGCGAGCAGGCCCCCGATCATGATCGTCGACGCTCCGGCGGCCAGCGCCTTGCCCAGGTCGCCCGAGTAGCGGACGCCGCCGTCGGCGATCAGCGGGATGCGGTCCTGCAGCGCCTCGGCGACCATCGACACCGCGGTGATCTGCGGCACGCCGACGCCCGCGACCATGCGCGTGGTGCAGATCGAACCGGGGCCGACGCCGACCTTCACCGCGTCCGCGCCGGCGTCCATCAGCGCCAGCGCCGCGTCGCCGCTGACGATGTTGCCGCCGATCACCTGCAGCTTCGGGAAGGTCTTCTTGACCCAGGCCACGCGCTCGATCACGCCCTGCGAATGGCCGTGCGCGGTATCCACGATGACCACGTCCACGCCGGCCGCGACCAGCAGCTCGACGCGGTGTTCGGTGTCGCCGCCGACGCCGACCGCGGCACCGACCAGCAGCTGTTCATCGGGGTCGTAGGCGGCGTTGGGATTGTCGGACTTCTTCTGGATGTCCTTGACCGTGATCAGGCCGCGCAGCTCGAAGGCGTCGTTGACCACCAGCACCTTCTCGATGCGGTGCCTGTGGAGCAGGCCGATGACCTCGTCGTCGCTGGCGCCTTCCTTCACCGTCACCAGGCGGTCCTTGCGGGTCATGATGTTGCGCACCGGATCGTCGAGCTTCTTCTCGAAGCGCATGTCGCGGCCGGTGACGATGCCGACCAGCTGGCCGCCGTCGACCACCGGCACGCCGGAGATGTTGCGCGCGCGGGTGAGCTTGAGCACCTCGCCGATGGTGGTGTCCGGGCTGACGGTGAACGGCTCGCGGATCACGCCGGCCTCGAAGTTCTTGACCTGCTGCACCTCGGCGGCCTGGCGTTCGGCGCTGAGGTTCTTGTGCACGATGCCGATGCCGCCCAGCTGCGCCAGGGCGATCGCGAGGCGGGCCTCGGTGACCGTGTCCATCGCCGCCGAGACGATCGGCAGGTTCAGGCGCAGGGAGCGGGTGAGGTTGGTGGCGAGCGAGACGTCCTTGGGCAGGACGATCGAGTGCGCAGGGACGAGGGAAACGTCGTCGTACGTCAGTGCTTCAGCCTGGATGCGGAGCATCGGCGATCCCGTCGGAGGTGGGGAAGCGCGTAATTGTAACCCGGGATCGGGGCTTCCGGATCGGGGATCGCGGGCGGAAAACCGGTGCCCGGGCCGCTATTCCCGCGCGGCGCTGGCTTCGGCGGCTTCCGCGGCTTCGAGGGTATTCTGCATCAGGGTGGCGACCGTCATCGGCCCCACCCCGCCCGGCACCGGCGTGATCCAGCTGGCGCGCTCGGCGGCCGGCGCGAACTCGACGTCGCCGGTCAGGCGGCCGTCGTCGAGCCGGTTGATGCCCACGTCGATCACCACCGCCCCGGGCTTGACCCAGTCGCCCGGGATCAGGCCGGGCCTGCCCACCGCCACCACCAGGATGTCGGCCTCGCCCACGTGCCGCCTGAGCACCTCGGGCGGCGTGAACTTGTGGCAGCTGGTCACCGTGCAGCCGGCGATCATCAGCTCCAGTGCCATCGGCCGGCCGACGTGGTTGCTGACGCCGACGATGGTCGCGCTCTGGCCGCGCACCGGGCGGTCGGTCCAGGCCAGCAGCGTGGTGATGCCGCGCGGCGTGCACGGGCGCAGGCCGAACTGGCGCAGCGCCAGGTGGCCGACGTTCTCGGGGTGGAAGCCGTCGACGTCCTTGCGCGGGTCGATGCGGTGGATCAGGCGGGTGGCGTCGCGGATACCCGGCAGCGGCAGCTGGACCAGGATGCCGTGCACCGCGGGATCGGCATTGAGCCGGTCGATCAACGCCAGCAGTTCGGCTTCTGTCGTGCCCGTGGGCAGGTCGAAATCGAAAGCCTGGATGCCGACCTTCCCGGCTGCACGGCGCTTGTTGCGCACGTAGGACTGCGAGGCCGGGTCATTGCCCACCAGCACCACCGCCAGGCCCGGGCGGGCGCCGCCGGCGGCAACGCGTGCATCGACGCGGGACTTGAGCTCGTCCAGCAGCGCGTCGGCGATGCGCCTGCCATCGAGGATGCGTGCGGTCATGCGGTGTGCGGGTGCTAAAGTCGGACCCATTCTCGCACGAACCGGAGCGCGGCCATGAGCGCCAACACCCTGGATTCCGAAACCACCGCGATCGAGGCGGCGGTGTTCCGCCGCCTGCGCGCGCATCTGCTCGAACAGCGGCCCGACGTGCAGAACATCGAGCTGATGATCCTCGCCGGCTTCTGCCGCAACTGCCTGGCCGACTGGTACCGCGACGCCGCCGCCGCGCGCGGCATCGCGATGGACAAGGACGAGGCGCGCGAGGCGGTCTACGGTGAACCCTTCGCACAGTGGAAGGCGAAGCACCAGCGCGAGGCGACCCCGGAGCAGCTGGCCGCGTTCGAGGCCGCGCAGCGCCGCGGCCAATGAGCGGTTGATGAAACCGGTGCTGCCGTGGCTGGCGGGCGCCGCGCTGCTGGCCTATGCGGGGATCTGCGCCTGGCTGTTCCTCGTCCAGCGCCAGATGATCTACTTCCCCGCCTTCACCCGCGCCGATGCCGCGGGCACCGGCTACAGCCTCGATCGCGGCGACGCAGTGCTGCGCGGCTGGGTGGTCAATCCGGGCAGGCCGTCGGCGATCCTCTATTTCGGCGGCAACGCCGAGGCGGTGCAGGCCAACCGCGACGATTTTTCGCGCCTGTTCCCGGACCGTACCGTCTACCTGCCCGCCTATCGCGGCTACGGCGCCAGCGACGGCACCCCCGCCGGGCCGGCCCTGCTCGACGATGCATTGGCGCTGTTCGACGACATCCAGGCGCGGCATCCCGGCCAGCCGGTCTCGCTGATCGGCCGCAGCCTGGGCAGCGGCGTCGCCAGCCACGTCGCCGCGCGGCGCCCGGCGGACCGGCTGGCGCTGATCACGCCCTTCGACAGCCTGGCCAACGTGGCCGGCGCGCATTACCCGTGGCTGCCGGTGCGCTGGCTGCTGCGCGACGCCTACCCCTCGCACCAGTCTCTGGCGGACTACCGCCGGCCGGTGCTGGTGATCCGCGCCGGCCGCGACGAAGTCATCCCGGCGGCGAACACCGATGCGCTGATCCGCGCGCTGCCGGTGGTGCCCGAAGTGGTCACGATCGCGGAGGCCGATCACAACGATATCGGCGGGTTTCCGGCGTTCGGGGACGCGCTGGAGGGGTTCATGCGGGGCGGGCGGTAGGGGCGCCTCTCACACGGGGCGCGGGGCTGCTGGAGGCAAGCGGCCGCGCCTGACGGCGCTCCTGCGAAGGGCCCGCTGCCCGAGCGCCGTCAGGCGGAGCCCTCCCTCCCCACATCCACGTCCCCGCTCCCGACCGGGAACCGCGGGCGCATCACCCGCCCGCGCAGAACGCCTGGTAGTCGATATACCCCGGGAACTCACGCCCCGGCGCGCACAGCGGGCACTCGGGATCGGGCGGCAGCCGGGTTTCGCGGAAACGCATCGCCAGCGCGTCGAAATGCAGGATGCGGCCGGTCAGGGAGTCGCCCAGCCCCAGCAGCAGCTTGATCGCCTCGGTCGCCTGCAGCATGCCGATCACGCCCGGCAGCACGCCCAGCACGCCGGCCTCGCTGCAGTTGGGCGCCGCTTCCGGCGGCGGCGGTTCGGGGAACAGGCAGCGGTAGCACGGCACCACCCCGCGCCGGCGGCCAGCGTCGAACACGCCCACCTGGCCTTCGAAGCGGTGCACCGCGCCGTAGACCAGCGGCTTGCCCAGGCGCACGCAGGCATCGTTGAGCAGGTAGCGGACGGGGAAGTTGTCGCCACCGTCGATCACCAGGTCCACGTCGTGCAGGGACTGCTCGACGTTGTCCGAAGTCAGCCGCTGCTGGACCGCGTCGATCGAAACCCGCGGATTGAGCGCGGACAGCCGCGATCGGGCCGAAGCGACCTTGGCCACGCCGACATCCGCATCCACGTGCAGGATCTGGCGCTGCAGGTTGCTGCGGTCGACCACGTCGTCATCGACGATCCGCAGCTGCCCGATGCCGGCGGCGGCCAGGTAGAACGCGGCCGGCGAGCCCAGACCGCCCGCGCCGACCATCAGCACGCTGGCCGCCTCCAGCCGGCGCTGGCCGCGGCTGCCGATCTCGGGCAGGCCGAGGTGGCGCGCGTAGCGCTCGTGGAAATCGGTATCGACGCGCGCCTCGGGCCGCGTCACCGGCAGCCCTTCGGCCTGCCACATGGCGGTACCACCGCGCACCGACGACACCCGCCGGTAGCCTGCCCGCTGCAGCTGTTCGACCGCCAGCCGCGAGCGGCCGCCGGTCTGGCAGATCAGCAGGACATCGGCCTCGCGGTCGGGCAGATACTCCATTGGCGCGGCCTCCAGCTCGGCGCGGGCAATCCCGCGCGCGCCTTCGGCCATGCCGAGCACGCGTTCGTGGTCCTCGCGCACGTCGACCAGGATGGCGCCCTGGGCCAGGCGCAGGTTGGCTTCGCGTGGGGTCAGTTCGGTCACAGGCATCCCGGGATTATCGCCGCCGCGGCTTGCACGGGTAGTGAACCCCGGCACAGGCGGCGCTCGCGGGCGCCGCACCGGTGCAGGTGCCTGTCACGGCGTCCCTCCCCGCAACAATTGTCCCCGGCACCATTTGCCGCACTAATAGGGCACCACTTCCACCACGTCGCCGGCGGCGAAGTCGGCCAGGCCCTCGGGCAGGGCGATCAGGGCATCGGAATCGGCAGCGGCGCGCATGCGGTGGGAGCCGTCGGCGGGGTTGGGCTCCACCCACAGCTGGCCGTCGTCGCCAACCGAGAGCCGGCCGCGCAGGAATTCATGGCGCTGGTGGCGCTTGGCCCACGGTGCCGCCAGACGCGCGCGCCAGGCCGGCCGCGGCGCCCTGCCCTGCATGCCGTCGAGCAGCGGCCGGGCAAAGGCGAGGAAGGTGGCCAGCACCGAGACTGGATTGCCCGGCAGGCACAGCAGCAGCGCCGGGCCGAGGCTGCCGCCGTCGGCGAACAGCGCCGGCATACCCGGCTTCATCCGCGATTTCCAGAAGTGCACGCGGCCACGCCGCTGCAGCAGCTCCGGCAGCAGGTCCTTCTCGCCGGCGGAGACGCCGCCGCAGGTGAGGATCAGATCGAAGGCCTCGGCGGCGTGGCGCAGCGCGGAGGTGATGCCGGCCATCTCGTCGGGCAGCGTCGGCAGCGCCACCGGCTCCAGGCCCTCCGCGCGCAGCAGGCCCATCAGCATGTCGCGGTTGGAGTTGTGGATCTGGCCAGGAAGCAGCGGCATCCCCGGCTCGACCAGTTCGTCGCCGCTGGCGAAGACCGCCACCGTCGGCCGCCTTGCCACCTCCAGCTCGGGCAGCCCCTGCGAGGCGGCCAGCGCGATCCGGGCCGGGGTGAGCACGTCGCCGGGGCGCAGCAGGCGCTCGCCGACGGCGGTGTCCTCGCCCATCCGGCGGACGTGCCGCCCCTTGTCGGGCGCGGTGAGGAACCGGACGCGATCGCCCGTCGCTTCGGTGTCCTCCTTCATCACCACGGTATCGGCGCCGGCCGGCATCGGCGCGCCGGTGGTGATGCGGATGCACTGCCCGGCCGCCACCTCCAGGCCCAGCGCGCGACCTGCGAACTGCTCGCCGGCCAGCTGCAGGCCGGCCTCGCCCGCCGCTTCGAGATCGGCGTGGCGCAGGGCGAAACCGTCCATCGCGGCGTTGTCGAACGGCGGCTGGGCGAGCACCGCCACCACCTCCTGCGCCAGCACCATGCCGTGCGCGCGGGCGAGCGCCGTGCGCACCGCGGGCAGGCGGCGTGCCGCCGCGACCTCGCGCACGATGGCCTGCGCCCGGGTGAAGGCGATGCGGGTCGGGAAACCTGGCTGGTCTGCGCTGCTCATGACGGGTCGAAGCCGGCCGAAGCGAGGTCTTCGGGCGTGTTGAGGTTGCCGAAGCGTACCCCGGACAGCCGCAGCGGTGTCATGCCCAGCCCGGCCTGCAGCGCCTGCACCTGCAGCCTGCGCCCGTCGAGGGCGGCATCGGCGGCCGCGCGCAGCCGGTCCACGCGCCACAGTGCGACCAGCGGCTGCGGGCCGTCGTCGTCCTCGGCGAACGCGCCCGTGTCGCCCGCCACCGCGGCCAGGCTCTGCACCAGGCAGTCGTTGACGCCCACCAGGTCAACCGGCACGGTGAACAGCCACGGCGTGGTGCAGGCCCGGGCCAGCGCATCGAGCGCCGACATCGGCCCGGCGCCGGCGATCCGGTCCGGCACCGCCGCCAGGCCCTCGGCCGCCAGCCGCTCCCCGTCCCGGTTGCTGCTGACCAGGATCGCCGCGACCTCGGGTGCGAAGCGCCGCCGCCAGCGCAGCACCTGTGCTTCGCCGCCGCGCTGCAGCCAGGCCTTGTCGCGCCCGCCCAGGCGCGTGGCGCGGCCGCCGGCAATGATGCCCAGGGTGATGTCGCCGGGTATGCCGATCGCCGCAGATGCCACGCCGCCGCTCACTTGCCGCGCTTGACGTGGCGGATCAGCCGCTTCTTCTTCGCGATCTGGCGCTCGCTCAGTTCGTTCCTGCGGTCCTTGTACGGATTCTCGCCTTCCTTGAAGACCAGGCGCACCGGCGTGCCGACCAGCTTGAAGCGCTTGCGGAAGAAGTTCTCCAGATAGCGGCGGTAGCTGTCGGGCAGCGTGTGCAGGCGGCTGCCGTGGACCACGATCGTCGGCGGGTTCTCGCCGCCCGGATGGGCGAAGCGCAGCTTGGGCGCGTGGCCGCGGACCATGGGCGGCGGGTTGGACTCGCAGGCGATCTCCAGCGCACGGGTGACTTCCGAGGTGCCGAAGCGCCGGTTGGCGGAGGCGTGCGCGCGGTGCACCGCACGGAACAGCTCGCGCAGGCCCGAGCCGTGCATCGCGCTGATCCGCACGGCCTCGGCCCAGGGCACGAAGGCGAGCTTGCGCGACAGCAGGGCTTCGACCTGCTCGCGCTGGTAGCTGCTCAGGCCGTCCCATTTGTTGACCGCGACCACCAGCGCGCGCCCGGCGTCGAGCACCGCGCCGAGCACGCTGGCGTCCTGGTCGGTCACGCCCTCGCTGGCGTCGAGCAGGATCACCGCCACCTGGCACTGCTCGATCGCCTGCAGGGTCTTGATGATGGAGAACTTCTCCACCGCCTCGTCGACCTTCGACCTGCGGCGGATGCCGGCGGTATCGATCAGGCGGTACTTGCGGCCGTCGCGCTCCAGGTCCACCGCGATCGAGTCACGGGTGGTGCCGGGGACATCGGACGCGATCATCCGCTCCTCGCCGAGGATCCGGTTGACCAGGGTCGACTTGCCGACGTTGGGGCGGCCGACGAAGGCGACGCGGATGCGCCCGGGATCGTCGTCCAGCACCTCGGCCTCGCCGTCCCCGGGCAGCCTGTCCAGGACCGCGTCGGCCAGGTCGTCGATCCCCTGCCGGTGCGCCGAGGACACCGCGAACACGTCGGCGAAGCCGTAGCGGGAGAACTCGGCCATGGCCGCGCGCACATCGATGCCGTCGCTCTTGTTGATCACCAGGAAGGTGGGCCGGGAGGCCTTGCGCAGCCAGCGCAGGATCTCGTCGTCGAGCGCCGAAGGGCCCTCGCGGCCGTCGACCACGAACAGCACCAGATCCGCCTCCGCGGCGGCCGCACGCGACTGCCGCGCGGTTGCCCCGGCCAGCCCCTCCTCCGCCCCGGCGATGCCGCCGGTGTCCACCAGCACGAAGGGGTGGTCCTCGTCCAGCCTGCAGACGCCGTAGTTGCGGTCGCGGGTCACGCCCGGCTCGTCGTGCACCAGCGCGTCGCGGGTGCGGGTCAGGGCATTGAACAGCGTCGACTTGCCGACATTGGGGCGGCCCACGAGGGCGACGGAAGGAAGCATGGCGGGCAGTCGGTGTCGGCGGGCGCAGGCGGGATGGGGGTGGACGGGAATTCAGCGGCGCGGGATCGCGGCCGGTGGCGGAAAACCGCCACGCCGCAGGCCACGCGCCAGCGCAGCGTAACCCGCCATCGGCATGGACGCAGCGCCCGGACGGCGAAGCCCGCCTTCACGACGCCCGGTGAACCCAGGGAGCGCAGCCCGGGGTCGCTCCCGGACCGGCCGCTTCCCGATCCCGGCTCCCGGCGCCTACTGCACCCGCCAGGCGCTCAGGTCGCCGTCGACGTTCTGCACCAGCAGCACGCCGTCGGCCACGACCGGCGCCCCGCGGATCGCGGAACGGCCGGCGCGGTCACGTGCGGCCAGCGCGCCGTCGCTCAGGCGCAGCCAGTGCAGATAGCCGTCGTAGTCGCCGACCACCGCGAAATCTCCGTGCACCGCGACCGCGCCGGGCGAACGCCGGGCCAGCGCCGGCTGCTGCCACGCCGCCGTGCCGCTGCTGCGGTCGACGGCCCAGACCGATCCGGCCACGTCCGCCACCAGCACCTTGTCGATGGTGAGGCCGGGGCGGTTGGGACCACCGTGGTCGCTGATCCAGATGATGCGGCCGCTGGGGGCGTCGACCGCCAGCGTCTTGCCCTTGAAGCTGCTGGCATAGAGGATCGTGCCGTCGAGGACCGGGGTGCCGTCGACGTCGGCCATGCGGTCGAGCTCGGTGCGGCCATCAGGCTCGGCCACGGTCAGCTCCCACAGCTGGCGGCCATCGGCCAGGCCCAGCGCGGTCACCGTGCCGTCGTCGTTGCCGACGAAGACGAAGCCCGGCCCCAGCGCCGCGGCGTCGTTGCCGCGCACCGTCAGCGACGGCAGTTCCTGCACCCAGAACCAGCGCCGCTCACCCGAATCGGCATCGAACGCGGTCAGGCGGCCATCGTTGGAGCGCACCAGCACGATGCCCTGGCCGATGGTCGGCGGCGCGATCACCTCGCTGAGCACCCGGGCGCTCCAGCGCTCGGCGCCGGTGGCGGCGTCCAGCGCCAGCACCTCGCCCTTGAGCCCACCCACCACCACCAGGCCGTCGCCCACGCCGGGACCGCCGCTGATGGCGATATCGCTGTCGTGATGCCAGGCGCGCGAGCCGCTGTGCAGGTCCAGGGCATGGACGCCACCGGACAGCGCGGCGGCGAAGACGCGGCCGTCGGCGACCACGGGCGCCTGGCGCAGGCCCAGCCGGCCTTCGCCCTTGCCCACGCCGGCCGACCAGATCCGCGACACCGAGGCCGTGGGGGTGAAGTCGACCAGCTCCGCGGGCTCGGACGCCTTCTTGGCCGCCGACTTCTCGCCGCCGCCAAACCAGCCCTTCATTGTCGAGCAGCCGCCCAGCGCGAGGGCGCAGCAGGCGGCGATGGCCAGGGTACGGGCCACCGCGAACGTCTTGCGTTGCCGGCGCATCAGGATTCCACCTCTTCGGCTTCCGGCGCGCCGCCGGCTTCGCCCAGCTTGAGTTCGACCAGCATCCGCTGCGGCGAGGCAACGTCCAGCTGGCGCAGCGCGGCCTGGTATTCGGTGGCCGCCTGTTCCGCCCGGCCCAGCGCGAAATGGGCGTCGCCGCGGGTCTCCCGCGACGCCGCATCGTCGGCGCCGGCGAGCAGGCCCAGCGCCTCCTCGGCCTTGCCGGTATCGATCAGCAGCCGCGCCAGGCGCTGGCGGACCACGGCGGCGAGGCCGGCGTCCTCGTCCTGGCTGGCCGCACGCAGGGTGGCGATGGCGGCCTCGGACTCGCCGGCCTCGACCTGGGCCTTGGCCAGGTCCAGCGCCACCAGCCCGGCGTAGGCGCTGTCGGCCAGGGCCTGGGCCTGTTCCGCAGCCTGTTTCAGGTTGCCGGCGCCGATGCTCTCCTGCACCGCGCGGTAGCTGTCGCCGGTCGCGATGCGCTTGGCGTGGGCCTGCTCGGTCCACCATCTCCAGCCGAAGATGATGCACAGGCCGAGGACCAGCCCTCCGATCAGACCGGGCGCATTGCTGCGCAGCCAGTCGCGAACCCGTTCACCCTGTTCATGCTCGTCGAGCAGTTCGTCCAGCGCCATGTATCGCCATTGCCATGCTGTCCCGGACGCGCGCACCGCGGTGCCGGCCGGGATCGTGGATCGGGCCTGTTGCCGCAGTGGATCAACAGGAATGTGGGTCGTCGCGCGGCCCTGCGCCCGCCGGCGCTACTGTTCGGCCGGGGCGAGCGAGCCGTCAGAGGATACCGTAAAGCGCGCCACGTTCGCGCGCTGGAAGGCAGCCAGATCCTGAATGCGCCCGTGCTGCCGGACCTCCACGGCGCCGGCGTTTCCGAGCACCACGTGCCCGACCCTGCCGGCCTCGAACTCGCGCTGCTCGCCCGCCTTCATCAGCCCCTGCTCGATGCGCTCGCCGTCCGGGGCGCTGATCTCGACCCAGCTGTCCTGCCCGAAATGCAGGCTCAGCGCGGGCGCGGCGCGGACGCGCTCGGCCGCGCGCGGCGGCAGCGCGGTCATCGACGCCACCATCGGCCGCGGACGGGCCGGCGCCTGCTGCGGCTGCGGGTCGCCGCCGGCGACCGGGGTGTCGAGCGAGGCGGTGGTGGCGGTCCCGTCGAGATGGCTGCGGGTGGCCATCCACACCGGCACCACGATCAGCGCGGTGATCACGATGTAGACCATCCGCCCCATCAGCTTCTCGGCCATGCGCTGGATCGGCGGCGTATAGGTGCGCGGCTGCAGCCGGCTGGGCTCCACCGCCACCCGCGCCGCGATGGGCACCGAGTCGTCGATCTGGACCTTGAGCAGGCGCGCGTAGCTGCGCAGCTGGCCGCGGATGTAGACCGGGGCGTCGAGACTGGCCCAGTCCTCCGCCTCCAGCGCCTCGATCACCCGCACCGGCATGCGCAGCCGGCGGGACACCTCGGGCACGTCCAGGCCCGCCTCGATGCGGGCGCGCCGGAGGCGTTCGCCGATACCACTGTCGAAAAGATCGGGCGTATGCGTCGACGGCGTCATGGTTGAACCAAAGTCCCCTGGTGGTCGGTGGCGGCCTGCGGGAACTCCTCCCGCAGCCGTCTGGAGTAGCGTTCCGCAGCGACGGCGTCGCCGAGGCTGGTTTCGATCCTGGAGGCGAGCAGCAGGGCCTCGGCGGTGGGGGGCGCCGCGGCGAGCCGGCGTTCGGAGAACGCACGCGCTTCCATGAACCGTCCGCTACGGTACATGTATTCGCTCAATCCGGCGAGAGCCGCGGTGCTTTCCGGCGCGAGCGTCAGCGCCGCGCGCAGGTAGGGCTCGACCCGGTCCATCTGCCCGGCCTGCATCGCGCAGGAGCCGGCATTGGCCAGCGCCGACACCCGCTGCCCGCCGTAATAGCCCGGTTCGGCCAAGGCCCGGTCGAACCAGGCCAGCGACTCGGCGCTGCGGCCGTTGCCGCACAGCCAGGCGCCGTAGTTGTTCAGCACCGGCCCGCTCGACGGGTCCAGCTCGGCGGCGCGCTGGTAGTGCCGCCCGGCCTCGGGCAGGCGCCCGTCCAGGCCGGCGATCAGGCCGAGCATGGTGTGGCCGTCGGCGAAGGAGCGGTCCTGCTTCACCGCGGCCCGGGCGTCGGCCTCGGCGGCATCGAGCTGGCCGGCCTGCAGCTTCTGCTCGGCGGTGGCCACCAGCCGGCGCGCGGCTTCGCGCTGCCTCGATTCGCGCGACTGGGAAAAGCTGTACTCCGGGGCCACCCGCTCCATGCCCTTGCGCTGGGCGCTGGGCTTGACGAAGGTGAGCCGCGAGCAGGCGCTGGACGCCACCACGATCGCCAGGACCAGCACCGACAGCTCAGGCCAGCGCATCGACGCCTCCCGACTCCAGCTGCCTGCGGAACTCCGCCTGGCGGCGGGTGCGGTCGGCCACCTGGCCCTTGAGCTGGCCGCAGGCGGCGTCGATGTCGTCGCCGCGGGTGCGGCGCACCGGGGCGATGCGGCCGGCCTCGTTGAGCAGCTTCTGGAAGCGGCGGATGGCCGCATCGTCCGGACGCGCGTAGCGGGTGCCCGGGAAGGGGTTGAACGGGATCAGGTTGACCTTGGCCGCGTCCTTCATCTGCAGCCGGTTGTCGAAGTCGCGCATCAGCCTGATCAGGCCGCGCGCGTGCTCGGGCTGGTCGTTGATGCCCTTCATCAGCGTGTATTCGAACGTCACCGACTCGCCGCGCTTGCGCTGCGCGTAGCGCACGCAGGCGTCCATCAGTTCGGCGATCGGGTACTTCTTGTTGAGCGGCACCAGTTCGGTGCGCAATTCGTCGGTCGGCGCGTGCAGCGAGATCGCGAGCGACACGTCGCTGACTTCGCCCAGGCGGTCGATCTGCGGCACCAGGCCCGAGGTCGACAGGGTGACGCGCTTGTTGGCCAGGCCGTAGCCGAGGTCGTCGCGCATCACGCTCATCGCACGCACGACGTTGTCGAAATTCATCAGCGGCTCGCCCATGCCCATCATCACCACGTTGGTGAGGCGGCGCTGCCTGTGGGGCACGTTGCCCAGGTGCTTCGCCGCCACCCAGACCTGGCCGATGATCTCGGCGGTCGACAGGTTGCGGTTGAAGCCCTGGGTCGCGGTGGAACAGAAGGTGCAGTTGAGCGCGCAGCCCACCTGCGAGGACACGCACAGCGTGCCGCGGCCCTTGTCCGGGATGTAGACGGTTTCGATGGCGTTCCTGCCATCCATGCCCAGCAGCCACTTGTGGGTGCCGTCTTCGGACTCCTTGTCGAAGTGCACCTGCGGCACCACCACTTCCGCGCGCTCCTGCAGCCTGGCGCGCAGCGCCTTGCCCAGGTCGGTCATCTCCTCGAAGTCGGTGACGTGGCGGTGGTGGATCCACTTCATCACCTGGTGGGCGCGGAAACGCTTCTCGCCGAGGGTCTCGGCGAAGAAGCGCTCCAGGCCCTCGCGATCGAGGTCGAGCAGGTTCTGCTTCGTGCTGGCGTCGACGTCGTTCACGGGCCTACATGGTTGTCCTTCAGCGCGCGAAGATCTCGGTACTGGCGAAGAAGTACGCGATCTCGACCGCGGCCGTCTCCGGCGCATCCGAACCGTGCACCGCGTTGGCGTCGATCGAATCGGCGAAGTCGGCGCGGATCGTGCCCGGCGCCGCATCCTTGGGGTTGGTCGCGCCCATCAGCTCGCGGTTCTTCGCGATGGCGCCTTCGCCTTCGAGCACCTGGATCTGCACCGGGCCGCTGATCATGAACTCGACCAGCGCGTTGAAGAACGGGCGCTCGCGATGCACGGCGTAGAAGCCTTCGGCTTCCTTGCGCGAGAGATGCTTCATCTTCGAGGCGACGACCTTCAGGCCGCCCTTCTCGAAGCGCGAATAGATTTCGCCGATCACGTTCTTGGCGACCGCGTCGGGCTTGATGATCGAAAGGGTGCGCTCCAGCGCCATTGGTAGAGTCTCCGGTGGAGGGCCGACAACCATGGCTGGCGGCCAGAGTAACATGGAAAAACCCGCGTGGGGACGCGGGTTTAGCCGACATGGCTGCGGACAATTCTATCGCAGCACCCGGCGCCATTGCGAGCGCCGGCAGCGACGGATTGACCGCCGCCGCCGGCCGCCCTAGTATTCAAACATCCGTTTGAAGGGTGCGTTGGGAGGCGCGATGTCGAACCACCAGTTCTCCACCAAGGACAGGATCCTCGGCGCCGCCGAAGAGCTCTTCGCCCAGTACGGTTTCGCCGGCACCTCGCTGCGCCAGGTGACCGGACGGGCCGACGTCAACATCGCCGCGGTCAACTACCACTTCGGCAGCAAGGAAAACCTGGTCAACGAGGTCTTCCGCCGGCGCATGGACGTGATGAGCGCGCAGCGCCTGTCACGCCTGCGCGACGCGCTCGACGCCGGCGACGACCGGCTCGAACCGGTCCTGGGCGCCTTCGTCGAGCCGGCGCTGGCCATGGCCCAGGACCGCCACGGCGGTGGCGCCTTCATCCGCGTGATCGCCCGCGCCTACGCCGAGAAGAACGACGGGCTGCGCAAATTCCTCTCCGACCAGTACGGCCACGTGCAGCGCGAGTTCGCCCGGGCCCTGGCCGGCTGCCTGCCGCACCTGGGCAAGGAAGAGCTGTACTGGCGCCTGGACTTCCTCGGCGGCGCGCTCACCTACGCCATGGCCGATTTCGGCCTGATCAAGCGGCCGGCCGGCGTCAGCGAGGCAGCGCACCGCCAGCGCGCGGCCCAGGAGCTGATCCGCTTCGCCGCCGCCGGCTTCCGGGCCTGAGGGCCACATCCCTTTCAAAACAGATGGATGCACGACATGTCTGAGAAACTTCCTGTTCGACGCGCCGCGGTGCTGGGCGCCGGCGTCATGGGCGCCCAGATCGCCGCCCACCTGACCAACGCCGGCGTGGACACCGTCCTGTTCGACCTTCCAGCCAAGGAGGGCAATCCCGACGGCGTGGTGCTCAAGGCCCTGGCCAACCTCGGCAAGCTCAGCCCCGCCCCGCTCGCCAGCCGCTCGCTGGCCGAGGCCATCACCCCGGCCAACTACGACACCGGGCTGGCCCTGCTCGAAGGCTGCGACCTGATCATCGAGGCGATCGCCGAGCGGATGGACTGGAAGCAGGACCTGTACCGCAAGATTGCGCCCTTCGTACCCGCGCACGCGGTGCTGGCAAGCAACACTTCCGGCCTTGGAATCAACAAGTTGGCAGAGGTTCTTCCAGAAGAACTTCGCCCGCGGTTCTGCGGCGTGCACTTCTTCAACCCGCCGCGCTACATGCACCTGGCCGAGCTGATTCCGGCCAGGACCACCGACAGGGCGGTGCTGGAGGGGCTGGAAGGCTTCCTGGTCAGCACCCTGGGCAAGGGCGTGGTCTACGCCAGGGACACCCCGAACTTCATCGGCAACCGCATCGGCGTGTTCTCGATCCTGGCCACCGCGCACCATACCGCCGAAGCCGGGCTGGGCTTCGACGAGGTCGACGCGCTGACCGGCCCGCTGATCGGGCGGCCGAAGTCGGCGACCTACCGCACCTCCGACGTGGTCGGCCTGGACACCATGGCCCACGTCATCCGGACCATGGCCGACACCCTGCCCGACGACCCCTGGCACGCCTACTTCAAGTCGCCCAAGTGGCTGGAGGCGCTGATCGCCAAGGGCGCGCTGGGCCAGAAGACCGGCGCCGGCATCTTCCGCAAGGTCGGCAGGGACATCGTCGTGCTCGATCCGGAAAAGCAGGACTACCGCCCCGCCGACCGCTCCGCCGCGCCGGAGGTGGTGGAGATCCTCAAGACCAGGAACCCGGCGGAGAAGTTCGCGAAGCTGCGCGAGAGCGCGCACCCGCAGGCCCAGTTCCTGTGGGCGGTGTTCCGCGACCTGTTCCACTACAGCGCCTGCCATCTGTCCGACATCGCCGAGACCGCGCGCGACGTCGACCTGGCCATCCGCTGGGGCTACGGCTGGTCGCTCGGTCCCTTCGAGACCTGGCAGGCGGCGGGCTGGAAGCAGGTCGCGCAGTGGATCGCCGAGGACATCACCAGCGGCAAGGCCATGAGCAGCACGCCGCTGCCGGACTGGGTGTTCGACGGCCGCGAGGGCGTGCATGCCGCCGAGGGCAGCTACAGCCCGGCGCAGGACGCCAAGCTGCCGCGCTCGGCCCTGCCCGTCTACCGCCGCCAGCGCTTCCCCGACCCGCTGCTGGGTGAATCCTTCCCGCAGGGCGAGACGGTATTCGAGAACGACGGCCTGCGGCTGTGGACCGACGGCGACGACATCGGCGTGGTGAGCTTCAAGACCAAGATGCACACGGTGTCCGACCAGGTGCTCGACGGCCTGCAGGAAGCGGTCGCCATCGCCGAGAAGAAGTTCGCGGGCCTGGTGATCTGGCAGCCCAAGGAGCCGTTCTCCGCCGGCGCCGACCTGGCCGGCGCGCTCGGCGCGCTGCAGGCCGGCAGGATCGCCGAATTCGAGGCGATGGTCGCCAACTTCCAGGCCACCAGCCAGCGCATCAAGTATTCGCTGGTGCCGGTGGTCGCGGCGGTGCGCGGCCTGGCCCTGGGCGGCGGCTGCGAGTTCCAGATGCACTCGGCGCGCACGGTCGCGCACCTGGAGAGCTACATCGGCCTGGTCGAGGCCGGCGTCGGCCTGCTGCCCGCGGGCGGCGGCCTGAAGGAGCTGGCGGCGCGCGCCTCGCAGGCAGCGGGTCCGGGCGGCGACGTGTTCGCCGAGCTGAAGAAGACCTTCGAGACGGTGGCGATGGCCAGGGTCTCGGCCTCCGCGGTGGAGGCGAAGGAGCTGGGCCTGCTGCGCGCCGGCGACAAGGTCGCCTTCAACGCGTACGAGCTGCTGCACATCGCCAGGGCCGAGGCGCGCGGACTGGCCGAAACCGGCTACCGGCCGCCCCTGCCCGCACGCCGCATCCAGGTCGCCGGCGACGTCGGCATCGCCACCTTCCGGATGCTGCTGGTGAACATGCTCGAAGGCCGCTTCATCAGCGAGTACGACAGCGAGATCGCCACCCGCATCGCCACCGTGCTCTGCGGCGGCGAGGTCGACCGCGGCTCGGTGGTCGACGAGGACTGGCTGCTGCGCCTTGAGCGCCAGCACTTCGTCGAACTGGCCCAGCAGGAGAAGACCCAGGCGCGCATCGGGCACATGCTCAAGACGGGAAAGCCGCTGCGCAACTGACGTTGCGCGGGATTCGGGATTGGGGATTCGCAGGCGCGGCCCCCACCCGTCCACCACCACCAGGACAATCTGCCGGGTAACGGACATCGCTGGAGACGGGGTTCTGCTTCTCCCAATCCCCAATCCCGAATTCCCAATCCCGGCTTTCGGAGAAAGCCATGACCCAGATCCAGGACGCCTACATCGTCGCCGCCACCCGCACCCCGGTGGGCAAGGCGCCCAAGGGCGTGTTCCGCAATACCCGTCCCGACGACATGCTCACCCACGTGCTCAAGGCCGTGGTCGCGCAGGCGCCGGGGATCGACGTGGGCCGCATCGAGGATGCGGTCATCGGCTGCGCCATGCCCGAGGGCGAGCAGGGCATGAACGTGGCGCGCATCGGCGTGCTGCTGGCCGGCCTGCCCGACACCGTCGCCGCGCAGACCATCAACCGCTTCTGCTCCTCCGGCCTGCAGGCGGTGGCGCTGGCGGCCGACCAGATCCGGCTGGGCAACGCCGACCTGGTGCTGGCCGGCGGTACCGAGTCGATGTCGATGGTGCCGATGATGGGCAACAAGGTCGCGCTGTCGCCCGCGGTGTTCAGGGACGACCACGTCGCCATCGCCTACGGCATGGGCATCACCGCCGAGAAGGTGGCCGAGGAGTGGAAGGTCTCGCGCGAGGCGCAGGACGCGTTCGCGGTGGAATCGCACCGCCGGGCGCTGGCGGCACAGGCGGCAGGCGAGTTCCGTGACGAGATCACGCCATACGAAGTGATGTCGCACGTGCCCGACCTTGCCGGCAATGCCGTGCGATTGAAGAAGCTGCTGGTGGAGAACGACGAGGGCCCGCGCGCGGACACCTCGGCCGAGGGCCTGGCGAAGCTGCGCACCGTGTTCCGCAACGGCCAGTCCGGCGGCTCGGTCACAGCCGGCAATTCCTCGCAGATGAGCGACGGCGCGGGTGCCTTGCTGCTGGCCTCGGAGCAGGCGATCAAGGACTACGGCCTGACTCCCCTCGCCCGCTTCGTCAGCTTCTCGGTCGCCGGCGTGCGCCCGGAAGTGATGGGCATCGGTCCGATCGCGGCGATTCCCAAGGCGCTCAGGCAGGCCGGGCTGACGAAGGACCAGCTCGACTGGATCGAGCTCAACGAGGCCTTCGCCGCCCAGGCGCTGGCGGTGATCGGCGATTCCGAACTGGATCCGGCGAAGGTCAACCCGCTCGGTGGCGCGATCGCGCTCGGCCACCCGCTGGGCGCCACCGGCGCGATCCGCACCGCGACCCTGGTCCACGGCATGCGCCGGCGCAAGCAGAAGTACGGCATGGTGACCATGTGCATCGGCACCGGCATGGGCGCGGCGGGGATCTTCGAGGCACTCTGAAACGGTTCCGGAAGCGACAATGGAAAACGGCGCCTTCCGGCGCCGTTTTTTTCTCCCATCGCATGCGGGCGTTCCCGCGCCTCAGCTGATATCGGTCACGCCCAGCTCGCGCAGCGCCCGCGCCATGGCGTCGCGCGCGGCGTCGCTGATCTTCTCGTGGTCGAGCGCGAAGCGGATCGTCGCCTCGACCAGGCCGATGTGGGTGCCGCAGTCGAAGCGCGTGCCGCGGAAGCGGTAGGCATCCACCTGCTGGCCCTGGATCAGGCTCGCGATCGCGTCGGTCAGCTGGATCTCGCCGCCGGCGCCGCGGCCGGTCTTCTCCAGATGGGCGAAGATCGCTCCGGGCAGGATGTAGCGCCCGACCACGGCGAGCGTGCTCGGCGCATCGGCCGGCTTCGGCTTCTCGACGATCCGCCGGATCGCCCCGGAGCGGTCGCGGAAGCCTTCGGTGGCGACGATGCCGTAGCTCCCGGTCTGCTCCGGCGGCACGTCCTGCACCGCGATCGCGCCAACGCCGCTGGCCTCGGCGTGGTCGGCCATCTGCTTGAGCGCGCCGTCACCGCCGCGGTTCCAGATCAGGTCGTCGGGCAGCAGCACCGCGAACGGCTCGTCGCCGACCACGGGCTTCGCGCACAGCACGGCGTGGCCCAGCCCCAGCGCCTCGGCCTGGGTGACGAACACCGCGCGCACGCCCTCGGGCAGCACGTTGCGCACCAGCTCCAGCTGCTCGTGCTTGCCCGACTTCTCCAGCTTCTGCTCGAGCTCGTAGGCCTTGTCGAAATAGTCCGCCACCGCGTGCTTGTAGCGGTTGGTGACGAACACCAGGGTGTCGCAGCCGGCCTCGATCGCCTCGTCCACCGCGTACTGGATCAGCGGCCGATCGACGATCGGCAGCATCTCCTTGGGGACGGTCTTGGTTGCCGGCAGGAACCTGGTTCCCAGTCCGGCGACCGGGAATACGGCCTTGCGGATTCTCGTCATGTCCTGCGTGCCTGTCTTGCGGGGAAGGCGACCACGGTGCCGCCGGTCTGGCCGGAGGCCTCACCGGGCCGGAATTCGGGAAGGGTGTCGTGGAGCAGCTCGCTGATCGCCTCCACGTCGTACTGCGCCACCGCCTCGGCCATGCGCTCGACCGCCTGCAGCACGCGCTCGCCGGGCACGTTGCGCGCATCGGCCTGCAGGATCTTGGGGTGCACCGTGGGGCGATAGCGCTCTTCGGCGTGGAACAGGGTCTCGTGCAGCTTCTCGCCGGGCCGCAGGCCGGTATAGACGATGGCCACGTCGCGGTCGGGCTGCTTGCCGGCCAGGCGGATCATCTGTTCGGCCAGCAGCCGGATCGACACCGGCTCGCCCATGTCGAGCGTGTAGATCGCATCGCGCGAGCCGATCGCCACCGACTGCAGGATCAGCTGGCAGGCCTCGGGAATGGTCATGAAGTAGCGCGTGACCTCCGGATCGGTGACGGTCACCGGGCCGCCGCTGCGGATCTGCTCGCGGAACAGGGGCACGACGCTGCCGGCCGAATCGAGCACGTTGCCGAAGCGCACGGTCACGAAGTGCGTGCCTTCGGGCTCGGCCAGCGCCTGGCAGACCATCTCCGCCAGCCGCTTGCTGGCGCCGAGCACGTTGACCGGATCGACCGCCTTGTCGGTGGAGATCAGCACGAAGGTGCCGACCCTGGCCGCGATCGACTCGCGCGCCACGGTGCGCGTGCTCATCACGTTGTTGCGCACCGCCTCGCGCAGCTGGGTCTCCAGCACCGGCACCTGCTTGTATGCGGCGGCGTGGAAGACCGCGTCGGGCCGGGCCAGGTCCAGGGCATGGCGGATCACGGCGACATCGCCGCAGTCGCCCAGCACCGGCGTCACCCGCACCTGCGGGAAGTCGCGGCGCAGCTCCGACTCGGTGCGGGTCAGGGCCAGCTCGTCCAGCTCGACCAGGGTGATCTGGCGCGCGCCCGAGCGCGCGCACTGCCGGCACAGCTCGCTGCCGATCGAGCCGCCGCCGCCGGTCACCAGGACGCTGCGGCCGCCGAGCCAGTCGCGGATCGCCTTCCAGTCCGGGGTGACCGGCTTGCGCCCGAGCAGGTCCTCGATCGCGACCTCCTTCAGCTCGCCCGGCAGCGAGCGCCCCTCCAGCAGGTCGTCCAGGCGCGGCACGGTGCGGAACGGCAGGCCGGTGCTTTCACAGGCGGCCACCACCCGGCGCATGGTGGTGGCGTCGATCGACGGCATCGCGATGACCAGCAGGCGCGCGGCGGTTTCCGGCGCGATCCTGCCCACGTCCTCGATCCGGCCCAGCACCGGCACGCCCTGAAGGTGGCTGCCGCGCAGCTTGGCGGCGTCGTCGAGGAACCCGACCGGAACGTAGGCCCCTGCCCTGCGCAGGTCGCGGACCAGGGTTTCACCGGCCTGGCCGGCGCCCAGGATCAGCACCCGGATCGCGGCCTTGTCGGTGCGCGCGACGCCGTGGTCCTTCCAGGTCCGGTACAGCAGCCGCGGCATCCCGAGCAGGGCCGCCAGCGCGACCGGATACAGGAACAGCACAGTCCGCGGCACCTGGTCGAGGCGGTTGTAGAAGAACAGCGCCAGCATGATCGCCAGCAGCCCGAAGATCGAGGCCTTGAGGATGTTGAGCAGGTCCGGGACGCTGGCGAAGCGCCACAGCCCGCGGTAGAGCCCGACCCGCCAGAACACCAGGCCCTGCGCCGCGATCACCAGGGCGACCTCGATCGACCAGAGCGGCGGATCCGGGAGCGTCGGCATCATCGCCAGGCGGAACTGGTGCAGCCCCATCCAGCAGATCCAGACCACCAGCAGGTCGTGGGCGACGACGGCGAACCGCGGAAGGGCTACGCCGACTCGCTCCTTCCAGTTCTTCATCCTCTAGTCCTTGGCCTTGGTCCGGTCCGGAGCGGGCTCCGGGGATTGGGGGAAAGATCGCAGCCGGAGCCAGGCGGCCAATACCGCGAGCCAGCAGGTCAGCACCGTGACAATGATAAACGGAGCGGGCATGAAGCGGGTAACGAGCGCGCATACCACCATGATCGCGGTGACCGCCGCGTAGACGGCGGTCACCGGCCCGTGCCTCCCCAGCCGCCGCGCCAGACGCTGGTAGAGGTGCTGCACATGCGCGGTCCACCAGCGCTCGCGGCCGATCAGCCGGGCGACCAGGGTCAGCCCGGTATCGGCCAGGCAGACCGTCAGCGGCAGCAGGGCCAGCAGCCGGCCCTCGATGGCCGGAGTGGCCATCCACGTGCCGGCCAGCAGCACGGCCAGCAGATAGCCGATCGCCCCGCTGCCGACATCACCGAGGAAGATCCGGGCGCGCGGCAGGTTGAACGGCAGGAAGCCGCAGGCCGCCGCCGCCAGCGCCAGGCCGATCCACCACACCGGACCGGCGCCGGCGAACAGCGCCAGCCCGGCCGCAGCCAGCGCCGCCTGCGAGGCGACCAGGCCGTCGATGCCGTCCAGGAAGTTCCAGGCGTTGACCAGCGCCACAGCGGCCACTAATCCCGCCGCGGCCAGCGCCGCCGGGGCCCCGCCCCGGACCATCGCCAGGGCCAGCAGCGCCGCGGCAAGCCCGTGCACCGCCAGGCGCGGCCAGGCGGGAAGCGGGCGGTGATCGTCCAGCCAGCCCACGCCCGCGACCAGCGCAAGCCCCAGCCCCTGCAGCGCCATCGCCTCGCGCAGGGCTTCGAGCCGCGATCCGGTGACGGCCATCGCCACCAGCGCCGCGGCCACGATCGCGATGCCGCCGCCGCGCGGGGTCGGCACCGCATGGCTGCGGCGCGCGTCCGGCAGGTCGAGCAGGCGCCGCCGCAGCGCGTAGCGCCGCGCCAGCCAGGTGCCGGACAGCCCGATCAGGAAGTGCAGCGCGAGCCAGGCCAGCAGCGCCGACGGCTGCGGCATCTCACACCACCGCGTAGTTCAGCAGCGGCTTGATCGAGCCCCATTCCTTGCAGCTGGGGCACTGCCAGTGGTGGCTGCGCGCGCCGAAGCCGCAGCGGTTGCAGCGGTAGCTGGGGTTGCGCACCAGCAGCTGTTCTGTGATCAGGCGCAGGTCGCGCAGCGTGGCTTCGTGCTCGCCGCCCTCGGCCAGGGTCAGGTCGATCAGCGCGGCCTCGCCGCGGACCGAAGGCCGGTCCTTGAGCTGGTGCGACAGGTAGCGCCGCGCCGAAGGCACGCCCTCCTCGGCCTCGACCAGGCGGGTCAGCGCCAGCACCGGCGCGATGCCGCGGTAGTGCTCGCTCATTTCGGCCAGGAACTTGCGCGCCCCCGGGCTGTCCCCCACCCGGCTGTAGGCCTCGAGCAGCGCGGGCATCACCTCGGGCAGGAAATCCGGATCGTGGCGCGCCGCGCGCTCGTAGGCGCGGATGGCGGCGTTGTCGTTGCCGGCATCGAGTTCGAGTTTGCCTTCGAGAATCCCGGCGCGGACCGAAGTGGAGTCCGCGGCATAGGCGCGGGCGACGGCCGCGCGCGCGCCATCGGCGTCTCCGGCCGCGCGCAGGCGGTCGCCCAGCTCGCACTCGAACTGGGCGATCAGACGGCCCATCGGTTCGCCGGTCGCGGCCTCGTAGCGGATCGCGTTGTCGATCGCCTTGCTCCAGTCGCGCTCGGCCTGGTAGATCCCGATCAGGTGCTTGAGCGCCTGCGGCGCCTTGGCGTCGATCCGCGCCAGGTCGGTGAACACGGCCTCGGCGCGATCGAGCAGCCCGGAACGCATGTAGTCCTCGCCCAGCGCCAGCAGCGCCTGCACCTTCTGCTGGTCGGTCAGCTCGGGGCGCTGCGCCAGGCCCTGGTGCAGGCGGATCGCGCGATCGACCTCGCCGCGCCGGCGGAACAGGTGGCCGAGCGCGAGCTGGGTCTCGAAGGTGTCCTTGTCGAGCTCGGCGATGTGCAGGAACAGCTCGATCGCCTTGTCCGGCTGCTCGTTGAGCAGGTAGTTCAGGCCGCGGAAATAGGTGGTGGACAGGCGGCTGACCTGGGTGTCGCGGTGGCGCTCGCCGCCGCGCCGGCCGATCACCCAGCCGCTGAGCGCCGCGATCGGCAGCAGCAGGAAGAACCAGAACCACTCGGTCACGAACGCCATCGAATCATTCTCCGTGCGCGGCCGGCACGACAGCCGGAGCCTGCCCGGGCCACGCGGACGCACAGCCGGCCGCTGTCGCGGCGGCGCGCAGGTTGCGGGTTGGCGGGGCGGAAGGCATGCCGGTCAGGCAAGGCACGCTAGTCTTCGGCCGGCAGCGGCATCACCGCCGTCACCAGTTCCCTGAGTTCCTTGCCCGCCTTGAAATGCGGCACGTGCTTGCCCGGCAGCGCGACCGGATCGCCGGTCTTGGGGTTGCGGCCCGAACGCGGCGGACGGTAGTGCAGCGAGAAGCTGCCGAAGCCGCGGATCTCGATGCGCTCGCCCTGGGCCAGCGACGCCACCATCATTTCCAGCAGGGCTTTCACCGCAAGATCGACGTCGTCGGCCTTCAGGTGGGCCTGTCGCTGGGTCAGTATCTCGATGAGTTCGGATTTGGTCATGGTCCCCCTGCCCATGCTGCACCCGGAGCGGCGCGCGGGGAAGCCCCCGGGCGTCGCCTTGGGCGGGCCCGGCCGTTGCCGGCCGGGCTGCCGCGGAACGGTTGCCCGTCCCGGTTACTCGGACTTGCTCTCGAGCTGCTCGCGCAGCAACGCGCCGAGCTTGGTGGTGCCACTGGACGCCTCGGCGGCGGCCTTGTTGTACTCGGCCAGGGTCTCGGCGGCCTCGGCTTCGTCCTTGGCCTTGATCGACAGCTGCAGGGTGCGGCCCTTGCGGTCCTGGCCCACGTACTTGGCCTCGATCGCATCGCCGACCTTCAGGTGCTGGCTGGCATCGTCCACGCGCTCGTCGCTGATGTCGCGCGCCGCCACGTAGCCTTCCACACCCTCGCCCAGGTCGATGACCGCGCCCTTGGCGTCGACTTCCTTGACCGTGCCCGAGACCCTGGAGCCGCGCGGATGCGAGGCCAGGAACTGGCCGTACGGATCCTGTTCGAGCTGCCTGACGCCGAGCGAGATGCGCTCGCGTTCCGGATCGACCGCCAGCACCACCGCCTCGAGGGTGTCGCCCTTCTTGAAGCTGCGCACGACGTCCTCGCCGGTGGTGTTCCAGCTGATGTCGGACAGGTGGATCAGGCCGTCGATGCCGCCGTCCAGGCCGATGAACACGCCGAAGTCGGTGATCGACTTGATCTGGCCCTCGACCTTGTCGCCCTTCTTGTGGATCGCGGCGAAGGTCTCCCACGGGTTGGAGGTGACCTGCTTCATGCCCAGCGAGATGCGGCGACGCTCCTCGTCCACGTCCAGGACCATGACCTCGACCTCGTCGCCGACCTGCACCACCTTGGACGGATTGACGTTCTTGTTGGTCCAGTCCATCTCGGACACGTGCACCAGGCCCTCGACGCCCGGCTCGATCTCGACGAACGCGCCGTAGTCGGTGACGTTGGAGACCTTGCCGAACACGCGGGTGTCGGACGGGTAACGGCGGGCGATGTTGTCCCACGGATCCTCGCCCAGCTGCTTCAGGCCGAGGCTGACGCGGTTGCGCTCGCGGTCGTACTTGAGCACGCGCACGTCGAGCTCCTGGCCCACTTCCACCACCTCGGACGGATGGCGCACGCGCTTCCAGGCCATGTCGGTGATGTGCAGCAGGCCGTCGATGCCGCCCAGGTCCACGAACGCGCCGTAGTCGGTGAGGTTCTTGACCACGCCCTTGAGCACGGCGCCCTCGACCAGCCGCTCCATCAGCGCCTCGCGCTCCTCGGAGTGCTCGCTCTCGACCACCGCGCGGCGGGAGACGACGACGTTGTTGCGCTTGCGGTCAAGCTTGATGAGCTTGAACTCCAGCTCCTTGCCCTCGAGGTAGACGGGGTCGCGCACCGGGCGCACGTCGACCAGCGAGCCGGGCAGGAACGCGCGGACGTCCTTGATGTCGACGGTGAAGCCGCCCTTGACCTTGCCGCTGATCTTGCCGGTGATGGTCTCGTTCTTCTCGAGGGCTTCCTCGAGCTCGTCCCACACCATGGCGCGCTTGGCCTTCTCGCGCGACAGCACGGTCTCGCCGAAGCCGTTCTCGAGCGAGTCCAGCGCCACCTTGACGGTGTCGCCTTCCGCGACGTCGATCTCGCCATCGTCGTTACGGAACTGTTCGATCGGCACGATGCCTTCCGACTTGAGGCCGGCGTTGATGACGACCACGTCGGTGCGTACCTGGACCACGACGCCGCTGACGATGGCGCCGGGCTTGAGCTTGGCCAGGTTGGCCTGGCTCTGTTCGAACAGTTCTGCGAATGATTCGGTCATTGGAAAATACTCGGTTGATGACACAGACCGCCGCGGGGTTGTGTTCCGCCTGCGGTCCACCCGTTGTCGGCCTGCGCGGGATTGCGTGTGACCGTGAGTGTTGTGGTTGGAAAGACCGCAGGGGGACATCCCCGCGCGGGCCGATTCCGCTGCGCTGGACCGGAACCTGGCGGGCGCGGCACCGTTTCCGTTCGTGCATCCAGTCGGGATGCCGAGCCGGGGCAGCCGCAGCGGTGCTGCGGTTACGGCGCCACGATGGCCAGCACGCGTTCGACGACCGCGTCGATGCCGATGCCGGTGGTGTCGATGCGGACGGCGTCGTCGGCCGGCCGCAACGGAGCCACCGCGCGGCTGGCGTCGCGGGCGTCGCGAGCGAGGATCTCGCGAAGCAGACCGTCGATTGTGACGGAAACTCCTTTCTCCTTCAACTGCTTATAGCGCCTTTCCGCCCGTTCGGCGGCGCTGGCAGTCAGGAACACCTTGTAGCGGGCGTCGGGGAAGATCACCGTCCCCATGTCGCGGCCGTCGGCAACCAGGCCCGGCGGCTGCCGGAAGGCCCGCTGGCGGTCGGTCAGGGCGGCCCGCACCTCGGGGATCGCCGCGATCGCCGACGCGGCGGCGCCGGCGGTCTCGGTACGCAGTTCCGCGGTCGCATCGTGGCCGTTGACCAGCACCCGCAGTTCCCCGCCCTCCTCCCCGGCAAACCCGATCCGGGTGTCGAAGGCGCAGCGGACCAGGGCGCCGGCATCGCCCAGGTCCAGTCCCGCCCAGCCCGCCGACACGCCCACGGCCCGGTACAGCGCACCCGAGTCCAGGTAGTGCCAGCCGAGGTGGCGGGCCACCCTGAGGCTGATCGTGCCCTTGCCCGACCCGGACGGGCCGTCGATGGTCAGGACCGGGACGCTGGCCGGTGCGCTGGGCTGGCTGGACATGCTGCTCTCCGTCGGACCTGCGGGATTCTATACCGCCGCACGCAAAGGCTTGAATGGCCTGGGAATCGGTGCGTATAATGTCGGGCTTGATTTCCCATTCCGGTTTTCCGAGGTCTGTCATGAAGGTCCTGTCCTCCCTGAAGTCGGCGAAGGCCCGTCACCGCGACTGCAAGGTCGTCCGTCGCCGTGGCAAGGTCTTCGTGATCTGCAAGTCCAACCCCCGTTTCAAGGCGCGCCAGCGCTGATCCGCTCGGCGCGGCGGCGGTGCCGACGCAGCCGGAACCGGATGTCTCTCCTGAAGGGCCGCGGCAACGCGGCCCTTCGGGTTTCCGCGCACGCGCTCCGGGGCCGCCGGCCCGTCCACGACGATTTTCCGGTGCCGGCCACTGCCGGACCTGCCCCAATCTGGTAAAACTCTGCCGACGCCAGCCAAGCCGCGCCCGCGGCCAGGAGTTCCGCCATGTCCCGCCCGCTCGATCGCCTGATCACCTGCCTCGCCTTCGCCGGTCTGCTCGGTTTCGCCGGCGCCGCCTCCGCCGACACCCTGCTGATCCAGCGCGTGAAGGCCGAATCGCCCGTGGCCCAGCCCACCCGCGGCGCCACCAGCGCGCAGGTACAGGCGCAGTTCGGCGCCCCGGCGCAGCGGCTCGAACCCCGCGGCGGCCAGAAGCGCCAGTGGCCGACGATCAACCGCTGGGTCTACCCGCAGTTCACCGTCTATTTCGAACGCGACCGCGTCATCGACGTGGTGCTCAACCAGGCCACGCCGACCGAAGTCGGCCCGAAACCGGCCATCCGCTGAAACACCCCGCCGGCGGCGCCCATCCCGCCGCTGCGCCACATTCCCGGTCCATCGGTATCCGGCAGGCCCGGCGCGGCAGCGCGCCACGCGCCGGAGCCGTTTCCGCGGCCGGTCCAGCAAACGCCCCGCTTCAGCCGTCGGGGACCCAAGTGAACGCCGGGCCGCGCCCGGACGACGTGAGCACGCGCACGGAATGAGCGACAACCTTCGTTTTCCCGCCGAATGGGAGCCCCAGTCCGCCATCCTCATCGCCTGGCCGCACGCCGGGACCGACTGGGCCGAGCGCCTGGGCGAGGTCGAGGAGACCTACATCGCCCTGGTGGCGGCGATCACCCGCTTCCAGGACGTGGCGATCTGCGTCGCCGACGACGACGTGGAGAGCTACGCCCGGGCGCGGCTGGCCTCCAACCGGGTCGACATGGCACGCGTGCACTTCGTCACCGTGCCCTACGACGACACCTGGCTGCGCGACTCCGGCCCGATCACGCTCGGCGGCGGCGGCAGGTTCCGCCTGCTCGATTTCCGCTTCACCGGCTGGGGCGGCAAGTTCGAGGCCAACCAGGACGACCTGCTGGTCGAGCGCCTGGCGGCGCAGGGACTCTTCGGCGACAGCGAGCGCAGCAGTATCGACTTCGCGCTCGAGGGCGGCGCGATCGACACCGACGGCACCGGCACCCTGCTCACCACCTGGCGATGCCTGCACGAGCGGCATCCGCAGGCCACGCGCGAACAACTGTCGACGAAGCTGGCGGACTGGCTGGCGCAGGACCGGGTGCTGTGGCTCGACCACGGCTACCTGGAGGGCGACGATACCGACGCCCACATCGACACCCTCGCCCGCTTCGCCGCCGCCGACGCGATCGTATTCCAGTCCTGCGACGATCCGGACGATCCGCACCACGCCGAACTGCAGGCCATGGCCGGCGAGCTGGCCGCCCTGCGCACGCGCGAGGGCAGTCCCTACCGCCTGTTCCCGCTGCCGTGGCCCGGGCCCGTCCTCGACGACGGCCGCCGGCTGGCCGCCAGCTACGCCAACTTCCTGATCGTCAACGGCGCAGTGCTGATGCCCGCCTACGGCGACCCCGCCGACGATGCCGCCGCCGCGGTGCTGGCCGAGGCCTTCCCCGGGCGCGAAATCGTCCAGGTCCCCTGCCGCGCCCTGATCTGGCAGAACGGCAGCCTGCACTGCATCACGATGCAGCTGCCGGAGGGGCTGCTGGCCTAGCTGCGCACGGATCGGCAGGGTCGCGACGTTCCGGGAATGCTGGGCGGTCCCGTCGCGGGTGGTCCGTGGCCAACCGGAATCGGGCCCGCCTTCGCACGGACGCCGCCATCGAACGACGGTACAGCTGAATGACTGTGGACCTGTCACCCCCATCACCGCCGCCAGTCCCTACAATTCACCCATGACCGCGAAAACCCTCCCCGTCGCCCTGATCCAGGAGCGCAACCACGGCGACGCCGCCGCCAACCTCGACGTGATCGAGACCCGCGTCGCCGAGGCCGCCGCCCGGGGCGCGAAGCTGGTGCTGCTGCAGGAGCTGCACAACGGGCCCTATTTCTGCCAGCACGAGTCGGTGGACGAGTTCGACTTGGCCGAAACCATCCCCGGGCCGAGCACGGAGCGCCTGGGCGCGCTGGCGAAGCGGCACGGCGTGGTCCTGGTCAGCTCGCTGTTCGAGAAGCGCGCCACCGGCCTGTACCACAACACCGCAGTGGTCTTCGACGCCGACGGCTCCACCGCCGGCCGCTACCGCAAGATGCACATCCCCGACGACCCGGGCTTCTACGAGAAGTTCTACTTCACCCCGGGCGACCTCGGCTTCGAGCCGATCGACACCTCGGTCGGCCGCCTCGGCGTGCTGGTGTGCTGGGACCAGTGGTACCCGGAAGGCGCGCGCCTGATGGCACTGGCCGGCGCCGAACTGCTGCTCTACCCCACCGCCATCGGCTGGGATCCGGATGACGACCAGGCCGAGAAGAACCGCCAGCGCGACGCCTGGGTGCTCAGCCATCGCGGCCACGCCGTCGCCAACGGCCTGCCCGTGCTCAGCTGCAACCGCGTCGGCCACGAGCCCTCGCCCATGGGCGCCAGCGGCATCGACTTCTGGGGCAACAGCCATGTCCTCGGCCCGCAGGGAGAATTCCTGGCGGAAGCCGGCGGCGAACCGGCCATCCTGATGGCCGAAGTCGACCTCGGCCGCAGCGAGCACGTCCGCCGCATCTGGCCGTTCCTGCGCGACCGCCGCATCGATGCCTACGGCGATCTGCTGAAGCGCTATCGTGACTGAAACGCAGGCGGAGCCCGCCGCCGCGGTCGACTGGCGCAGCCAGCCCCACGCCATCGTCGAACGCGACGGCGTCCGCTACACCCTCCTCGGCACCGCGCACGTCTCGCGCGCCAGCGTCGAGGCGGTGGAGGATGCCGTGCGCAGCGGCGCCTTCGATACCATCGCCGTCGAGCTTGACGCGCAGCGCCTGCAGGCCCTGAGCGATCCGGAATCGCTTGCGAAGCTCAACCTCGTCGACGTGATCCGCAAGGGCCACGGCGCCCTGTTCGCCGCCAACCTGGCCCTGGGCGCCTACCAGCGCCGGCTCGCCGAGCAGTTCGGCATCGAGCCGGGCGCCGAACTCAAGCGCGCCGTCGCGCTGGCGAAGGAGGGCGGCCTGCGGATGGAGCTGATCGACCGCAACGTCGGCCTCACCTTCCGCCGCGCGTCGAGCCGTCTAGGCTTCTTCGGCAGGATCAAGCTCGGCACCGGCCTGGCCATGTCGCTGCTGAGCAGCGAGGAGATGGACGAGGACGAGATCGAAAAGCTCAAGCAGGGCGACATCCTCGAATCGAGCTTCGGCGAGTTCGCGCAGAGCAGCCCGGCGCTCTACGAAAGCGTGATCGCCGAGCGCGACCGCTACATGGCCGCCCGCCTGCGCGAAGTGCCTTCGGAGTCAAGGGAAGTGCTCGCCGTGGTCGGTGCCGGCCACCTTGCCGGCCTCGCCCGCCACCTGCGCGAGGACACGGCCGATCCGGCGCAGCTGCGCGGCGAGCTCGAGGCGGTGCGCAGGAGCAATACCATGCGCTGGATCACCACCGGCTTCATGCTGCTGGTGCTGTTCGCCATCGGCTGGGGCTTCTGGCGCGGCGGCACCGATCTGGGCGGCGAACTGCTGCTGCACTGGGTGGTGTTCACCGCGGGCCTGGCGGCGCTGGGCACGATCCTCGCCGCGGGGCATCCGCTCAGCGTGCTGGTCTCGGCCATCGCCGCGCCGCTCAAGCCGTTCCGTCCGCCGGGCGTATCGCCGGGCCTGTTCAGCGCCCTGGTCGAAGCCCAGCTGCGCAAGCCGGCCTACGGCGACTTCCTCTCCCTGCGCGACGATGCGCAGACGCTCCGCGGCTGGTACCGCAACCGCGTTTCGCGCACCCTGCTCAACTTCATCCTGACCAACCTCGGCTCCAGCGCCGGCGTGTGGATCGCCGGGCTGCGCATCTTCGGCAAGCTGTTCGGCTGAGCGCCTTCGAAAGACCGGTGATGGCTCCCACCCGGGGGCATCAGCCAGGACCCGCTCGCCTCGGGATCAAGGCTTTCGGGCCAAGCCCGCACCGGGCCGGCGATTGCCCCCCGGCCCGGCCGACAGCCCGCGGCCCCTGCGGAGACCGAGGCGGAAAGACAGCCCCGGCCCGGCAACCCTGCCCGCGCAGGCCGACGCCGATCAGCGCGTCCGGCATGCCGGGTTCAATGCCCGGCGTCGCCGACCGCAGCGACCTCGGCGCCGCGGGCGGGCGGCACGCCGCGGGCGCGGCGCAGCAGGCGCCTGCTGCCGCTGGCCAGGTCGTCGAGCATCGCGTAGATCGTCGGCAGGAACAGCAGGCTGACCACGGTCGAGAACGCCAGGCCGCCGGCGATCGCGCGCGCCATCGGGAAGTAGGGAGGCATGCCGTCGGGCGTGTTGGTGTGCAGCGCGATCGGGATCATCGCCAGGATCGCCGTACCCATCGTCATCAGGATCGGGCGCAGGCGCTCGCGGCTGCCCTCCACCAGCGCCTCGGTGCGCGGCAGTCCGCGCCGGCGCAGGTTGTTGATGTGCTCGATCATCACGATGCCGTTGTTCACCACCACGCCCATCAGCACCAGGATGCCGATGATGGCCATGATGTTCATCTCGGTGCCGGTGATCCAGAACAGCCAGTACACGCCGAAAATCGAGAACAGCACGCAGGACATGATCGCCAGCGGGAACAGCAGCGATTCGAACACCGCGGCCATGATCACGAACATCAGGATCAGCGCGATGAAGATCGCCCCGAGCATCTGCTGCTGGCCGTCGATGTTGATGTTGAAGCCGGCGCCGGAGAAGGTGTAGCCGTAGCCGGGCGGGAACTCCATGCCGTCGAGCGTGCCCTCGACCGCCTTGCGCGCCTCCTCGACCGGCACGTCCTTGGCCACGCCGGCCTCGATGCGCAGCATCGTCTGCCGGTTGAGGCGCTGGATCGAGGTGGAGGCGGGATTTACGCCGACGTCCACCATCGCCAGCAGCGGCACGTCGCTGCCGTCGGGCGCGCGCACCATGAAACCGGCCAGATCCTCGATCCCGTAGTCGTCCGACCCGGAAAAGCGCACGTTCACCGGGATTTCGACCTCGCCGCGATGGAAATCCCGCAGCGACGAGCCGCGCAGCGCCATGCTCACGAACTGCGCCACCTGCTCGGCGCTGAAGCCGTAGGCGGCCGCGCGTTCGCGGTCGACCTGCACCGACAGCTCGGTGTTGGCGTCGCCGGTATCCACGCGCACGTCGCGCAGCTGCGGATTGCGCGCCAGCATCGGCACGATGTCGGCCGCCAGCTCCTGCAGCACCTGGGTGGAATCCCCGGTCAGGCTGAAGCGGATGCCTTCGCCCTGGCTGCCCATGTTGCCGGGCCAGCCGATGCCGAGCTTGGCTCTGGCAGACTGCGGCAGCCCCTTGCGCACCTCTTCCTGGATCTGCTTGCTGACCTCGCGATCGTCGGTCTTCAGGAACAGCCGCGTCGAGGCCCAGCCCTGCTCGCTGTAGCGGCTGTACACGCGGTCGATCAGGAACTCCTCGCGGTTGGCGTTGACGAATGCCTCCACCCGCGCCACCTCGCGCCCCATCTCCTCCTTGGAATAGGCACCCTTCCACTGGTAGAAGATGTTGATCTGGCTCGGGTCGCTGTCGTCGCCGCCGCCCTGGGTGTTCATCATCGGATAGATGCTGACCAGCGAAATGGCGAGAATCCCGGCCACGCTGGCGCCGCGGTGCTCCAGCGTCCAGCGCAGGGCGCGCGCGTAGCGCTGCTGCATGCCGGTGATGAAGGGCGACTTCACCGCCGGCGGCGTTTTCATCCGCGCCGACAGCATCGGGATCAGGCTGATCGCGACCAGCCACGAGGCCAGCAGCGACACCGAGATCGTCACCGCCAGCTGCGACAGGTAGATGGTGACGATGTTCTTCTCGCCGAACAGCATCGGCAGGAACACCACGCAGTGGCACAGGGTGCCGGCCGACAGCGCGATCGCCACGTGCCGGGTGCCGACGATCGAGGCCAGCCAGGGCTTGTCGGGGTACTTCTCGCGCTCCTGGTAGATGCTTTCGACCACCACCACGGCGTTGTCCACCAGCATGCCCACCGCCAGCAGCAGGCCCATCATCGAGATGATGTTGAGGGTGATGCCGGCGAAGTACATGAAGCCCAGGGTCATGATGAAGCAGATCGGGATCGCGGTCGTGACCATCAGCGTCGACGGCCAGTGGCGCAGGAAGGCGTAGAGCACGATCACCGACAGCAGCAGGCCGATCATGCCCGCCTCGGCCAGCGCCAGCAGGGACGAAGTCACCGCTTCGCCCTGGTCGAACACGGTCTCGATCTCGATTCCGCGCATCGCCGGATCGTCCTGCAGCACAGCCAGTTCGGCGCGGACCGCGCGCGACAGGTCGACCAGGTTGGCGGCACGCTCCTTGTAGATGTCGACGCCGACGCTGGGCCGGCCCTCCATCTGCCGCACGTAGCTCATCCGCTGCGGCTGCAGGTTCACCTCGGCGATGTCCGACAGGCGCGTGCCGCGCCCGTCCACGCGCAGTTCGCGCAGCGCCTGCAGGTCGGTCAGTTCCCCGCGCGGCTGCACCCGCAGGCGCTGGCCGGCCTCGGTGATGTGCCCGGCGGAGACGGAGAAATTCGCCGCCTGCAGCCGCTGCACCAGCTCGTTGAGGGCGACGCCGTGCGCGTTCAGCCGGTCCTTGTCCAGCGCCACCAGCACTTCCTGGCGGGCCACGCCCTCCACCTCCACCCGCGCCACCCCGGGCAGACGCTCCAGCCGCTGCTTGAGGCTGCGCTCGATCAGGTCGGCGCGCGCGGTGAGGTCGTCGTCGCTGTTCAGGCGCAGGCTGATCGCCTCGCGATCGGTGGTGCTCCAGCGCTGCACGTGGTAGCGGCGGAAGTCGTCCGGGAGTTCGTCGCGCACCGCGTCGATGCGCTCGCGCGCCTCCGAGGCGGCGATCGCGATATCGCGGCTCCAGTCGCTGAACTCGACCTGGACCTGCCCGCCCTCGGAGTTGGCGCGCGAGTTCATCGACTTGATGCCGGACATCGTCGCCAGCGCTTCCTCCACCGGCCGCAGCAGGTTGCGCTCCACCTCTTCCGGGGTCGAACCCGGATACGGCAGCGAGACGAAGAAGAACGGGATGGTCGCTTCCGGCTCGGCCTCCAGCGGCAGCCGGAAGGAGGCGATCAGGCCGATCGCCACCATCGACACGAACAGCATGATCGTGGTGACGGGCCGCCGGATCGACAGTTCGGTGATGCCCATGGCTCAGCCCTTCGCCTCCGGGCCGTCCAGCGCTTCCCGTTCGCCGGCCAGCACCCGCGCGGCCATGGCCGAAGCGCTGCGCGCCCGCCGCCCGCGTTCGGCATAGAAGCCGTCGGGCTTGCGGTCGAGCAGGTCGTAGACCACCGGGATCACCACCAGGGTCAGCAGGGTCGATACCAGCAGGCCGCCGATCACCGTGATCGCCATCGGCGAGCGCACTTCGGCGCCCTCGCCGAACGCCAGCGCCAGCGGCATGAAGCCGAACACCGCGGTGAGCGTGGTCATCATGATCGGCCGCAGGCGCGAACGCGCGCCTTCCACCAGCGCCTCGCGCTTGGCCACGCCGGCCTCGCGCAGCTGGTTGACCTTGTCGACCAGCAGGATCGCGTTCTTCACCACCAGGCCGACCAGCAGGATCAGGCCGATGAACACCACCACCGAGATCGGCGAGCGCGTCAGCATCAGCGCCGCCACCGCGCCGACCAGGGCCAGCGGGATGGTGAACAGGATCACGAACGGGTGCAGCAGCGACTCGAACTGCGAGGCCATCACCAGGTAGACCAGGAACACCGCCAGCGCGAACGCGAACAGCAGCGAGCGCACCGATTCGCCCAGCTCCTCGCCCTGGCCGCCGATGCGCATGCCGACGTCGGTGCCGAGCGGATTCTCGGCCACCATCTTCTGCACTTCGGCGACCGCCGTGCCCAGGTCGATGTCGCGCAGGTTGGCCGAGACGATGGCCACGCGGCGCTGGTCGGCGCGGTGGATCTCGCTCGGGCCGGTGGTCGAGACCACCTCGGCAACCGAGCCCAGCTCCACCGGCCGGCTGCCGCTCGGGTTCACGATCAGCCGGCGGATATCTTCGACCGAAGAACGCTCCGATTCCTGCACCCGCACCAGCACGTCGATCTTGCGATCGCGGAAGCTGTAGCGCGTGGCCACGTTGCCGCGCACCTTGTTGACCACCGCGTCGGCGATCTGGCGCGTGGTCAGGCCCAGCGCCGCGGCCCGCTCCTGGTCGAACACGATCTGGATTTCCGGGAAGCCCTGCTCCACCGTCGACTTCACGTCGGCGTAGTGCGGGTTGCCGCGGAGCATGCCGGCCAGGCGGTTGCCGGCGACGCGGATCGCCTCCAGGTCGCTGCCTTCGATCTCGATCTCCAGCGGCGGCGACAGCGCGAACAGCTCCGGGCGCGCGAAGTCGACCTGGGCCGCCGGCCAGGCGCGCATCGTTTCGCGCAGGCCGTCGGCCAGGGCCTGCTCGCGCGAGGTGTCGTCCATCACCACCGACAGCCTGCCGATGTTCTCGCCGCTCTCGGTCGGGCTGGCGTCGAGACGGGTCCCGGTGCCGGAGACGGCATAGAGCAGGCGCACGCCCTCGTCGTCGGCATGCCGCTGCTGCACCTGGCGGATCAGGGCGTCGGTCTGCGCCAGCGGCGTGCCGGGGGGCAGCTTGACCGTCATCTCGAAGCGGTCCTGCGCCAGCTGCGGGATCAGGTCCATGCCCAGCAGCGGCACCACCGCCAGGGTCAGCACGAACGCCAGCGCCGCACCGCCAAGCACCGGCAGCGGACGCGAGATCGCCTTCGGCAGCAGACGCAGATAGGCCGCCTCGGCGCGGTTGTACGGCGCCATGGCGATGTCGCTGGCCTTGCGCATCACCGGCCCGACCACCGCCACCAGCCCGCGCCACACACGCACCACCGTCCACACCAGGCCGAAAAACGCGCCGCGGATCAGGGCGCCGATGCCGCGCCCGGTGGCCGCGACCGGCTTCTTCCAGCGGCTTTCGGGCCGCCACTGCGGATGCCCGTCCTCTTCGGGGAACGCCAGCGGCGGGCGGCCCTTGAGCGCGCTGAGCATCGGAATCAGGGTCATCGACACCACCAGCGACACCGCGATCGCGATCGACACGGTCAGCGCCTGGTCGCGGAACAGCTGCCCGGCGATGCCTTCCACGAACACCAGCGGCAGGAACACCGCGATCGTGGTCAGGGTCGAGGCCACCACCGCCATGAACACCTCGCGGGTGCCGCCGATCGCCGCCTCCAGTACGCCCGCCCCGCGCTCGCGCGCCTTGGCGATGGATTCGAGCACCACGATCGAATCATCCACCACCAGTCCCGTCGCCAGCGCCAGGCCGCCGAGCGACATCAGGTTCAGGCTCAGGCCCAGCTGGCCCATGAAGAAGAAGGTGGTGATGATCGAGACCGGCAGCGACAGCGAGATCACGAACGTGCTCCAGCCGTCACGCAGGAACAGGAAGATCAGCAGCACCGCCAGCGTGCCGCCGAGCGCGGCATCGAACTTCACGTCGCGGATGGCGTGGCGGATGAACACCGACTGGTCCTCGACCACGGTCAGCTCGATGTCCGCGGGCATGCCCTCGCGGATCGCCTGCAGGCGCTGCTCCAGCGCATCGGCGGTGGCCACGGTGTTGGCGTCGCCCTCCTTGTAGACCGCCAGCTCCACCGCCTCGCGGCCGCCGCTGCGGATGACCGCCTCGCGCTCCTTGTAGCCCTGGCGCACCTCGGCGACGTCCTTCAGGCGCACCGGCGATGCGCCGCCCCCGCCGCCGTCGCTGCGCAGCGCGGCGATCACGTTGGGGTCGCGGCTGCCCAGGATCGCGGTCATCAGCTGCTGGTTGTCGCCGGCCGAAGACGCCGCAGCGGCACCGCCGCCGGTGTTGAGCAGCAGCTCGCGCATCTGCTCGACGGTGGCGAACTGGTTCACGGTGCGCACCAGATAGCGCTGCGATCCCTCCTCCAGCCGCCCGCCCGACAGGTTGACGTTCTCCTGCTGCAGCCGCTGGATCACGGTGTCCAGCGACAGCCCGAGCTGGGCCAGCCTGCGCTGGTCGATATCGACCTGGATCTCGTCCTCCAGGCCGCCGCCGACCTTGACCGCGGCCACGCCCAGAACAGGCTCGAGCTTGCGCTTGAGGTCGTCGTCGGCGTAGCGCCGGATCTCCATCAGCCGGCGGATGGCGTCGGCCTCGCCGCCGCCCTCCTGCTTCGAGGACAGCGCCAGGCGCATGATCGGCTGGGTCGAGGGGTTGAAGCGCAGCAGCACCGGAGGCGATGCCTCCAGCGGCAGCTGCAGCGTCTCCATCTTGTCGCGCACGTCGAGCCCCGCCTGCTCCATGTCGGTGCCCCAGGCGAACTCGAGCACGACGTCGCTCTGGCCGGTGCGCGAGATCGACTTGAGCTTGCGCAGGCCCTTGACCACGCCCAGCGCCTCTTCGGCCGGCTGCGAGATCAGGGTTTCCACTTCCGAGGGCGCGGCGCCCTCGTAGTCGGTGCGCACGGTCAGCGTCGGATAGCTCAGGTCGGGCAGAAGCTCGACCTTCAGGCTCGACAGCGAGATCAGCCCGAACAGCAGCAGGGTCAGGGTCATCATCGCGATGGTGACCCGCCTGCGGGTGGCGAACTCGATCAGGTCGAAGCCGCCACCCGGCGGGGGCGGAGCCTGCGGCACCATGTCAGTGGCCTGCCGGGGTCGCGGCCGCGGCGCGGTCGCCGCCGGCCTGCGCGGGCCCGTCCTCGCCCAGCACCTGCACCGCACTGCCCTCGCGCAGCGCCGCCTTGCCGGCCACGACCACGGCGTCGCCCTCGGCCAGGCCCTCGCGCACCTCGATCCAGTCGCCGTCGGCGTAGCCGAGCTTCAGCGGCACGCGCGACGCCTGGCCGTCGCGGACCACGTACGCGGCCGGCTCGCCGCCGTCCTCGAGCAGCGCGCCGCGCGGCAGCACCAGTGCGTCGGCGCGCTGGTCGTAGTTGATGGCCAGGCGGCTGAACATTCCCGGCTGCAGCTCGCCGCCGCCTTCAAACGCGGCGACGACGCGGAAGGTCCCGGTGCCGGTGTCGACCACCGGCGAGACCCGGTCGACGGTGCCGCTGAATGTCTTCCCCGGCAGCGCATCGGCGACCAGCGAGACCTGCTGTCCCGGCTTGAGCTTGGCGATCTCGCGCTCGGGGACGTTGAGCGTGGCCTCCAGCCGGCCGGCGTCGACGATGCGGAAAATCGGCGAGTTGATCTGCACGAAGTTGCCGGGCTTGATGCTGCGCGATGCGATCACGCCGGAGATCGGAGCGGTCACGTCGGTGTAGGACAGCTCCAGGTTGGCCAGGCGATTGACCGCGCGCGCGTTCTCCAGGTCGTAGCGCAGCTGGTCGAGGTCGTTGGCGCTGACCATCTGCTGCGCCTCGAGCTGTTTCGCACGGGCGAAGTTGGCTTCGAGCTTGCGCAGCTGCGCGGCGCTCTGCGCCGCCTGCAGGCGGGCGCGGTCGGCGTCCAGGCGCACCAGCACCTGCCCGGCGCGGACCGGCTCGCCCTCCTCCACCAGCACCTGCAGGGCCACCCCCGAGGTCTTGGCCACCACCTGCGACTCGGCGCGCGGCTCCAGGGTCGCGGTGTTGGCGTAGCTGGCCGCGATCGTGCGCCGCACCACCTTCTCTACTTCGACCGGGATCGCATCGGGCCCCTTGCTCTCCCCGCTCCCGGCCTGCGGCTGGCCGCCGCCGCTGCAGCCGGAAACCAGCAGCACGGCCGCCATCAGGGCGGCGGCGGGAAGGAAGCGTGCAGACCCGCGGGCAGGCATCATCGACATGGAGAAAAGGGACCGGAAATAGTGTTGTAGCAAGGTATATCACCTGCCCCGGTGGCGATATCCGCCAGAGGTCATGGTGACGTTCGGAAACCGCGGCAACGACGCGACGCGCGCACCGCAGCCGACGTGACGCGGCTGGCGCACGGATGGTTGCAGGAGGCGCGGAAGGATACCCGCAGATGCCGCCGGCGGACGAACGCGGTCGCGCTCCGCTTCGGGTTCCCGTTCGCCGGCGCCCCGGTCCGCCTGCAGCCACGGCGGCCAGGCCCGCGCGAGCGGCCCGCGCGCGGCCGCGGAGGCCGGGCGCAGCGTTTCCTTAACAGCTTTCGACGCTGTCGCTATACTGTCCCGATTGCGCGTGGTCGAAGCCTTCGCGCATGTCCCCTGACCCCAGCCAGTTCCAACAGCCATCAGGATTGCGGAAACCGACATGACGCGACCGATCACGATCGCCGCCTGCGCCGCCCTTGCCGCGCTCTCCTGGGCGGTGTTTGCGCAGACCGCGCCCGCCGACAGCGAAGCCACCGTCACCGAACCGGCCCAGGCCGAAGCCGTCGCGGAGCCGGAGGCGGCTGCCGCCACTGCCGCCCCTGCGCCGCTGGTCGGCAACGCCGAGACCGGCAAGCTGCTGACCTACACCTGCCAGGGCTGCCACGGCATCCGTGGCTACAAGAACGTCTATCCGACCTACCACGTTCCGATGATCGTCGGGCAGTCGGAGGTCTACCTCACCAACGCGCTGACCGAATACCGCCGCGGCACCCGCAGCCACCCGACGATGCAGGCCCAGGCCCAGAGCTTCTCGGACCAGGACATCGCCGACATCGTGGCCTTCCTTTCGGGACTGCAGAAGTGAGCCGCGCCATGAAGAAGACCGCCTCCGCCCTTCCCCTCGCCCTCGCCGCCTGCATCGCCCTGGCGCTGTCGGCCTGCGGCGGCTCCTCGTCCGACCACGCCGGCGGCACCGTGTCGTCCTCGGCCGGGCTGCCGGATGGGCGCATCACCGAAGGCGAGCAGCAGGCACTGGTCAAGGGCGCGGCCACGGGACAGTCGTGCATCGACTGCCACGGCGAAGCCGGCAACAACCCGCTGGATCCGAGCTATCCCAAGATCGGCGGGCAGTACCGCGACTACCTGGGCCATGCCCTGCAGCAGTATCGCGACGGCCAGCGCGAGCATGCGCTGATGTCGCAGCAGGCGATCAACCTCTCCGACCAGCAAATCGCCGACCTGGCGGCCTATTTCGCCTCGCAGCCCTCGCAGCTGACCGACCTGGCCGGCGCGCACTGAACCATCCAGCCGATTCGCGACTCACATATGTAGAACGGGGCCTGCGGGCCCCGTTTTTTTGGATCGTCTCCCAAGTGCAGGGGCCGCTCTCACGTCCTCCATCAGACGGACGCCGCGCCCTGGCGGCCGGGGTCGCTCTTCGCTCGGTCAGCCCATCCATGGGCTGACTCGCGCGCAAAACATCCATGTTTTGCTTGGCCGCGATCCCCGGCCGCCAGGACGCGGCTCGTTGC
>CAKTDC010000014.1 GCA_934541015.1 uncultured Luteimonas sp.
GACTGCGGGTTGTGGCCATGATGAACCATCGCATCTCGGGACTGACGACAGGATATCCTATTTATGACACAGTAGGATTAGGTTGGAGCCATTTTGCACTCGGGTCGAACCCGCTTTACACGACTTCAGAGTTCACTCCCAAATCGAATAGGCGAGAGACTATCTGGCCAGCCGAATCCACATCCTGAGCCAAGACTATCAGGCCAGCCCCACCCAAGAATTCTTCAACGGAACGACTTGCTTCTCTTAAACCCACCTTGTTCATTTCTCGAACAAGTTCGATCAAAGAGACTACCTTCACGCCAGGCTCCCATGACGTGCACTTTATCTCGATCACTTTTTCTTCTCCAATTCAATTTCGATTGGTCTTGGTCTATGACCTGGGTTAGCGCCTGTTGTTCTTGTTCCTGACTCAATAACCACTTTCTTCGCATCAGAATTTTCACCCAACTGCCTAGCAGCCCCAAGAGCTTCCTTCAACCTGATTAGCCCCGACCCTCAGCCGCCAGTCGCAGGATCTGCGTCTCCCCCGGCGCAGGATGGAGCCACCTGAAGTCAACGAGGCGGCGCCATGAGCATCAACCCCGTGCAATTCCAGGCCGGTCTGTCGATGAACGAGTTCATCCGCCGCTACGGCACCGAGACGAAGTGCTACCGCGCCCTGTACAAGTGGCGCTGGCCGCGGGGCTTCCGCTGCCCGGCCTGTGCCGGACGCGCGCGCTCGCGCTTCAGGCGCGGCGCGGCGATGTACTACCAGTGCCGGGCTTGCCGACATCAGACCACGTTGACCGCGGGCACCCTGTTCGAGGGCACCAAGCTGCCGCTGCGCACCTGGATGCTGGCGATGCACCTGCTGACCTCGACCAAGACCAACCTGGCTGCGCTGGAGCTGATGCGCCACCTGGGCGTCAACTACAAGACCGCCTGGCGCCTCAAGCACAAGATCATGCAGGCCATGTCCGAACGTGAAGACTCCAGGAAGCTCAATGGGTTCGTGCAGCTCGACGACGCCTATCTGGGCGGCGAACGCAACGGCGGCAAGCCCGGGCGCGGGTCGGAGAACAAGCAGGCGTTCGTGATCGCGGTGCAGACGGACGAACACCACCAACGCCCGACCTTCGCCGTGATCGAGCCGGTCCGCGGCTTCGACAACGCTTCGCTCAACGACTGGATCGAGCGCCGCCTCGAACCCGAGTGCGAGGTCTACAGCGATGGCCTGGCTTGTTTTCGCCGGCTTGAAGATGCCGGCCACGCCCACACCACGCTCGACACCGGCGGCGGCCGCGCCGCCACCGAGGTCGCCGGCGCGCGGTGGGTCAACGTCGTGCTGGGCAACCTCAAGCGGGCGATCAGCGGCACGTACCACGCGATCAAACAGGCCAAGTACGCGCGGCGCTACCTGGCCGAAGTGGCGTACCGCTTCAACCGCCGGTTTCGCCTGCACGAGATGCTGCCCCGACTTGCAACGGCGATGATGCGCTGCAAGCCTTGTCCTGAGCCGCGCCTGCGGGTTGCGAGCAACTTTCATGGCTGAGGGTCGGGGCTAATCAGGTCCTCCAATAAGTTCCCGCACCGCCTATCAGGCGGCATCGAACCTCATCCAGTTCCCTTGGAGCGACTCACCGATTTTTTCCAGCACAGCTCGACACAGGATCACATCCGTCAACATGCTCGCTCGACGCAGCCATGGCCTGATGGACTGGAATACCCTTGGGCCGTCGGCACACATCCACGGCCGTGCATTTTTCTCCACATCCAGGCTTTGGGATGTACCAGCAGTTGAATGCGGTTTCCGTGCCCGATGTCGCACTTCTTCCGCCGTGAATGCATCTGTATCGTCCCGGCACGTTGCATTGTGAACTGTTGAGTGCGATTGCTGCGGCAGCGTTACAGGAACTCGACACGCGCGGTCGCCAGCGCCGGCAGCGACTGCCGCGGCCAGTCGCGGTCCACGGCCACCTGGGCCGAGTCGCGGCTGCGCTCGAGCGCCGCGACATCGACTTCCGCGACCGCCCATTCCTCCTCGCCGGCGCTGGCGGCGAGGACGCCATCGGCAGGAAAGCCCACGTCCATCGGCGCGAGGATGGCCGCCTCGCCGGTGTTGACGTCCAGCGCCGGGCTCCAGAGCGCCTCGCCGGCCGTCACCGCGCGCGCGACGAAGCAGCGGTTCTCCAGGGCCCGCGCCTGGCAGCCCACGGAGACGCGGGTCGCGCCGGCGGCGGTATCGGTGCAGCTGGGCACCAGGAGCAGGCGCGCGCCGGCCTCGAACTGCGCGCGCACCGGCAGCGGGAACTCGATGTCGTAGCAGATCGCCACGCCCAGGCGCAGGCCGCGCCAGGCGAACACCTGCAGGCGGTCGCCGGGATCGATCACGCCCGCCTGCTTCTCGAAGCCGGTCAGCTGCAGCTTGTCGTGCCAGCGATGGCCGCCATCGGGCGTGAACAGGTCGCAGCGGTTGCGGTAGCGGCCGGCGCCGGTGTCGAGCAGGAAGGTGCCGGCGGCCACCAGCATGCCGGTGTCGCGGGCGATGGCGGCGAACAGGTCGAGCCAGGGCTGGCGGTAGCGCTGGATCGCCGCCAGCGAGGCGTGCAGGTCGCCGGAGACGGACGGCCCGAAGGTGGCACCCAGCTCCAGCGACAGGTATTCGGGCAGCACCGCGATCGCGGCGCCCTGTCCGGCCGCACGCTCCAGCGCCGCGCGCACGCGGGCGGCGAACGCGGCGAAATCCCCCGGCTGTCCGATCGGGTATTTCGCCACCGCGATCCTCACGCGCAAGGCTCCAGCGGCCGGGTCCAGAACGTGAGCGCGTGCACGGTCTCGCCCACGCCGGTCTCGTCCCAGCACAGCTGCATGGTCATGCCGGGCTGGCGCGCATAGCCGCGCCTGGCCCAGAAGGCTTCATTGCCGCGGTGTGCGGCGGGCCGGCGCGGATCCGCCGGGTCGCGATCCACGGCGGCGAACGCCGTCATCGCGAAGCCGCCCAGCGCCCGCGCATGCGCCTCGCGCCCGTCGAAGAATCCGTGGCCGATACCGCGGCCGCGATACTCCGGCAGCAGCACCGATTCGCCGAAATAGAACACGCCGGCAACCGGCAGCCCCTGCGCCAGGAAGGGCTGCTGGAACTGCGGCGTCTCGTCGGCCAGGGGAATGCCGGTGGAGGCGCCGACCACCCGCCCGCCGTCGAAGGCCAGGACGAAGACGCTGCGCGGCGAGGCCGCGTAGGCCGAGAGGTAGTCGCGCTCGTAGGCCATGTCCCCGGCATAGAGGTAGGGCCAGTCGCGGAACACGGCTATGCGCAGCGCGGCGACATCGTCCAGATGCCGACGCGCGGCATCGCCGGTCAGATTGCGCAGGACCACCCCGCCGGACGTTTCCATTCCGCAAGTCTAGCCGCGCGCGGGAGCGTCGTCAGGCGCGGCCGCAGGCCCCCGGCATCCACCCCGGACGACACCTGCGGCATCGGGCATCCCGGTCGCGCCGGAGCCTGCCCCGCTGACACGGGCTCCTGCCGGGGATGGCCGCGGCCCGGCGGTGCGGGCCACGGCCCCGCGCCTCAGGGTGTCCGGGGCGGCGCCACCGGGCGCGCCGAGAGCTGGTACCAGTCGATCCTGCGCGTGACCACCATGATCGCGGCGAGGATCAGGAACAGCAGGCCGGCGCCCAGCACCAGGGCGTTGTCCTCCGACACCAGCAGGCCGTAGAGCGCGGCGTACAGCGTGGCCAGCATCGCAGCGAAGCCGATGCCGCGTGCGCGGCTGCGCAGCACGTGCGAGAGGTAGAACCCCAGCAGCCCGATGCAGGCCAGGCTCGCGACCAGGTAGGCCAGGCCGAAGGCGAGGTGTTCGGACAGGCTCACCAGCAGCAGGAAGAATATGGCCAGCGCCAGGCCGACCAGGCCGTACTGGATCGGGTGGATGCGCAGCTGCCTGATCAGCTCGAACATGAAGAAGCCGACGAAGGTCAGCAGCACGAACAGGATCCCGTACTTGCTGGCGCGATCGGCCTGGACGTGGGGATTGACCGGATCGACCAGGGAGATGCCGAACACGTCGATGCCGCCCGCCTGCAGCGATCCGGCGTCCGCCCGGGTACTGGCGTTGCGGTACTGCGCCTGGGCGTTTGTGGCCAGCGACGACACCTCCCAGGCGGCGCTGAATCCGGCCGCGGACACGTCGCGCCGGTCGGGCAGGAAGTCGCCGTTGAACTGCGGGTGCGGCCACGGCGACTGCAGCGCCACCCGGGTGCGCTGCGCGAGGGGTGCGAAGCTGAACCGTTCGGCCCCGGCGAGCTGCAGCGCCAGCTCGGCCACGACCGCCAGTTCCGTGCCGGCCTGCGGCACGTCCAGGCGCACGTGCACGCCCGGCCAGTTGCCGGCGCCGTGGCCCTGGGCCAGCGCCATCGCCTGCCCGCCCACGCGCAGCTCCGGCGAACCGCGCAGCCCGCGCACGTCGGAGATGGCGTAGCTCAGCCAGGGCTGGCCGATCCTGCGCGGCAGATCGGGATTCTCGTCGGCGGGAATGCGCGCGCGGAACGACGCCGACAGGCTGCCGTCGAGCAGGTACATGCGCACCTCGTGCAGCCCGAGCCTGCGCGTGTACGGCGCCATGTTCCCGGAAAACTCCAGCGTTTCCGGGAAGAACAGCCAGCGGCCGCTTTCGCCGTCGCGCCTGACGATGCGGATCACCTCGCCCCTGTCGTTCTTCTCCTCGACCTCGATGGTTTCGGTCCACGGCACCACCAGCACCGGGCCGGCAATGGCCTGGGCGCCGGCCTCGCTGCTGGCGATCCGCTGCACGGCCGCGTCGCGGTGGGCCTGGCGGTCGTGGATCACCCCGCGGATCAACAGCAGCGGAACCAGGATCGCCAGGGTCATTCCGATCACCATCAATGCTTTCAGCCACAGTCTCATTGCCACGCCTCCGGGTCAGGGTCGGCGGCAGGATGCGCGGCGCGTGCGTCGGGGCGATGCGGGGACGGTGAAGCCCGGGTGAAGCGGCAGCCGCTCAGGCGGCGGGCAGGCGCACGCCGGCGATGGCGCCGCCGCCGTCGCGGTTGTGCAGCCAGGCCTGGCCGCCGTGCAGGCTGGCCACCTCGTGCACGAAGGACAGGCCGATGCCGCTGCTGCGCGACTGGCTGCCCGGGCGCGGCAGCGAGTAGAAGCGCTCGAACACCCGGCCGATGGCGAAGTCTGGCACGCCCGCGCCGCGGTCGGACACGGTGAAGACGAGTTCGCCTGCCGGCGCGGCGACGGCGAGCTCGACCTCGCCGCCGCGTGGCGAGAAGTCGATGGCGTTGTCGAGCAGGTTGCCAAGCATCTGCCGCAGCAGGAAGCGATCGCCGCGCAGCGCGGGCAGCGCGCCGTCGATCCTCCTGCGCAGGGTCACGCCGGCGTCGGCGGCGCGCAGCGCGGCATCGCGCAGGACATCGTCGGCCAGTTCGTCCGTCGCCACCGCCTCGGGCTGCTCGATCCGCCGGCGGTGCTCGACGCCTGCCAGCGCCAGCAGCTTGTCGATGGTCTGCGTCATCCGTTCGGCCTGGCTGCGGATGTTGCCGGCGAAACGCTCGCGGTCGGCATCGGGGATCGGCTGCTCCAGCAGCTCGGCCGCGCCGCGGATCGCGGTCAATGGGGATTTCAGCTCGTGGGTCAGGCTGTGCACGTACTGTTCGACGTACTGCTTGCCCTCCAGGCGGTCGCGCATGGTTTCCAGCGCCAGCCCCAGGTCGCGGAACTCGCCGGCCAGGCGCGGCAGTCCGGCGCGCTCGCCTTCGGTCACCGCGCGGGCGTAGCGCTGCAGCCCGCCGAGCTGGCGCGACAGCCACCAGGCCGCGAGCAGGCCGATGCTCAGCGCCGCGCCCAGCAGCACCAGCCCCCAGCGGCGGACCACGCCCTCGCTGCGCGCGATGAACGGCTCCATGGTGCGGTTGGGCTTGGCCACGGTGAGCGCGCCGATGATCCGCCCAGCGTCGTCGCGGATCGGCGCGGCCACGTGCATGACCGAGCTGGAGTCGTCGTCGGGATCGGAGCGGGTCGAGCGCGCGCCGTACTGCCCGCGCAGGGTCAGGTAGACGTCGTTCCAGCGCGAGTTGTCGCGGCCCAGGTCCAGCCCCGCCGAATCGTAGACCACGATGCCGCGGGCGTCGGCCACCATGATCCGGTAGCTCACCGCCTCCTTGTCGAACTTCCAGATGCGCGCGCCGAGCTCGCGGCCGCGCAGGGCGTCGATGCGGCGCGCGAACTGGCCGTCGGCGATGCGCCCGGCAAGCATGTCGTCGGCCGCCAGTTCGGCGAGCACGTTGGCGGTGTCGGCAAGCGTGTCCTCCATCGCCTGGCGCACCCCGGGCTTGACCTCCTGCACGAACACCCGCATCAGCAGGATGCCGGCGATGGCGACGATCACGAAGTAGCCGAGCAGGATGCGCAGGCCGATCTTCATCGCCGCAGCTCAGTCCGCATCGACCGAGTAGCCGAGGCCGCGGTGGGTGCGGATCGGATCGCGCCCGGGCTCGATCGCGTGCAGCTTGGCGCGCAGGGTCTTGATATGGGTGTCGACGGTGCGGTCGCCGGTGTCCAGCGCATCCTCCCAGACCCGGTCCATCAGCTGCGCGCGCGACAGCACCGCGCCGGGGCGTGCCAGCAGGGCGGCGAGCAGGCCGTACTCGTAGCGCGTCAGCTCCAGCAGTCGGCCGAGGTAGCGGATGCGCCTGCCTTCGGCATCGTGCTCGAAAACGCCCGCGGCCGCGGAGGCTGCCGGGTCCGGCCGCTCCGCCGCCTGCACCCGCCGCAGCACCGCCCGCACCCGCGCGGCAAGCTCTCGCGGCGAGAACGGCTTGGCCACGTAGTCGTCGGCGCCGATCTCGAAGCCCAGCACCCGGTCGGCCTCGGCATCGCGCGCGGTCAGGAAGATCACCGGCACGTCGCGCAGCTCGCGCAGCCGGCGACACAGCGCGAACCCGCCCAGGTCCGGCAGCCCCACGTCCAGGATCGCCAGATCGAACGCCCGCTGCGCGAACGCCCGCTGCGCATCGCCCGCGGTCAGGCAGTGCACTGTCTCGTGCCCGTCCTCGCGCAGCGCGTAGCGCACGGTATCGGCGATGGTGGATTCGTCTTCGACGAGGAGGATGTGGGGCATCGGGAGTCGGAACCGGGGGTCCGGAGGTGGTCCGGCCGGCCACAGACTAATGGTTTGGCGGCGGCCGCGCAGCCTGGCGGAGGTGACAAACCCGGCCGTCGTCGCCATGCTTTTCCGGATCCCCGATCCCGGCTCCCGAATCCCCCGCTTGAACTACCGCCATGCCTTCCACGCCGGCAACCATGCCGATGTGCTCAAGCACGTCGTGCTGCTGGCGCTGTGCGATGCGCTGGTCGCCAAGCCGGCGCCGTGCTTCGCGCTCGACACCCACGCAGGTCGCGGGCTCTACTGGCTGGATGCGGGGTATGCGCTCAAGACCGGCGAATCGGCCGACGGCGTCGCCCGGCTGGACGCGGCGCCGGGGAACGATCCGCTGCTCGCGCGCTACCGGTCGGCGCTGGCCGCCTGCCGTCGGGCGCATGGCGCCGGCGCCTATCCGGGCTCGCCCTGGCTGCTGGCGTACGCGCTGCGCGAACAGGACCGCATCGCCTGCTGCGAACTGCAGCCGGACGAGGCCACTGCGCTCAGGCGCCGCTTCGCCGACGATCCCCGCATCGTCGTCCACGCCAGCGACGGCTACGCGGCGATGAAGGCGCTGCTGCCGCCCAGGCACGGCAGCCAGCGCCTCGGCCGCGGGCTGGTGCTGATCGACCCGCCCTACGAGGCGCAGCTGGCCGAATTCGACCTCGCCCTGGCCGCGCTCCGCGACGGCCTGGGGCGCTGGCCGCAGGGCATGTTCGCGCTGTGGTATCCGCTGAAGCGGCGGGCGGCGCTGCGTCCGTTCCTGCGCAGGGCCGCGGCGCTGCCGGCGCGCTCGGCGCTGCGCGTCGAGCTGCTGGTGCGCCCGGACGACTCGCCGCTGCGCATGAACGGCAGCGGCCTGCTGCTGCTCAATCCGCCGTGGAAACTCGACCGGTTCCTGGCCGCCGCGCTGCCGCGGCTCGGCGCGGCGCTGGACGACGGCGGCGGCTCGCACCTGCTCGAATGGCTCAAGGCCCCGGAATAGCCGGGCCGGTCGCGTAAAATCACCGTTCCTGCGCTGGCGGCGACCGCTTCCGGCGCTGCACTTCTTTTCACTCCGCCCGGACCGATGCCCTTCCCCGACCTCCCCGCCCCGCCCCTGCCGCGCCCGGGCCAGCAGCGCGCCTGGTGGCGCGCGCCCGCCAGCCGCAGCGCCCTGGCCTGGCATGCCGCCACGGCCGCCGCGGCGCACGCCGCACCGCTGCTGCTGGTCGCCCGCGACAACCACGCCGCGCACCAGCTCGAATCCGACCTGCACACCCTGCTCGGCGCCGATCCACAGCTGCCGGTGGTCGCCTTCCCCGACTGGGAAACCCTGCCCTGGGACCGCTTCAGCCCGCATCCGGACATCGTTTCCCAGCGCCTGGCCACCCTGCTGCGGCTGCCCTCGCTCCGGCGCGGCATCGTGATCGTGCCGGTGCAGACCCTGCTGCAGCGGCTGCCGCCGCTGCGCTACGTGGTCGGCAGCGCCTTCGACGTGCGCGTGGGCCAGACCCTGGACCTGGCCGCCGAGAAGCGGCGGCTGGAAAGCGCCGGCTACCGCAACGTGCCGCAGGTGTTCGACCCGGGCGAATTCGCAGTGCGCGGCGGCCTGCTCGACGTCTATCCGATGGGCGCTTCCGGGCCCTACCGCGTGGAGCTGTTCGACGACAGCATCGACACCATCCGCGCCTTCGACCCGGAGAGCCAGCGCTCGCTGGACAAGGTGGATGCGGTGCGCATGCTGCCCGGACGCGAGGTGCCGCTGGACGAGGCTTCGCTGGCGCGCGCGATGGACGCGCTGCGCGAGCGCTTCGACATCGATACCCGGCGCAGCGCGCTGTTCCAGGACCTGAAGGCGGGGCTGGCGCCCGCCGGCATCGAGTACTACCTGCCGCTGTTCTTCGAGGCGCCGCGCAGGAGCGCTCTGGCCGCCGCGGACGAGGCGAAACGCGGCACCGCGACCCTGTTCGACTACCTGCCGGAGCAGTCGCTGCCGCTGATCGACGCGGGCGCTCTGGAGGCGGCCGGACAGTTCTGGCAGCACACCGGCGAACGCTACGAACAGCTGCGCCACGACATCGAGCGGCCGATCCTGCCGCCGGACGAGCTGTGGCTGTCGCCCGAGGCCCTGCGCGAGCGGCTCAACCTCGGCGGACGCATCGAGGTCTGCGCGCCGGAGCATCCGCGCCACGGCGACGCGCATGCGCTCGGCGACCAGCCGGCGCCGTCGCTGCCGCTGGCCGCGCGCGATACCGAGCCCGCCGCGGCGCTCAGGGCCTTCCTGTCGAGCTACCCCGGACGCACCCTGGTCGCCGCCGATTCCGCCGGCCGCCGCGAAGCCCTGCTGGAGATGCTCGATGCCGCGGACCTGAGGCCGGTCGTCGTCGCCGATTTCGGTGCGTTCCTCACCGCGGATTCCCGCCTTCAGGGCAGCGACCCGTCGCGGTTCGCCATCGCCGTCGCCCCGCTGGAGGACGGCTTCGCGCTGGACCATCCGCGCATCGCGCTGCTCACCGAGCGCCAGCTGTTTCCCGAACGTGCCTCGCAGCCGCGCCGGCGCAGGCGGGCCGGGCGCGAGCCCGAGGCGATCATCCGCGACCTGGGCGAGCTGAGCGAAGGCGCGCCGATCGTGCACGAGGACCACGGTGTCGGCCGCTACCGCGGGCTGGTGACGCTGGAGGCCGGCGGACAGGCCGGCGAATACCTCGACATCGAATACGCCAAGGGCGACCGGCTGTACGTGCCGGTGGCGCAGCTGCACCTGGTCAGCCGCTACTCCGGCGCTTCGCCCGAAACCGCGCCGCTGCATTCCCTGGGCGGCGAGCAGTGGACGAAGGCGAAGAAGAAGGCCGCCGACAAGGTCCGCGACGTCGCCGCCGAGCTGCTCGAGATCCAGGCCAGGCGCCAGGCCCGTGCCGGCCTGGCGCTGCCGGTGGACCGCGCGCTGTACGAGCCCTTCGCCGCGGCCTTCCCGTTCGAGGAAACGCCCGACCAGCACGCCGCGATCGAGGCGGTGATCCGCGACCTGGGCTCCAGCCAGCCGATGGACCGGGTGGTCTGCGGCGACGTCGGCTTCGGCAAGACCGAGGTCGCGGTGCGCGCGGCATTCGTCGCCGCAACCGCGGGGAAGCAGGTCGCTGTGCTGGTGCCGACCACCCTGCTGGCCGAGCAGCACTACCGCAACTTCCGCGACCGTTTCGCCGACTGGCCGCTCAAGGTCGAGGTGCTGTCGCGCTTCAAGACCACAAAGGAGATCAGGGCCGAACTCGACAAGCTGGCGGAAGGGAAGATCGACGTCATCGTCGGCACCCACCGGCTGCTGCAGAAGGACGTGAAGTTCAAGGACCTGGGCCTGGTCATCGTCGACGAGGAGCAGCGTTTCGGCGTGCGCCAGAAGGAGGCGCTCAAGGCGCTGCGCGCGAACGTGCACCTGCTCACGCTCACCGCCACGCCGATCCCGCGCACGCTCAACATGGCCATGGCCGGACTGCGCGACCTGTCGATCATCGCCACGCCGCCGGCGCACCGGCTGGCGGTGCAGACCTTCGTCACCGCCTGGGACGACGCCCAGCTGCGCGAGGCCTTCCAGCGCGAGCTGGCGCGCGGCGGCCAGGTCTACTTCCTGCACAACGACGTCGAGAGCATCGGCCGCATGCAGCGCCAGCTGCAGGAGCTGGTGCCGGACGCGCGCATCGGCATCGCCCACGGCCAGATGCCCGAGCGCGAGCTGGAGAAGGTGATGCTCGATTTCCACAAGCAGCGCTTCAACGTGCTGCTGTGCTCGACCATCATCGAATCGGGCATCGATATCCCCAACGCCAACACCATCATCATCAACCGCGCGGACCGCTTCGGCCTGGCCCAGCTGCACCAGCTGCGCGGCCGCGTCGGCCGCTCGCACCACCGCGCCTACGCCTACCTGGTGGTGCCCGACGGGCGCTCGATCACCGCCGACGCGCAGAAGCGGCTGGACGCGATCGCATCGATGGACGAACTCGGGGCAGGCTTCACCCTGGCCACCCACGACCTGGAGATCCGCGGCGCCGGCGAGCTGCTGGGCGAGGACCAGAGCGGGCAGATGGCCGAGGTCGGCTTCAGTCTCTACACCGAGCTGCTCGAGCGCGCGGTGCGCTCGATCAAGCGCGGCGAGTTGCCGGACGTCGATGCGCCGGCCTCGCGCGGCGCGGAGGTCGAACTCAACCTGCCGGCGCTGATCCCGGAGGACTACCTGCCGGACGTGCACACGCGCCTGACCCTGTACAAGCGGGTCAGCTCCGCGCGCGATGCCGACGATCTGCGCGAGCTGCAGGTGGAGATGATCGACCGCTTCGGCCTGCTGCCCGATCCGGCCAAGCACCTGTTCGCCATCGCCGAGATGAAGCTGGAGGCCACGCGCCTGGGCATCCGCAAGCTCGATCTGGGGCCGAACGGCGGCCGGGTGCAGTTCGTGGAGAAGCCCGACGTCGATCCGATGGCGGTGATCCGCCTGATCCAGGGCCAGCCGAAGCATTACCGCATGGACGGCCCCGACAAGCTGCGGATCACGCTCGACCTGCCCGATGCCGCCACCCGGCTGCAGGCCGCCCGCGGCCTGCTGATCGCGCTGGCGCCCGGCCCGAAGCCCGGCACGCGCTGAAGCGCCGGCATCCGGCCGCGGATCGCGCACAATGGAGCCATGACACACCGCCTGGCTCCCCTGCTGTTCGCCCTCGCGCTCGCCGCCTGCGCCACCGCCCCTTCCGGAAGCGACACGGCAGCCACCTTCGTGGTGGTGCGCCACGCCGAGAAGGCCAGCGAGACAGAGCGCGATCCGGACCTGTCCGCGGCGGGCGTCGAACGTGCGCGGCGGCTGGGCGAGCGCTTCGCCACCGCGGACCTGGCCGCCATCTACAGCACCGACTACCGGCGCACGCGGCAGACGGTGGCGCCGGCAGCGGCAGCCCGCGGCATCGAGACGACCCTCTACGACGCGAAACTCCCCGCCAGGGAACTCGCCGCGCGGCTCAGGGCGGCGCACGGCGACGGCACCGTGCTGGTCGCCGGCCACAGCAACACCGTTCCCGAGATCGTCGCCGCGCTGTGCGGCTGCGCGGTCGAGCCCATGCCCGAGACCGAGTACGACCGCATCAGCACGATCCGTATCGCTGCCGACGGCAGCGCGAGGCTGGAGGTGGCGCGCGACGCCGCGACGGCATCGGCATCGCCCTGAGCGCAGCGACCGTGACCGGGTCGGCCGCAGCACCGATGCCTGGCGCCTCCACGCCGGGCTTGCTGCACAGGTAGGGCTGCGCGACCCGTTTCCGGATCGCCGGCTCCGACACCGGCTGCCGGGGTCGACGCCTCCAGCCGTGCCGCCGCGGCGCTGCCCGAGGTGCGTTTTCCGGAGCCGCCCCCTGCGCAGCAGTGCGCATGGCCCCGCCCTGCTCCCGCCTGCCCGGCTTCCGCGAACTCCGACCCTGCCGCGGGTAAGGGAGCGGTTGCCGCGCACACCCGGGCTGGCGCTGCCCTGCGGACACCACACCGCCCGGCCGCGACGGCAGGCGACGCCAGCCAGGCAGCTGGCAGGCGTGTCCTGATGCGCATGGACATCCGGATGCGCTCCCGATGTCCACATTCGCGCCGGTCCGGCGTACTGAACCTGACACCTGGCTGGACCGGCTTCCCGCTGGCGGTCGGCCAGGGAGGCCCTGCCCCGTACCTGGATGCGCCCGAGCCGCATGGGACGACATGGAAACCGCCATCTTCGTTGAACGCGAGGACTTCCTCGAACAGCTGCTGACGCTGACCGACCGCACGGTTTACGACGGTGGCGCCCTCGCGCTGGTCAGCGGCGAGGCCGGGATCGGCAAGACCTCGCTGCTCGAGGAGTTCCAGCGGCGCGCGAGGGGCCGCTTCGATATCGCCTGGGGCGGCTGCGAGGCGCTGTTCACGCCGCGACCGCTCGGGCCGCTGCACGACATGGCGGACACTTTTTCGGCGGAGGTGCGCACGATGCTGTCCAGCAACGCGCCGCCGGCAAGCATCTTCAACGCCGCCCTGCGCGACATCAGCCGCCAGCACACCGCCCGCGTGCTGGTGTTCGAGGATGTCCACTGGGCCGACAACGCCACGCTGGATTTCCTCAAGTTCCTCGGCCGCCGCATCGCCATGACCGGCGTACTGATCGTGATGAGCTTCCGCGATGACGAAACCGGGCCTGCACACCCGCTGCGTCAGGCCATCGGCGACCTGCCGCAGTCCCGGGTCCATCGCATCGCGCTCAGGCCGCTCAGCCGCGAGGGCGTGGCCCGGATGGACAGCCGCAGCCTGTTCGAGCCCGAAGAACTGCTGCGGATCACCTCGGGCAACCCGTTCTTCGTCACCGAACTGCTCGCCGCACGCAGCGGCGGCACCCAGGACGTGCCGGCCTCGGTGCGCGATTCGGTCAACGCGCGACTGGGCTGGCTGAGTGCGGGGGAGCGCAGTTTCCTCGAACACCTGAGCGTGATTCCGGTGGCCGTCGGCACCGACCTCATCACCGCGCTGTTCGGGCCCGGGGGCGAGGCCATGGCGATGGCCTGCATGGCCCGCAAGCTGCTGGTCGAGGACCAGCGGGGCAAGCTGCGCTTCCGCCACGAGCTCGCACGCCTGGCGACCGTCGCAAGGCTGTCTCCGATCCAGCGGCAGAACATGCACGCCCGGGTGCTGGCGACGCTGGATGCGCGCGGCGACGCGCCGCTCGACCTGCTGGTGCACCACGCCGCCGGCGCACTGGAGGCGGCGCGGGTGCTCGAGCTGGCGCCCGCGGCGGCCAGGGTCGCCGCCGCCCTCGGTTCGCACCGCGAAGCCGCCGCCCACCTGGAAACCGCGCTGCGCTTCGTGGACGAAGCCGAGCCCGCACTCGCCGCCGAGCTGTACGAAAGCTGGGCCTACGAAGCCGGGATCGCGCTGCGGATCGACGACGATGTGATCGAAGCGCGGCGCCACGCCATCACCCTGTGGCGCGCGCTCGGCCAGCTCCCCAGGGTCGGCGACAACCTGCGCTGGCTGTCGCGCCTGCACTGGTACCGCGGCGAGTCGGCCGAGGCCAACCGCCTCGCCAACGAAGCCATCAGGGTCCTGGAAGCCACCCCGCCCTCGGGCGAGCGCGCGATGGCCTACAGCTTCCGCTCGCAGATGCACCTGTTGGGCGACCGCATGGCCGAAGCGATCGAATGGGGCGAGCGCGCGCTGGCGCTGGCCGACCGGATCGGACACACCGAGGCGCGGATCCACGCACTCAACAACATCGGCACCGCGCGCGCGTACTGCGGCGACGGGAGCGGCGTCGAACAGCTGCGCGACAGCCTGTCGCTGGCCCTGGAGCACGGGTTCCACGAGCACGCCGCGCGGGTCTACACCAATCTGTCGTGCTATGCCGTCGACTTCCACCGGTTCGAGCTGGCCGACCGGATCATCAACGAGGGCATCGCCTTCGACACCCGGCACGACCTCGACGCATGGACCCACTACCTGGTCGGGGTGCTGGCCCAGCTTCGGCTCGAGCAGGGCCGCCTGGCGGATGCGGAGCGGATCGCGCGGGGCGTGCTGCGGATCGAACGGCTGACGCTGCTGATGAAGCTGCCGGCGGCCTCGGTGCTGTCCAGGGTCGGCATGCGCACGGGCGAGGCGGACGCGGCCAGCGGACTGGCCTCGGTGCTCTCCCAGGCACTGGCCACCGACGAGGCCCAGTACATCGTGCCCGCGCGCCTGGCGCTGATCGAGCACGCCTGGCTGGGCGATGCCGAGGGCAAGGCGCACGAGCAGATCGACGCGCTCGCCGGGCTCGACCCGGCGCTGTTCAACCCCTGGAGTGAAGGGGCGCTCCGGATCTGGGCCGCACGCACCGGCTACGACCCGGGCCCGCGCCCGGACCGGCGGATGCCGCCGCCGATCGCGGCGGAACTCGACGGCGACGGCACGGCGGCCGCAGGGCACTGGCGCGACTGCGGCGCGCCCTATTCGGCCGCCCTGGCACACATCGCCTGCGCCGAGGCCGACCCGCAGTACCACCTCGCCGCCGCGATGAAGCTGCTGCAGCCCACCGGCGCCGGCGCCGCCATCGCCAAGGCCCGGAGACTGGCCAAGGCCTGCGGCGTCGAACGCTGGATGCCGCGACGGCGACGCGGCCCCTACCGCGCCGCGCGCAGCCATCCACTAGGGCTGACCAGGCGCGAACAGGAAGTCCTTGCCCTGCTGGTCAGGGGCTCGAGCAACAGGAACATCGCCGAGCATCTGTCGCGCTCTCCGCGCACGATCGAACACCACATCTCCGCGGTGCTCGCCAAACTGAACGTGCGCAACCGGATGGACGCGATGATGCGGGTCCAGAGCGAGCCATGGATCGTCGACTGACCTCGCGCACAGGGACCGTCGCGCGGGCGCCCGGTGACCTGCGTTCCCCGCAGCTGCATCGAACGGGGCCCGCGTATCGATCCCGATCCAGTCCCCGCCACCGGCACGTCGAAGGCGGGGCCAGACGGCCACTTCTGCAAAAAATAGGTAGTCCTGCGAAATATGGGTACGCCTGCCCATGCGTTCGCGACAGCCGGCTGCCGATGATGGCTTCGGCACGGTCGGGGAAGGGACAGCCTGGCACCGGGAATGATGCGGGAACGGGGTGCCGGAGGTCGGCACGTACCGCGAGCGCATTCGCGAACCGGCATCAGTCCGCCCAGGCGCCGCCCGGCCTCGATCCGATCCCGGGAATTTGCTGGAGGAACCCATGATGAACTGCAGGTCCATGTTGGTCGCAGCATTCGCCGCAATGTGGTTGTGCGCGCCGGGAAGCGCCCTTTCGAGCGAGGCCGAACGCCAGGCCGAGGGCAAGCGCGCCGCCGCCGCGATCGAACGCGTCGACCGCAGCCGCTTCGCACCGGTGGCGCAGCTGATGCGAAATCCGAATCGCATCAACACCGCTCTCTACCGGTCCGACCCGTCGCTGGTGGGCCGGACCATGCTGGCGGCGAAGGTCGCCGAAAGCGAGCGGGTCAAGGGCTCCGAGATCGTCAGGTCGACGATCATGATGGACTTCATGCGCGACCTGTTCTCCGCGATGCCGGGCATGGGCGGGCAGATGACGGAGCGCATGGGCACCAACCAGTACGAAGCCGTCTGGCCGCTGACGGTGAGCGTCGACGGCAGGTCGTACGAAATGCGCGTCCGCTTCCCCCTGCACCCGGAGGAAGTGCTGAAGATCCAGCGCGAGGCCGCGGGGATCTCCGACATGCAGTACGCGACCCTGCTCCACGGCATGGGCTCGGGCTCGATGATGCTCGGCGGCATGGGCGGCGGCGCGCCGATGGGCGCGGGGATCGGGCTGGGCTGCAGCAACTACCTGTCCCCGGACGTCAGCATGGACTACCTGCTGGTCAATCCCTCGGCGCTGATGGTCGCGCAGGGCTGCATGCTCAAGGCACAGGCCGAACACGTCTCGACGACCGCAGCGCGGATGGCGGAGGAACGGGCGCGGGACGTGGAGAGCGAATGGCGGGGCCTTGCCCTGATCGGGGAAATGCGGGTGGTGAGCGCGACTCCGCGCGAGGTGACGTTCGCCGCGCCGCGCGCCGCGCTCGAGGCCATGTCCGCCGGCACCCAGGCCGACGGGCAGCAGCTCGTGCTGCACGCGCTGCGCGTGTCCTACGACCCGGTCACCCTCAAGGAACTGGGCATGCAGATGGACGGCGTGCTGACCGACGAGGCGGGCGCGCGCGAGATCACCATCGAGGCGCGGTACTCCGATTTCCGCCCGGTCGAGGGAAGCAGACTGTACGAACCCTTCCGGCAGACCTTCCGCGCGCAGGGCATGCTGACCGAGCAGGAGCGGCGCGAGATCGCCAGCCAGCTGCCCGAGCTGGAGAAGCAGGTGGCCAGCATGCCGGCCTCGCAGCGCCAGATGGCGCCGGCCCTGGAAAAGCAGATCGGCATGATGCGCTCGATGGCCGACGGCGGCCCGATCGAAATGGGCATGGTGACCTCCAGTGTCGTGCTCGACCCCGACATCGCCGCCGACGGCTGCGGTATGGCCGGCGGCTCGTTCGTGGGCGGCCTTTCGGACCTGTTCGGCGGCGCCGCCTGCAAGGACGGCGGCATGCTCGGCGCGCTCTCGGGGATGTTCAAGGGCGACGCGGGCGGGCCGGCGGCACAGGGCGGAGCGGGCGGCAGCCACACCGTTGCGGGAGAAACGCAGCAGCAGTGCCTGCAGCGGGTGGCCGCCTCCAGGCAAGGCGCCGCGAAGACCAGGCGCGGCCTCGGCAGCCTGGTCAATGCCGCCAGCCGCATTGCCGGTCGCTTCGGCGTGGGCCAGGGGGTCTCCGACACGATCGGGGATGCCTACGTGGCCAGCCAAGCCGGGAGCGATCTTGCCCGCGCCGCGCGCGACCTGGGGCTGACGCCCGAAGAGGCCGAGGTCTGCATGAACCGCTGAATGCGCGGCCGGCCGATCGCAGTGCCGGCAGCAGCCACGCCAACTGGAGGAACGACATGGACATTCCACGCGCAACACTTCGGATGATTGCAGCGGCCGTGCTTGCCGTATCCGCCGGCGCTTCGGCGCAGTCGAAGGACGGGCTGTCGCTGCTGCCGGGAAGCGGCACGACCGGCGGCTCCTGGAGCGAGGTCCGCAAATCGGGCCTGACGCTGAAGGGCGCGTCGCCGGACCAGGTCACGGTGGTTGCGATGGCGGTGCGGTCGGGCAAGGTGGTGGGCCGCTGGACGGCAACGGGCGGCGCCAAGTCGCCCACGATCCGGGGCGGCGAGCAGATTCCGAAAGACCGGCTCCTTCCAGGCGATCACTTCCTCCCCGGAGATCACTTTCTTCCCGGCGACCATTTCCTCCCGGGCGATCACTTTCTTCCCGGCGACCACTTCACTTCAAAGCACCTGTCCGCCGTCTCCGCGCAATCCGTCCTGAGGTCGGGTCCGCCCGGCGTCACCGACGGCATCGTGCTGGTGGCCGTGCCGGCCGACTGCCGAAGCGGCCACGAACGCAGCTGCTCGGTACAGACCCGGCCACTGCTGTTCACCTCCCGGGCGTCCCGATCACCACGTACGAGGTAGAAGGCATGAAGGAAGCGAACACATTGTTTTCCACTTTGCGGACCGCGCTGCCAATGGCGCTGCTGCTTGCCTCCTGCGGCGGTAGCGACGCCCAGGTGGCAGCGTCGAACACCGCGGCGGCGCCGGGCGCGGCCGCCGCACCTCCCGCCACCCCGGCATCGCCGCCGGCCGGCGAGAGCCCGTTCGTCGCATTCTGCATCCAGGGGGGCGAAACGGCCGACCGCTGCGCCTGCGCCGATGCGGCGCTGCGCCGGGATGCGGACGCGCAGGACTACGCGATCTACCTGCACTGGATCGGAGTGGTGCAGGCGCGGATGGCCGAAGGCGACGCCATAGGTGTCGCGGGCGGCCGCGCCTTGGAGCAGACGTCGGCGCACTTCGGCGTCGAAACCGAGCGGGTCGATGACGCCCTGGTCGAACTGGCCCTGCCAGTGGCCGAAAAGCTCGAACAGTGCCGGTAGCCACGACTGACACAGGGACCCACGACATGCAGGCTGGACAAAGGCGGGAATGGAAGGCGCGGACGCCGAAGCGGACGTTGCGGCGGCTGTCGGCGGCGATGCTGGCGGGCGTGCTGTGCGCGTCGTGCGGTACGGGCGAGGACACAGGGCAGCAGAGGCAGCAGGACGAAGCACTGGCCGTGCAGGCTCCCGCATCCGGTCCGCCCGCCGCCGCCACGGATTCGAGCATCGTCAGGCTGTGTGCCGATACCGCTCCGGTCGAACAGTGCCGTTGCGCGATGCCCGCGCTGGAGGACGAGTTCGGCGACGCGTTGGCGGATTACGAGCGGGTTGCCTCGCAATTCCTGCCCCTGCGCGCCGAAGGCATGGAGTACGTGCCGGCCTGGGATGCCGCCGTCGCCGCGGCGGCGGCGGATCTGGGCATTGCGCCTCACCAGCTGCAGGCCCGCATGAATCCGATCGGCAGCGCCCACAGTGCCGCGCGCCGTGCCTGTGCGCAGTAGCAACACGGTTCGTTGGTCTCCGTCGGTCGCGATCGCGAAGGGAGTGGGAAACACATGAGTCGCTTGAATCGATGTGCGCTGTGGGGGGTGGTGGTGTTGCCGATGATGGCCTGCAGCGGGCCGGACGACACCGACGCAGGCGCTGCCATGGACCGCCTCGACGGCGGGACAGCGCAGGTCGCGAAAAAAGCGGCATCGAGCGCGTCGACGGACCAGATCGGCACCGTGCAGGCGCGAATCGACGACGAGGACCGCACCCGGTTCACCCTTTCCCGCAAGATCGATGGCCAGACCAGTTCGACTGCGGTGTACGTGCAATCCGGGAATCTCGGCATGGTCAACATCGATGCGTTTCCGGAGCCGGCGTACTCCGCCACGGGCATATTCCAGGTCAAGCTGCTGTTCGGTGGCAGCCCTGCACCGGGGAAATCGCCAGCGGCGGTCACCATCTCGCACTTCCCGGGCGCCGCGACGGAACGCGAGCCGTACTGGACGAGCGACAGCAGCGGATCCCCCGGGCAGGCCACGCTGGAGACGTTCGGGATCGACGGCGATACCGGCCGCGCGGCCGGGACGTTCTCGGGGCGGATCTGCCTCCGGGAAAACGCCGATGCCGATCCCGACAGGGACAACTGCAAGGCCGTGTCCGGCCGGTTCGAAACCGATATGGCGGTGCGGCTGTGATGACGACGATCTCGATGGCGCATCCGGACGCACGCGATCGACGCGGCCAGCTGCTTCCAGACGCAGGGCGTGATCGACACGGCGCTGGTGACGCCGGATCGCGGATGGAAGCGTGCGGTGCCCGTGTCTCTTGCGGGCAATCGGGAATGCAGACAGCAATGAAGGGCAAGGGAGTCGCGACATGAACGAAACGACTGGAAGCGAAGCGCAGGGCGTGCGGCCGGAGCCGGATGCGAGCATTCCGCCGCAGGACGGCAAGGCCCCGGCGCCACTGCTCGATCGGGTGAAGAACATCCTGTTGTCGCCGCGCGCGGAGTGGGAGCGGATCGACGGCGAGCCGGCCACCGTCGTCGGCATCTATCGCAGCCACGTGCTGGTGCTGGCCGCGATCCCGGCCGCGGCGACCATGCTGGGGCTGCTCGTATTCGGCTACTCCGCCTTCGGCATCAGCTACCGGCCGCCGCTGCTGCCGACGGTGTTCTCGGCGCTGGTGCAGTACGCGCTGACGCTGGGTGGCGTCTACCTGCTGGCCCTGGTGATCGACCTGCTGGCGCCGAAGTTCGACGCCACGCCCAACCGGGTGCAGGCGTTCAAGGTCGCCGCGTACTCGGCGACCGCGGCCTGGGTGGCGGGCATCTTCGGCCTGCTGCCGGCGCTGTCGATACTGTCGATCCTCGGCCTGTACAGCCTGTACCTGCTGTACCTGGGCCTGCCGCGGCTGATGCGGGCACCGCAGGAAAAGGCCTTGTCGTACACCGTGGTGGTGGTGATCGTGATGATCGTGCTCGGACTGCTGATCGGCGTGCTGACCACCGCGGTCACCAGCACCGTGATCGGGCGCAAGGCGCTGGGGCCGGGTAGCATCGGGAGCATCGCCGCGGACAAGAGCCGCGGCCGCGTGTCGGGCGAAGTCAAGATCCCGGGCGTAGGCTCGATCAACCTGGGCAAGCTCGACGAAATGGCACGGTCGGCGCAGGCGCAGGGGGGAGCGGCGTCCGGCGCCGACGTCGGGCGGCGGATGGAGGAGGTTCTGCAGGCGCCGCCGGTGGACTCCAGGGTGCTCGACTCGCTGCTGCCCGACAGCATCGCCGGCCTGCCCGCAACCGATCGCCAGCACTCGACCACAGGGGCGGGCGGCATCAGCGGCGCGCGCGCGCAGGTCCGCTACGACAGCGGCGGCTCGACGATCACCCTGCGGCTGTCGGACATGGCGATCATGCGCGGCATGGGCGCCCTGACCGGGGTGCTGAACATGGAGCAGAACCGCCAGACCGCCAACGGCTACGAACGCATGGGCCGGGTCAACGGCCGCATGACCACGGAACGATGGGACAGGCGCGCCAAGGAGGGCAACTACAGCATCCTCGTCGGCGACCGGGTGCTGGTGGAAGCGCTTGGCCGCGGGGTCGAGATCGACCAGCTCAAGGCCGCGGTGCACGGGCTGGACATCGCCAGGCTCGAGCGCGAGATCGCGGCGCAGTGACATGGCCGGGTTTCCGGCGATCCCCCGATCGCCGGTTCCCGCGGGGTTACGGCAATCGGACACAAGGTGGTGACGGATGAGGATTCTTGCTGCACGTGGGGTTTCGGGGCTGCTGGGCCTGTCGCTACTGGCGGCATGCGGCGGCGGGGCAACGGATGCGGGCGCGGCCGATGCGGCGCCTGCCGACGGCATCGCCGCGCAGGCACCGGCGGCGCGGGATCACCCCTACCTGCTGGACGGCCCTGTGCCTCCCGACCCGTGCGCGGTGCTGGACGAGGCCATGGCCTCGAGCCTTCTCGGCGGCACTGCCGCAAAACGTCCCGGCGCCGGCGGTACCTGCACCTACCAGCACGGGGTCGGCAGCGACGCCGTCACGCTCCGCCTGCACTACTTCAACCTGCCGGTCGACTGGGCCGACCAGGCCGCCGCGGACCCCGAACTGCTCGCGTCCCTGCTGGGCACCGCGGTGACGCCGGCGGACGACGTGTCCGGCCTGCCCGCGTTTACCGCGGAGAAGGGCGGCGCCAGCACGCTGCTGACGGCAACCGGCGTGTACGTCACGGCAGTCACCAGCGACCGCGTCGTCGGCGAGGTCATGGTCCAGGCCAGCCTCGGCAACGCCATGCCGCACGGGCAGCGGATCGAAACACTGCGCCCACTGGCAGAAGCCGCCGCCGACCACCTGCGGCAGACGGCATCCAGCGAAGGAGAAAACCGGTGAAACAGGGTGTCTTGAATCGAGGCTTCATCACGACCGCACTGGTCGCGCCACTGCTCCTTCTCGGCGCATGTTCGGGCCCGTCCGGCGAGGACAGCCCGCGACCGCGCGGAAGTGACGGAACGACCACGCTCGGATCGGTCACCTGGACCTTCAACGGAGAAGAACGCCGCTGGCTGACCATCGCCGGAACGATCAGGGACAAGCCGCGTTCCTCGGCGCGCCTGCGCAAGGTGGCAACCGTGCCCCAGGTTGAAATCGATGCATACGCGAGCGGGGCATTCTCCGCGGAAAAGTTCGAGGTCGTGCTGATGTATCCGACCGCCCCCAACAGCGAGCCGGACCTCAACCGCCCGGGCGTCGTGTCGGTCAGCTACCGGCCGGACGGTGTCCTGGGGCCGTTCTGGGACGGGCGCGGGGAAAAGGTCACGATCGAGTCGATCGAACCCGAGGGCAGCAGCGCCCACATCAAGGCCACGTTCACGGCCGAACTGTGCCGCAAGGAACGCAACAGCGCGCCGGCCGAGGAGGACAGCTGCCAGCCGGTGCGGGGCGTGATCGATACCCGGCTGCAGACGGCGGGGCAGGAATCCTGATCGGCAGATCGCCCACGCCGGAGGCGGCACGAAGGCTGGCGGCGGGGCCTATCGCCCGCCTCTGGCAAGCCTGTCCTTCGATGGCGATGGCCTGGAACACCCGCTTCCGGCGCGGGCGGCGGCGGCGATGCAGGAGCGGGGCCATGCCGGCCCGGTGCGCCGCACACTGGCAGCGTGGCTCCGGCATGAGTTTCGATGGGCGCCTACCATCGATTGAAACGTGATGTAAATCACACTTTCTCCGCGTAAAATCCCGCCTGCGCAAATACTGATTGACAATGTACGCACTATTCGTTCCGGAAGAATATCGATGCGATCGTCATCCTGGCTGCTCCTGGCCGCCCTTCTCTGCGCCTTCGGCGCCGCGCACGCGCAGCGCGCGCAGGCCTGCCCCACCCTGCCCGCCGGAGCCGACCTGACCTGGGATGTCCAGGAAGGCCCGGACTTCCTCTACTGCAAGGCGATCCGCGGCAGCGACGCCGGGCAGTCGTTCGCGGTGATGCTGCGCGAGGACGCCATGTTCCGGCCGTCACGCTCGATGCGCGAAGGCCGCGCGGTGATCGACGGCCACGCCGTGCGCTGGTACAGCAGCGAGGTGGCGACGGCCCCGAGCCTGCTGATCCGCGAAACCCTGCTCGAACTGGACAAGGACCTGACCGCGCACATCGTGGTGCGCGCGGCCAGCGATACCCAGCTCGCGACGATCCAGCGACAGGTCGAAGCCCTGCGCTTCAACGACCTGCGCATGGGCAGCAACTGATCCCCGCCGCTTCTGCAGGAGCACCCTCGGGGGCGGCCACCTGCCCCACGGTTTCCGCGGAAACGCCGTCAAGCGCGACGGCTGTCCTTCGTCCTCGCGGATCGCTTCGGGATTCGAGCATCCCGGTCGCGCCTCATCGACCGGGCCGCGCCTGACGGCGCTCCTGCGCGGATGCCGCCGCGGCGCACCGCCAGGCGGGCGATGGGTTACGCTCTGGGCGCGCCGGGGAGGCGCGTAACCAGGGGCACCCCATGATCAAGCGACTCACGGCCGAGTTCATCGACACTTTCTGGCTGGTGCTGGGCGGCTGCGGCAGCGCCGTGCTGGCGGCGAATTTCGGCGGCGACGGCAATCCACTGGGCATCGGCTTCGCCGGCGTGGCGCTGGCCTTCGGCCTGACCGTGCTCACCGGCGCCTACGCCTTCGGCCACATCTCCGGCGCGCACTTCAATCCGGCGGTGAGCTTCGGGCTCTGGGCGGGCGGGCGCTTCCCCGCACGCGACCTCGTTCCCTACATCGTCGCCCAGGTGCTCGGCGCGATCTTCGCCGGATGGATCCTGTACCTGATCGCCAGCGGCAAGCCGGATTTCGCGGCCGGCGGCTTCGCCAGCAACGGCTATGGCGAACTGTCTCCCGGCGGCTACACGGTAGCGGCCGCGTTCCTGGCCGAAGTGGTGCTGACCGCGGTCTTCGTCATCATCATCATGGGCGCGACCCACAAGCTGGCCCCGGCGGGCTTCGCGCCCATCGCCATCGGCCTCGGCCTGACCCTGATCCACCTGGTCAGCATTCCGGTCACCAACACCTCGGTGAACCCGGCGCGCTCCACGGGCGTGGCCCTGTTCGCCGATACCGCCGCCCTCGGGCAGCTGTGGCTGTTCTGGCTGGCGCCGATCCTGGGCGGCCTGATCGGCGGCATCGCCTACAAGTGCCTCGGGCGCGACGGCGAGTAGCCTCCGGATGTTCGGGGTCTGGGCGGAACGGCCAGGCCCCTCGCGCCCGGCACATCGATCCGTCACCACCCGCCCGGGCGCTCAGCCGTCGCGCCGGATCAGCCGCCACGCGCGGTGGATGCGGGGATTGCGCGCGAAGTCCCTGGCGATGGTCGAAGGCGTGATCTCCTCGACCGCGGCGAACTCCGCCACGGCCGCCGCGTCCAGCCGGAACCGCCGGAAGTTGTTGGAGAAATACAGCACGCCGCCTGGCGCCAGCCGCGCCACCGCCAGGCGCAGCAGCTCCACGTGCTCGCGCTGTACGTCGAAGTCGTCGGCGCGGGCGGAGTTGGAGAAGGTCGGCGGATCGCAGAACACCAGGTCGTATTCCTCGCGGTCCGCGCGCAGCCAGGCCAGGGCATCGGCCTGCGCGATCCGGTGGCGGGTGCCGCCGATACCGTTCTCGCGCAGGTTGTCGGCCAGCCATTCCAGGTAGGTCGCCGACAGGTCGACGCTGGTGGTCCTGGCCGCGCCGCCCAGCGCCGCGCGCACCGTGGCCACGCCGGTGTAGCAGAACAGGTTGAGCAAGCGCCGGCCGGGGGCCTCGGCCGCGATCCGGTCGCGCAGCGGACGGTGGTCCAGGAACAGGCCGGTGTCGAGATAGTCGAACAGGTTGACCTTCAGCCGCGCCCCGCCCTCGCGCACCACCAGCATCTCGCCGCGCCGGGCGAAGCGCCCGTATTTGCTGCCGCCGCGGCCGCGGGCGCGGGTCTTGAGCGCGATGCGCTCGCGCGGCACCTCCAGCGCCGCGGAAGCGCCCGCCAGCAGATCGGACAGGCGCTGGCGCGCGACCGCTTCGGGAATCTCCGCCGGCGCGGCGTACTCCTGCACGTGCAGCCAGCGCGTGCGCGAATCGGCCTCCGTGTACACGTCGATCGCGGCCGCGTATTCGGGAATGTCGGCGTCGTAGGCGCGGAAACAGTCGATGCCCTCGCGCTCGCGCCAGGATTTCGACGCCTTGAGCGTCTTGCGCAGGCGGTTGGCGACCATCTGCGCGCCCTCGCCCAGGGCGCCCGGGGCCGCGCTCTCCGGCCGGGCGGCCGGCGCGACCGGATCGCAGACGATCAGCAGGCATTCGAGTGCGCCGTTGAACAGCCGGTAGCGCTTCTTCGCGCGCAGCCCGGTGGCGAAGGCCAGCTCGGGGTCCCCGCACAGGAGGCTCGCGCGCCAGCCGGGCACCGCGCGCACCAGCGCGTCGCCGAGCTCGCGGTACAGCCGCGGATCGGCGGCCAGGCGCGCGTCGTAGGGCGGGTTGCACACGACCAGGCCGCGTCCGGGCGCCGCCGTTTCCGACTCTCCTCCATCGTCGTCCCCGCGAAGGCGGGAACCCGGGGACGCCTCCTTCGTCCGGTCAACGACGTCGACCGTCCATGGATTCCCGCCTTCGCGGGAAGGACGGGGGACGGGGGCCCGCAGCTGCGCGACATCGCTCACCTCGAACCCGATCGCGTCGCGCAGACCGGCGGCGGTGGCGTTTCCGCGTGCGGCATCGATCGCGCGGGGGTCGAGGTCGCTGCCGAAGAACACCGGCCGCAGCGCGGCACGGCCGGCGCGCTCGCGGGACATCGCGTCCCCGACCAGCGCGCGCCAGGCACCGGCATCGAAGCCGCGCCAGCGGCTCGGCGGGTCGTCGCCGTGGCGCAGCAGGCCGGGCGCGACGTCGGCCGCCATCAGCGCGCCCTCGATCAGCAGGGTGCCGCTGCCGCACATCGGATCGAGCAGTGCGCCGCCCCCGGCGTACAGCGCCGGCCAGCCGCCGCGCAGCAGCACCGCGGCCGCGAGGTTCTCCTTCAGCGGCGCATCGCCCTGCGCCCGCCGCCAGCCGCGGCGGTGCAGCGGACCCCCGCCCAGGTCGACCGACAGCAGCGCCCGGCCCTTGCGCAGCACCAGGTTCAGGCGCAGGTCGGGCGCATCGACGTCGACGCTGGGGCGCGCACCGGACGCCGCGCGCAGCGCGTCGACCACCGCATCCTTCACCCGCTGCGCGGCGTAGCGCGCGTGGGTGACCGCGCTGCCCGAGACATGCGCGTCCACCGCCAGGGTCATCGTCGCATCCAGATGCTCGAGCCAGGGCAGCGCGCGGGCGCCGTCGTACAGCGCCTGTTCGCCGTCGCAGGCGTATTCGGCCAGCGGCCACAGCACGCGGCTGGCCAGGCGCGACCACAGCACCACGCGCTGCGCGTCGCGCAGCGTGCCCTCGACGTTGACGCCGGCGATGGCGGCGGTCGCGCGCGCGCAGCCCAGCGCCTGCAGCTCGTCGGCCAGCAGGTATTCCAGGCCCCTGGCGCAGGAGACGAAAAACCGCATCGGCTACAGCCGCGCGAGAAGCGCGGCGAAGGCGTCGGCCGAGGCCTGCACGTGGCCGGCCAGGCGATGGCTGTCGTCGACCAGCAGCAGGGTGGCATTGCGCGGCGCGGCCCAGTCGACCACCGCGGCGGCGGGAATCAGTTCGTCGTGCCAGCCGTGGACGATGCTGACCGGCACGTCGGCCGCGTCGAGCGCCGGCGCCTGGCCCATGCGCGCCGGCGGCGCCATCAGGAACAGCGCGCGCACCGGAACCTGCAGCGACACCCGGCCGGAGATCCAGGCGCCGAGGCTGGAGCCCGCCAGCACCAGCGGCCCGCGCGAGGCGGCGGCGTCGGCCAGCGCCAGCAGCCGCTCCACGCGCGCGGACACATCGCCCAGCTCGCTGACCTCGCGGCGCGCGTCCAGGTCGGTGTAGTCGGGCCGCTCGTGGCTCCAGCCGCAGCGCCCGGCCACCTCGGCCAGGGCGGTGACCTTGGTCGCATCCGGACCGCTCTCGAAGCCGTGCGAGAGGATGCAGTGGCCGCGCGCAGCCATCAGCGCAGGGAGCCGGCGTGATCGGGGAAAGGCGCGGGCGATCCCGTGGCGGCGCTGGCCCCGGCGCGCAGCCGCGGCGCAAGGCGGCACCCGCCGACGCGGGGCAGCCGCGTCGGCGATCCATGCAGTATTGGCCCGGGTGGCGGCAGCGACATCGGCCAATGCTAGCATCGCGCGATGCCGTCGCCCGCCCCGTCCAGACTGCGCGCCTACACCGACACCCTGCCCTATGCGGGCAAGCTGCAGGGCCGCGATCCGGCGACCATCGACCTGGTGGTCGTCCACTGCACCGAGCTGCCCGACCTGGCCACGGCGCGGGCCTGGGGCGAGCGCGTGCTCTATCCCGGGAGCGGCACGGGCAACAGCGGCCACTGGTATATCGACCGCAACGGCAGCGCGCTCGAGTACGTGCCCGCCGGGCGCATCGCCCACCACGCGCGCGGCTACAACGAGCGCTCGCTCGGCATCGAGCTGGTCAACAGCGGCCGCTTCCCCGACTGGCTCGATTCGCGCCACCAGGAGATGCGCGATCCCTACCCGGAGGAGCAGATCGACGCCCTGCTGTGCCTGCTCGCGCGGCTGCGCGAACAGCTGCCGTCGCTGCGCTGGATCGCCGGCCACGAGGATCTCGATACCGCGCAGGTGGCGGCCAGCGACGATCCGTCGCTGACGGTGCCGCGCAAGCGCGATCCGGGGCCGCTGTTCCCGTGGGCGCGGGTGCTGGCCGACTGCGGCCTGTCGCGCCTGCTCCCCTGAACCGCGGCCGCGGCCGGGGCTGCGCCGCCCGGCCACGGGGTGCTTCCGGGCGGGCCCGTATACTGGACGCTGGCCCCCACCTCCCGCGCCATGTCCTCCAGCGTCCCGGAACTGATCGAACTGCTGTCGCTGGAGCGGCTGGAGGACAACCTCTTCCGCGGCCAGAGCCGGGACATCGGCACCCGCTACGTCTTCGGCGGACAGGTGCTGGGGCAGGCCCTCTCGGCGGCCCAGGCCACCATCGACGGGCCGCGCGCGGCGCATTCGCTGCACGCCTATTTCCTGCGGGCCGGGGACATCAACGAGCCCATCGTCTACGACGTCGACCGCACCCGCGACGGCGGCAGCTTCTCGGTGCGCCGGGTCACCGCGATCCAGCGCGGCAAGGTGCTGTTCTTCTGCGCGGCCTCGTTCCACGGCGACGAGCCCGGCGCCGGGCACCAGCTGCCGATGCCGGCCGTGCCGGGCCCCGGGGACATCGCTGCGGCCGCGCCGATCCCGCCGGAGCGGCTGGCGGGCCTTCCGGCCAAGGTACGGCGCTGGCTGGACCGCACCGGACCCTTCGAGTTCCGCCACGTGCAGCCGCGTGACGAGCTCGACCCGCCGCGCCAGCCGCCGTTCCAGCAGGTCTGGTTCCGGCTGTCCGAACCGGTCGGCGACGCCCCCGAGCTGCACCGCGCGCTGCTGGCCTACGCCTCCGATTTCCACCTGCTCGGCACCGCCAACATCCCGCACGGCATCAGCTATTTCCAGCCCGACGTGCAGATGGCCTCGCTCGACCACGCGCTGTGGTTCCTGCGTCCGTTCCGGGCCGACGACTGGCTGCTGTATTCGATCGACAGTCCCAGCGCCCAGGGCGCCCGCGGCCTGGCCCGCGGGCAGATCTTCGACCGCGACGGGCGGCTGGTCGCCTGCTCGGCGCAGGAAGGCCTGATCCGGGTGGTGCCCGGCGGCGCCGGCCGGGCGACCCCCTTCGCGCAGGACTGAGCCGATGCGCAAGGTGTTCAGCAGCGCCCGCTTCGAGAATGCGGAAGCCGTCGCGAAGATGCTGGAGGCGGAGGGCATCGAAACCCGGATCGAGAACGGGCGCTCGTTCCGCCGCGGCATCCGCGGCAACTTCAGCTACCGCGACCGCGGCAACAGCGCCGACAATCCGTCGGTATGGGTGCTGCGTTCGGACGACCAGCCGCACGCGCGCCAGCTGCTGCGCGACGCCGGCCTGCTCGAGGACAGCGCCGGTGCCTCGCGCAGCTACCTGCCGCGGACCACCCACGCCAGCGCGAAACACGATGCGGAGCTGGCCAGACGCCGCGGCCGGCGCCTGCGGCTGATGCTGCTGGCGGGGGTCGCGATCGTGGTCGCCGGCGTGGTCTTCCGGCCCACGCCGCGTCCGCTGCCGCAGCGTGCGGCACCGCCGCCTGCGCACGCCACCGCGCCCGCGGACACGGTCATCAGCGCCGCCGACGCGGTGCACCGTCTGCCCACGCCTCCGGCGCTGGCGATCGAGATCGTCCGCCGCGAATCCGCCAGCCGCGGCGCCGCCGCGGTCTGCCTGGCCATCGACGGCGACGATCCGCCAGCCGCGACGCTCGACGTCCTGCGCGCCGCCGGCATCACCGCTTCGCCGGGCTCGGACTGCCGGGGCGAGGCGCTGCGGATCGACGTGAACGGCTGGCGCACCGACGGCTCGGGCAGCGGCGAGGTCGACTGGACCATCGCCTCCGGCGAGGCGTCACCGGAACCGCACAGCGCGACCGCCGCACGCGACGGTGACGACTGGCACGTGGACGAGGCGCCCTGAGGGTCACATTCTTCCCTGCCGGCCGGTCCGGAACGGAGTTCGCCACGAACACCCGCCATGACGCCTGAAGACATCGACCAGCTCATCCGCCGCGAACTGCCGGCCGCCACCCGCGGCGACCAGATCGCCTACGGCCGCATCGTCGTCGCCAGCCAGAACGCGGTCACCGCGGTGGCGCTGGCGATCACCCGCGACGTGCCGACCAGCGAGGACATCGCCCAGGAGGCCTTCCTCTCGGCCTGGCACAACCTGCCGCGGCTGAAGAACCCGTCCAGCTTCCTGCCCTGGCTGCGGCAGATCACCCGCAACCTGGCCCACGACCATCTGCGCGGCCTGCGCAACCGCCCGCTCGACGGCGAGGTCGCGGAGCTGGCGATCCAGCACGCCGCCGACTCCACGCCCTGCCCGCTGCAGAGCGCACTCGACGCCGAGCGCGACGCGGTCGCCGCCGAACTGATCTCGGAGCTGCCCGAGGACAGCCGCGAAGTGCTGCTGCTGTTCTACCGCGAAGGCCAGAGCTCGAAGCAGGTCGCGCGCCTGCTGGGCATGTCCGACGCCGCGGTGCGCAAGCGCCTGTCGCGCGCGCGCCAGAGCGTGCGCGACGACCTGCTGCAGCGCTTCGGCGAATTCGCCCGCGGCAGCGCGCCGGGCGCCGCGTTCGCCGTGGGCATCAGCGCCGCGCTGGGCGTGAGCAAGCCCGCCGCCGCCGCGGGCCTGGGCGGCATCGCGGCCAAAACCCTGCTCGGCGGGGTGTTCGCGCGCTTCGCGCTGGGCATCGCCGGCACCGCCGCGGGCGGCCTGCTCGGCGGCCTGGTCGCGGCCTGGTTCAGCCGCGGCATCGTCTTCGCCTACGCCGACAGCGACGACGAGCGCGAACGCATCGCCAGCTTCACCCGCCGCTACATGATCACCACCCTCGTGCTCACCGCGGTGGTGGTCTCGGTGCACCTGCTGTTGCGCGAGCTGGAGCTGACCTTCATCGCCATTTCGGCGGCGCTGCTGTGGATGAACTGGCAACTGCTGCTGGTGTTCCCGCGCACCATGCTGCCGCTGCTCGCCCGCGATGCGCGGCGCGATCCGGCGGGCGCGCCGGCGCGGCGCCTGGCCTACCGGCTCACCTGGGGCCGGACCGGGGTGATGATGAGCAACGTCATCGTGATCGGCTCGCTGGTGATCGCCTTCCTGCACTTCGGCGGCGCCTGAGCGCTCTCCGGAAACGACAGTGCCCGCATCCTGCGATGCGGGCACCGGGCTGCCGGGGCGACGGCTCGCCGCGCCCCGGCCCTTGCGGACTCAGCGGCCGCGGCGCGGCTGCAGGTCCTCCTTCGTCAGCAGGCCGTCGCGGTCCTCGTCGAGCCATGCGAAACGCCGGGCCAGCTGCGGCATATTCGCTTCCACTTCGGCGCGGCTGAGCTTGCCGTCGCCGTTGGCGTCGGCGGCCGAGAAGCGCTCGTCGAAACGCTTGCGCATTTCCGCCTCGCGCTGCGGGCGCTGCTGCTCGTGCCAGGCGCGCAGTTCGCTGCGCACGATGTAGCCGTCGCGGTTGCCGTCGAGCTGGTCGAAGGTCGGAGCCTGCGGCAGCTGCCGCTTCCCGGCAGCGCGACCGCGCTCGGCCATGCGCTTTTCCACTGCGGCACGACGTTCAGCCTGCTTCGCCTGGCCGGAGTCGAACTCGGCGCGGCTGATGCGGCCATCGCCGTCGCCGTCGAGTCGCTCGATGCCGCCCATGCCGCGACCGTTGCGGGCATGATGGCCCTTCGCCCGCGGACCGTGGTGCCCGCGATGCCCCTGATGGCCGCGCCGGCCGTGGCGGGGCATTTCGCCCGCCTCCAGCTTCCCGTCGCTGTTGGCATCGAGCTGGTCGAAGCGTCCGGCCAGGCGCGGGAACGCGGCGGCCTCGCTGCGGTCGATCACGCCATCGCCGTTGGCGTCGAGCTTGTGGATGCGGGCGGGACGCTCGTTCCTGTCGGCACCGGTCTGTGCCGCGGCGACGCCGGCCGACAGGGTCAGCGCGATCGCCAGTGCCAGGGTCTGCTTCATCATCTTGGTCTTCCTCGCAAACGCGGCTGCAGCGCCGCATGTGCTGCCATCAACGCTTCGCCCGCGGCCGGCGTTGACCGGCGGCCGAGCGGATTCAGCCGGCGGACAGCAGCGGTCGCAGCCGCCGCGACGCGCGGCGGTATGCTGGGGGCTCGAAGATGAGCCGTGTCGATGCCATGGACAATGCCTGCGCCGCGCCCGGGTGGCCCGCCTCCGGATCGCGCCGGAGCGCGCGCGCGCGCGTCCGCGCCGCGGGCGTCGCGGCGCCTGCCCCGCACGGCGTCGACGGGCGGTAGCGATGGGCGGGAACGACGACCTGCGGCTGTTCCATACCGGCAACCACGCCTGCGGCTACTGGCCCGAGCGCAGCGCGCGCGACCTGGTGTTCGATCCGCAGGATCCGCGGCTGGGCACGATGTATCCGCAGGCGTTGCACTGGGGATTCCGCCGCTCCGGCGACATCCTCTACCGCCCGCACTGCGAAGGCTGCCGCGCCTGCGTCGCGGTGCGCCTGCCGGTGGCGCTGTTCCGGCCCGACCGCAGCCAGCGCAGGTGCCTGGCGCGCAACCATGACGTGGTGGCGCGCGTGCTGCCGGCCGGGCGCAACGACGAGCGGCTGGCGCTGTACCGGCGCTACCTGCGGTCGCGGCACCCGCAGGGCGGGATGGACAGCCACGGCGCCAGCGAGTTCGACCAGTTCCTGGTCGGGAGCTGGAGCGACAGCCGCTTCCTGGAGCTGCGCGCCGAAGGCCGCCTGCTGGCCGTTGCGGTCACCGACCTCACGCCCAGGGCCCTGTCCGCGGTCTACACCTTCTACGATCCCGACGAACTGCAGCGTGGACCGGGTACGCTGGCGATCCTGAAGCAGATCGAATGGGCGGCCCGCGAAGGCCGCGAGCATCTGTACCTGGGCTACTGGATTTCCGGACACGCGAAAATGGACTACAAACGCAGGTTCCTGCCGCTCGAGGGATTCGACGGACGCAGCTGGCGCCCGTTCCGGCAGGCGCCGGAACCGTGAATGCCCTGTCGCGCGGCCTTCCCGTCCTGCTCGCGTTCCTGGCCGCCGCATGCAGCCATCCGGATACGCGCGATCCCGCGCCGGAGCCGGCCGCGATGACGGCGCCCGCGCTGCGCGTGGCCAGCTACAACGCATCGCTGTACGACACCGAGGCCGGCGGACTGGTCCGGCGCCTGCAGCAGGGCGACGCGCAGGCGCGGCGGATCGCGGCGGTCCTGCAGGCGGTGCGCCCGGACGTGGTGCTGATCAACGAGTTCGACTACGACGAGGCCGGACGCGCGGCGGACCTGTTCCAGCGCGACTACCTCGAGCAGCCGCAGCCCGGCGGCGGTGAAGCCCTGCGCTATCCCCACCGCTACCTCGCGCCGGTCAACACCGGCGTGCCCAGCGGCCTGGACCTGGACAACAGCGGCAGCGTCGGCGGCAACGGCCGCGACCGCGGCAACGACGCCTGGGGCTACGGCCTGCACCCGGGCCAGTACGGAATGCTGCTGCTGTCGAAGTACCCGGTCGACGCCGCCGCGGCCCGCAGCTTCCAGCTGCTCAGGTGGAGCACCATGCCCGGCGCCCGGCGCCCGCTCGATCCGGCCAGCGGACGGCCGTGGCACAGCGATGCGGTCTGGTCACAGCTGCGGCTGTCGTCGAAATCGCACTGGGACGTGCCGGTCGCGACGCCGCTGGGGCGGGTGCACGTGCTCGCCTCGCACCCCACCCCGCCGGCGTTCGACGGCCCGGAACGGCGCAACGTCGCGCGCAACGCCGACGAGATCCGGCTGTGGCGCGAATACATCTCGCCCGACGCCTCCACCGCAAGCCGGGCCTGGCTGTGCGACGACCGCGGCAGCTGCGGAGGCCTGGCGGCCGACGCGCGCTTCGTGATCCTGGGCGATCTCAACAACGATCCCGCCGACGGCAGCGGCGACCACGGCGAGATCGTCGAGCTGCTCGAACACCCGCGCGTGCTGCGCCACGCCACGCCGCGCAGCGAAGGCGCGGTCGCCGCCGCGGCGGCGATGGCCGGCGCCAACCTGGAGCACCGCTCCGCGCACGCGCACGACACCGCGGCCCTGGACCCGCGCCTGGGCAACCTGCGGCTCGACTACGCCCTGCCCTCGGCCGGCTTCAGCCTCGCCGGCAGCGGCGTGTTCTGGCCCGCGCCCGGGGCGCCGGGCAGTGAACTGGTCGAGGCCAGCGACCACCGCCTGGTCTGGGTGGACCTGGCCGACTGAAGCCCTCGGACCCCGTGCGTCCTACTCCTCCCCCGCCTGCATCGGAGGCCGGGCAGGGACCGGCACCGGCGCTGCATCAGGTGCATGCGGCCTGAATCCGAAGGCCCCGTCCTGCTGGCTCGACACGATCATCAGCACCATGCTCGAGGGCACCATCAGCTCCAGCGACACGTCCCGACCCTCGGCCGTGCGCCCGCGCAGGGTCAGCTCGACGAAGCCGCCGGCGGTATCGATCTCGTGGCAGGCCACGTGCGGCCCGGCGGGACCGTCCTGGAGATAGGGCTGGATCGCCGCCCCCAGCGCCTCGAGCGCCTGGGGGAAGAAGAACACCGCGTAGCCACCTGGTCCGGCCATGCATCGGACTCCCGTCTGTCGTCTGCCGTCCATCATCGCAGATCGGCCGGATCGGCCCGGCCCGGGTGCGCGGGCCGGAGAACGGCCACCGGGATTCTTTGCAAACTGATATCAATCTGATATCTTTTCCTCACGAACCGCGAACGACCCGCTCCATTCGCCAATCCCGCCCCCGCCAGCCCGTTCCCGGCCGCTCCGGCCCCGCTCCAGTCCCGAGATCCCGCCATGAAAGAAAACACCATCCGCTCCCTGCCCGGCATTCCCACCCTGCTGGCCCTGATCGCGCTGCTGCTGCTGGCGGCCTGGCTGTTCTTCGGCGTCTTCGTCGGCGGAAACGGCAGCGTGCCGCAGCTGGTCGGCGCGATCGTCCTGGCCGCGGCCGGCGTGTTCTGCCTGGTCGGCCTGTACATGGTCGAGCCCAACCAGGCCGCGGTGCTCACCCTGTTCGGCAAGTACGTCGGCACCGTCAAGGACAACGGCCTGCGCTGGAACAACCCCTTCTACGGCAAGAAGAAGGTCAGCCTGCGCGTGCGCAACTTCGAGAGCGGCAAGCTCAAGGTCAACGAGCTCGACGGCAGCCCGATCGAGATCGCCTCGGTGATCGTCTGGCGCGTGGTGGATTCGGCCGAGGCCGTGTTCAACGTCGACGACTACGAGAGCTTCGTGCACATCCAGTCCGAGGCGGCGCTGCGCGCGATGGCCACCACCTACCCTTACGACCAGCACGAGGACGGCCAGATCTCGCTGCGCAGCCACCCCGCCGAGATCTCCGACCGGCTCAAGGAACAGCTCGACGAGCGCCTGACCGCCGCCGGCGTGGACGTGCTCGAAGCGCGCATCAGCCACCTCGCCTACGCGCCTGAAATCGCCCACGCCATGCTGCAGCGGCAGCAGGCCAACGCGGTGATCGCCGCGCGCACGCGGATCGTCGCCGGCGCCGTCGGCATGGTCGAAATGGCGCTCGCCGAGCTGGAGAAGAGCGGCACGGTGAACCTGGACGAGGAGCGCCGCGCGGCCATGGTCAGCAATCTGCTGGTGGTCCTGTGCAGCGACCGCAGCACCCAGCCGATCGTCAACACCGGCACGCTGTACTGAGCGCCGTGGAATCCCTCGCGCCACTGATGGTCGCCGCCGGCGGGCTCCCGGCGCTGGGCATCGCCTCCCGGTACGCGCGCGCCGCGGTCGATCCGCAGGCGCGCGCCATCGCCGCGCACTGGGCGCTGATCGCGCTGGCCATGTTCTTCGGCGCCGTCGGCCTGTACTGGGCCGGCGGCCGGGAGTCGCGCGTGGCCGCGGTGGCGCTGCTGCTGGTGATCGCGGTCAACGGGCTCGCGGTCTCGATGGTCGTGCGCATGCGCCGCGGCGACCGGGGCGCCGGGCGGTGAGCGAGAAGAAGGCCTATCCGCTGCGCATCAGCGCCGAGGTCATCGCCGCCACCCAGAAGTGGGCCGACGACGAGCTGCGCAGCCTCAACGCCCAGATCGAGTACGTGCTGCGCGACGCCCTGCGCAAGGCCGGGCGCCTGCCCCGCCCTTCCCCACCCCCTTCCGGAGAACAGGACACATGAACGGCAAATGGCAGTACCGGGTCGTCGAGGTCAAGCCGAAGTTCATCGGCGTCAGGACCGCCGACCTGCAGGACGAGCTCGACCGGCAAGGCCAGCAGGGCTGGGAGCTGGTGCAGGTGATCCAGAACGGCACGATGTTGATGCTGTTCCTGAAGAAGGCACAGTGACGTGACCGTAACCAACGCACCCGCCGCGCGACCGTCGTGGGCGCAGGACCTCAGGCTTGCCGGCGTCCTGGCCGTGGCCGCGATGCTGGCCACCGCCGCCCTGTTCCCGTACCTGCTGCAGGTGCTGCCGGAGGCCGCCCGGGCGCCGCTGGAGCGGATTCCGCTGCCGCTGCTGATCGGGGCGCAGTCGCTGCAGGCGGGGGTGCTGATGGGCGTGCTGTCGCTGCTGGGCCTGCGCATGGGCCACGGCGTCGGACTGGGCGCGCCGCTGCTGCAGCACTGGCTCAACCGCCGCCCCCTGCCCGCGGCGGCACCGCGGCCGCTGCAGGCCGTGCTGCTCGGCGCGGGGGCAGCGCTGCTGGTGCTGCTGCTGGCGGCCCTGATCGACCCGCACCTGCCGCCGATGGTCAACCCGCCGCGCGAGACCGGCGGCACCCGGGCCGCGCTCAACGGCCTGCTCGCCTCGTTCTACGGCGGGATCGTGGAGGAACTGCAGCTGCGGCTGTTCCTGATGACCCTGGTGGTGTGGATCGCCGCGAAGCTGCGCGCCAGCCCGCGGGCCGCGGTCTACTGGCTCGCCCTGCTGCTGGCGGCGCTGCTGTTCGGCGCCGGACACCTGCCCGCGGCCCAGCAGATCTGGGGGCTGGCTGCGGTCGTGGTGTCGCGCACGCTGCTGCTCAACGGCATCGCCGGCGTCGTCTTCGGCTGGCTGTACTGGAAACGCGGCCTGGAGATGGCGATCCTGGCCCATTTCAGCGCCGACATCGTGCTGCACGTGGCCGCGCCGCTGCTGGGAGCGGGCGCGTGAGCGCGAGCGCACGGGAATTCGCGCTGGCGCCGATGTCGGCGGCGCCATGGCTGGTGATGGGAGGCACGGCGGTGGCGGTACTGGTACTCGTGCTTGCGCTGCCCGATGCGGACGTGTCCCCGGCCGGGCGCGCCGGAGTGGCGCTGGTGGCCGCACTGCTGCTGGCGCTGCCGCTGCTGGCGATGCGCCGCCGCCGCATCGCCCTCGACGGCGATCTGCTGCTGGTGTGGGCGACGTTCTACACCCGGCGCGTGCCGGTCGCCGCGCTCGACCTGGCGCGGGCGCGCGTCGTCGACCTGGCCGAACACACCGACTACGCGCCGATGCTGGGCATCAACCGTTTCGGCCTTCCGGGCCTGGCCGCCGGCCATTTCCTGCTGCGCAACCGCGCCCGCGCGTTCTGCCTGCTGACCGACCGCCGCCGCGTGCTGGTGCTGCCGCAGCGCGACGGCCCGACCCTCCTGCTCAGTCCCGAGCGGCCGCGCGACCTGCTCGACGCACTCGGCGCGATGGCGGGCGGCGGGCGGCGACGCTAACCTTCCGCGATGCGCGTTCCCGTCCGCCAGCTGGGCAATACCCCCGAGATCGAGCTGTGGCCGGCGTGGACGCTGCGCGCCCGCGGCAACCGCGACGCCCGCCTCCTCGCCCGCGCCAGGCGCGTGCTGCGCCGCAAGCACGACGGCCGCTACCTGGTCGCCGAGCTGCCCGAGGGCCTGATGCCGCTGCTGCCGCGCTGGGCGCAGGAACCGGGCATCGACGAAGCGCTCGACGCCCTGGACGCGCCTGCCGCGCACGCGCGCCACGGCCTGGAGCGGGCCGGCGAGCTGCCGCTGTCCCGGCTCGACGAGCGCCTGGACGAGCTGGGCATCGACCCCGGCGCCTACGCCGCGCGCACCGGCCTGGCGCCGGTGGCCGAACCGGAGTGGCTGGAACTGGCGGGATTCGACCGCTACCGCCGCCCCCTGTGGCTGCGCTTCGACGCCGCCCTGGCCTGGCAGCGCCTGCGCGATGCGGCGCTGCGCGAGGACGTGGTGCTGGAGGCCATCTCCGGCTACCGCAGCCACGACTACCAGCTGGGCATCTTCCGCCGCAAGCTCGCCCGCGGGCTGTCGATCGCCGACATCCTCAGCGTCAACGCCGCGCCCGGCTTCAGCGAGCACCACGGCGGGCTGGCGCTGGACATCGGCGCGCCGGGGGAACCGCCGGCGGAGGAATCGTTCGAGGCCACGCCGGCCTTCGCCTGGCTGGCGCGCAACGCCGCCGCGCACGGTTTCGGCATGAGCTATCCGCGCGACAACCCGCACGGCATCGTGTACGAGCCCTGGCACTGGCGCTACGCCGGGCCCGGCTGACGCGCCTCAGTCCTGCGAGCGCTTCGTCGCGGCCGCAGGCCCCCTGGCCATGTCGGCGATCCGCCACAGGTAGAGGCCGGCATAGGTCCGGTAGGGACCCCACTTCTCACCGCGCGCCGCCAGCTCCCTGGCCGTCGGCATCCCGTCGAGACGGTCGACCACCTGCGCGCCCTTGCGGATGCCCAGGTCGTCCACCGGCAGCACGTCCGGGCGGCCCAGCCGGAACATCAGCATCATCTCCACGGTCCAGCGGCCGATCCCGCGCACCGGCACCAGCGCGGCGACGATCTCGTCGTGGTGCATCGTCGACATCCGCCGCAGGTCGGGGATTTCGCCGCGCCGCGCACGCGCGGCCAGGTCGCGCAGGGCCAGGGCCTTGTTGCCGGAGACACCGCAGGCGCGCAGGCCGGCATCGTCGATCCGCGCCAGCGTGTCCGGGTCCAGCGCCGTGCTCCCGATCGCCGCTTCGACGCGGCCGACGATGGTGGCCGCGGCCTTGCCGCTGAGCTGCTGGTAGAGGATCGCGCGCGCCAGCGCGTCGACCGGGTCGAAGGTCCGGCGCCAGCGCGGCTCGGGCCCGATGTGGCCGATGCGCCGCATCCAGGTGGCCAGGCGGCGGTCGCGGCGGCACAGGTGTTCCCAGGCCGCCTCGGTGTCGAATCCGCGCCGGTGCCGTGGCACGGATTCAGTTCCGGAAGGCCGCGGCGGCCTGCAGCAGCCACCCCGCCACCAGCAGGCTCCCGCCCGCCGGCGCCAGCCGGCCCAGGTCGATGCCGAGCAGATACTTCGCCGCCAGCGCTCCGCTGAGGGCCAGGGTGCCGGCCAGCAGCAGCCACAGCGACAGCCCCGCCAGCCGCCCGGCGGCGACGCGCGCGAGCGCGGCAAGGGCAACGCCGTGGCCGAAGGCGAAGGCCGCGGCGGTCTGCAGCGGCATCCGCGCCCCGGCCCCGGCCGCGTGCGAGGCATAGGCGGCCAGCGCCACCCCGGCCGCCGCCAGCAGCCCGCCGGCGCCCGCGATCCAGCGCCCGCCTCCCCCGTGGGAACCCATGCCTGCCATTGATCCGACCTCCAAACGCACTGCGCCGCATCCAGGGACGCGGCGCAGTGGAAACGACACGGCGGCGAAAGCCTACTGCTTCAGGTTCCAGTAGACGTCGAACTCGCCGTTGGCGGTGAACGCCGGATCGACCCCGTTCTTGTACACGTCGTACGAACGGCCCACCGGCTCGTGGCCGCGGGTCATGGCCCAGGCGCGCACGGCGTTGCGGACGTTGGCCAGCTCCGGCATGAAGCCGGTGTAGCGCGCACGGACCACTTCGCCGGCCTCGGTGCGCTCGTACTTGACCGGGCCCAGCAGCTCCAGGCCGGTCAGCTCGCCGTCGTCGACGCCGAACGCGGCCGCGGTGTCGGCGACCTCCGCGGACTCGCCGTTGCCGCCGGCTTCGCCCTCGCTGGCCTCGGCAGCACCCGAGCCCTTCTTGCGCACCGGCTGCACCACGTCGAAGGTGTAGGTCTCGCGGCCCAGCTCCGTGGTCACGATGCGCATCGGGCCGGAGGCCTCGAGCCCGTTCGCGTCCATGGTGCGCTTGATCCACTCGCTGTTGGAGCGCATCGAATCCTTGATGTCCTGGTTGGAGCGCGGCACCGCGCCGGCGAACACCGTCAGCAGGTTCTCGGCCGGCTTCTGCACCACTTCCAGCCCGCGCAGGGTGCTGCCCTCGACGCGATAGTCGACGTTGGGCACCCCGGCCAGCATGCTGCCCAGGCGCCTCATGCCCAGCTTCATGTCCTCTCCGACGCTGCCGCGCACGTACAGGCCGGCGAAGCGGCCCAGCAGATCCCAGCCGTAGTCGACCCGGTAGCGCTGCGTGATCTCGATGTTGCGGCCGCCGCGCCCGGTGGTCTTGAGCTGGAATTCCATGGTCTTGTTGGTGCCGCGCTGCGGACCGTCGAGCCTGTAGAGCACGCGCTCGCCCTCGTCGGACTCGGCGATCTCCCAGCTGCCGTTGCCGACCGAGCGCACCTCGGAGCTGTAGTCCATCCGCGCGCCCACGCCCGACTCCGGCCCGGAGGCCTTGAGCTGGACCTTGGGATCGTGCAGGACGACGGGATTCCACTCGTCGAACCGGTGCATGCTGTTGAGCGTATCGAACACGATCGTGCGCTGTCGGTTGGTCTCGACCTTCTCGACGATGGTGCGACTGGAGGGCAGGAAGATGCCGACCAGGACGAACAGCACGGCGACGATCGCCATGGCAATCAGGATCTCGAGCAGACGCGTCATTCAGTAATCTCCGGGGCCGGTCCCGGCCAGTCCTGGCGGGCACAGGGGCGCAATGCTAGCAAGTTGTGCCTTGCCCGGCGACACCTTTCCGCCGTCCGTTCGGGCGGGTCGAAGGCGGCTGAACTGTCATGCCCCGGTCAAATCCGCGTGCCTGCGGCGTCAATCGGACCATTGGCCGCCCTTCGCCGGAACATCGCAGGTGGCCGGCGCCCTCGCGGCGGGCCGATCCGCCGCCCCCGTGCCGCGCGACGGGCCGGGCGTCGCCTTGTTCAGACCAGCTGCAGCTCGAAGGCCTTGAGCACCGCGCGGGTGCGGTCGCGCACGCCGAGCTTGCTGAGAATGTTGGAGACGTGGTTCTTGATCGTGCCTTCGGCCACGCCCAGCGAGTTGGCGATCTCCTTGTTGGAGAAACCGCCGGCCATCAGCCGCAGGATCTCGGTCTCGCGCTCGGTCAGCGGATCGGGCTGGTCGAGGCTGACGAACTCGTTGCGCATGTGCTCCAGTCCCGAAAGCAGGCGCTGGGTCACCGCCGGCTGCACCAGCGAGCCGCCATCGGCCACCGTACGGATGGCGCCGACCAGTTGCTCCAGCGACACATCCTTGAGCAGGTAGCCCTTGGCGCCGGCCTTCATCCCGGCCAGCACCAGCTGGTCGTCGTCGAAGGTGGTGAGGATGATCGTCGGCGGAAGCGCGTCGGCCCGGCTCAGTGCCTGCAGCGCCTCCAGGCCGGACATCACCGGCATGCGCATGTCCATCAGCACCACGTCCGGGCGGACCTGCGGGACCAGCTCCACCGCCTGGCGGCCGTCGGCCGCCTCCGCGACCACCTCGATGCCGCCATCGAGCGCGAGCAGGGAACGGATGCCCTGGCGCACCAGGGTCTGGTCGTCGACCAGGCAGACACGGATCATGGCGCCTCCACGGGTGCGTTCATCGACAGGGGCCGGTCCGCGGCCCGGGAGGCCGGCGCGGCGCGGGGCTGTCCGACCGCCTGCGGCGGGTCGTCCAGCGGCAGGGTCAGCTGGACATGGAATCCGTGGCCGGGCGAGGTCTCCACCCGCAGGCCGCCGCCGTGCGCGGCCAGCCGCTCGCGCATGCCGACCAGGCCGTTGCCGGCGACCCCGGCGTGGTCGGCGCCCCTGCCGTCGTCGCGCGCGTCCAGGACCACGGCGCCGCCCTCGAACCGGTAATCCAGGCGCAGGCTCGCGGCCTCGGCGTGGCGCACGGTATTGGTGATGATTTCCTGGGTGCAGCGCAGCAGGACGTGGGCGCGCTCGGGGTCGTCGAGCAGGAAGCTGTCGGGCATCTCCATCGCGATCTCCAGGCCGGGGACGCTGTCGGCCAGCGGCAGCAGGGTGGCGCGCATGTCGATGGCGTCCTCCTCGCGCAGCCGGCTCACCGCCTCGCGCACGTCGCTCAGCAGCAGCTTGGCCAGGGTACGGGCCTGGTTCACGTGCTCCTGTGCCTGGCCCTCGACCAGATGGTTGGCCACCTCCAGGTTCAGGCTCAGCGCGGTCAGATGGTGGCCGAGCAGGTCGTGCAGTTCGCGCGAGATCCGGGTGCGCTCGTTGACCCGCACGCTTTCGGCGAGCAGGGCGCGGGTCGCCCGCAGCTCGGCGTTCAGGCGCCGCTGCTCCTCGCGCGCCCGCGCCTGCTGGCGGCCGACCAGGCTGATCACGTAGACGAACCCGGCGAAGCCGACGTACAGCATCGACTGCATCACCGCCTCGGTCCAGGACATGTCGATGAACCGGGCGTAGACCGGGACGATCACCAGCTCGCTCACCACCAGCCAGGCGATCCCGGTCACCAGCGGCAGCCGCCACGGCAGCACGCAGGCCACCACCATCAGCAGGATGCTGCCCAGGCCGCTGCGGCTGAAGTAGCTGATCCCGATGGCGCTGGCCGTCATCAGCGCCAGCAGCAGGTAGTCGAACAGGCCGGTCCGCCGCTCGTTCAGCGCGTAGGTCAGCCAGGCGTAGCTGAGCCCGAACAGGCCCCAGGCCAGCCACGGGTACCAGCCGAGCCCGGACCCGACCACGGCCACGGCGCCGAACTCCGCCGACTCGTCGTGGCGGGACAGCATCAGCAGCGGCAGCCCGACGACGGCCCAGGTGAACAGGCCCGCGTAGCGCAGCAGCCGGCTGTGGTCCAGGCGCGTCAACATGGCGCCATGGTAGGCCGATCCGGGGCCGCCGGGCGTCCCTCGGAAGTCATGCCCGGGTCACCGCCGGCCGGGCGCGCATGCGATAATCCGCACCTGATGGATGCCGGCGCGGCCATGCGCAGGGCCCGCGTCCGCCCCATGCCATGCGCGGCGGCGAACCGCCGCGATCCGCAAGCCACCGGAGTCAGGAATGTCGATCCTCATCCGCGACGTGCGGGAGCACGAGCTGGATTCCATCCTCGCCCTCAACAACGCCGCCGGCCCCGCCATCCTGCCGCTGGATGCCGCCCGCCTCCGCTGGTTCTACGACACCGCCGAGTACTTCCGCGTCGCCTACCGCGACGGCGCGCTGGTCGGCTTCCTGGTGGGGATGGGCTCGGACGCCGTGCACGACAGCAGCAACTTCCGCTGGTTCCACGGGCATTACCCGCGGTTCTTCTACATCGACCGGGTGGTGGTCGCCAGCCGCCGCCGCGGCGGCGGCGTCGGCCGGGCCTTCTATGCCGACGTGCAGAGCTACGCCGAGCTGCGCTACCCGGTGCTGGCCTGCGAGGTGTTCCTGGAGCACGACAACGATCCGGTGCGGCTGTTCCACGGCAGCTTCGGCTTCCGCGAGGTCGGCCAGCACGTGATGCCCGAGAACGGCATCCGCGCCTCGATGCTGATCAAGGAGATGTGCAGCTACGACTGGGTGCGCCAGCAGTACGGCGACGCCCTGCCCGACGCGGCCTGGCTGACCCGCCCCCGCGGCGGCGTGCAGGGGCAGGCGCGCCCGGCCGGGCTGCCGGCGTGAGTGTGGCCGCGGCAGGGACGGCGCTGGACTACACGCCGGCGGGCGAGCTGAAGATCGGCCAGGTCGGCATCGCCAACCTGCGCGTGCTCACGCTCGACCCCCAGCGGCTGGCCGCGGAGATGCGCGAGCGCGTGGTCCGCGCGCCGCGGCTGTTCGAGCGCGCCGCGGTGATCGTCGACTTCGGCGCCCTGGCGGACACGCCGGATGTGGACACCGCGCGCGGCCTGCTCGAAGCGCTGCGCGGGGCCGGCGTGATCCCCGTCGCGCTGGCGTACGGCAGCAGCGACAACGAGCGCCTCGCCGACGCCCTGGGCCTGCCGCTGCTGGCCAAGTTCCGCGCCCAGTACGAGCGCGCCGCCGATGCGGCGGCACCGGCACCGGCACCGGCACCGGCGCCCTCCCCGGCGGCCCCCACGCCGGCCGCCCCCCCGCCTGCGGCAGCGGGCCAGCCCGGCCTGATCCAGTCCGCGCCGGTCCGCTCGGGCCAGCAGGTGTACGCCGAGAACCGCGACCTGACCGTGCTCTCGGCGGTCGGCGCCGGCGCCGAGGTCATCGCCGACGGCTCCATCCACATCTACGGCGCCCTGCGCGGCCGCGCGCTCGCCGGCGCCCAGGGCAACGAGGGCGCGCGAATCTTCTGCCGCGCCTTCCACGCCGAGCTGGTCGCGGTGGCCGGGCACTACAAGGTGCTCGAGGACATCCCGAAGGAGCTGCACGGCAAGCCGGTGCAGGTCTGGCTGGACCACGACGAATTGAAGATAGGATTGCTGGAGTAGAGGATCCGGGCCGGGGAGCGCTTGCGCCCCTCCGGCCGTCCCCGCCGTCCAGCTCGACCCCGGCACAGCACAACGGAGAACCCCATTGGCCGAAATCATCGTAGTCACCTCAGGCAAGGGCGGCGTCGGCAAGACGACCAGCAGCGCCAGCCTCGCCAACGGCCTCGCGCGCCGCGGCAAGAAAGTCGCGGTCATCGACTTCGACGTCGGCCTGCGCAACCTCGACCTGATCATGGGCTGCGAGCGCCGGGTGGTGTACGACTTCGTCAATGTCGTCCAGGGCGAAGCCTCGCTGCGGCAGGCGCTGATCAAGGACAAGCGCTTCGACAACCTCTTCGTGCTCGCCGCCTCGCAGACCCGCGACAAGGACGCGCTGACCCGGGAGGGCGTGGAGAAGGTGCTCAAGGACCTGGCCGACGACGGCTTCGACTTCATCATCTGCGATTCCCCGGCCGGCATCGAGAAGGGCGCGTTCCTGTCGATGTACTTCGCCGACCGCGCGATCGTGGTGGTCAACCCGGAAGTCTCCTCGGTGCGCGACTCCGACCGCATCCTCGGCCTGCTCGCTTCCAAGACGCGCAAGGCCGAGACCGGCGAGCGCGTGCAGGAACACCTCCTGCTGACCCGCTACAGCCCGGCGCGGGTGGAGACCGGGGAAATGCTCTCCATCGCCGACGTCGAGGAGGTGCTGGGCATCAGGACCCTGGGCGTGATCCCCGAATCGCCGGACGTGCTCAACGCCTCCAACAAGGGCGAGCCGGTGATCCTGGACATGGAATCACCCGCCGGGCAGGCCTACGACGACGCGGTCGCGCGCCTGCTGGGCGAGGAGCGGCCGATGCGCTTCACCCAGATCGAGAAGAAGGGCTTCTTCAGCAAGCTCTTCGGAGGTTGAGGCATGGGACTGTTCGATTTCCTCAGGCCGAAGCAGAACACCGCCGCGATCGCCAAGGACCGGCTGCGCATCATCGTTGCGCAGGAGCGCACCAGCCGCAACGCGCCCGACTACCTGCCGCTGCTGCAGCGCGAGCTGCTGGAAGTGATCCGCAAGTACGTGAGCATCGACGCCGAGGCGGTCAAGGTCGACCTGGTCAAGGACGGCGACCACGACGTGCTCGACATCTCCGTCGCCCTGCCCGAAGAACGCGCCGCGCCGGCATGACGGCGGCGTCCTGCCGCCGGCGGCCGGGCGGCAAGCGGCCATGACCGCGCAGGATCCGCCGGCAGCCGGCGACGTCCTGCTGCTGCGCGAGATCGCCTTCGAAGATGCCGCCGCCCTGCTCGCGCGCTGGGGCCTGACCCTGGCGCGCGTCGCCGACGGCGCACCGATCCCCGGCAGCTACTGGGGCGAGCCCGAGGCCGGCCTGGTCGGCGAAACCGTGCATGCGCGCGGCGACACCCCCCTGCACTCGCTGCTGCACGAGGCCGCGCACCTGATCGTGCTGCCCCCGGAGCGGCGCCGGCAGGTGCATACCGACGCCACCGACTCGGTCGCCGAGGAGGACGCGGTCTGCGTGCTGCAGGCCCTGCTCGGCGACGAGCTGCCCGGCGTCGGCCGGGCGCGGGTCCTGGCCGACATGGATGCCTGGGGCTACACCTTCCGCCTCGGCTCGGCCGCGGCGTACTTCGAATCCGACGCCGACGAGGCCTGGCGCTGGCTGCAGCGTGCCGGACTGGTCGACGGCGAACGCCGCCTGCTGCGCCCCGGCGGCGCACTTGCGGAGCGTCCGGCCAGCGCCTAGCCTGCGCGTTCCGCGCCAGCCGCACTCCAGGACAGCACCATGTCCCATCGCCATGCCCTGCTTGCGCTCGCCGTCGTGGCGGGCCTCACCCTTGCCTCCTGCACCCGCACCCCGTCGCCCGACGTCTCCGGCAGCCCGGACCACCCGGCGCCGCCGCGCGACGAAACCGCCGACCAGTTCATCGAGCGGGTCAACGCCGAATACCGCGCGATGTACCCGGAGCTGACATCCGCGCAGTGGCTCTCGTCCACCTACATCAACGACGACAGCCAGCTGCTGGCCGCCAAGGCCAACGAGAAGTACCTGGGCGCGCTCAACCGCTGGATCGCGCAGTCGCGCCGCTTCGAGGGGCAGCAGATGTCGCCGGAAACCGCGCGCGCCATCACCCTGCTCAAGCTGCGCACGGCCATGCCCGCGCCCAACGATCCGGCCAAGCTCGCCGAACTGTCGCAGATCGCCACCCGCATGGAGGCCGCCTACGGCGCCGGCAGCTACTGCCGCCAGCAGGGCGACAGCCAGCAGTGCCGCCAGCTGGGCGAACTCGAGGACGTGCTGCGCAACAGCCGCGACTACGACGAGCAGCTCGACGCCTGGCAGGGCTGGCACAGCATCGCCCAGCCGATGCGCGGCGACTACACCCGCTTCGTCGAACTGGTCAACGAAGGCTCGCGCGACCTGGGCTTCGCCGACGCCGGCGAGATGTGGCGCGCCGGCTACGACATGACGCCGGCCGAGATCGCGGCCGAGACCGACCGCCTCTGGGGCCAGGTCAAGCCGCTGTACGAACAGCTGCACTGCTACGCCCGCACCCGTCTGGAAGCGCGCTACCCCGGGCGCGGCTCGGTCGACGGCCTGCTGCCGGCGCACCTGACGGGCAACATGTGGCAGCAGGACTGGGGCAACCTCTGGGACGTGCTGGCGCCGTACGGCGAGGCCCAGGCCGGCAGCCTGGACGTCTCCGGCGCGCTGGAGCGGCAGTACAGCACCGGGCTCAACGATCTGCTGACGCAGCAGAACGCGATGATCAGCGACACCCGCCGCGCCGAGGTCGTGCGTGCCGCCGAGCTCGACATCGCCAACCGCATGACCCGGCGCGCCGAGGATTTCTACCTGTCGCTGGGCATGCCCTCGCTGCCCGAGAGCTACTGGAAGAAGACCCAGTTCATCAAGCCGCGCGACCGCGACGTGGTCTGCCACGCCAGCGCCTGGGACATGAACATGGGCGGCGCCGACGGCAAGTCGCCCGACGTGCGCACCAAGATGTGCATCAAGCCGAACGAGGAAGACTTCACCACGATCTACCACGAGCTCGGCCACGTCTATTACTACCTGGCCTACAACCACCTGCCGCCGCTGTTCCAGGACGGCGCCCACGACGGCTTCCACGAGGCCATCGGCGACACCATCGAACTGGCGATGACGCCGCGCTACCTCAACTCGATCGGGCTGGTCGGCGAACCGCGCCAGAGCAACGAGGCGCTGATCAACTCGCAGATGCGCACGGCGCTGGCCAAGGTCGCCTTCATGCCCTTCGGGCTGATGATCGACCGCTGGCGCTGGGGGGTGTTCGACGGCTCGATCACGCCGGAGAACTACAACCGCGCCTGGTGGGACCTCAAGGCGCGCTACCAGGGCGTGGCGCCGGTGGCGGCCCGCGGCGAGGAGTTCTTCGATCCGGGCGCGAAGTACCACGTGCCCGGCAACACGCCGTACACGCGCTACTTCCTCTCGCACGTGCTGCAGTTCCAGTTCTACAAGGCCCTGTGCGACGCTTCCGGCCACCAGGGGCCGCTGTACGAATGCAGCTTCTACGGCAACAAGGCGGCGGGCGAGAAGTTCTGGACGATGCTCTCCAAGGGCAACAGCCAGCCCTGGCAGCAGACGATGAAGGAGCTGACCGGCGGCGAGCAGATGGACGCCTCGGCGGTGCTCGAATACTTCTCGCCGCTGCAGGCATGGCTGCAGCAGCAGAACGAGGGCAGGAGCTGCGGCTGGTCGGTCCCGGCCGCGCAGACTGCCCAGCCGGCAGCGGCCGGGGAAACAGCAGGCTGAGAGTCCCGGAGTTTCCCGGATCGTCATCCAACAAGCTCCGGTAAGGCTTCCGGCTCGCCCCTCTCTCGCCACCCCATTGCAGGAGCGGCGTCAGCGGCGACCGCGCCACTGAAGCCACGCCCGGGAAAGTTGTTCCATCCAGAGCCAAGGCGCCACTGCTCCGCATCGGAAGGACGCCGCGCCCTGTCGGCCGGGGATTGCTCCCCGGCCCGGGACGACCTGCTGTCCGCAGGCCCCGATCCAGCTCTGCCCTTTCGATTCCCCCGCACTTGGGAGAAGAACCTTTTTTCAGCCCCTCAGACCTGCTCGGCCGGGCCCAGCGTCGCTGGCGGCGGCATGTCCGGCGGTCGCGGCGCCGGCCGCCGGCTCTCCCAGACCCAGAACCCCCAGCCGAGCATGGTGAAGCAGGCGGCCGCGGCCGCCATCAGCAGCCCCGAGTGGCTGACCATGGGCGAGAGCAGGCCGGCGACGGCGGCATTGAGCACCAGCGAGGTGAAGGCCTGCAGCGACGAGGCCGACCCGCGCTGGCGCGGATACATGTCCAGGATCAGCAGGGTCACGATCGGGAACACCAGGGCGATGCCGAAGGCGTTGAGCACCATCGGCAGGATCGCCCACGGCACCGCCGGCTCCGTCGCCAGCGCGTGGTAGGCGACGTTGGACAGCACCGCCACGCCGCAGCAGGCGAAACCGATGGAGGCCAGCCGCTCACCGGGAACGCGCCCGGCCGTCTTCCCCGACAGGTAGGCGCCGACCACCATCCCGCTGATCATCGGAATGAAGAACCAGCCGAACTGGCGCTCGTTCAGGCGCAGGATGTCCAGCACGAAGGCCGGCGCCGAGGCGATGATCAGGAACAGCGCCGCGAAGTTGAACGCGGCCGCCGCCGCCAGGCGCTGGAAGCGGCGGTTGAGGAAGATCGCCAGGTAATCGCGCAGGATGTGCCGCGCCGCCACCGGCGTGCGCGCCTGCGGCGGATGGGTCTCCGGCAGCCAGCGCCAGGTCGACGCCAGCAGCAGCGCCGAGAACAGCACCAGGAACCAGAAGATCAACGGCCAGCGGCCCCAGCCCAGCAGCCAGCCGCCGATCACCGGCGCCAGCGCCGGGGCGACGCTGAAGATCATCGACACCTGGCTGAGCAGCCGCTGCGCACCGTCGCCGTGCATCACGTCGCGGATCACCGCCCGCCCGACGATCAGCCCCACCCCGGCCGACAGCCCCTGCAGGGCGCGGAACGCAAGCAGGGTGGACAGGTCGCGCGCCAGCGCGCAGCCAACCGAGGCGAAGGTGAACACCACCAGCCCGCCCAGGATCACCCGGCGCCGCCCGATCGCGTCCGACAGCGGCCCGTGGACCACGCTCATCAGGGCATAGGCGACCAGGTAGACGCTGATCGTCTGCTGCATCGCCAGCTTGTCGGCGCCCAGGTCCGCGCCCATTGCCGGGAACGCGGGGAAGATCGTGTCGATCGAGAACGGCCCGAACATCGCCAGTCCGGCCAGCAGCAGCGACAGCCGCCTCAGGTTCACAGGCGCGTGGGGCATCGGAATCCTTTCGGGGAGCGGGCGGCCGCGGCGGGCCGGGGGGGCGGGCTGCCCTGCGGGCGCGCCGGAGGGCGCGGCGGTCGCCGGGCCGGAACCCCCGCGGGCCCGCGCCATCATCCGCGCTATAATCGCACCCGCAACCAGGTGGGAGAAGCGGGCGCCCCGGAAGGGTGCGTTCCGCTGCCGAAGGCGCAAACGCCCGTAATCGCTCAGGCCCGATACCACCGCAGCGGCACAACTCTGGAGAGACCGACCGGCCTGGCCGGAACCGGCGCCGAAGGGGCACGAAGCAGGCGATCCCCGTCCGCCGGCTTCCAAACTCTCAGGCAAAAGGACAGAGGGGCACCATCGCCATGGATCGCCCGTACCGTCATTCCAGCGCAAGCTGGAATCCATTTCGACTGTCGCCCTTCAAGCAACGGCAGACGCAAGATGGCCCCCGGCTTGACCAGCCTTCAGCTGTTGTGAAGCGCTTCGCCGGGATGACGACACCGGAGAATCCTGCGGCGCCCCTCCCTTCCCGGTGCCTCCGCCATGTCCAAGCCCAGCCTGCGCGACCTCGAACACCACCACGCCTTCGTCGAACGCCACATCGGCCCCAACGACGCCGAGATCGCGCAGATGCTGCGCACCGTCGGCCACGACTCGCTCGACGCGCTCACCGACGCCATCGTCCCCGCCACCATCAAGCCCAGCGGCGGCCTCGACCTGCCCGGCGGCCTGACCGAAGTCGAGGCGCTGGCCAGGATCCGCGCCATCGCGCAGAAGAACGACGTCTTCCGCAGCTTCATCGGCCAGGGCTACTACGGCACCCACGTGCCCAACGTCATCCTGCGCAACATCCTCGAGAACCCCGCCTGGTACACCGCCTACACGCCCTACCAGGCCGAGATCTCGCAGGGCCGCATGGAGGCGCTGATCAACTTCCAGCAGATGTGCGCCGACCTCACCGGCATGGACATCGCCAACGCCTCGCTGCTCGACGAGGCCACCGCCGCGGCCGAGGCGATGACCCTGGCCAAGCGCTCGGCCAAGTCGAAGTCGAACCTGTTCTACGTGGCCGACGACGTCCACCCGCAGACGCTGGAAGTGGTGCGCACCCGCGCCGACGGCCTCGACATCGAGCTGCAGGTCGGCCCCGCCGCCGATGCCGCGAACGTCGACAGCTTCGGCGTGCTGCTGCAGTACCCGAACACCTTCGGCCGCATCGTCGACCACGCCGCGCTGGCCGGGGCGGTGCACGCGCGCGGCGGGCTGGTGGCCGTGGCCACCGACCTGCTCGCGCTCACCCTGATCCGGGCGCCGGGCGAATGGGGCGCGGACATCGTGGTCGGCAGCACCCAGCGCTTCGGCGTGCCGTTCGGCTTCGGCGGCCCGCACGCCGGCTTCATGGCCTGCCGCGACGCCTACAAGCGCTCGATGCCCGGGCGCCTGATCGGCGTGTCGATCGACGCCGACGGCCGGCCCGCCTACCGTCTGACCCTGCAGACCCGCGAGCAGCACATCCGCCGCGAGAAGGCGACCTCCAACATCTGCACCGCGCAGGTGCTGCTGGCGGTGATGGCGGCGATGTACGCCGTCTACCACGGCCCCGAGGGCCTGACCCGCATCGCCCGCCGCGTGCACCGCCAGGCCGCGATCCTCGCCGCCGCGCTGCGCAAGGCCGGGGTGAGCGTGGGCGAGGACTTCTTCGACACCCTGCACGTCACCGGCGTCGACGCCGAGCAGATCCACCTCTACGCCAGCCACCAGCGCATCAACCTGCGCAAGATCGACGCGGGCAGCCTCGGCATCAGCCTCGACGAGACCGTGACCCGCGCCGACCTCGCCGCCCTGGCCGGCATCTTCGGCGCCGAGCTGGGCGAGGCCACGATCGAGGCGCTCGACGCCGCCACCGCCGACGCCCTGCCCGCTTCCCTGCTGCGCACCTCGGACTTCCTCACCCATCCGGTGTTCAACACCCACCACAGCGAGCACGAGATGCTGCGCTACCTGCGCGCGCTGGCCGACAAGGACCTGGCGATGGATCGCACCATGATCCCGCTGGGCTCGTGCACGATGAAGCTCAACGCGACCGCGGAGATGATCCCGATCACTTGGCCGGAGTTCGCCGACATCCACCCGCTGGCGCCGGCCTCGCAGACGCGCGGCTACCAGGAGCTGGTGGATTCGCTCGAGGCGATGCTGGTCGAGATCACCGGCTACGACGCGGTCAGCTTCCAGCCCAACTCCGGCGCGCAGGGCGAATACGCCGGCCTGCTGGCGATCCGCGCGTACCACCGGTCACGCGGCGAGGGTCACCGCAACATCTGCCTGATCCCCGAGTCCGCGCACGGCACCAACCCGGCCAGCGCGCAGCTGTGCGGCATGAAGGTGGTGGTGACCCGGTGCGACGCCAGCGGCAACGTCGACGTCGCCGACATCCGCGCCCAGGCCGAGAAGCATTCGGCCAACCTCGCCGCGATCATGATGACCTACCCGTCCACGCACGGCGTGTTCGAGGAGGACGTGGTCGAGATCTGCGAGATCGTGCACGCGCACGGCGGGCAGGTATACACCGACGGCGCCAACATGAACGCCCTGGTCGGCGTCGCCAGGCCCGGCAAGTGGGGCTCGGACGTCTCCCACCTCAACCTGCACAAGACCTTCTGCATCCCGCACGGCGGCGGCGGCCCCGGGGTCGGCCCCTGCGCGGTGAAGGCGCACCTGGCGCCGTTCCTGCCGCGGGCGTTTCCGGGTGCCGGCATCCATGCCGGCGAAAGTCAAGAAGCCGCCAGCCATGGCGGCGGATCCAACTCCGGAAGCATGGGCGGCATGGTCTCCGCCGCCACCCACGGCAGCGCCTCGATCCTGCCGATCTCGTGGATGTACATCGCGCTGATGGGCAAAGCCGGCCTGCACAAGGCCACCCAGGTCGCCCTGCTCGCCGCCAACTACATCTCCAGGCGCCTGGAGGCGCATTACCCGACGCTCTACAGCGGCCGCAACGGGCTGGTCGCGCACGAGTGCATCCTCGACCTGCGTCCGCTGGAGAAGGCCACCGGCGTCAGCGCCGAGGACGTGGCCAAGCGCCTGATCGACTTCGGCTTCCACGCCCCGACCCTGAGCTTCCCGGTCGCCGGCACGCTGATGGTCGAGCCGACCGAGAGCGAATCGCTGCACGAGCTCGACCGCTTCATCGACGCGATGATCCAGATCCGCGACGAGATCCGCGCGATCGAGGACGGCCGCCTGGACCGCGAGGACAACCCGCTCAAGCACGCCCCGCACACCGCGGCCGCGGTCGCCGCCAGCGAGTGGACGCACGCCTACCCGCGCGAACTGGCGGTGTTCCCGCTGCCCTCGCTGCGCCAGCAGAAGTACTGGCCACCGGTGTCGCGCGTGGACAACGTGCACGGCGACAAGAACGTGTTCTGCGCCTGCATCCCGGTCGATGCCTACATGGACGAACCGGCGGACGCCTGACGGATCCCTCCCCCGCTGCCGCGGCGCGGGATCCGGAGCCGCCCGGACGGCGGCTCCGGCACCGTCCGGGCGTGGTCATGAAATCGTCAAACCGTCCCCGGGCGTGCATCCGTGCGCCCTGCCGACGCATTGCGGGGCATTCCTCCACAGCGTTGTCCACAGCCGCCGTGGATAACTTGCCGGCGGCTGCCGTCCTCAGCCCGACAGCGGCCGCGCGGGTTCGCGCGAAAGCACGTCGTGCAGGTTGCGCAGCTCGCGCTCGAGCAGCGGCGGCAGCGGTCCGAGCGCGGCCGGCGGCTCCCCCGACCCCGCGGAGTCGGCCAGCATCCGCAGGGCGTCGCGCAGGTGTTCCTCGCCGTCGTCGCCGAACATCTCTCTCGCGCGCGCCGTGGCGGCGTCCGCGCCCATGTGGTCCAGCGTCCAGCTCGCCGACAGCGAGCGGTAGGCCAGCTGCAGCACCGCGGCCACCGCCGGCCACTGCCGCTCCGCGATCGCACGCTGCCCGGCCGACGCCGCCATCGCGCTCTCGTAGGCGTCCTCGAGCAGGAAGCCGTGCCGCTGCAGGTCGCGGTGCGCGGCGCGCGCACCCGCTGTATCCAGTGCGCCGCGTGCCAGGTGGGGCACCAGCGCATCGGCGCAGCGCAGCGTCGCGGCCAGCAGCGGCGGCAGCAGCGCGGTCGGCCGCGACGGCACCAGGTGGAACACCAGCAGCGCGACCAGGCAGCCCACCGCCGTATCCACGCCGCGCGCGAGCACGTAGCTGCCCGGCGACTCGACCGGGTGCCCGCCCGAGGCCAGCAGCAGGGCCGCGCTGGTGATGAACACCACGGCGATGGCGTAGTTGCGCATCACCATCATCTCGACCGCGAACTGCAGCGCCAGCACCGTCAGCGCCAGCCACGCGCCCTGCGGGTACAGCAGGATGATGCTGCCGCCCAGCAGCAGGCCGACCCAGGTGCCGATCAGGCGCTCGACCGAGCGCACCAGGGTGCGGTTCCAGTCGAAGCCCTGGTGCAGCATCAGCACCGCCGCGGCCACCGCCCAGTAGGAGCGCTCGAGGTGGAACTGCGCGCCCAGCCAGCCCGCCAGCAGCGCCGCCACGCCCACGCGCAGGATGACAGTGCGCGAGAGCGCGCCCGGCCGCAGCGCTTCGGCAAGCACCGCCAGCGCGCCCGGGTGACCCAGCGGCACCACGCCCGGGACCACGCCCGGCGGAAGCTGGTCGGCGTGGACCAGGCCGCGCGACTGCGCCTGCAGCGCGCGCACCTCGTCGACGATCCCGGCCGCCGTCGCCTCCCCGCGCGCCGCCGACGAGCTGGCGTCGGCGAACAGCGCGTGCAGCCGGCGGTTGATGGCGCGCAGCGCGGTCAGGCGGCCACCGGGCGTCGCGCGCTTGGGCTGGTAGCTGACCAGGGTGCTCCAGGCGCCGTGCAGGGCGCGCGCCGCGGCGTGCCCCGCGCGCGACTGCCCGTCCGTGCCCACCGCCTGCACGTAGGCGGCCACCGCGTCGCCGGCGCGGTGCACGGCGGCCTTTTCGGGGCCGCGGAAGTCGAACAGCGCGCCGGACATGTGCATGCACCATGCGAACGCGCCGCCGGAGAGCACCAGCAGCGCGGAATGCAGCGGCCCCCCGGGCGGCGCCTGCATGCCGCTGGCCGCGGCGCAGGCGAGCATGAACATGTAGGCGCCCGGCGGGCCGATCTGGAAGGCATTGCCCATCCACGTGGCGACCATCGCGATCACGGCCACGACCACCACCACGGCGACCGCGCCCTGCGCCGCGGCCGCGATGCCCAGGCCCGCGGCCAGCGCGAACGCGAGCGCGATGGCGGCGAGTTCGCGCGCCCGGTTGAGGTAGGGCCGGTCGCTGCCGTAGAGCGCGGTGAAGCCGCCGGTGGCCGCCATCATCCCCGCGGAGACGTCGCCGGCCAGCCAGCCGGCGAGGACCGGCACGGCCATGCACACACCGGCGCGCAGGGCGAAGCGCCAGCGCCCCGGCGGCCCGCTGCGCACGTGGAACATGCCGCGGAGCTGCTGGCGGAAGCCGGGGGGCTGCTGGATGTCGGGCGCGGTCGGCACGCGGGGATTCTAGCCCCCGCGGCCGACTGTTCCGGCCGGACTCAGTAGCTGTAGCCCACGCGCAGCCAGAAGGTCCGGCCGGGCTCGTTGATCCGCACCGGGTCGGCCGGATAGCCGAAGTCGGCGTTGCCGGCCAGGTTGAGGTGCTCGCTGCAGGCGCGGTCGAACAGGTTGTCGACGCCGGCGGTGAGCTGCACGCCGCTGGCGAAGCGGTAGCCGGCGTTGAGCGCCAGGGTCCCGAAGCCGGCGCTGGGCCCAATGTCCTGGCCGACCACGTTGCCATAGCCCTCGGCCACGCGGTCCTGGCCGTCGACCAGGCGCAGCAGCGCGCCGGCGGACCAGGTGCCGTTGTCCCAGTCGGCGCTGAAGCGCCCCTCCAGCGGCGGCATCTGCGGCAGCGGGCGGCCGCTGTCGCGGTCCTCGCCGCGCGCGTAGGCCAGGCTGCCGCCGAACTTCCAGTCCTGCGTGGCGCGGTACTCCACGCCCAGCTCGGCGCCGCGGGTCTCGGCGTCGATGTTCGAGACCATCGACATCGGGCCCATCATCCCGTCCATGTAGTGGAACTGGATGAAGTCGTCGACGCGGCCGGCGTAGGCCGAGACCCAGGCGCTGAGGCGCTCGCCGCGGTACTGCAGGCCGACGTCGATCTGGGTGGTCTTCTCGGTGTCGAGGCCGGAGAAGGCGTTGACCGCGCCCATCGGGCCCATGTCGGCGGAGAACAGCTCCCAGTAGTCGGGCATGCGCTCGGTGTGGCCGATGCCGGCGTACCAGCTGAGCCGGCGGTCGACGTCCTGCTCGAAGCGGACGAAGCCGGCCTTCAGCGTCTCCTCGCGCGACTGGCCCGCGGTCGGGTTCGGCATCGCGTGGCCGCCGTGGCCGTGGCCGCCGGAGAGCATCGCGCGCTCGTCGTCCACGCCGGAGCGGTCGACGCGTGCGCCGGCGATCCAGCGGTTGTGCTCGCCCTGGAACCAGGTGCCCTCGGCGAAGACGCCCAGGTTGTCGAAGCGCGCATCCACCGTCCACGGCAGCGCCAGGTGGGCGTTGCGGCCCATGCCGCCGCGGCGGCGGTGGCGGCTGTCCTGCACGTCGAATCCGGTGACCAGCTCGAACGACGCGCCGCCCCAGGTGGCCGCCGCGCGCCCGCCCTGCGTGCTGCGCTCGACGTTGGACACCATCGGCATCGGCATCGACCCATCGGGGTTGGGATCGCGCAGGCTGTAGTTGTCCATCACGTGGTCGGCGACGTTGTGGTACGCGCTGGCCTCGATCCGCCGCAGATGGTCGCCGACATTGTCCTTCTCGAAGCGCAGGCTGTAGTTCGTGCGGTCGAACTGGCTGCCGTCCATGCCGCGGGTGGCGTAGCGCGCCTGGCCGTCGCCGATGCCGACGCCGAGCTCGAGCAGGGTGTCCTCGTCGGGCGTCCAGCCGAGCGCGAAGTCGGCGTTCCACTTCTTCCAGGCCGAGCCGACGCGGTCGCCGTTGCCGTCGTCGTAGTCGCCGGACTCGGAGCGGTTGGCGCTGATCCGGGCGTAGCCCAGCGGCCTGCCGTAGGTCGCGTCGACCACCTGGTCGTTGCGCCCCCAGCTGCCGCCGAGCGCGCTGCCGGCGACCTTCCAGGTGGGGTCCGCGTAGTACTCGCGATCGCGCTCGAAGCGCACCGTGCCGGCCGAGGCACCGGGGCCCCAGAGCACTGTCTGCGGCCCCTTGATGACGACCAGGGCGTCATAGGTTTCCGGCGAGATGTAGGACATCGGATTGTCCATGCGCGAGGGGCAGGCGCCGGGCATGGCGCCGTCGTTGGTCAGCAGGTTCAGGCGCGAGCCGAACATGCCGCGCAGCACCGGGTCGCCGTTGCTGCCGCCGTTGCGGATGGCGCTGAAGCCGGGGATGGTCTTGAGGTAGTCGGCGCCGTCGCTGGCGGGCACCGGCTGCCGCGGCAGCCTGGGATCGGTCTCCCAGGTCAGCGCGGAGACCGGCGCGGCAGCGGTGACAACCAGCGCGTCGAAGTCGACGGTGCGCGTGGGGTCGGCGGCGCCATCGGGCGCGGCGTGGCCCGCGTGGGCGGCCGCGGCGCGGGCAAGCGCGTTGTCGGCGGACTCGAGCGCGGCCAGCGGCGGGCTGGCGAGCGCGGCGGCGATCGCGATGAACAGGCAGGAGGAACGGATCGCCGGGCAAGACGGGATCGACATGGGGAACTCCATGGGCACGGGGGCTTCGAAGGGGCCGCGCGGCGGTGCTGCGCGGCATTGCGGGACTCAGCCGTGGAGCGGCGGTCCGCGCGAGCCCAGCCCGAAGGGTTGCAGCCAGCGCAGCCTCGGCGCCTCCGGCGCGATGGCCGGCGCGGACGCGTTGGGCAGGTCCAGGACAACCAGGGCCACGCCGGGGGCGGTGAGCATCGACGCCAGCAGCGGGCAGTAGTCGCAGTCGGGATCGCCGATGGATGGCCGGCCGTCGCCGTGGCCGGAACCGACGGCGCCGCCGTCATGGGCATGGTGCGCATGCGGCGCGTTGGCGGCGTGCGCGGCATGGCCGCGGCCATGCTCGTGCATGCCTTCGGCGCCCGCGCCCGCGGCCGACGCGTGCACGACGCGTCCGGTCGTGGGCAGCAGTACCAGCAGCAGCGTCGCCGCCAGTCCGATCCGGCCCATCCAACGCTGGAATGCACTGCGCTTCATCACGACGATGATTATCCGCGCCCGTGCCCAACCACGCCCCTGATGCAGGTCAAGCACGCGTGCGATCCATACGTCGACGCATGTACTTGACCCAGGTCATTGAGCGCTTCGCGCCCGCGTCGATATCGTTGCGCCATGGCAAAGAAGCATCTGCTTCCCGGCCCCGAGTTTCGGTAAAACCCTGAGGAAACCACCATGAGGAACCTGGTACTGCTGTTCGCACTGGCCGCCGCCGGCGGCTTCATCCCGCACGACGTCGCGGCCCAGGGGCCAAGCTCGGTCACGCCGATCGCCGACGTCACCTTCAGCCTGCGTACCGAGATCGCCGACGGCAAGATGGTGTTCATCGGCAACGCCGGCCCGATCAAGGACGTGGTCAACCCCGACCTGCGCGTCGCCGAGGGCGCCGTGGTGGCGATCACCATCACCAACAACGACGGCGCCATGCATGACATCGCGGTGCCGGAGTTCGGTGCCCAGTCCGACCAGCTGGTCGGCGTCGGCTCGGCGACCACGATCGTGTTCCGCGCCACCAGGAGCGGCAGCTTCGAGTACATCTGCACCATCCCGGGCCACCAGCTCGCGGGCATGGCCGGCAACCTGATCGTCGGCGACGTGAAGGAAGAAGTGAGCACCGCGCTGGACATCGCCAAGAACCCGGCCGAGGTCGGCACGCCGGTCGGCGACCGCGCGCCCGAGCACATCACCTACGACCTGCTGACCACCGAGGTCGAGGGCCGCCTGTCCGACGGCAGCACCTACCGCTACTGGACCTTCGACAACACGGTCCCGGGCCCGTTCCTGCGCATCCGCCAGGGCGATACGGTGACGATCAACCTGAAGAACGCCGAGGACAGCGTCAACATCCACTCGGTCGACTTCCACTCGGTGACCGGCCCCGGCGGCGGCGCCGCGGTGACCCAGGTGCGCCCCGGCGAGACCAAGAGCTTCACCTTCAAGGCGCTGCACCCGGGCCTGTTCGTCTACCACTGCGCCACGCCGATGATCGCCCACCACATCTCCAACGGCATGTACGGGATGATCCTGGTCGAGCCCGAGGGTGGCCTGCCGGCGGTCGACAAGGAGTACTACGTGATGCAGGGCGAGCTGTACACGGCACAGAAGCACGGTTCGCGCGGCCTGCAGGAGTTCTCGGTCGACAAGCTGCTCGACGAGAAGCCCGAGCACCTGATGTTCAACGGCTCGATGGACGCGCTGACCAAGACCTTCGACATGACGGCCAACGTGGGCGAGGAAGTGCGCATCTTCTTCGGCGTCGGCGGCCCGAACCTGACCTCGAGCTTCCACCTGATCGGCGAGGTCTTCGACCGGGTCTACAACCTGGCCTCGTTCACCAGCCCGCCGCTGACGGACGTGCAGACCACGCTGGTGCCGCCGGGCGGCGCGACCATGGTCGAGTTCAAGGTCGACTACCCCGGCAGGTACATCCTGGTCGACCACGCGCTGTCGCGCGCGGAGAAGGGCCTGACCGGCATCCTCACGGTGCACGGGGACGCGGACCCGGCGATCTTCGACAGCGACGAAGCGATCGACGCATCGTCCGGCCACTGAGGCCGGACCGGGTGAAGCGGCAAAGGCACGGCCCCGCCCCCGGCGGGGCCGTTCCGCATCCGGATGTCGGACCCGCGCGGACCTGGACCGGCACTTCAGTGATCATCCACCGGCTTCAGCCCGCCAGGCGGCCCTCCATCCGCCGCAGGTGCGGCAGCAGCGCCAGCGCGCGCGCGACCACGTAGACCACGAACGCGATCCACAGCCCATGGTTGCCCCAATACGCGGCAGCCGGCCACGCCACCAGCAGGAAGGCGGCCAGCGACAGCAGCGCCGCCTGGCGCATCTCGCGCGTGCGCGTGGCGCCGATGAACACCCCGTCGAGCTGGAACGCCGCCACCGACAGCAGCACGTAGAGCGCGGCCCAGGGCAGGTGCAGCACCGCTGATTCGCGCACGGCCGGCAGCGTGGTCAGGGCCTGCACCGCGGGCTGCCCGGCCAGCAGCACGAGGACCGCCAGCACCAGCGCGGTGCCCGCCGCCAGCTCGCTGGTCAGCCGCAGCGCGCGCCGGAAGCCGGCGCGGTCGCGCGCGCCCCAGGCCGCGCCCACATGCGCCTCTGCCACGAAGGCGAAGCCGTCGAGAAAGAAGGCGCTGAACGAGACCAGCTGCAGCAGGATGTGGTTCGCCGCGAGCGTCACGTCGCCGAAGCGCGCGCCGGCGTTGGCGAACCAGCCGAAGGCGAACAGCAGGCACAGGGTGCGCACCAGGATGTCGCCGTTGGCGGCCAGCGCCCGGCGGATGCGGTGCAGGTCGGCCACCCGCGCCCACTGCAGGAATGGCGTCGCGTCGCCGTGGCGCTCGCGCAGCACGCGCCACGCCACCGCCAGCGCCACCGCGCAGGTGCTCCATTCCGCGACCGCCGTGCCCAGACCGATTCCGCGCACGCCCATCCCGAGCACGCCGGCGAACCAGATGTCGAGCCCGGCGTTGAGCCCGTTGAGCAGCAACTGCACGAACAGCAGATCGCGGCTGCGCCCCAGCCCGATCAACAGCCCGCTGACCGCGAACAGCGCCAGCGCCGCGGGCGCGCCCCAGATGCGGGCGCGGAAATACTCCGCCGCGGCCGACTCCACCGCCTCGCTGCCGTCCATCAGGCCGAAGTACAGCGCCGTGACCGGCCACTGCAGCAGCCACAGCGCCACGCCCAGGCCAGCGGCCAGCAGCAGCGCGCGCGCCAGCGTCGCGCGGACCTCGGCCTCGTCGCCAGCGCCCCTGGCCTGGGCCACGAAGCCGGTCGTGCCCATGCGCAGGAAGCCGAAGCTCCAGTAGACGAAGTTGAACAGCAGCGCGCCCAGCGCCAGCCCGCCGAGCTGGGTCGCACTGCCGTAGTGGCCGACGACCGCCGTGTCCACCAGGCCCAGCGCGGGCACGGCGGCGTTGGCGAGGATGATCGGCCAGGCCTGGCGGACGATGGAGGCGCGCGTGGGCATCGGCCAATGATCCCCGCTCCCCGCCGGAGCGGCTATAGCCGCTCCCGGATACTCACCGCTCCGCCGGAAAACTTGAACCGCGGGCCTTGAGTCGCCAGCATGGGAACCTCCCCCTTGTCCGAGAGGAGAGCAGATTGCGCGCATTCAACGGCCAAAGCGCCGGTTTCCGCCCCCATCCCGCGCCGGTCCCGCCGACCGCGAACGCCCTGCTCGCCGACGAGCAGACCGGCTTCCAGCACGCCGTCGTCAGCCGCCATCCCCGCTATGGCGCCCAGCTCTTCCTCGACGACGACCTGCAGATCTCCGAGGCCGACACCGCCTACGGCGTCGCCATGACCAGCCCGCTGCTGGCCCTGCGCCGGCTCGAGCGCGTCGCCATCCTGGGCGGCGGCGACGGCGGCGTGCTCAACGAGCTCATCCGCACCCTCGAGCCGCTCGAAGCCCTGCCCGCCGAGCTCACCATGATCGAGATCGACCCGCGGGTGATGGCGCTCTCGCGCGAGCACCTGCCCGCCGTCTGCGGCGAGGCCTTCGCCAGCCCGCACGCGCGCATCGTCACCGGCGACGCCTTCGCCTGGATCGCGAAAGCCCGCGACCTCGACGCCGTGATCTACGACCTGACCATGGACCCGGTGCGCGAGGGCCAGAGCCGCGCCGACTTCATCACCGGCATCATCGGCCACATCGCCCGCGCGCTGCGCCCCGGCGGCATGCTGAGCATGCAGTGCTGCGGCCACGGCCGCGAGGACGCCGCCGACCGCGCCACCCGGCGCGAGGTGCTGCCGCTGATCCGCGCCGCCGTGGACGAGCACTTCACCGGGCGCTGCGAGCAGGACGTGATCGTGCCCTCGTATTGCGACCTCTGGACCTTCCTGAGCGCGCGCAGAGCGTAGCGGCTGCAACCGCGGCTGCGGCGGATCCGGCCAGGTTCAACGGCGGCAGGAAGTGCTCGGCCGTGGGTGCCGAGAGCCGCAACCGCTCCTCGAACCAGTCCAGCCACCGCGCAACCTCCGCCTCCGGCCGCTCCGCCGGCGGCGCCTTGCAGCGCACGGTCTGCCGCCCATGCGGCCCCCTGACCACTTCGGCGCAGGGCCGGACCTGCGCGGCGGCCTGGCCTTCCGGGGCGCCGGCTTCCCGTCAGGCGAACGGATCCTGCAGCACGATGGTGTGGTCGCGGTCCGGGCCGGTGCTGACGATGGCCAGCGGGCAGCCGGCCAGCTCCTCCAGCGCGCGCAGGTAGGCGCGGGCGGCGGGCGGCAGGCGCTCCCACTCGGTGATGCCGTGGGTGTTCTCGTCCCAGCCGGGGAACTCGAGGTAGACCGGCGTGATCTCGTCCCAGCCGGCGGCGTCGAGCGGCGCGTACTCGGTGCGCTTGCCGCGGTACTCGTAGGCGATGCAGACCTTGAGCGTCTTCATGCCGTCGAGCACGTCGAGCTTGGTGATGCACAGGCCGCTGATGCCGTTGATGGCGACGGCGCGCTTGAGCGCGACGATGTCCATCCAGCCGCAGCGGCGCGGGCGGCCGGTGGTGGCGCCGTATTCCTGGCCGCGGTCGCGCAGGCCCTGGCCCACGTCGTCGTCCAGTTCGGTCGGGAACGGGCCGCTGCCCACGCGCGTGGCGTAGGCCTTGGCGATGCCGAGCACGTAGTCGATCGCGTCGGCGCCGACGCCGGTGCCGGCGAACGCGCCGCCGACGGTGGTGTTGGAGCTGGTGACGTAGGGATAGGTGCCGTGGTCGATGTCCAGCAGCGCGCCCTGCGCGCCCTCGAACATCACGCGCTTGCCGGTCTTGCGCAGCTCGTGGAGGATGCCGGCGACGTCGGACTTCATCGGCTGGATGTACTCGCCGAAGGCCAGCGCCTCGTCACAGGTCTGCTGGAAGTCGACCGCTTCGCCGCCGAGGTATTTCGTCAGCACGAAGTTGTGGTAGTCGAGCGCCGTGCGCAGCAGGTCTTCCAGCTGCTTCGGGTAGTGCAGGTCGGCGATGCGGATGCCGCGCCGCGCCACCTTGTCCTCGTAGGCCGGGCCGATGCCGCGGCCGGTGGTGCCGATGGCCTTGCCGCCGGCAGCCCGCTCGCGCGCCTGGTCCAGGGCGATGTGGTACGGCATGATCAGCGGCGTCGCCGGGCTGATCTTCAGGCGCGAGCGCACCTCCACGCCGTTGCCCTCGAGCTCGGCGATCTCCTTGCGCAGCGCCGCCGGCGAGAGCACCACGCCGTTGCCGATCAGGCACAGCGCGCCTTCGCGCAGGATGCCCGACGGGATCAGGTGCAGGACGGTCTTCTTGCCGCCGATGACCAGGGTGTGGCCGGCGTTGTGGCCGCCCTGGAACCGCACGACCGCGCCGATCTCCTCGGTGAGCAGGTCGACGATCTTGCCCTTGCCCTCGTCGCCCCACTGCGCGCCGAGCACCACGACTGACTGACCCATGGGGGATCGCTCCTCAGATTGCACGTGGCCGGGGGGCCACGGGAAGGCCGCTCCGGCTTCCGTGCGGCGGGTGGCGGCCGGAGCGGCCGCGCGCCGCGCCAGGGCGCCAGACACGGAAAAAGTCGGCCTCGCGCGGGGCAAGGACCGACTTTCGCAAATTATCCGGGTTTTTGCCGGGCGGGGCCAGCGTCGGCCGCCCGCCGGCAGGGCCCGCTGCCGAGACGGTACCGCCGCGGCACCAGATCCGGGCGGGGTCAGCGGAGCGCGGACGGGAACGCGGCGCCCGGCCCGGTCAGGCGCCGCGCACCAGATACAGGGCGAGCAGTCCGCCGGCCAGGAAAACCCCGCCGATCACCCGCACCTGGCGGTCGGGCAGCGCCAGCAGCTGCGCCGCGGCGCGCTTCCACGCGCCGGGGGAGACAAACAGCAGGAGGCCTTCGATCACGGCGACAAGGCAGAGGGCGGCCCAGAGGTCGGTCATGGCGGGAGGTACCGGTACGGGTGGGAAGGGGGGATGGCGCGGGAGCAGGGTGACGGGATGGCGTGGCCGTCCGCGCGCCTTCGGCGCGCCCCCATCTGCCTTCGGCATCTTCCCCCGCAAGCGGGGGAAGAAACTGTCGACGGCTCCCTCCGCGAACGGGGGGAGGTGACTGTCGGCGGCTCCTGCTTCTTGCGGCTTTTCCCCCAAAAAGCGGGCAAGAAGAAGATTCCGACGCCCTCGCCTGTGCCCCGGGCACACTCCATTCCCCCGAAGCGGGGAAAGACCGGCCAGGACCTTCGGCATCCCGATGGCCGGCGGCACCTTCCCCCGCCTGCGGGGGAAGTCCCCGCGCAGCGGGGGATGGGGGCCGGCACGCAGCGAGGATGCGGATCGTCGCCCAGCGCCGGCTCAGCGGTCGTTGCGCAGGTACTGCAGGAAGGGATCGTTGCGCTCGAGCACGATCACGCCCTGGCCGTCGGCGAAGGAGGCGCGATAGGCCTCCAGGCTGCGCTGGAAAGCGTAGAACGCCGGGTCGCGGTTGGCCGCCTCGCCGTAGATGCGGGTGGCTTCGGCATCGCCTTCGCCGCGCAGCTTCTGCGCGTCGCGCTCGGCCTCGGCGACCAGCACGGTGCGCTCGCGGTCGGCCTCGGCGCGGATGATGCGCGCCTGCTCCTCGCCCTCGGCGCGCAGGCGGCTGGCCACCTGCCGGCGTTCGGCGCGCATGCGGTCGTAGACCTGGGCGATGACATCGCTGTCGGTGGGCAGGTCGATCTGCTTGAGGCGGATGTCGATCACGCGCATGCCCAGCGTCTTGGCGGCCTCGTTGATGCTCTCGAGCTGCCTGGCGATGATCTCGCTGCGGTCGCCCGACACCAGCGCCGTCAGCGTGCGCGCGTTGATCTCGTTGCGCAGCGAGTCCTTGATGATCGGCGCCAGGCGATCGTTGGCCACGTCCATCTGCCCGCCGGTGGCGCGGTAGAAGTCGGCAACGTCGCTGATCAGGCCGATGGCGACGAAGTCCACGCTCACGTCCTTGCGCTCGGAGGTGAGGTAGCGCTCGGGCGAGAACTCGGAGGCGTAGAAGCGGCGGTCGAACACCCGCGCCGATTCGATCAGCGGGATCTTGAAGTGCAGGCCGGGGCCGATGTCGGTGCGGGCGACGCGGCCGAGGTTGAGCACCAGCGCCGTCTGCCCTTCGCGCACGACGTAGACCGAGCCGAGCAGGCCCAGCACCAGGACCGCGACCAGCGCGAGGATCACTCCGGGTTTCATCGCATACCTCCCTGTCCGCGGGTGGGCCGCGGCGTACTGCGGCTGGCCGCCGGGCGCGGCTCTTCGGCGGTAACCGTGGGCGAGACGATCTCGGGCGTCAGCAGCGGCTGCGACGCCGGCGCGGCGCCCTCCGCGGTCATCGGCACGTAGATCAGCTGGCGGCCGTCGCCGCCGACGACCTTGCGGTTCTCGGCCATCACTTCCTCGAGCGTCTCCAGCCACAGGCGCTTGCGCGTGACTTCGGGCGCGCCGCGGTAGGCGTCGACCAGCAGGGTGAAGCGTTCGGCGTCACCGGTCGCGCGGGCGACGGAGGCGGCCTTGTAGCCCTCGGCGGTGGTGCGCAGGCGCTGGGCGTCGCCGCGCGCCTCCGGCACCACGCGGGCGGCGTAGGCGCGGGCCTCGTTGACCAGGCGCTCGTTCATCTGCTGGGCGCTGTTGACCTCGTCGAACGCGGGCTTGACCTCTTCGGGCGGGCGCGCGTCCTGCAGGTTGAGCTCGGTCACCACCAGGCCGGTGCGGTAGGCGTCGAGCGAGGCCTGCAGCGCGGTCGACGCGGCGACCGACAGCGGACCGCGGGCGTTGAGCGCGGTGTCCAGGTCGGCGCGGCCGATCTGCTCGCGCACCGCGCTCTGCGAGACCTGCTCGAGCACGCGCACCGCGTTCTGGGTGCCGAACAGGTACAGCTCCGGATCGCTGACCCGGTACTGCACGTTGAACGACACGGTGACGATGTTCTCGTCGCGGGTCAGCACCGGCAGGCTGTTGGTGAAGGTGCGCACGCTGGTGGCGTCGACCTTGGTGACGCTTTCGACGGGCCAGGGCAGCTTGAAGTTGGGGCCGGGCTGCATCACCCGCGCGACCTCGCCGAAGCGCAGCACCACGCCGCGCTGCTGTTCGCCGATCAGGACGAAGCAGTTGAACACCAGCCACAGTGCGAAGACGATGCCGATCCAGCGCAGCGGGCTGCCGCCGCCACCGGCACCGCCGAACAGGCCGCGCAGCTGGTCGAGGATGCGGTCGAAGCCGCCGCCACCGCTGCCGCGCCGCTTCGGCGGCCACGGGTTGCGGCCGTTGCCGCCGGACCCGCGTTCAGGGCCGTCGTTGTTCTTGCCGGGGATGTTCCAGGCCATGCCTGCTCCAGTGCTCCAGGGGTCGCCTCGGGCCTCCGCGAGAGGCCCGGCGCGGCGTTAGTTTACTAGCTGGGGCCGCCTGCGCCGCCCCGGCGGGGCCGGCGCACTGCCCTGCTCCGGGTCTCAATGCGCCGCCTCGGCCGGAAGCAGGCGACGCAGGGGGCCGCCGTCGTCCTGGTTGGCCAGGCGGGCGGCGTCGGCCAGGGCGATGTCGATGTCCAGGCGCCAGCCTTCGCCCTCGTGGGCCTCGCCGCGCACCGCGTCCAGGGCATGAAGCCGCGCACGCAGGCGGCCGGCGGTCGGCGGCAGCGCCAGTTCGGCGACGATCCGGCGCTGACCCAGCCGTTCGGCCAGGGCCTGCTCCAGCAGTTCCAGTCCGGTGCCGTCGCGGGCGGAGATCCACACCCGGCCACGGCCGATGCCCGCTTCGCCGGGCGCCGCCTGCCCCGGCTCGGCACTGAAGCCGGGATCGTCGCGGCGCGGCTGCGCGCCTTCGATCCGGTCGATCTTGTTGAACACCAGCAGCTGCGGGATGTCCCCGGCACCGATCTCCGACAGCACCGCGTCGACCTGGGCGATGCGCTCCTCGCGCAGCGGGTCGGCGGCGTCGATCACGTGCAGCAGCAGGTCGGCTTCGCGCGCCTCGCTCAGGGTGGAGCGGAAGGCGGCCACGAGTTCGTGCGGCAGGTCGCGCACGAAGCCGACGGTGTCGGCGAGCACGACCGCGCCCGAATCGAGCCCGATCCGGCGCACGGTGGGATCGAGGGTGGCGAACAGCTGGTCGGCGGCGTAGGCCTCGGCGCCGCTGAGGGCGTTGAACAGGGTCGACTTGCCGGCGTTGGTATAGCCCACCAGGGCCACGCGCGGCAGCTCGCTGCGGATGCGCGCGCGGCGCATCTGGCCGCGCTGCACTTCCACCTTCTCCAGCCGCTTCTGCAGCATGTCCACGCGCTTCTGCAGCAGGCGGCGGTCGGTTTCGAGCTGGGTCTCGCCGGGACCGCGCAGGCCGATGGAACCGCCGCGCTGGCGCTCCAGGTGGGTCCAGCCGCGCACCAGGCGCGTGGCCATGTGCCGCAGCTGCGCCAGCTCGACCTGGAGCTTGCCCTCGTGGCTGCGCGCGCGCTGGGCGAAGATGTCGAGGATCAGGCTGGTGCGGTCGACCACGCGCCGCTCCAGCGCCTTCTCCAGGTTGCGCTCCTGGCCAGGGGTCAGCGGATGGTTGACCAGGATCAGGTCCGCGCCGGCCGCGTCCGCGGCGGCCTTCACCTCGTCGAGCTTGCCGCTGCCGATCAGGGTGGCCGGATTGGGCCGGTCGATGCGCGCGGTCAGCAGCGCGAGCACGTTCGCGCCGGCCGAGCGCGCCAGCTCGGCGAACTCCTCGATCTCGCCCTCGTCGGGCGGCCCGCCGGCGTGGGGCTGGATCAGCAGCGCCTGCTCGCCCCCGCGGGAGCGCTCGAACAGTTGGGTCGGCATCGGATCGGTACTGGGCCGGGAGCGGCGGGTCAGTCCCAACAATGGAGGCGGGAGGGGCGATCTTCAACCGTGGGCCGGAGCGGGCCGCCGGGGGCGCGGTCGCGCCTCGTCCCGCTGCTGCGGGCGGCCTGTGCGCGACGGCGTCGGCCGCGCGCACCGGAGCCGCGCCGCCAGCGAAACCGGGGCGATGGCCAGGGGGAGCGGTACCTGCTGCGCGGTCGCGGCCGACGCCGCGCCTGCACGGGAAGCTCAGCCCTCGTCCGGGTCGGCGCCTTCGTCGGCCTGGACGACGCCGCCGCCGGGGCCGACGCGCACGTTGCGGGCGGGAACCACGGTGGAAATGGCGTGCTTGTAGACCATCTGGCTGACGGTGCTGCGCAGCAGCACGACGAACTGGTCGAAGGATTCGATGGTGCCCTGGAGCTTGATGCCGTTGACCAGATAGATCGACACCGGCACGCGCTCGCGACGCAGTGCGTTCAGGAAAGGATCCTGCAAGGACTGTCCCTTGGACATTAGGTTTTCCCCGTCTTGGTTATTGTTGTGTCCGGCCCGCGGCCGCATCGCCCGACCCGCGCTTTCCCCTGCGGCGGCGACCCCGCGATGTTACACAACCTCACCGAGGAAGAACGCGAGCGCCGTCGCGAGGGCGGCCCGGTCTTCCCCGGGATCGAACCAGCGCAATCCGGGGCGTCCGCGCAGCCAGGTCAGCTGGCGCCTGGCCAGCTGCCGGGTGGCGAAGATGGCGCGGTCGCGGAAGGTCGCGGCATCGGTTTCACCCTCCAGGTGCTCCCACGCCTGGCGGTAGCCGACCGCGCGGATGGCAGGCAGATCGCGCGGCGCCGGATGCGAGCGCAGCTGCGGCAGCGCGCGCAGGGCGCGCACCTCGTCGAGGAAGCCGGCGGCCAGCATCGCGTCCAGGCGCACGGCGATGCGCGCATGCAGTACCGCGCGTTCGCGCGGCGCCAGTACCAGCTGCAGCAGACGGACCGGCAGCCGCGGCGCAGCCGGAGGCGCGCGCTGCCAGTCGCTGATCGGGCGCCCGCTGATCCGGAACACCTCCAGCGCGCGCCCGATGCGCTGCGGGTCGCCGCGTCCGATCCGCGCGGCGGCGGCGGGATCGACCCGCGCCAGCTCCGCGTGCAGCGCCGGCCAGCCGCGCGCGCGCGCATCGGCTTCGATCCCCGCGCGCACCACCGGGTCCGCTTCCGGCATTGGCGACAGCCCCCGCAGCAGCGCGTGGAAGTACAGGCCGGTGCCGCCGGCGAGGATCGGCAGCTTGCCGCGCGCGAGGATGCCGTCGATCGCCGCGCGCGCATCGGCGGCGAACCCGGCCGCCGAATACGCCTGCCAGGGATCGCGCAGGTCGAGCATGTGGTGGCGCACGCGCGCCTGCTCGTCGGCATCGGGCTTGGCCGCACCGATATCCAGCCCGCGGTAGACCAGGGCCGAATCGACGCTGACGATCTCGCCGCCCAGGCGCTCGGCCCACTCCATCGCCAGCGCGCTCTTGCCCGAGGCGGTCGGACCCATCAGGGCGATGGCGGGCGGTCGGGCGTCGGCGGGCATGCGCCGATTGTGGTGCATCCGGCCGGACGCGATAACCCCGTTCGCGCCGCCGGCCCGTTGATGAGGTTCGACCACCCTCGGAGATCCACCATGCAGCGCAACGCCCTCGCCACCGCCCTGGTCCTGGCCCTCGCCCTGGCCGCCTGCAGCAGCACCCCCGCGCCCGGGGAGGAAGCCGTCGTCTTCGATGCGCCCTCGCCCATGGACGCCCACGCGCCGCCGCCCGCTCCTCCGGCACCGCAGCCGTCGCTCGACAGCATCACCGTCACCGGCAGCCGCCTGCAATCGCGCGAAATGCGCGCGGCACCCGCGGCGGCGGTGTCCCATCTCAAGCAGTCGGCCCCGATCGCGGACGGCTTCCACGCGCAGCCGGCCAACACCGAGAAATACGCCGAACGCAGCGACAACCCGGTGCAGCGCGCGAGCGAGCAGCCGGTGTCGACCTTCTCCATCGACGTCGATACCGGCAGCTACAGCAACGTGCGCCGCATGATCCGGCAGGGCGTGCGCCCGCCGGCGGACGCGGTGCGCGCGGAGGAGTTCATCAACTACTTCGACTACGGCCATCCGGCGCCGGCCTCGCTGGCCACGCCGTTCCGGGCCACCACCGAGCTGGCGCCGGCGCCGTGGAACGCGCAGCGCCAGCTGCTGATGATCGGGATCAAGGGCTACGACGTGGACAGGTCCGAGCTGCCGCCGGCCAACCTAGTGTTCCTGCTCGACACCTCCGGCTCGATGAATTCGCCCGACAAGCTGCCGCTGCTCAAGCAGTCCTTCGCCGAACTGGTGCAGCAGCTGCGCCCGCAGGACCGCGTGTCGATCGTCGTCTACGCCGGCTCGGCGGGCCTGGTGCTGCCGCCGACGCCGGGCGACCGCAAGCACGAGATCCTCGCCGCGCTCGAGCGGCTGCAGGCCGGCGGCAGCACCAACGGCGGCGACGGCATCCGCCTAGCCTACGCGATGGCGCGGCAGGGTTTCGTCAAGGACGGCGTCAACCGCGTCATCCTGGCCACCGACGGCGACTTCAACGTCGGCACCGTCGACGGCGGCTCGCTGGAGACGATGGTCGCCGACCAGCGCAGGTCCGGCATCGCGCTGACCACGCTCGGCTTCGGCACCGGCAACTACAACGACCATCTGGCCGAACGCCTGGCCGACGCCGGCGACGGCAACCACGCCTACATCGACACCCTGCTCGAAGCGCGCAAGGTGCTGGTGGAGGAGATGTCGTCGACCCTGCTGACCATCGCCCGGGATGTGAAGATACAGGTCGAGTTCAATCCCGCGGTGGTCGCCGAATACCGGCTGATCGGCTACGAAAACCGCCTGCTGCAGCGCGAGGACTTCGCCAACGACCGGGTCGACGCCGGCGACATCGGCGCCGGCCACGAGGTCACCGCGCTGTACGAGATCACCCTGGTCGGCTCCGGCGCCGAGCGCCTGCCGCCGCTGCGCTACGGCCGGCAGGGACCGCCCGACGCGCGCAGCGCGGAAGAGCTGGCGCACCTGCGGCTGCGCTACAAGCGTCCGGGCGAATCGCAGAGCCGGCTGATCCAGACGCCGATCCTGCGCGCGTCGCTCAAGCCGCGGCCCAGCGACAGCCTGCGCTTCGCCGCCACCGTCGCGGCCTGGGCCGATGCGCTGCGCGGCGGCAGGCACCTGGACGGCTGGAGCTGGCAGTCGATCGCCGAGCAGGCGGCCGTCCCCGGCGCCAGCGATCCCTGGGGGCTGCGCCGCGAGTTTGCCGGACTGGTCGCGGACTCGCGCGCGCTCGTCGATCCCGACGGCACGCCGCGGATCGCCGGAGGTCAGGACTGAGCCGGGCCTCCGGCGGCATCGGCGTCCGCGTCCACCGGGGGCGCGGGCGCCGGCCTGCCGAGCAGGAAACCCTGGCCGTAGGTGCAGCCCAGCTGCAGCAGCAGCTGGCGCTGCTCCTCGGTCTCCACGCCCTCGCCGACGGTGTCGATGCCGAGCGTGCCGGCCAGGGCCACGATCGCGCGCACCAGCGCCAGGCTTTCGGCCTGCATCTCGCCGTCGAGCCCGGCCACGAAGCTCTGATCGATCTTCAGCGCCTGGATCGGGAACCGGTGCAGGTAGGACAGCGCCGAGAACCCGGTCCCGAAGTCGTCGAGCAGCGCCAGCACGCCGCGCTTGCGCAGGGTATTGAGGATGCGCAGCGCGCGCGGCGCGTCGTCGAGCAGCGCGACCTCGGTGATCTCGATCCGCAGCCTGCGCGCATCGGCGCCGGCCTCGTCGACCATCTGCAGCAGGCGATGGGCGAAGTCCTCGGCACGGAAATGCCGCGGCGAGACGTTGATCGAGACATAGCCGTCGTGGTGGCGCGTCATCCAGTCGATCACGTGCCGGTAGAGCAGCCAGTCGACCTGTTCGATCAGGCCGCTGTCCTCGCCGACGCCGACGAAATCGGCCGGCAGCAGCAGGCCGTGCAGTTCGTGGTTCCAGCGCAGCAGCGCCTCGTGGCCGTGCACCTCGCCGTCGGACAGCCGCACGATGGGCTGGAAATACGGGTCGAAGCTGTCGCGCAGGATCGCGCGGCGCAGGTCGCCTTCCAGGTCGAGCAGGCGCATCGCCTCGGCGCGCATCTCCTCGTCGAAGCGCTCGCTGCGGTCGCGACCGCGCGCCTTGGCGCGGTACATCGCCGCGTCGGCGTCGCGCAGCAGCTCCTCGCCGTGGCGGTAGCGCGACTGCCAGGTGGCGATACCGATGCTGGCCGAGGGGAACACCTCGCGACCGGACACCCACAGCGGGCGCCCCAGCCGCTCGAGGATCCCGGCGGCGAGCGCGTCGGCGTGTTCCGGATCATCCACCCTGTCGATGAGCACGGCGAATTCATCGCCGCCGAGCCGGGCGACGATGTCGTGCGGACCGATGGCGGCGCTGATCCGGCGCCCCACTTCCACCAGCATCGCGTCGCCAGCGGCGTGGCCGAGGCTGTCGTTGACCAGCTTGAAGCGGTCCAGGTCCAGGAACAGCACCGCGAACGGGGAGCGGCCGGGCGCCTGCATTTCCGCGATCGCGCTGTCGAGCCGCTCCAGCAGCGATACCCGGTTGGGCAGGCCGGTCAGGTGGTCGTGGCGGGTCTGGTGGACCAGACGCTGCTGCGCGCGCATGCGCTCGCTGATCTGCGCGCGCAGCTTGCGGTTGGCCTGCTCCAGCTCCTGGGTCCGCGCCTCGACGCGGAACTCGAGTTCGGCGTGCGCGGCCTTGAGGTACTCCTGCGCGCGCTTGCGCACCAGGGCGTTGTCGATGTGGTAGCCGACGAAGGTCAGCAGCTCCTGGTCGGCCGGCGTGAACTCGACGGCTGGCGTGTAGCTCTGCACCGCGATCACGCCGACGGTGGCGCCATCGCGGACCAGCGGCACGCCCAGCCAGCAGTGCGCCTGGGTGCCGCGGCTGCGCACCGCGTTCTCCCGCTCCAGGCGCGCGATGGTGGCGCGGTCGGCGAGCAGCGGCCTGCCGGTGGAAATCACGTATTCGGTCAGGCCCTTGGTCAGCCTGCGCGGATGGCGCACGCGGTCGCGCTCGTCCACCGAGTACGGGAACTCGATGTGGCAGCCGTCGCCGCCGAGCATCGCGATGTACAGGTTCTTCGCGTACAGCAGCTCGCCGATCACGCCGTGCAGGTCGGCGTAGAACTTCTCCACGCTGCCGGCCATCACCGACATCTCGCTGATCCGGAACAGCGCGTTCTGCAGCCGTTCGGCGCGCTCGCGCTCGATGATCTCCGCCTCGAGCACGGCGTTGGCGCGCTGCAGTTCGCGGGTGCGCTGCTCCACCCGCCGCTCGAGGTCGGCCAGCGCGTGCTTGCGGTCGAGCGCGGTCAGGATGTGCTGGGCGACGAACTCCAGCAGCGCGCGCTCCTCGTGCGAATAGCGCTGCGGCCGGTCGTAGCTCTGCACCACGATCACGCCGCAGACGCGGCCGTCGCGGCGCATCGGCACGCCCAGCCAGTCGGCGCTGTCGGGCCCGTGCGCGGGATCGGCGGGAACGCCGAGCTGGGAGCGGATCAATTCCGAGGGACCGAGGATCGGATGCCCGCGGCGCAGCATCGCCACGGTCAGGCTGTTGGGCATCTCCGAGATCGGGATCTCGTGGTCGGGATCGCAGACCCAGGGGTCGAGTTCGTCCACGAAATAGATGAAGCGCAGCGTCTCGCGCACGTCGTCGTAGAGCACGATGTAGAAGTTGGTCGCCGGCATCAGCCGGCCGACGATGGCGTGGATCCGGGCCAGCATCTCGGACATCTCCAGCGAGGTGCCCGACAGGTCGGCGATCTCGTACTGCGCCTGGCGCAGGCGCTCGGACTTGCGCAGCGATTCGATGCGCATGCCGTCGCGCGCAGCGCGCAGCGCCGAAGCGACCAGCTCGCGCGCCAGCAGCAGCCAGCCGTCCTGCAGCCCGCGCGGCAGCTGGCGGCCGGCCTCGACCACCAGCGACAGCCTCGCGCCCTCGGCCGCCCAGCCCGATCCGATGCGCCCCGCTCCGGGCTGCCCGCCCTGCCCCGCGAGCAGGTCGCGGGCTTCCTGGAGCGCGGCGGCGGACACCGCACCGGCGCTGGACTCGCCGCTGCCGAGCGTCGGATCGTTCCAGCACAGCGCCACCGCCGAACCGGCCGGCAGGCCGCCGGCAAGGACAGCGGCCACGGCGCCGGGGCCGTTGGCGGCGGCGTGCCGTTCCACGGATGTCTCGATCGCCTGCGCGCCCACCCGATCCCCTTGTTCCGGAGCCGCGTCCCATTCCGGACAAACGCCAACCACCGCCGATTGCGGCAACCCCGCTGCTCCCCGGCGGCCGTTGAACCTATCATGCACCAGACCACTGCCCTGCTCCCGGCCCCTGCCCGCATGCCCGGACGGCTCCGCAGGCGACGTGGGCGGCCAGGCTTCACCTCGGCGCAGCCAGCGCTTACGCTGGCGCGGATGAACGACCTCCATGCCAGCGCCGACGCCAGCAGCGACGAGTCGCTGATGCTGGCGTGGGCGGCGGGGGATGTCCGCGCCTTCGAGGACCTGTACGCGCGCCACCGCGTCCGCCTGTACCGCTTTCTGCTGCGCCAGCTGCGCGACGGCCCCACCGCTGACGAACTGTTCCAGGACATCTGGCAGAAGGTGATCGCGGCGCGCGAAGGCTGGCGCCCGGAGGCGAGCTTCGGCACCTGGCTCTACCGCATCGCGCACAACCGCCTCGCCGACCACTGGCGCGCGCGCCAGCACCGGCCGCCGGCGCCCGACGACGCCGACGAGCGCTGCGCGCAGGTACCCGATCCGGATACGCCGGAGCGGCAGCTGTCGGAATTCGAGCAGCGGCGGCGGCTGCAGCTGGCGCTGGACGGACTGCCCCCGGAGCAGCGCGAAGTGGTGCTGCTGCGCCTGGAGCAGGAACTGACGCTGGAGGAGATCGGCGAGATCACCGGCGTCGGCCGGGAAACGGTGAAATCGCGCCTGCGCTACGCGATGGACAAGCTGCGCGCGAACCTGGGAACGGCCCCCGCATGAGCACGCGCGACCGCGAACCGCTGACTCCGGACGAGCGCGACCTGGCGCAGCGCCTGGCGCGCCTGGGCGGGCCCGGTCCCGCGCCTGGCCTGGACGCGGCCATCCTGGCGGCGGCGCGGGACGCTGCCGGCCGCGGCGCGACCG
>CAKTDC010000015.1 GCA_934541015.1 uncultured Luteimonas sp.
TTCGCAAACGCACCCGCTTCGCCCGCCACGGCGGCCTGCTGCATTACGTGCTCCGGCAGCTCGCGGCGAAGAAGACCGCGTAATCCCCGGACCGGGCGGAAGCCCCGCCCGTCGCAGCGCGGCGGGGCCCGGGAGTCGCGGAAGCGCTCTCCTTGCGGTACCTGCTACAGCGCAGGCGTCCAGCGCACGCTGCGCAGCTTCCAGTCGTCGCCGTCGAGCCGCCAGCCGGTCTCGACGTCGTAGATGCGGGCCGACTCCGGCAGCAGCGCCGAGGATCCGCCGCTCAGGATCAGCTTGAAGCGCACGGTGGCGTGCGGCTCCGACATCCGCACCTCGAGCGGCCCGAAGGTGGCCGCCACGCTGCGGTAGCGCAGCATCAGCGCCGCCGCCATGCGGCGGGCGCCGTCGCGATCCAGGCCTTCGTTGCCGATGAAGTCCTCGGCCAGCAGCTGTTGCATTGCAGCAGGGTCGCGATCGGCGATGGTCTGCGCGAGTTCGTCGATCGTGTCGCGCAGGCGGGTCTCGGGATCGCCGCGCGAGCACGCCGCCATCAGCACCGCCAGCAGCAGCATCCAGGCGATCGCCCCGGGCAGTCCGGCTGCGCGCTGCGCAGCCGCCACGCGCATGGGCAAACACGATGCCGCGCCCCCTGCCCCGTCTCCGATCCGCCGCCTGATGTCGCCTTGCCAGCACATGGGCCCTATGCTCCAATCCATACCGGACGGTATCGCGCAAGGATACCGGTCAGACATCTGAAGGAGGGATTCGAATGTCGACAGCACGGCCCTGGCTCGCGCAGTACCCCGAGGGTGTCCCCCAGGAGATCGATGTCGACGAGTTCGCGTCCATACCGGCGGTGCTGGAAGGCGCCATCCACCGCTTCCGCGACCGGCCCGCCTTCACCAACCTCGGCAGGACGCTGAGCTACGCCGAGATCGACGCGCTCAGCGCCCGCTTCGCCGCCTACCTGCTGTGCGAACTCAAGCTGAAGAAGGGCGATCGCGTCGCGATCATGATGCCCAACTGCCTGCAGTATCCGATCGCGACCTTCGGCACCCTGCGCGCCGGGTTGACGGTCGTGAACACCAACCCGATGTACACCGCGCGCGAGCTGCGGCACCAGCTGGCCGATTCGGGCGCCAGGGTCATCCTGGTCCTGGACAACTTCGGCCACACCGTTCAGGAGGTGCTGGCCGATACGCAGATCACGCAGGTGCTGACCACCGGGCTGGGCGACATGCTCCCCACCCCCAAGCGCCAGATCGTCAACTTCATGCTCCGGCACGTGAAGAAAATGGTGCCGGACTACGACATCCCCGGCGCCGTGCGCTTCCGCGACGCGCTTGCCGCGGGCGGGCGGCACACCCTGCCGGCCGTGGAGATCACGCCCGAGGACATCGCCTTCCTGCAGTACACCGGCGGCACCACCGGCGTGGCCAAGGGCGCGATGCTGACCCACCGCAACATGGTGGCGAACATGCAGCAGGCCTCGGCCTGGATCGGCACCAACGCCAGGCCGGGCGAGGAACTGATCGTCACCGCGCTGCCGCTGTACCACATCTTCGCCCTGACCGCGAACGGCCTGGTGTTCATGAAGTTCGGTGGCCACAACCACCTGATCACCAACCCGCGCGACATGCCCGGCTTCGTCAAGGAGCTCAAAGGCATCCGCATGACCGCGATCACCGGCGTCAACACCCTGTTCAACGGGCTGCTCAACACGCCCGGGTTCGACGAGGTGGATTTCTCGCGCCTGCACCTGACCCTGGGCGGCGGCATGGCGGTGCAGCGCTCGGTCGCCGAGCGCTGGAAGAAGGTGACCGGGGTGACCCTGGTGGAGGCCTACGGGCTGACCGAGACCTCCCCGGCCGCCTGCATCAACCCGATGGATCTGGCCGAGTACAACGGCGCCATCGGACTGCCGATCTCCTCGACCGACGCCTGCGTCAAGGACGAGGACGGGAACGTCCTTCCCCAGGGCGAGATCGGCGAGCTGTGCATCAAGGGCCCGCAGGTCATGAAGGGCTACTGGCAGCGCCCGGAGGACACCGCCGCCTGCATCGACGCCGACGGCTGGCTGCATACCGGCGACATGGCGAAGATGGACGAGCAGGGCTTCTTCTACATCGTCGACCGCAAGAAGGACATGATCCTGGTCTCAGGCTTCAACGTGTACCCCAACGAGGTCGAGGACGTGATCGCGATGATGCCGGGGGTGCTCGAGGTCGCCGCGGTCGGGGTGCCCGACGAGCGCTCGGGCGAGGCGGTGAAGCTGGTGATCGTCAGGAAGGACCCGGCGCTCACCGCCGAACAGGTCAAGGCCCACTCGAAGCAGCACCTGACCGGATACAAGCAGCCCAAGGTGGTCGAGTTCCGCAGCGAACTGCCCAAGACCAACGTCGGCAAGATCCTGCGCCGCGAGCTTCGCGACCCCGTCCCCGCGGGCTGATCCCGCCGCTCCATCGCCTCCTCTCCGGACGACCCGGGATCGGGCGTGCCGCCTCTTGCAGTTTGCCGCTGTTAGGCGCATACAGACGCCAGACGGGCAAATATGACAATTTCTGGCACCTCGCCTGCGCCCGGTGAGCGACGGAGCCGACCTGGGGATTCCCTATGAACAATGTCGAGAGACTTCAGCGCACCCGTACGTTCCCTACCATCCGCATCGAATCCGGGCCGTCGGGTGACGCGCACTGGATGTATATGCACAGCGACGCCGCCAGTGGCTCGCGACCCTGCTTCCGCAGCGACCTGCTGGACGACATGTGGAGCTTCACCTCGTCCATCACCCTGCGCGAAAGCGAGCGCCAGCATGGCCGGCTGCGGCACTTCGTGCTGGCGTCGGCCGCGGGCGCGTTCAACCTGGGCGGCGACCTCGAGCTGTTCGCCCGCCTCATCCGGGGCAACAATCGCGAGCGGCTGATGGCATATGCGCGTCGCTGCATCGACGGCGTCTACACCCTGCACAACGGTCTCGGCGGCGACGTGCGCACCATCGCCCTCGTCCAGGGCGCCGCACTCGGCGGCGGGCTGGAGATGGCCCTGGCCTGCCACACCATCGTCGCCGAGGAAGGCGTGGAGATGGGACTGCCGGAGGTCCTGTTCGGCCTGTTCCCGGGAATGGGCGCCTATTCGTTCCTGTGCAAGCGGGTATCGCCGCAGCTTGCCGAGCGCATCATCCTCGGCGGCGAGATGTATACCAGCGAGCAGTTCCACCAGATGGGCATCGTCGACATCCTGGTGCCCAGGGGCCAGGGTGCGCAGGCCGTCCAGGAACTGATCGAGAGGCAGCAGCGCGCACCGGCGGCGCACCTGGCGATGAATGCCTGCCGCGCTGTTGCGCAACAGGTCGGCTACGACGAGCTGATGGGGATCACCGAGATCTGGGTGGACACCGCGCTGGGGCTGGGCGAGAAGTCGCTGCGGATGATGGAGCGCATCGTGCGGGCCCAGGAGAAGCGCGCGCTGCGCGGCGCCGCCTGAGGCCGGGCGAGCAAGGCAGAGCCGGGACATTCCGCAGGGCACATTCCGCCCCGGAAGTCCCGGAACAGCCCCTGACGCAGGGTCTCAGGGCGTGGTGCTGCTGCGCGGCGTGGTCGATCCCCTCAGCCGCTGGCGCGTTTCCAGCGCGGCACGCCCGGTTTCCAGGTCCGAGCGCAGGGCGTCGATCCGCGCCGACCAGTCGCGAACGACCAGCCAGTCGGGCATGCCCATCGCCTGCCCCGCCGCTGCGGCCAGCTTGACCAGCCCCAGATTGCTGGCAACGCCCTTGAGCGCATGCGCCTGTTCGCGCAGCAGGCTGGCCTCGCCGAGGCCTCCGGCCCGGGACATTTCCGACAGGCACTGCTCGGCATCGCCGAGGCACTGCCGGATGAACTCCCGCTCGAATTCTTCGCCCATGTCCATGGCGCCGAGCTCGTCGAGCACGCTCAGGTCGAGGATGTCGCTGGCGACGGGACAGTCCGTGGCCGGAACCGTCTGCACGGACGCTTCCGCGGTATCCTCGGGCCCGGGCGCCGCGATGTCCGCCAGCGCGTCGAGCAGGCGTGCCACCGCGACAGGCTTGGGCAGGAATGCGCGCGCTCCGGCACGTTCACAGGCGCGGATCGCCTCGGGCGTCACGTCGGCGCTGAGGATGAGCACGGGAGTGCGCTCGCTGCCGCCGGCTTCCATCAGGCGCAGCTGCCTCAGCAGGTCCAGCCCGCTGACGCCCGGCATGCGCAGATCGCAGACCACCGCGTCATAGACGGCCGACTCCAGCGCGTCCAGCGCGACTTCGCCGTCGTCCACGCAGGTCACGCGATGGCCCGCCTTGTGCAGCAGGCGCCGCAGGACCATCCGGTTCGCCTCGTGGTCGTCCACCACCAGGATCTGCATGCTGCGCACGCGGGCGCGATGGCGCAGGAAGGGATCGGAAAAGGCGATGACGTTGCCGCTGTCGGCGGGATCGCCTGGCCGCGCGTCGCCGGCCCGCGCCTGCGCCGCTGCGGCCGGAGCGGCTGCAGCGATCTCGAGCGGGAGCTTCACCCAGAAGCGGCTGCCGTGCCGCTCCTCGCTCTCGAATCCGATCGAACCACCCATGGCCTCGGTCAGGCGCTTGGCGATCGTGGTGCCCAGACCGGTGCCGCCGCTGCGGCGCCGGCGCGCGGTATCGGCCTGCTCGAAGGCGTCGAACAGGCGGTCGTGCAGGCTGCTGGGGATGCCGATGCCGGTATCGACAACGGTAAAGCACAGGTTGGCCACCCCGGCCTGGGTGGACAGCAGTTCGACCTGGAGCCTGACGCTGCCCTCGTCGGTGAACTTGACCGCGTTGCCGGCGAGGTTGAGCAGCACCTGGCGCAGGTGCTCGACGTCGCCGCGCAGGCTCGTCGGCACATCGATGCCGACCTCGCCGGAGTAGCGGATGCCCTTTGCCCGCGCCTGCGGACCGAGGATCAGGCCGATGCCGTCGACCAGCTCGCGCGGCGAGAACGCGACCACGTTGGACTTGATCTTGCCGGCCTCGATCGCGGAGATGTCGAGCACGTCCTCGACCAGCTCCAGCAGCGTGCGCGAGGAGGCCTGGATGGTCGAGACGCATTCGCGCTGCTCGTTGTCCAGGCGGGTCGTGGCCAGCAGGTCGGACATGCCGACCAGACCGTTGAGCGGCGTCCGGAAATCGTGGCTCATGTTGGCCAGGAAGCGGCTCTTGGCCTGGTTCGCCCGCCGGGCCACCTCGGTGGCGTGGGTCAGGTCGCGGAGCAGGCCGGACAGATACATCGGAACGGCGAACAGGCCGACCCAGAGCCCGAGACCGAGGTGGATATTCTCGCGCCAGTAGGGGCTGGCCCAGAGGACGATGCCGAACCCGGCGCAGGCCGACACCACGGCGCCGATCAGGTAGCGGTTGCCGTAGCGCAGGCCGTTGCCGACCGTGACCCACATCAGGATCACGTAGATCCATGCCAGCGGCTCGCCCTTGAGGGCCATGGCCGCGGTCATCAGCCCGTAGTCGGTGATCATGCCGATGATGCGCCTGACATGAGAGACGCCCGGCTGCAGCACGATCCCGATCAGCAGAAGCAGGCCGACGCTGGCGCCGACCAGGCTCATCGTCGCCGACCAGAGGTAGACGTCGGGCGGCAGCGCGTCGAAGAACGCGGCCACCGCCATGTACGCGATGACGCCGGTGAAAATGGCAACGCGGACCGCCGCCTGGCCGTGCTCGCTGTCGGGACGGTTCGACAGGCGTTCGCGGACCAGGGCAAGCAGCGGGATGTTCACGCCAGGGTCCTGTCCTGCTGCAGCGCCGTGCCGCCGACGTACTGCATGCAGTATTCCTCGATGCGCGGGCGCGCCCGGCGCATGGCGTCGACGCAGGCCGGGTCGAACAGCTTGCCGCCCTGCTCCTCGATGTAGGCGAAAGCCTCGTCCAGGCTCCACGCGGGCTTGTACGGCCGGCGCGAGATCAGCGCGTCGAACACGTCCGCGACCGCCACGATCCTGGCTTCCAGCGGGATGGCGTCGCCGGCCAGCCCATCGGGGTAGCCGCTGCCGTCGTAGCGCTCCTGGTGGCGCAGCGCGATGGTGGCGCTCATCCGGATGAAGCGGTTCTGGCTGCCGGTCAGCAGCTCGTAGCCGATGCGCGGGTGGGTGCGCATCACCGCCAGTTCCTCCTCGGACAGCGGGCCGGGCTTCTGCAGCAGCGCGTCGGGAATGGCGATCTTGCCGATGTCGTGCAGCGGCGCGGCCAGCTCGATCATGCGTACTTCTTCCTCGGACAGCCCCATGCCCTCGGCGAGGATGCCGGCCACGCCGGCGAGCCGGGCGAGGTTGGCGCTGGTGCCCGAGTCACGGTACTCGATCGCCAGCGCCAGGCGGCTGAGCGTCTCGCGTTCGCGCTCCTCGACCTCGTGCATGCTCGCCAGCAGGCGCTGCTCGAGCGACAGCGCACGCTGCTTGACCGATTCGGACTGCTGCCGCAGCTGCAGCAGGTTGCGGCAGCGGGCGCGCAGCTCGCGCGGGCGCACCGGCTTGACCAGGAAGTCGATCACGCCCGCGTCGAGCGCGGCCTGGCGGATCGGTTCGTCGCCGACCACGGTCACCAGCACGATCGGCACGTCGCGGTGCAGCAGCGGCCGGCGGAAGCGGCGCGCGAACTCGAGGCCGTCCATCACCGGCATCCGGTAGTCGAGCAGCAGCAGGTCCGGACGGTTGCTTTCGCACCAGTCCAGCGCCTCCTGCGGATCGCCGAACTCGAGCACCTCCAGCTCGGGACTGATGTCCTCGAGGATGTGCCGCAGCAGGGTCCGCGCGGAGGTCTGGTCGTCGACGATGACGATATTCATGGTGTTGTCGCCTGCCGCAAACAGCGTCCTCCGCCGGAAGCGGGCCAGCATGCTCCCCACACGGACGAACAAGCAAGTCCCATGCCCGCCGCCGAAGCCACCGGCGCGGGCCCATCCCCCTTGTCACGCGAAACCGGGCCCGCCGGGGTCATCCCCTCCCCCTCCCCCCGGGAAACCGCCCGAGTTCAGCCGGCCGCCTCGGGGCGCATGTACGGGAACAGCAGGACATCGCGGATCGAGGACGAGCCGGTCAGCAGCATCACCAGCCGGTCGATGCCCACGCCCAGCCCACCGGTCGGCGGCAGGCCGACCTCGAGCGCGCGGACGTAGTCGGCGTCGTACTGCATCGCCTCGTCGTCGCCGCCTTCCTTGGCCTCGACCTGGGCGCGGAAGCGCGCGGCCTGGTCCTCGGGATCGTTGAGCTCGGAGAAGCCGTTGGCGATCTCCTTGCCGCCGATGAACAGCTCGAAGCGATCGGTGATGCCGGGCTCGCTGTCGGACTCGCGCGCCAGCGGCGAGACTTCGACCGGGTAGTGGGTGATGAAGGTCGGCTGCAGCAGGCCCTGCTCCACCGTCTTCTCGAAGATCTCCAGCAGCAGCTTGCCCCAGCCGAAGGACGGCTTGACCGGGATCTGCAGGTCGGCGCAGTGGCGCGCCAGCGCCTCGCGGTCGCGACAGTCGGCTTCGCTGATCGCCGGATTGAGCTCGCGCACCGCCTCCTCCAGCTTCCAGCGCCGGAACGGCGGTCCCAGGTCGATGGTATGGCCGTCCCACTCGCAGATCGTGGTGCCGGTGGTCTCCAGCGCCACGGTGCGGATCAGCTCCTCGGTCAGGTCCATCACCTCCTCGTAGGCCACGTACGCCTGGTACAGCTCGAGCATGGTGAACTCGGGGTTGTGGCGGGTGCTCACGCCCTCGTTGCGGAAGTTGCGGTTGATCTCGTAGACGCGCTCGAAGCCACCCACCACCAGCCGCTTCAGATACAGCTCGGGCGCGACGCGCAGGTACAGGTCGAGGTCGAGCGCATTGTGGTGGGTGACGAAGGGGCGTGCGGTGGCGCCGCCGGCGATGTAGTGCATCATCGGCGTCTCCACTTCAAGGAAGCCGCGCGCATCGAGCCAGTGGCGGATCGCGGCGATGATGCGCGACCGCTTGACGAACACGTCGCGCGCGTCCGGGGAGACGATCAGGTCGACGTAGCGCTGGCGGTAGCGCTGCTCGACGTCGGACAGCCCGTGCCACTTGTCCGGCAGTGGCCGCAGCGACTTGGTGAGCAGGCGCAGCACATCGGCCTTGACCGACAGCTCGCCGGTGCGGGTCCGCATGAGCGTGCCTTCGGCGGCGATGATGTCGCCCACGTCCCAGCCCTTGAAGGCGTCATAGGCCGCGCCGATCGCGCTGGCCTGCAGGAACAGCTGGATCCGCCCGCTCACGTCCTGGATCTCGGCAAAGGCGGCCTTGCCCATCACCCGCTTGGCCAGCATGCGACCGGCAACCGCGACGCGGCCGCCTTCGGCCTCCAGTGCCTCGCTGGTCCAGCGCTCGCCATCGGCATGCCTGGCCTGCAGTTCGCCGGCGAGGTCGCGGCGACGGAAGTCGTTCGGATAGGCCACGCCCTGCCCGCGCAGCGCCGAGAGTTTCGCCCGCCGCTCGGCGATGAGCGCGTTGTCGTCGGCGGGAGCGGGCTGGGGCTGGGGGGCGTGGGTCATGTCGGGGAATCGGGAATCGGGAATCGGGAGAGCTTACCGGCTTCTCATTCCCGGCGTGGCGAGGGATCCGGTTTCGGATGCTCCGGTTCGAGCCGGGCTCGCTGCCTCCCCCGGGTCGGGTCCGGGATCGGGATAACGGCTTCGGGACAGACTGTCGAAGGCTCAGGTCGCATCGATGCGTTTCGAGCCCGCCTCCAGGCCCGACTTCAGGCTGGCCTGGATGAACTCGTCGAGGTCGCCGTCGAGCACGTTCTGGGTGTCGCTGCGCTCGATGCCGGTGCGCAGGTCCTTGATCCGGCTCTGGTCGAGCACGTAGTTGCGGATCTGGCTGCCCCAGCCGATGTCCGACTTGGTCGCCTCCACCGCATCGCGCTCGGCGTTGCGCTTCTGGATCTCCATCTCGTAGAGCTTGGCCGCGAGCATCTTCATCGCGCGGTCGCGGTTGGCGTGCTGGCTGCGCTCGGTCTGGCAGGCGACCACGATTCCGCTCGGCACATGGGTGATGCGCACCGCCGACTCGGTCTTGTTGACGTGCTGGCCACCGGCGCCGGAGGAACGGTAGACGTCGGTCCTGAGGTCGGCCGGGTTGATCTCGATGTCGATGCTGTCGTCGACCTCGGGCGAGACGAACACCGAGGTGAACGAGGTGTGGCGGCGATTGTCCGAATCGAACGGCGACTTGCGCACCAGTCGGTGCACGCCGGTCTCGGTCTTGAGCCAGCCGTAGGCGTACTCGCCCTCCACCCGGAAGGAGGCCGACTTGATGCCGGCGACGTCGCCGCCGCTGGCTTCGAGCAGTTCGGTCTTCCAGCCGCGCGACTCGGCCCAGCGCAGGTACATGCGCAGCAGCATCTCGGCCCAGTCCTGGGCCTCGGTGCCGCCGGCGCCGGCCTGGATGTCGACGAAGGCGTTGGCGCTGTCCATCTTGCCGGAGAACATGCGCTGGAATTCCAGCTGCTCCACGCCCTTCTCGTAGCCGTCGACATCGGCGGCGACCGCCAGCGCGGTCTCCTCGTCGTCCTCGCCCTCGGCCAGTTCCAGCAGTTCCGCGGCGCCGGCCAGTCCCTCGCTCAGGCTGCGGATGCCGTTGACGGTCTTGTCGAGCATCGAGCGTTCGCGGCCCAGGGACTGCGCGCGCTCGGGGTCGTTCCAGACGTCGGGGTGCTCGAGCTCGCGCTCGACTTCCTCCAGGCGTTCGCGTCTGGCGTCGTAGTCAAAGAAACCCCCTCAGCGCATCCAGCCGACCGGTCAGGTCGGCGATGCGCTGGCGGACGGGATTGAGTTCCATCGTGATGTCGGCCGCTGCTGAAAACAGCCGCTCATTCTAGCAGCGGCGGCGCGTCAGGCGTCGGGATCGAGCCGCTGGCGCAGCTCGCCGCGGTAGCGCCGGCTTCCCGGCAGCACGCTGCCGTCCTTCATGTGCACGCGAGCGTCGCCCGAGTCCAGCGGCTCGATCGAGGCGACCCGGTCGAGATTGACGATGTAGCTGCGGTGGATGCGCGCGAAGCCAGCCGGGTCCAGCCGCCCGGCGATGCCGGCCAGGGTGCTGCGCAGGGGGTAGTCGTGGCCGCGCACGTGCAGGTTCACGTAGTTGCCCGACGCCTGCAGCCACTCGATGTCCCCGGCCGCGACCAGGAATTCACGCCCCAGCTTGCGCACCAGGAAGCGCTCGGGCCGCTCGATCGGATCTACCGGCTGGCCCTCGTCCGGGGCGCCGAGCAGGCTGGCCTCGCCCTGCCAGCGGCGCAGCCCCATCCGGTAGAACTCGATGAGCACCACCATGGCCGCGTAGCTGCGCACGTCCTTGAGGTACTCGTAGCCCAGCGCGGAAGGCCAGTGGCCGAAATCGTAGGCCTGCCCCTGCCAGCGGTAGGCCAGGCTGCGCAGGGCGACCATGCCCAGCACGTGCAGCAGCGATACCGCCACGCTGGCCAGCAGGTGCCGGGGCAACTGCCGCGGCCAGGTGTCCCAGTGGAAGGGAAAGCGCCGGCTGAACCAGATGATCGGCCAGACCAGGGCCAGCCACATCAGCGCGCTGGACCACTCCCAGACCGCCGGTTCCCAGGCGGCATAGCCCAGGCCGCTGTTGCGGATGTCGATCAGCACCGTGGCCGTGTTGGCCGCGGCGTTGAACAGGGTCAGCACGATCCAGAAGCCGGCCTCGAACCAGCGCCGCCACGGCAGGTAGCGCTGGTATGCGGTGGCGGTGCTGCTGGACGGCCGGATCATCGCCGCATTCTACGATCCGGTGCCGTGCCGGCCCCGTCGCCCGTCCCGCGGGACCCGCCACTCGTCCCTGGCCGCCCTCGACAGGTCACATCGTGCTTGCCCGGGCCGCCGCGGACGCGGACTCTGGCGGCATTCACTTCCGGAGCGGCCGATGTCCACGCCACGCAGGCACGATCTCGACTGGGTGCGCGTGTGCGCCTTCGGCGTGCTGGTGCTCTATCACGTGGGCATGTACTACGTGACCTGGGACTGGCACGTGAACAGCCCCCGAGCCAGCCATGCGCTGGAGCCGCTGATGATGGCCGCGGCACCGTGGCGGCTGTCGCTGCTGTTCCTGGTTTCGGGCGCGGCCACCGCCTTCCTGCTCGCCCGGGCCCGTGCCGACGCCGACGCCCGCGGCGGCCGGCCCCGCTTCCTCGGCGTCCGCTCGTGGCGGCTGCTGCTGCCGCTGCTGTTCGGCATGCTGGTGGTGGTGCCGCCGCAGTCGTACCTCGAAGTGGTGGAAAAGCTGCCCGGCGGCTACCACGACGGCTACCTGGCGTTCTGGGCGCGCTACCTGTCCGCGGACGACGGCTTCTGCCGCGGCGGCGACTGCCTGGTCCTGCCGACCTGGAACCACCTGTGGTTCGTGGCCTACCTGTGGGTCTACACGGTCGTGCTGTGGGCGCTTGTCCGCTTCGCACCGGGCGCGCTGGCGGTGGCCGGAACGCGGCTGGCGGCGCTGCTGCGCTCACCTGCCGGCGTGCTGCTGTGGCCGGCGCTGTTCTTCGCCGCCGCGCGGATCGCGCTGGTGGGCGTGTTCGATTCGACCCATGCGCTGGTCGACGACTGGTACAACCATGTCCAGTACTTCGCCGCCTTCATGCTCGGCTTCCTGGTCGCGCGCAGGGACGCGGTGTGGGAGGCGATCGGACGCTCGCGCCGGCCGGCGGCGGCATTGTGGCTGGCGAGCTGGCTGGCGATCGCGCTGTATTTCCAGGCCTACGCGGACGTCGTGCCGCCCGAGCCGCTGCGCCTGGCGATGCGCGTGGTCTGGGGCCTGAACCAGTGGAGCGCCATCGTCGCCGTGCTCGGCTTCGCGTACCGCCTGCGGCCGGGGGACAGCCCCCTGCTGCGCCATCTGTCGCAGGCGGTCTTTCCGGTCTACATCCTGCACCAGACGATCATCGTGGTGCTGGCCCACCGGCTCGGGCCGCTCGACCTGCCGCCGCTGCTGGAAGGCCCGCTGCTCGTGGTCCTGACCTTCGGGCTGTGCTTCGCGGGCGTGGAGGTCATCCGCCGCATCCCGCCGCTGCGTCCGCTGTTCGGCATGAGGTTCCGGAACCGGCGGCCAGCGGCTGCGGCCGGAGCCTGCGTGGCTACGCCGCCGCCCGATGCTCGATGATCAGCTGGATCGCCTGCGCGCCGCGATAGTCGTCCGCGGCCAGCCGGTAGGCCAGGTGGCAGCGGGCGGACGGCCGCTCTCCGGTCCACCCGCCGAAGTGGATGGCATTGACGGGCGCCGGCAGGCCTTCGCCACGCAGCACCAGCCGCAGGTGGCGCTCCCCGACCACCCGGTAATCGGACACCTCGAACAGGCCATCGAACAGCGGCTCGGGGAAGCCCTGCCCCCAGGGCCCGCCGTCGCGGATGGCATCGGCGTGCAGGCGGTCGAACTCGTGGGGCGCAAGCGCGCCGTCGCTGAGGATCTCCGACTGCAGCAGCTCCGGATCGAGCACCGCCTGCACCGCGTCGGCGAAAGCCCGCTCGAACGCCGCGTAGTTTTCGCGCCGCAGGCTCAGGCCGGCGGCCATGGCGTGACCGCCGAAGCGCCCGAGCAGGCCCGGATGCGCGCTGTCGATCGCGGCCAGCAGGTCGCGGATGTGCAGACCGGGGATCGAGCGCGCGGATCCGCGCAGCTCGTCGCCTCCGGGGACGGCCGGGGCGAAGGCGACCACCGGCCGATGCAGGCGCTCCTTCACCTTCGAGGCGACCAGGCCGACCACGCCCGGATGCCAGTCCGGATGGAACAGGCAGACGGCCATCGCCGCTGCGCGGTCTTCGGCACCCGCCAGCGCGGCGAGCGCGGCCCCGGCTTCGTCGGTCATGGTCTGCTGCAGACCGCGGCGTTCGGCGTTGATGGCGTGCAGCGCCGCGGCCAGCCCGCGTGCCTGCGCGGCATCGTCGGTCAGCAGGCACTCCAGTCCCACCGCCATGTCTTCCAGGCGCCCGGCGGCGTTGATCCGCGGCGCGATGGCGAAGCCGATGTCGGCGGCGGTGAGCCGCGCCTGGCTGCGCCCGGACACCTCGATCAGCGCCTTCAGCCCGGCGCAGCCCCTGCCCGCCCGCAGCCGCCGCAGCCCGGCCGCGACCAGCGCCCGGTTGTTCGCATCCAGCGGTACCAGGTCGGCCACCGTGCCCACGGCGACCAGGTCCAGCAGCGGCGACAGATCCGGCCCGGCGCCGTTGAACGCACCGGCTTCGCGCATCCGCGCGCGCAGCGCGAGCAGCACATAGAACATCACCCCCACGCCGGCGAGCATCTTGCTGGGGAAGGCGTCGCCGCGCAGGTTGGGGTTGACGATGGCGTCGGCCGGCGGCAGCACCTCGCCCGGCAGGTGGTGGTCGGTGACCAGCACCCGCCAGCCCCGCGCCACCGCTGCGGTGACGCCGGCATGGCAGGCGATGCCGTGGTCGACGGTGACCAGCAACTGCGGCTCCAGCGCGGCCAGTTCCGCGACCAGCCCTTCGGACAGGCCGTAGCCGTGGCGGGCGCGGTTGGGCACCGCGTGCACCACGTCGCGCGCGCCGAGCATCCGCAACCCGCGCACGGCGACCGCGCAGGCGGTGGCGCCGTCACAGTCGAAGTCGCCGACCACCAGGATGCGCTCGCCGCCGGCGATGGCGGCGGCCAGCAGCGCGGTGGCATCGGCCATTCCCGAGAGCGACTGCGGCGGATGCAGCTGCGCCAGCCCCGGCCGCGCCTCCGCCGGATCGACGATCCCGCGTGCGGCATAGACGCGCCGGAGCAGGGGTGGAATCGCGTCGTGCCAGCCGGCGGCGGCGGGCGCCGGACATTCCCGCCGGCGGATGCGCGGTGCCGGCGTCATCCGGCGAAGTCCGGACGCGGCCTGCGCCACCAGCGCCAGCGCTGCCCCCGGGCCAGCGACCAGCGCAGGCCATCGGCGGTGTCGATCCACAGCTCCTGCAGGTCCCCGCTGCGCAGGGCCGAAAGTGCCGGCTGCAGCCAGTCGCGCTCCAGCGCGGCCAGGTCCCGGCAGGTGGCCAGGTCGTACACGGCGTCGGCCTCGCCGCTGGCGAAGCACTGCTGCGGCGCGCCGAGGATTCCCGCCGCGTGCGCAAGCGCGATGCCGGTCTCGTCGTCGCCGGAGTAGCGCGAATGCGGCGATTCGACGTGATCGGGCAGCACTCCGCCGCCCCAGAACCACAGGGAGTTGACCACCGGCAGCCCGCGCGCGGCCCGCTGCGCGTTCCAGGGATGGTTGTGCAGGACCACCTGCGCCTCGCTCAGCAGCGAGCGCCAGCGGCGGGCGTCGCCGGCCAGCGGCAGGTGTTCGAACAGGTCGGCGCCAAGCGCATCGTCGGGGCTGGAGAAGGCCGGCCACTTCGACTCGTGCGGCAGGCGCAGGTACCAGCGCGCCGGTACCGGCGCATCGATGGGAACGCCGGCGTCACCGAACAGCGGCCGCAGCGCCGGCAGCAGCGCCTCCACATCCGCCGCGTCCAGGGCCAGGGCATCGCCGACCGCCAGCAGCCGCGCGCCGTTGATGTCCGGCCGCACGTGGCAGGGATCGGCGCGCAGCCAGGCCGAACCGGCGGCGTCGCCGGCGTCGGCATCCCGGGTCAGCGCGGCCACCGGCCAGTGGTCGGGCACCAGGCGGAAATGCCGGCCCAGCTGCGCGCGCCGCCCGGGGGCGCCGTCGCCCATGCGCTGGGCCCTGCCGAGCGCGGCGGCCACCGGATCCGACAGGGGCTGGCCGGCGAAGCGGCCGGCCCCGGGCAACAGCAGTGCCGCGCGCACGCTCAGGCCTTGTAGCTGACTTCGACCACCTCGTACTCGCGGGTGCCGCCGGGGGCTTCGATGGTCACGCTGTCGCCCTCGTGCTTGCCGATCAGCGCCCGCGCCACCGGCGAGGAGATCGCGATCAGCCCCTGCTTGATGTCCGCCTCCAGGTCACCGACGATCCGGTAGCTGCGCTCCTCGTCGGTGTCCACGTCGGCCAGCGTCACCCGGGCGCCGAACACGATCCGCGATCCGGCGTCGAGTTTGGAGGTGTCGATGATCTCCGCGTGCGACAGCTCGCCTTCGAGCTGCTTGATGCGGCCCTCGATGAACCCCTGCTGCTCGCGCGCGGCGTGGTATTCGGCGTTTTCCTTGAGGTCGCCGTGGGCGCGCGCCTCGGCGATCGCGTTGATCACCGCCGGCCGCTGCACGGACTTGAGCTCTTCCAGTTCGGCGCGCAGGCGCTGCGCGCCCTGGAGGGTCATGGGTGCTCTCATGCTGTCGTCTCAGCGCCCTTGCGCAGTTCTTCGTGGAGTTCCTGCAGCGCCAGGACCGGCCCGCCGCCGCGATATTTCAGAGAATGCAGCAAGGCCCTGGCCCCGGCAACCGTGGTCGAATAGGTCACCCGCTGCTGCAGCGCCTCGCGCCGGATCGAGAACGAGTCGGAGATCGCCTGCCGGCCTTCGGTGGTGTTGACGATGTAGGCGATCTCGCCGTTCTTGATCAGGTCGACGATGTGCGGCCGGCCTTCGAGCACCTTGTTCACCTGCTCGCAGCCGATGCCGTTCTCGCGCAACCACTGCGCGGTGCCGGCGGTGGCGACGATGGCGTAGCCGCGCTCGATCAGGTCGCGGGCGACGTTGAGCACCCGCTTCTTGTCCGGGTCGCGCACCGACACGAAGGCCTTGCCCGCCGGCGGCGCCTTGATGTTGGCCGCTTCCTGCGCGCGCGCGAACGCGGCACCGAAGCTGCGGCCCACGCCCATCACCTCGCCGGTCGAGCGCATCTCCGGGCCGAGGATGGGATCGACGCCCTGGAACTTCGCGAACGGGAAGATCGCTTCCTTGACCGAGAAGTAATCCGGCACGATCTCCCTGGTCGCGCCCTGCTCGGCCAGCGTGCGCCCGGCCATGCAGCGGGCCGCGATCTTGGCCAGCGGCAGGCCGATCGCCTTGGACACGAACGGCACCGTGCGCGAGGCGCGGGGGTTCACTTCCAGCAGGAAGATGGTGTGGCTGCCGTCGTCCTCGGTCTGCACCGCGAACTGGGTGTTCATCAGGCCGATCACGTCCAGCGCCCTGGCCAGCGCCACCACCTGCTCGCGCAGGCGGTCCTGCACCTGCGCCGGCAGCGAGTACGGCGGCAGCGAACACGAGGAGTCGCCCGAATGCACGCCGGCCTCCTCGATGTGCTCCATCACGCCGCCGATCAGCACGTTGCCTTCGCGGTCGGCGATGACGTCCACGTCCACTTCCACGGCGTTGTCGAGGAAGCGGTCGAGCAGCACCGGCGAATCGTTCGAGACCTTGACCGCATCGCGCATGTAGCGCGCCAGGTCGGCGTCGGCGTGCACCACTTCCATGGCGCGGCCGCCGAGCACGTAGCTGGGGCGCACGACCAGTGGATAGCCGATTTCCTTGGCCAGCACCAGCGCTTCCTCGGCGCTGCGCGCGGTGCGGTTGGGCGGCTGCTTCAGGCCGAGCCGGTCGACCAGCTGCTGGAAGCGCTCGCGGTCCTCGGCCAGGTCGATCGATTCGGGCGAGGTGCCGATGATCGGCACGCCGTTGGCCTCCAGCGCCCGCGCCAGCTTGAGCGGGGTCTGCCCGCCGTACTGCACGATCACGCCCCTGGGCTTCTCCAGGTCGACGATCTCCAGCACGTCCTCGAGGGTGAGCGGCTCGAAGTAGAGGCGATCGGAGGTGTCGTAGTCGGTCGAGACGGTTTCCGGGTTGCAGTTGACCATGATGGTCTCGAACCCGTCCTCGCTCAGCGCCAGCGCCGCGTGCACGCAGCAGTAGTCGAACTCGATGCCCTGGCCGATGCGGTTGGGCCCGCCGCCCAGGACGATGATCTTCTCGCGGTCGGTCGGCTGCGCTTCGCACTCCTCCTCGTAGGTCGAGTACATGTAGGCGGTGGTGGTGGCGAACTCGGCCGCGCAGGAGTCGACGCGCTTGTAGACCGGGCGCACGCCGTGGGCGCGGCGCAGCGCGCGCACCGCGGATTCGTCGCTGTCGACCAGCTGCGCCAGCCGCGCATCGGAAAAGCCCATGCGCTTGAGCGCGCGCAGGCGCGGGCCGTCGAGCGCGCCGATGCCGGCCAGCTCGACCTCGCGCTCGGCCAGCACGATCTCCTCGATCTGGTCCAGGAACCAGGGATCGACGAACGACAGCGAATACACCTCCTCCACCGACAGCCCGGCGCGGAAGGCATCGGCCAGGTGGAACAGACGCTCCGGGCCCGGCTCCTTCAACTCGCGGCGCAGGATCGCCAGGTCCGTGTCCTCGAACAGGTCCAGCCCGGTCGGGTCGAAGCCGACCTTGCCGGTCTCGAGCCCGCGCAGCGCCTTCTGCACCGACTCCTGGAAGGTGCGGCCCATGGCCATCACCTCGCCCACCGACTTCATCTGCGTGGTCAGGCGCGCGTCGGCCTGCGGGAACTTCTCGAACGCGAAGCGCGGGATCTTGGTGACCACGTAGTCGATCGACGGCTCGAACGAGGCCGGAGTGAGGCCGCCGGTGATCTCGTTCTTCAGCTCGTCGAGGGTGTAGCCCACGGCAAGCTTGGCCGCGACCTTGGCGATCGGGAAGCCGGTGGCCTTGGAGGCGAGCGCGGACGAGCGCGACACGCGCGGATTCATCTCGATGACGACGACGCGGCCGGTCTCGGCATTGATGCCGAACTGCACGTTCGAACCGCCGGTGTCCACCCCGATCTTGCGCAGCACCGCGATCGAGGCATCGCGCAGCCGCTGGTACTCCTTGTCGGTCAGGGTCTGCGCGGGCGCGACGGTGATGGAATCACCGGTGTGCACGCCCATCGCGTCGAGGTTCTCGATCGAGCAGACGATGATGCAGTTGTCCGCGGTGTCGCGGACAACCTCCATCTCGAACTCCTTCCAGCCCAGCACCGATTCCTCGACCAGCACTTCGCCTACCGGCGACAGCTCGAGGCCGCGCTTGACGATTTCCTCGAACTCCTCGCGGTTGTAGGCGATGCCGCCGCCGCTGCCGCCGAGGGTGAACGACGGGCGGATGATGGTCGGATAGCCGACCGTGGCCTGGATCTCCACCGCCTGTTCGAAGCTCCTGGCGACCTCGGCCCTGGGACACTCCAGCCCGATCTCCTGCATGGCCACGCGGAACAGTTCGCGGTCCTCGGCCATGCGGATCGCATCGCGCTTCGCGCCGATCAGCTCGACGCCGTATTTTTCCAGCACGCCGTTGTCGGCCAGGTCGAGCGCGCAGTTGAGCGCGGTCTGCCCGCCCATCGTCGGCAGCAGCGCGTCGGGCTTTTCCTTGGCGATGATCTTCTCCACCGTCTGCCAGTTGATCGGCTCGATGTAGACGGCGTCGGCCATCTCCGGGTCGGTCATGATCGTGGCCGGGTTGGAGTTGACCAGCACCACGCGAAAACCTTCTTCGCGCAGCGCCTTGCAGGCCTGCGCGCCGGAATAGTCGAACTCGCAGGCCTGGCCGATGACGATCGGGCCGGCGCCGATGATGAGGATGGTCTGGATGTCGGTGCGCTTGGGCATGGAGGGCTCAGTTCGCGGCGCTGTCGCCGATGTGCTTGTCGAGGAAGGCTTCCAGGGCGGTGTAGAGGCGCACGTTGTTCTCGATCTCCTGGAAACCGTGGCCTTCCTTCGCCGCCAGGATCTCGACTTCCGGCGGGCGCCCGGCGTCCACGAGCGCCGACTTCAGCGCCCGGTACTGCGACATCGGCACGCGTTCGTCGCGCTCGCCGTGGACCAGCATCACCGGCACCCGGATGCGATCGACGTTGTACGCCGCCGATTGCGCCTGCTGCTCGGCCAGCGTTTCCGGCAGGATCCGGTGCAGATAGCTGCGACCGCTTTCCGACCTGGGGATATCCCCGTCCTTGAACATCAGCGGCAGGCTGTAGACGCCAACGTAGCCGACCGCGCACCTGTAGCGGTCCGGCTCGCGGACGACGCTCTGCAACGCGGCGTATCCGCCATAGGAGGCGCCGTAGGTGCAGATGCGGCCGGGATCGGCGATGCCCTCGCGCACGGCCCACTGCACCGCGTCGGTCATGTCGTCGATCATCGTGGTGCCCCAGTTGCGGTAGCCCTTGCGCTCGAAGGCGTTGCCGTAGCCGCCGGACCCGCGGAAGTTGACCTGGAGGACGGCGTAGCCACGGTTGGCGAGGAACTGGACTTCCGGGTTGAATCCCCATGCGTCGCGCGGACCGTGCGGGCCGCCGTGCGGGTGCAGGACCATCGGCAGGTTCCTGCCGCTGCTTCCGCGCGGCAGGGTGATGTATCCGTGGACATCGGTTCCGTCGCGCGCGGTGAAGCTGAACGGCCGCATCTGCGACATCTGTTCGGGCTTGATCCAGCTGCGTGCGGCCAGCAGGAACTTGGCCTGGCTGGTCTGCCGGTCGAAGAGATAGTAGCTCCCCGGGTCAACGTCGCTGTAGGCGTGGGTGAGCACGTAGCGCCCGTCGCGGCTGATGCCGCCGAAACGGACGAAGTGGTCGGGGAATGCGTTCATCAGCCCGGCGTAGGTCCGGACCTCGGCGTGGTCCTTGTTGATGAAGTCCGTTTCCGGCAGGCCGTCCATGTAGTTCACGCCGAGGAGTTCGTCCCCGTCGCTGCTGTAGAGATAGCCCATGGACTCGACGTTGCCATTGGCCGAGAGCAGCCGCTTCTCCTCGGTTTCCGCATCGATGGCGAACAGCCCGGCGGGCTCGCCCTTCTCGCTGATTTCGGTGTAGACGAACCTGTTGTCGCGGTCGAATCCCTGCGGGACGTGCCTGGAATCGCCCATCGGCGCCCGGTGGATCTCGACCCAGCGATCGCCTTCCCTGCGCAGGGTGACGTTATCGCGGTTCTCTTCCATGCCGATCGCGTAGCGCAGGTTGCCCTGGTGATCGACCAGGAAACTGCCGAAGCGGAGCGGAGCCGTCGCCACCGTCCGGACATCGCCGTTGGCGACGTTCATCTTGAACAGGTAGGCCGAATCAACCGATCGCTGGACCAGGATGTTCCCGGGATCGTCGTCGAGGGTGTCCACGATCTGATAGGTGCCGCCATTGGGGATGACCGCGCGCCGCTTGCCGTCGACATCGCTCGCCAGCACGTCAGGGGTGCCCACCCGGAAATCGTAGCGCCCCAGCTTTCGCGACACGTACATGAAGAACCGCGTGTCGTTGACCCACACCACGCGGTCGACGTGGCGGCTGGGGCCGTGTTCCCAGCTGCCCATGCTCTTCATGTCGGAGACGCGGAGCACGACAAGGATGGTGCGATCTTCCTTCGGCACGGACACCGCGATGTATTCACCCGTCGGGGACAGCGACACCGAAGTGAAATCCGGGTCCTTGAAGAAGTCCTCGACCGGAATGTCCTTGCCCCATGCCTGGGACGAAAAAACGAGTGCCAGCAGCAGCACCAGATGCATCTTCAGTTTCATCGTTCTCTCCCCGCGAAAAATGGTTGCAGCGAAGCAGCGCAAATATACCGGTAGTGCCGAACCCGCCGGCGCTTCACCCCGCCGCCATGCTGGCCACGAAACGGTCGAACAGCGCCGAAACGTCCTGCGGGCCGGGATTGGCCTCGGGGTGGCCCTGGAAGGAAAACGCCGGAGCGTCGGCCAGCTCGATGCCCTGGTTGGTGCCGTCGAACAGCGAACGGTGGGTGACGCGCACGTTGGCCGACAGCGTGGATTCGTCGACCGCGAAACCGTGGTTCTGCGAGGTGATCATCACCCTGCCGGTGGCCAGGTCCTGCACCGGGTGGTTGGCGCCGTGGTGGCCGTTGGCCATCTTCATGGTGCGCGCGCCGACCGCCAGCGCCAGCAGCTGGTGGCCCAGGCAGATGCCGAAGGTGGGGATCTTCCTGTCGATGAACTCGCGGATCGCGGCGACGGCATAGTCGCAGGGTTCCGGGTCGCCGGGGCCGTTGGACAGGAACACGCCGTCGGGCTTCATTGCCAGCACGTCGGCGGCGGGCGTCTGCGCCGGGACCACGGTGAGCGCGCAGCCGCGCCCGGCCAGCATGCGCAGGATGTTGTGCTTGACGCCGAAGTCATAGGCCACGACCCGGAACTTGGGCTCGACGCGGATGAACTCGCCGCTGTCCAGGTCGAACGGGCCTTCGTTCCAGGCGTAGGGTTCGGACGTGGTCACGACCCGGGCCAGGTCCATGCCCTTGAGCCCGGGGAACTTGCGCGCCGCTTCCAGCGCCTGCTCGACGTCGCTGCCGCTGCCGGCCACGATCGCCCCGCTCTGGGCGCCGCGCTCGCGCAGCAGGCGGGTGAGCCGGCGGGTGTCGATGCCGGCGATCGCGACGATGCCGCGCTCGTGCAGCCAGTCCTGCAGCGACACCTGGCTGCGCCAGCTGCTCGGGCGGCGCGGCACGTCGCGCACGATCAGCCCGGCGCTCCAGACGCCGGAGGCTTCGTCGTCGTCCGCGGTGCAGCCGGTGTTGCCGATGTGTGGATAGGTCAGGGTGACGATCTGGCGGGCATAGGAGGGATCGGTGAGCACTTCCTGGTAGCCGGTCATGGCGGTGTTGAACACCACCTCGCCGACGCTGAGCCCCGGAGCGCCCACGGAAACGCCCTCGAACACGGTGCCGTCTTCGAGGACGAGGATTGCGGTTTCGGTCACAGGCTTCGCCTACGTGGGGTTGCAGAAAACCGCCGGCGCGGGGGAACCGTCCGGAGGCGAGTGGAATCAGGCGAGCGGGAATGATACCGGCAGCGGGGATGGCGCGCCAGTGCGCCGACTGCATGCAGGGCATGCGGTGAACGGCCGTCTGTGCCTTGATGCCCGTCCGCTCCGGCTTCGGCGGCCGACCCGGCTGTCGCGTTCAGGTTGCTGCGGGTCAGATCACGTCGCGGACCCGGTACAGCCCCGGTTCAAGGCCCGGGAGGCGGCGGGCGGCGTGGAGGGCGCCGCGGGCGAAGATGTCGCGGCTGGTGGCGCGGTGGACCAGCTCGACGCGCTCGCCGGCGGTGGTGAACTGGACCAGGTGCTCGCCGACGATGTCGCCTGCGCGCAGGGAGGCGTAGCGCACCGTCGCCCCGCCCCGTGCGGCGGCCGCGCCCAGCGACAGTGCGGTACCCGAGGGCGCGTCCTTCTTGTGGACGTGGTGGGATTCGACGATGTCGCAATCCCAGTCGGCCAGCGCCGCGGCGGCGCGCTCGACCAGTTCGTCCAGCACCGCCACGCCGAGGCTGAAGTTCGACGCCCACAGCACCGGGATCCGCGCGGCGGCCTGCTGCAGCGCGGTGCGCTGGGGGTCGGCCAGCCCGGTGGTGCCCGACACCAGCGGCACCCCGCGCTCGACGCACAGCGCCAGCACCGGGTCGAATCCCTCCGGCAGGCTGAAATCCACGGCCACGTCGAACGGCGGCAGCCCCCCCATTTCGCTGGAGGCGAAATACGGGACTCCGTCCACCACCCGCTGTTCGGGTTTGCGCTGGACGGCGGCGGCCACCTGCAGCCCGGGCATGCCCGCCGCCAGGCGCAGCAGCGCCTGCCCCATGCGTCCGGAGGCACCGTGGACCAGCAGCTGGACGGTATCGCTCATGCCGGCAGGCTACCCGCCGGCGCCGGGATCAACAAGACAGCGGCGCGGCCGCGGGAGCCTCGGGACAGCTCCGCTCCCGTCCGCCGTTCCCGCGAAGGCGGGAACCCATGGATTGCGCACAACGGGCTCACGCCGGTGGATGCCGGTCTTGGCGGGAATGGCGACCGGTGCCTGGAGGCGCTCAGGCCTTCATCCGCTCCCAGAATCCCTTCACGCCGTCGACGAAGGTGCTGGATTTCGGAGAATGCCGGCGCGCGCCCTCGCCGACGAAGGTCGCTTCGAACTTCTCCAGCAGCTCGCGCTGCTCCGCGGTCAGGTTCACCGGGGTTTCGACCACGACCTTGCAGTACAGGTCGCCGGGGCTGCGGCTGCGCACCGATTTGACGCCCTTGTCGCGCAGGCGGAAGACCTTGCCGGTCTGGGTCTCGGCGGGAATGCGGATCTCGGCCTCGCCGCCGAGCGTGGGCACGCGCGCGGTGTCGCCGAGCGCGGCCTGGGAAATGCGGATCGGCACCTCGCAGTGCAGGTCGTCGCCGTCGCGCTCGAAGATGGCGTGCGGACGCACGCGGATTTCCACGTACAGGTCGCCGGGCTGGGTGCCGGGCGGACCGGCCTCGCCTTCGCCGGCCAGGCGGATGCGGTCGCCGTTGTCGACCCCGGCGGGGATCTTCACCGACAGCACCTTCTCCTCCTCCACGCGCCCCATGCCGCGGCAGTCCGCGCACGGATTGGCGATGGTCTGCCCGCGCCCGTGGCACTGCGGACACGGCTGCTGCATGGAGAAGATGCCGCGCTGGAAGCGCACCTGCCCCCTGCCCTGGCAGGTCGTGCAGGTGTCGAGTCTGCGGTCCTTCGACCCGCTGCCGTCGCAGGATGCGCATTCGGCCATGCTCGGCAGGGAGATGCTCTTCTCGATCCCGGCGACGGCGTCTTCCAGCTCCAGTTCGAGCACATAGCCCACGTCCGCGCCGCGGCGGGGACCGCGGGCGCCGCCACCGCCGCCGAAGATGTTGCCGAAGATGTCGCCGAAGATGTCGCCCATGTCCGGGCCGAAACCCGGCCCGGCATTGCCCCCGCCCATGCCGTGCTCGAATGCGGCGTGACCGTGCTGGTCGTACATGCGGCGGCGGCCGCCGTCCGACAGCACTTCGTAGGCTTCCTTGCACTCCTTGAAGCGCGCCTCGGCCTCGGCATCCCCCGGATTGCGGTCAGGGTGGTACTTCATCGCGCAGCGACGATAGGCCTTCTTCAGGTCCTCCTCGCTGGCGGTGCGGGACACGCCCAGGACTTCGTAGTAGTCGCGTTTCATTGAGCCGGGATTGGGGATTCGGGATTGGGGATTGGTAGATGCGGGGCAACCCGGGTCGGGACGTAGAAGAGCGGAGCTGGAGCCCCGCTCTTCCGAATCCCGAATCCCGAATTACGAATCCCGGCCCTTTTCGTCCTTGACCTCGGTGAACTCCGCGTCGACCACGTCGTCGCTGTCGGCGGAGGGGCCGGGGCCGGCGTCGCCGCTGGCGCCGGGCTGGGCCGAGGCGGCGGCGAACAGCGACTGGGCCGCCTCCTCCAGCGCCCTGGTCCTGGCCTCGATCTGGGCCTTGTCGTCGCCCTTCATCGCGGTCTCGACATCGGCGATCGCGCCCTCGACGCGGCCGATCACGTCGCCGGGCACCTTGTCGCCGTTGTCCTTGATCGCGCTGCGGGTGCTGTGCACCAGGGCGTCGGCCTGGTTGCGGGCCTGCACCAGCTCCTGGAATTTCCTGTCATCCTCGCGATGCGCCTCGGCGTCGGCGACCATCCGCTGGATCTCCTCGTCCGACAGGCCCGAGCCGGCCTTGATCTCGACCTTCTGCTCCTTGCCGGTCTTCTTGTCCTTGGCGGTGACGTGGACGATGCCATTGGCGTCGATGTCGAACGACACCTCCACCTGCGGCATGCCGCGCGGCGCCGGCTCGATGCCCGAGAGGTCGAAGCGCGCCAGCGACTTGTTGTAGCGGGCCTGCTCGCGCTCGCCCTGCAGCACGTGCACGGTGACCGCGGACTGGTTGTCCTCGGCGGTCGAGAAGGTCTGCGAGGCCTTGGTCGGCACCGTGGTGTTCTTCTCGATGATCTTGGTGAACACGCCGCCCAGGGTCTCGATGCCCAGCGACAGCGGGGTCACGTCAAGCAGCAGCACGTCCTTGACGTCGCCGGCAAGCACGCCGCCCTGCACCGCCGCGCCGATGGCCACGGCCTCGTCCGGGTTCACGTCCTTCTTCGGCTCCTTGCCGAAGAACTCCGACACCGCCTGCTGGACCTTGGGCATGCGGGTCTGGCCGCCGACCAGGATCACCTCGGCGATGTCGCTGGCGCGCAGCCCGGCGTCGTTGAGCGCGACCTTGCACGGCTCGATGGTCTTCTTGACCAGGTCCTCGACCAGGGCCTCGAGCTTGGCGCGGGTGAGCTTGATGTTCAGGTGCTTCGGACCGGAGGCGTCGGCGGTCACGTACGGCAGGTTCACTTCCGTCTGCTGCGAGCTCGACAGTTCGATCTTGGCGCGCTCGGCCGCGTCCTTCAGGCGCTGCAGGGCCAGCGGATCCTTGCGCAGGTCCATGCCGGAGTCCTTCTGGAACTCCTCGACCAGGTAGTCGATGACGCGCTTGTCGAAGTCCTCGCCGCCGAGGAAGGTGTCGCCGTTGGTGGCCAGCACCTCGAACTGCTTCTCGCCGTCGACCTCGGCGATCTCGATGATCGACACGTCGAAGGTGCCGCCGCCGAGGTCGTAGACCACGATCTTGCGGTCGCCGCCGCCCTTGTCCAGGCCGTAGGCCAGCGCGGCCGCGGTCGGCTCGTTGATGATGCGCTTGACGTCGAGGCCGGCGATGCGGCCGGCGTCCTTGGTCGCCTGGCGCTGGGAGTCGTTGAAGTAGGCCGGCACCGTGATCACGGCCTCGGTGACCTTCTCGCCCAGGTAGTCCTCGGCGGTCTTCTTCATCTTCTCGAGGATGCGCGCGGAGACTTCCTGCGCGGACAGCTTCTTGCCGTCGCTGGTCGCGACCCAGGCGTCGCCGTTGTCATGCTCGACGATGCTGTACGGCACCAGGTCGAGGTCCTTCTTGACCTCGGCATCGCCAAACTTGCGGCCGATCAGGCGCTTGACCGCGTAGAAGGTGTTCTTGGGGTTGGTGACGGCCTGGCGCTTGGCGGACGCGCCAACCAGCACCTCGCCGTCCTTGGTGTAGGCGACCACCGACGGAGTCGTGCGGTCGCCCTCGCTGTTCTCGATGACCTTGGCCTTGCCGCCGTCCATGATCGCCACGCACGAGTTGGTCGTGCCAAGGTCGATGCCGATGATCTTTGCCATTGCGGGTTCCCTCTGGAATTCGATGTTGGGGCGGCGCGGCCGCCCATGTCGCTGATGTAAGGACGCGGGGTGGGGATTCAAGGGGCCGGCGGCCCCCCGGGGGGCGAGGCTGGAGGGCCTGGGCCGAAGGACGGAAGCCGGAGTCCGGCAGCCGGCCCCCGGCCGGCGATCAGTCCTGCTTCGCCACCGACACCAGTGCCGGACGCAGCAGCTGGTCGTTGAGCACATAGCCCTTCTGGAACACCTGGAACACGGTGCCGGGGGCGACTTCGGCCGTCTCGACCGCGCTCATCGCGTTGTGCCGCTCCGGGTCGAAGGCGTCGCCGGGGCTGGGCGCGACTTCGGTCAGGCCGTTGTTGCCGCACACCCGCGCCAGTTCGCGCAGGGTCAGCACCACGCCGTCGCGCAGGGGGTCCTCGACCGGGGCGTTGGCGAGCGCGGCCTCGAGGCTGTCGAACACCGGCAGCAGGTCGCCCAGCAGCTGCTTGTTGGCGTAGCGGCAGGCGTTGCGCACGTCGCGCTCCAGGCGCTTGCGCTGGTTTTCCATCTCCGCGCGATCGAGCAGCGACTGCGCGCGCAGCTGCTCCAGTTCCGCGCTCAGGGCCTCGATCCGGGCCTCGTCGGTGATCTGTCCTTCGGCCGCTTCGGGCGCGGCGTCCTGCATGGGTTCAGTGGTCATGTCCTGGGCTGGAAAAGGCGGTCGTCAGGGCCGCCGATCCCGGAGCTATGGGGCCGCGGCGTCCGGATTCAAGGCATCGCCGAGCGCCTCGGCGGTCGCCTGGACCACGGGGATCACCCGCTCGTAGGCCATGCGCGTGGGCCCGATCACGCCCAGCACCCCCAGCACCCTGCCGCCGGCCGCGTACGGCGCTGTCACCAGGGACACGCCCTCCAGCGGCGCCAGGCCCGTCTCCTCGCCGATGAAGATGCGCACCCCCGGCGCGCGCACGGTGCGTTCGAGCAGCTGCAGGATCTCGCGTTTGCGGCCGAAAGCCTCGAACAGCTCGCGCAGGCGGTCCAGGTCGGACAGGTCCTGGACGCCGATCAGGCGGTTCTGGCCGGCCACCAGCATGTCCTCGTCCTCGGCCGGCTGGAGCGCCTGTCCGGCCAGCTCCGCGGTGCGGCTGAGCAGGCCCTGCATCTCGCTGCGGGCATCGCCGATTTCCTGCAGCAGCGTGGCGCGGATTTCCGACAGCGGCCGCCCGGCAAAGCGGCTGTTGAGGTAGTTGGCGACCTGCTCCAGCTCGCCCGGATCGTAGCTGCGGCCGACCTGGATGATGCGGTTCTGCACATCGTGGTCGGCAAAGACCACGATCGCCATCACCCGCTGACCGTCCAGCGGCACGAAATCGATGTGCCGGAACGCGAACTGCCCGCGTCCGGGCACCGAGACCACGCCGACGAAGCGGGTCATCGCCGACACCAGCTCCGATGCGCTGCCGAGCAGCGACTGGGTGCCGGCACCGGAGGTGAGCCCGCTGCGCAGCCTGGCCCTGTCGCCCTCGGCCAGGGGCTTGAGCTGCAGCAGCGAGTCCACGAACACCCGGTAGCCCTGGGGCGTGGGCACCCGGCCGGCGGAGACGTGCGGCGCGGCGAGCAGGCCCTGGTCCTCCAGATCGGCCAGCAGGTTGCGAATGGTTGCCGGGCTCACGTCCAGCCCCGCGTGCCGGGCCAGGGTCTGCGAACCGACCGGCTCGCCGTCGCGGATATGGCGCGCGATCAGCGTCCGCAGCAGCTGTCGCGAGCGGGCATCCAGGGAAACGGGAGGCTGGGCGGGCATGGGGGGATTATTGCGCGGCGGGGACCGGCGGCCTAGGGCCGCGGCCGGGAATCGGGAACAGATGGGACCCGCGTGCCCGGCCCTGGCTTTCCACCCCCTCGCGCCCGCGGCAGGCAGCCCTGCCCCGCTACAATCGGCCCATGCTCAAACGCCTCAGCCTGCGCGACTTCGCCGTGGTCTCGACCGCCGAACTGGAGTTCGGCCCGGGCCTGACCGTGATCTCGGGCGAAACCGGCGCCGGCAAGTCGCTGCTGGTCGACGCACTGGGCTTCCTGTCGGGCCTGCGCGCCGACAGCGGCATGGTCCGCCACGGCGCCGCGCGCGCGGAGCTGCATGCCGAATTCGGCATGGACGCCGTGCCCGCGGCCGAGGCCTGGCTGGCCGCGCAGGAGTTCGACGATGGCCGGGCCTGCGTGCTGCGCCGCACCCTGCGCGCGGACGGCGGCTCGCGGGCCTGGATCAACGGCCGTCCGGCCACCCTGGCCCAGCTGGCCGAGCTGGCCGGGCTGCTGGTGGAGATCCACGGCCAGCACGAGCACCAGGCGCTGCTGGACAAGTCCAGCCAGCTGGCGCTGCTGGACGCATTCGGCGACCACGCCGCGCTGCAGGCGGGAGTCGCCGCGGCCGCGTCGCGCTGGAGCGCGCTGCTGCGCGAGCGCGACGCGCTGTCGGAAGCCGGCGATGTCAGCGAACGGATCGAATGGCTGGAGCACCAGCTCGACGAGCTCGACCGCGAGCAGCTGCAGCCCGGAGCCATCGACGCCCTGGTCGCCGCCCATCGCCGCCACGCGCACGCCGCCGGGCTGATCGACGCCTGCGAGCAGGCGCTGGCAGCGCTGCAGGGCGAGCAGGGTCCGTCGCTCGTCGGGCAGCTGCAGCAGCTGCGCGGCAGCCTGGCCCGCGCCCGCGAGCACGAGCCGCGACTGGGTGAAGTCGACGCGATGCTCGAATCGGCCGGCATCCAGCTCGACGAGGCGCAGCTGCTGCTGCAGCGCATCCGCGACGACCTCGACCTCGATCCGGCGCAGTTCGATCAGCTCGACGCGCGCCTGGCGCGCATCCACGACCTGGCGCGCAAGCACCGGGTGCCGGCCGAAGGGCTCGGCGAACGCCAGACCGCGTTCCAGCGGGAACTGGAAAGCCTGCGCGGCGCCGGCCAGCGCCTGCGCGCGCTCGAGGGCGAGATCGGGGCCGCCGCCGGCGCATGGCGCGAGGCCGCCGGCAAACTCGGCGCGGCCCGCACAGCCACCGCGCAGCGGCTGTCGCGGCAGACCACCGCCCTGATCGCGGAGCTGGGCATGGGTGGCGGCCGCTTCGAGGTCGCGCTGGAGCCGGTGGCCGCCGACCGTCCCGACCCGCAGGGCGGTGAGCGGGCCGAATTCCTGGTGTCGGCAAACGCCGGACAGCCGCCGCGGCCGCTGCGGCGGGTGGCCTCGGGCGGCGAACTGTCGCGGATCTCTCTGGCGATCGAGGTCGCCGCACTCGGCAACGATCCGATCCCGACCATGGTCTTCGACGAGGTGGACTCGGGCATCGGCGGCGCCGTTGCCGGCATCGTCGGCCGCAAGCTGCGCACGCTCGGCGCTTCCCGCCAGGTGCTGTGCGTGACCCACCTGCCGCAGGTGGCCGCGCACGGGCACGCGCACTACCGGGTGAGCAAGGCCGAGCAGGACGGCGTGACCATGAGTGAGGTCCAGCTGCTGGATCCGGGCCAGCGGCAGGAGGAACTGGCGCGCATGCTCGGCGGTGTCCGCGTCAGCCGCGAGGCCCGCGCCGCCGCAACCCGCCTGCTGAGCGAAGTGGACTGAACCACCCGGCCCGCTCCCTTCCCCGCCCCTGCTCCCGCCCGGCGCTGCCGCGGGAACCAGGCGCTACCTGACGGTCCCCGGCCGCCGCCGCCGCACGTACAGCACCAGCGAATGCTCGTCGAGGTCGTAGCCGTGCTCGCCCGCGATCCGGTGCAGGAGATCGACAATTTCGGGGCTCTCGAACTCGGTGATCTGGCCGCTGGCCACGTCGACCATGTGGTAGTGGTGGTCGCCGCGGTCGAGCTCGTAGAGCGCGTGCCCGCCCTCGAAGTTGTGCTTGATGACCAGCCCGGCCGCCTCGAACTGGGTCAGCACCCGGTAGACCGTGGCCAGTCCGATCTCGTCGCCCTGGTCGAGCAGCTGCCGGTAGATGTCCTCGGCGGTCATGTGCTGCCGGGGGGTGCGCTGCTCGAGCAACTGCAGGATGCGCATCCGCGGATGCGTCACTTTCAAACCGGCCTTGCGAAGATCCAGCGATTCCATAGCGCCTCCATTCACGGACCGTTTAGCGCCGGTTGCCTGGATGCGGGTCGCGGCGGATGCGCGAGTGTATCATCGGCAGGTTTTCAGCCATTCTCCGTGAACCATGCCGAAGTTCCTGCCCGCACTCCTCGTCGCCCTCGTCCTGTCCGGCTGCGGCCTGCTCTACAAGCAGCCCATCTACCAGGGCAACCTGATCGAGCAGTCGGCGGTGGATCAGCTGCAGGCGGGCATGGGCAAGCAGCAGGTCATGGCGCTGCTGGGCACGCCCTCGATCGCCGATCCGTTCCACCACCAGCGCTGGGACTACACCGCCAGCCAGCGGGTCGATCGCCGCGGCACCACCGAGGTGAAGAACCTCACCCTGTTCTTCGAGAACGATGTCCTGGCGCGCTGGGAAGGCGAGTATTTCCCCGAGCAGGACGCCGAGCTGGCCAACTCCACGATCCGCAAGTTCGGCTACAACCTGCCGCGCGAGAAGGGCCGCAACCGGCGCTGAGCGCGACCGGCGCCCGTCGCGGCGGTGGTGGCGCCCGGCCCGAGGTCGCCAGCCGCCCCGCGATCCGCATCCGGACCGGCCGAGCGCGGCCGGGCCCGTCCGCAGCCGCCTCCCCGTCCTACCCGCTCCCGCCTGCGGCCGCACGCGCCTGCGCGCGCCGGCGCCTGGCCTCCTTCGGATCCATCGACAGCGGCCGCAGCAGCTCCACGCGGTCGCCATCGGCCAGCGCGGTGTCCGCCGTGGCCCGCTGGCCGAAGACCGCGAACCCGGCGATCCCCTCCAGCGACAGTCCCGACGCCGCTACCGCCGCAGCCACCGTCGTGCCCGCGGCCAGCTCCAGCTCGACCGCATGATGGCGGCCCGGCCACGCCGAGACCACCTGGACCCGCAGCACCTCAGTCGCCACCGCGGTCGGCGACGCGCACGAAGTCGTTGACCATGCGGTCGGCCAGCCCGCGGAATCCGAGCGTCATCGCCGGCAGCATCAGGCTGCTCTGCGGCTCGAAATCCAGTACCAGGCCCACCCTGCAGGCGCTCTCGTCCAGGGCGTGGAACATCCAGCGCCCCTCCATGCGGCGGAACGGGCCGTCGCGCAGATGCATGTCGATGTGGTGCGGCCGGGACAGCAGGTTCTCGGTGGTGAACCAGGTCCGCAGCCCGCCCAGCTTCAGCTCGAGCTTCGCCAGCATCCGCTCCTCCCCGCTTTCCAGCACCCGGGCCGACTCGCACCACGAAAACCGGCGGGGATAGGCGGCGACATCGTTGACCAGATCGAACATCCGGTTGGCGGAATGTTCGACCAGCGCGCTGCGTTCGATCTTCGGCATGGCTCGCGTGCGTGGGCCGCTTCGGGGACAATGGGGGATGGCCAGCAGGAAAGGCAAGGATAAGGCAAACGGCAGCGGAACCATCGCGCTGAACAAGCGCGCGCGCCACGACTACCACCTCGAGGAACGCTTCGAGGCCGGGCTTGCGCTGCAGGGCTGGGAGCTCAAGGCGATCCGCGCCGGCCGCGCCAACATCGGCGAAAGCTATGCGGTGGTGCTCGGCGGCGAGATCTTCCTGGTCGGCGCGCAGATCACCCCGCTCATTTCCGCCTCGACCCACGTCGTGGCCGATGCCAGGCGCAGCCGCAAGCTGCTGCTGCACCGGCGCGAGATCGACAACCTGGTCGGCCGCGTGCAGCGCGACGGCTACACCCTGGTGCCCACCGCCCTGTACTGGAAGGGCAACAAGGTCAAGGCGGAACTGGCGCTGGCCAAGGGCAAGCAGGCGCACGACAAGCGCGAGGCCAGCAAGGATCGCGACTGGGCGCGCGAAAAGCAGCGCCTGCTCCGCCGCCACAACAAGGACGCCTGAGGCGCCTTGCCGCATCAACCCGGCGGCGGCGCCTCCGCAGCGGGAAGGGTGAAGCGGAAGGTGGCGCCCTCCCCGGGCGCGGCCTCGGCGCGGATGCCGCCGCCGTGCCGCTCCAGGATCCGCTTCACCGACGCCAGCCCGATGCCGTGGCCGGGAAAGCTCTCGGCCGAGTGCAGGCGCTGGAACGGGCGGAACAGCTTGTCGGCGTAGGCCGGGTCGAAGCCGGCACCGTTGTCGCGCACCAGGAACGCCCGCTGCCCCGGCAGCAGGCCTTCGGCCTCCGGATCGAGCGCGAACTCGATTACCGGCCGCGCGGCGTCGCGGGTGAATTTCCAGGCGTTGCCCAGCAGGTTCTGCAGCAGCCCGCGGACCAGGACCGCGTCCCCCGAGGCGGCGAGCCCCGGCTGGATGCGGAACTCGACCTGCCGCTCCGGTTCCGACAGCTGCAGCTCCGCGGCAACCTCGGCCGCGATCCGGCTCAGGTCCAGCTCGGACATCTGCAGCGTGTCCCGGCTGATCCGCGACATCTTCAGCAGGGCATCGATCAGCTCGTCCATCCGGTTGGCTGCGCGGCGGATCCGCCCGAGGTGGTCCCTGCCCTCCTCGCCCAGGGAATCGCCGTGGCGCTCCATCAGGATGCGCGCGAATCCGTACACCGTGCGCAACGGCGCGCGCAGGTCGTGGGAAACGCTGTAGGCGAACGATTCCAGGTCGCGATTGGCGCTGGTCAGCTCGCGCGTGCGCTGTTCGACCCGCGCCTCCAGCAGGCGGTTCATCTCCCGCATCTGCTCCTCCGCCTGCAGGCGCGCGGTGATGTCCTCGACCTGGGCGAGTACGGCGATGTCGGTGCCGGTTTCGCCCGGCACCGGCGCGTACACCAGGTCGACGTGGCGGATCTCGCCGTCGGGACGGCGCACCTCGCGCAGCGAACGCGAGCCGGCGCCGACATGGTCGGCCATCGAGGCCTGCATCGAACCGCGACCGCCGTCGACGAACTGGTCGTCGAGCAGCTGTCCGGCGAGGGCGTGACGGCCGGTGCCGAGGATGCGCTCGAGCGCGGGGTTGGCCTCCACGATCCTGCCCTCGCCGTCGAGCAGGGCGTTGCCCACCGCCGAATATTCCATCGCGCTGCGGAAGCGCAGCTCGCTGCGCCGCCACGACTCGCTCATCCGCGCCGCGATCCGCTCCGCGCGGCCCTGGGTGTGCGCCAGGGCGAGCACGACCGCGAACAGCAGCACGGAAGCGAGGCCGCCCGCGACCAGGGTCGCCTTGAGGTCGTGCAGGTTCCACAGCCCGTCCACGCGCGGCGCCTGGAAGTCCATCCGCCACTTGCGTCCGTAGACATCGCGGGTGCTCGAATGCGACCAGTAGCGCGCCGGGTCGGCCGATTCCTCGAAGGCCGGATCGCGATACAGCGGCTTTCCGTCCGCATCGGTGACATCCACGATCCGCAGCGCGTGGTCGGTCGGGGCGTAGCGCAGCACGCTGCGGACGAAGGGGTCGACGCCGAACGGCGCGTACACCCAGCCGGTGAACGATTCGCGGCGCGAGGCCTGGGCCAGCGGGGGCACGCCCCCCGCGTACACGGGCGCGTACATCAGCAGCCCCTGCTCGTCGGGCTCGCGCTGCTGCAGCAGCTTCAGCGGCGCGCTGACCAGGATCTGGCCGCTGTCGCGCGCGGCCGCCATGGCGCGGTTGCGGTCGGGATGGGAGAACATGTCGTACCCGATCGCCTCCCGGTTGGGTGGATCGGCCGGATCGAGGTAGAGGATCGGCCCGTAGAACTCGCGCACTCCCGTGGGCCGGATCTCGAACAGGCCCTTGCCGGCATCGCGCATCTGCAGCTGCAGCGCCTCCAGTCCGCTGCCGGACAGGTAGGGGCTGTAGCCCAGGCCCGCCAGGCCGGGGAACTGCCGGGAGATGTTCAAACCGCCAACGTAGCCGCGCCACTGCTGCTCGGTGGGCCGGGCCACGGACGAGAACAGCGACACGCCGCCGCGCAGCGCCAGCTCGTAGCGCAGCAGGCGCTCGAGCAGCTGGGTGGAAATGCGTTCGGCCTCGGCCAGGTGCTCGGCCTCGACCGCGCGGCGCTCGCGCTCGATGGCCGAGCGCGCGTACATGGCCACCAGCAGCAGCGAGCCCAGCAGCACCACCGCCGCCAGCAGGTAGCCGCGGCCCGGCGGGCGCCGGGTCCCGGGGGCGAGGTTGGCGGGAGAAGCCATTGCGGCGGGCATCGCCACAGCATACAGACCGCGCCGCGCCCGGGCCGCGCCGCGGCGCTCCATGGCCGGGCCGGTCGCCGTGCGCTCCATTCAGCCTGGCCGCGCTATAGTGCGCCCGTCAGACCGGTCCAACGACCTGCTTAAGTTCCAGGATCCCGGTTCACGGGGGTGCACTGGCTTCGACGGGGGTCGCGAAATCGCCTGGCGCATGCCGAGGGGGCAGCTTTCCTCGTAAATCCAGCGGCAAACTCATAGTTGCCAACGACGACAACTACGCTCTCGCCGCTTAAGGCGTAAGCCCCGAACCCACTTGTGCCCGTGCTCGTGGATGTAGGGTCATGATCACGGGAACCAGCCGCGGCGGCCGCCTGTCTGCCGTGGTTGAACTCACAGGCTGGTTCCCCGGTGCGCTTCGCACACCGTGCTGCCGGGGAACGAGATCCAACGGTGGGCTAAGCATGTAGTGCCGGGGATGGAGTGCCTTCGGACGGCGGTTCGATTCCGCCCACCTCCACCATCATTGAACCCCAGCCGTTCTGGCTGGGGTTTTTTTGGTTCTTCTCCCAAGTGCGGGGAATCGCAAGGACTGCGCCGGATCGGGCTTGCGGGCTAAGGGTCATCGCCGGTTCCTGCAGAGCTGCGGGCTCCGGCAGTGGTCTTGCGGAATTCCGGCAGTGGCGCCTGGAAGGCGTGCCACAGGGTCTGCAGGATCGGTGTTCATCGCGAAGGATGTGGGGGATGGTGCGGGATCGCAGGCTGGCTATCCGCCGCCGGGCATCGTGCTGAAGCGGACGTGCGCCTTGCCCTTCCTGGCCGCGCGTTGTTCCAGCTGGGCAATGGCGTCGGGGGCGAATGTGCGAAACAGCCGGGTGTCGATTTCCGCATCGTCGACGACAAGCTCGATGCGCGTGCCGGTCCCTGTCTCGCGTGCGGTGAGCGCCGGGCCGGTGACCGCGGCCCCGGTGTCGATCGCGCCGGCCTGATCCGGATCGTGGGTGATGCCGGCGGTGTACAGGGCAATGTCCTGCAGGCGCCACTGCGTCAGTTGGGCAAGCGGAACCCGCCGCCGCCTGCCGAAACCTGTCCGGAGGACGAGATCGCCCTGATCGAGATCGACGCGCCGTATCCGCTGCCGTGCCCAGACGGCGAACAGGTAGTAGGCGAAGACGCCGATCGGCGAAAGCACCAGGGCGGCCAGAATCACCGGCTCCGGGCCGCGCATCAGCAACCCGATCAGGCACACGCCGACCAGCCCGGCCGCCAGGTACGCCAGCGGCTTGCGCTGCGGCTCCTTGCCGCGATAGATCGTGCGGCGTGCCGCAGCGGTTTCCTGTGCGTTGGGCATGGGATCTCCAGGGGATCGATGGCACCACCCGGTACCGGCCCGCTGCCTCGCCCGGATCGTGGACGATGCGCCGTCCGTGATCGCGGGACGACCGACGGCGTTCATGGCTTGACAGGTATCGGAAGCGACACGATACCAGTGACGACGCGCCGGGCCGGGCCGGTGCAGGAAGGTGCGGGCGCGGCTGTCGCCACCGGCGCGGGACCGGGTTCGCCCCGCGCGTTCGCGGTGGAGGTGCCGGGCGAGCGCGATGGGCAACGCGCCGGCCACGGCAAGGCCTGCCGCAGCGGACGCTTGTCCACCGCCCGGGGCGCCGCCGCCTCAGGCCGGGTCCGGAACGCATCCGGGACCCGGCCGGGAACCCGTCAGGACTCCAGCGGGACGATGCGCACTTCGACGCGGCGGTTCAGGGCGCGGCCCTGCTCGGTGCTGTTGTCGGCGATCGGGTAGCGCTTGCCGAAGCCGACGATCTCGAAGCGTTCGCGCTGCAGGCCCTGGCCGATCAGGTAGCTGCCCACGTTCTGCGCGCGCTGCTCGGAGATGCGCTGGTTGACCGCATCGGTGCCGATGCTGTCGGTATGGCCGCTGATCTCGACGATGGTCTGGCTGTACTCGCCCAGGGTCGAGGCGATGTTGTTGAGCGCCGGGTAGAACTGCGGCTTGACCTCGGTGCGGTTGAAGTCGAACGTCACGCCGTCGGGCAGGTTGAGCTTGATCACGTCGCCCTCGCGCACCACCTCCACGCCCGTGCCCTGGGTCTGGCGGCGCAGTTCGGCTTCCTGGCGGTCCTGGTAGGCGCCGACGGCGCCACCGGCGAGCCCGCCGATGCCGGCGCCGATCATCGCGTGCTGGCGCCGCTCGGTGGCGCTGTCACCGCTGAGCAGGCCCGCGACCGCACCGATGCCGGCGCCGATCAGGGCGGCGTTGCGGGTGCGGTTGGGATCATTCGGGTCACTGGTCTGCCCGGTGTAGGACGCGCAGCCGGCGAGCAGCAGGGCGCTGGTGACGGCGGCGGTGGTGGCGGTGATCAGGGTCTTCGCGCGCATGGGTACTCTCCTTCTGGGGCCCGGACGGTCCGGGCATCCGACCCGACAAGGCTACCGGCAGCGGACGCACGGCCGGATGATGGCCGGGCCCGCCCCTTTGTCTGAATTCAGCAACATGAACGCCGCCTGTCAGCCTGCAGGCGGCCCCTGCAGCAGCCGTTCGGCCGCGACCGGGTCGAGCGGGCGGTCCCAGTCGGCCATCAGCGCCAGGTAGAGCAGCTTGTCGAACTCGGCCGGGAAGTGCCGGATCACCGCATCGGGATCGGGGACCAGGCCGGCATCGGCGATCAGCCCGAAGTGGACCCGGTCGTTGTAGCTGAAGATCGACAGGCCAATGCCGATCGATCCGGTCTGCGGCACCCAGAACATCATCTCGTCGACCGCGCAGCCGGCCAGGTACAGCGGCTGCTGCGGGCCCGGGACATTGGTCGCCACCGCGGTCGCCTTGCGGCTGAACAGCTCCAGCGCGAGCTCCTGCAGCGGCTGCGGCGCCATGCCAAGCGCGGCAAGAAGTCCATACGCTACAATTGCTTGCCGCGAGTTTTTGAGGCTTTTCATGCACTCAGAGACCAGCGCCAGCCGGTGCACGGGGTTGGCTTCGCCCACCGGCAGGTCGAGGAACACCAGGCCGAAGTGGTTGCCGAGCTTGCGCGCGTGCTCCAGCGGGCGCAGGTTCACCGGCACGGTCGCGCGCAGGCTGAGCCCGTCGATGCTGGCGCCGCGTTCGAGCATGTAGCTGCGCAGGGCTCCGGCCGCCGTGGCCATCAGCACGTCGTTGACCGTGCAGTCGCAGGCGCGGCCCACCGCCTTGACCTCGGCCAGGTCGAGCGGCCGGGCCCAGGCGACGCGCTTGCTCACGCCAAGCGGACCGCGGAGGATGGTCGCTGGATCGTCCGGCAGCGCCAGCGCCTGGACCAGTTCGCGGGCGATCTCGCCGCCCTCCCTGGCCAGCACCCCGGCCAGGCCGGGATCCTGCACCATCTCCATGGTCCGGTCGAACACCTTGCCGCCGAGGCGGGTATAGCGCTCCACCGCGCCCACCCGGCGCGCGACCCCGGCGCCGTCCTCCTTGAGCCAGGCCTGCGCCAGGTCGTCCTCCTCCCCCGGGGTGCGCGTCATATCGGTCAGCGAAAGCAGCACCTGCACCAGGGCGATGCCGTCGGCGTAGCTGTGGTGGATGCGCACCACCAGCGCCGAGCCTCCGCGGTAGCGCTCGACCAGGTGGAACTGCCACAGCGGCTTGCGCTGGTCCAGCGGGGTGGACGCCATCTGGCTGACGAAGCGCTCCAGCGCCGCCTGCTCGCCCGCGACGGAGGCGGCCGGGTCGCCGTTTTCCCGGCCCGGGAGTGCGGTCAGACGCACGTGCCAGTCCAGGTCGAAGTGCGCGTCGTCCTCCCAGGAGGCACCGGTCGGGCCATCCACCGGCTTCTGCCGGAAGCGCGAATAGGACAGGAAGCGATCGGCCACGACCCGCCGCAGCGCGTCCAGCGACATCGCCTCGGCGAACATCAGCACGCCGGTGATCATCATCGGGTTGCTCGGCCGCTCCATGCGCAGCCAGGCGGTGTCGACCTTCGACATCGCTTCGCGCCCGACCCGGCCCCGCCCCTGCTTTCCGGCCATGCCCTTCCTTCCCCCGGCAGGCGTCGAGTGAATCATGTCGCCCGGCGCAGGGTCAACGCGCCGGCGATGGCCGGCGGACGTGGCGGGCGGGAGGCTGCTCCGCCCGCCCTGCCCCGGCTATTCGAAGCTGCCGACGGAATCGTGCGCCAGGTTGTCGAAGCGGGTGTACTCGCCGAAGAACTTGAGCTTGAACGACCCGGTCGGGCCGTTTCTCTGCTTGCCGATGATGATTTCGGCCAGGCCTTTGTCCGGGGAATTTTCCTTGTTGTAGTACTCGTCGCGGTAGATGAAGACGATCAGGTCGGCATCCTGTTCGATGGCACCTGACTCGCGCAGGTCGGCCATCACCGGTCGCTTGTCGGTGCGCGACTCCAGCGAGCGGTTGAGCTGGGACAGCGCGACCACCGGCACGTTGAGTTCCTTGGCCAGCGCCTTGAGCGAGCGCGAGATCTCGGAGATCTCGGTGGCGCGGTTCTCGCTGTTGCCCGGCACCTGCATCAGCTGCAGGTAGTCGATCACCACCAGGCCCAGGTCGTGCTCGCGCTTGAGCCGGCGGGCCTTGGCGCGGAGCACGTCGGGGGGAAGCGCCGGGGTGTCGTCGATGAAGATCTTCGACTCCTTGAGCATGCGGATCGCGCTGCTCACCCGGCTCCAGTCCTCGTCCTCGAGCTGGCCGGTGCGCAGGCGGTTGGCGTTGATCCGGCCGTTGGAGGAGATCAGGCGCAGCGCGAGCTGGCTGGCCGACATTTCCATCGAGAACACCGCCACCGTCTTCCTGGTCTTGATCGCCGCGTACTCGGCGATGTTCAGCGCCAGCGTGGTCTTGCCCATCGCCGGGCGCGCGGCCAGGATCAGCAGGTCGGTCGGCTGCAGGCCGGCGGTCATCTCGTCGAACTCGGTGTAGCCGGTGGGCAGGCCGGTGACGCCGGCGCCGTTGGCGTAGCGGGTCTGGAGGACGTCGAAGGCCTCCTGCATCGCCCGGGTCACCGGCACGAAATCCTGGCGGCCGCGCGCGCCGGCCTCGGCGATGGCGAACACTTCCTGCTCGGCCTTGGCCAGGATCTCGCTGCTGTCGCGGCCCTCGGGCTGGAAGCCGTCGTTGACGATGCCGGTGCCGACTTCGATCAGCTGGCGCAGCACGGCCTTGTCACGCACGATCTCGGCGTAGGCCTTGATGTTGGCCGCCGAGGGCGTGGTGCTGGCCAGCTCCACCAGGTAGGCGCCGCCGGCGACCTGCTCGGCCAGCCCCTGGGATTCGAACCATTCACCCAGGGTCACCGCGTCGAAGGGGCGGTTCTTCTCGGCCAGCTCGCGGATCGCGCGGAAGATCAGCTGGTGATCGCGGCGGTAGAAGTCCTGCTCGTTGAGCAGGTCGGCGATGCGGTCGAAGGCCTCGGGAGCGAGCATGAGGCCGCCGAGCACCGCCTGCTCGGCCTCCACCGACTGCGGCGGAACGCGCAGCTGTTCGATACGGCTCTCGGAACGCTCGTGCCGGAAGCCTGGACGTGCGGACATCAGTGAGGTCACTCCCCTGCCCGGACCGTCGTCGCGATCCGGTTGTTGTTGTATGTGTCGGGCGGACATCGTAGCGGGCGTGCCTGTGGGTTCGCGACGGAACAAGCTGTGGATAACCACCCCGGTTGTCGCCGAACCCGGTCTCACCGTCTGCGACGATCGACACGGAGAGGGCGTCGGCGGGACACCGCGCCCTGTCGGGGCATCGGCCCTGACCCGCTCGCGGGACATCCTGTCTGCGCATCGCGTCCGCCGGTCGCCGGGGACCTGCTCAACGCTGCATCCGGTTTCGATGCCTCGCCGGCAAGGACCCTGCCGCGATTCGCCCGAACGGCAGCGGAACAAACGAAACGGGCGCCCGAAGGCGCCCGCTCGTCACGCATTGCCGGGAGGATCAGGCCGTTTCGGGCGCGACCGTCACCTTGACGCGGGTTTCGGTGTCGGCATGCAGGTGCACCAGCACCTCGAACTCGCCGGTGTTGCGGATCGGGCCCTCGCCCATCACCACTTCCGACTTCTCGACCTGCACCACCGACTTCGTCAGCGCTTCGGCGATGTCGCGCGGGCCAACCGAGCCGTACAGCTTGCCCTCGGCCGAGGCGTTGGCGTAGATGGTCACCTCGGCGCCCTCGAGCTTGGCCAGGCGCGTTTGGGCCTCGTCGGAAATGGCCTTGGCGCGGGCTTCGTACTCGGCGCGGCGCGCTTCGAACTCGGCCAGGTTGGCGGCGGTTGCCGGCACCGCCTTGCCCTGCGGGACCAGGTAGTTGCGGCCATAGCCCGGCTTGACGCTGACCTTGTCGCCAAGGTTGCCGAGGTTGGTGACGCGCTGCAGAAGAATCAGTTCCATGGGATGTCTCCGTATTCGTTAGCGGCGCATGGCTGCGCCGCAACGCTTGCTGTCCGAACCGGACCGTAGATGTTCGAAGCGTGCGCCCGGCGACGGCCGCGCGGGCCGCCGCGGGACATCACACGTTGTGGTTGTCGGTGTAGGGGATCAGCGCCAGGTAGCGGGCACGCTTGACCGCGGTGGCCAGCTGGCGCTGGTAGCGCGACTTGGTGCCGGTGATGCGGCTGGGCACGATCTTGCCGTTCTCGGTGAGGTTCTGGCGCAGGGTGTTGAGATCCTTGTAGTCGATCTCCTTGACGCCCTCGGCGGTGAACTTGCAGTACTTGCGGCGGCGGAAGAACTTGGACATTGTCTGGGACTCCTTGAAGGGGCGCTGGCTCAGGCGGCCGCGGCGGTGTCGTCGGAAGGCTCGGCGTCGGCTTCGCTGCCGGCCTCGCCCGAGCCCTCGTCGTCGCGACGACGGCGCTCGCCGCGCTCGGGCTTGTCGCCCTTGTCATCCTTGTTCTTCATGATCAGCGACTGCTCGGTCTCCGGACCGTCGCGGCGGATCACCAGGTGGCGCAGGATCGCGTCGTTGAAGCGGAAGCCTTCGACCAGCTCGTCCAGGACCGCCTGGCCGGCCTCGATGTTGAGCAGCACGTAGTGGGCCTTGACCAGGTTGTCGATGGGATAGGCCAGCTGGCGGCGGCCCCAGTCCTCGAGGCGGTGGATACTGCCCTCGGCACCCTCGATCAGCGCCTTGTAGCGCTCGATCATCGCGGGCACCTGCTCGCTCTGGTCCGGATGGACCAGGAACACGATTTCGTAATGACGCATCGGTTTTTCCTTTCGGGTATTCGGCCGTCGCGGGACGGGCCGGACAGCCCCCCGCCGTCCGGGGTGGACGCGGTGGGGCAAGGGACTCCCCCGGCGTGCCGGAGGGAGCCGTTCATTATGGCGGATCAGTGGGTTGCGGGCAAGTCCGGGGGCGAGTCCGGAAGCGGGCAGCCGGCGCGCCGGCTCAGACGATCTTGTCGGCGTCGGTGGTGAAGCTCTCGCCGCAGCCGCATTCGGCGGCTGCCCGCGGGTTGGCGAACACGAACTCGTGGTTCAGGCCCCGGCGCACGAAGTCGATGGTGGTGCCGTCGACCATCGGCTGGCTGGCGGCGTCGACGTAGATCCGAACCCCGTCCTGCTCGCTGACCGCATCGCCCTCGCGCACGTCGCGGGCCAGCTCGACCTCATAGCCCCAGCCGGAGCAGCCGGTGCGCCGCACTCCGAAACGCAGGCCGATCGCGGCGGGCTCCGCGGCAAGGAACTGGCGGACACGGTCGAAGGCGGCAGGAGTCAGGCTGATGGGCATGTCACCATTCTAGCGTCAGTGGCCTGGGCGCGGCCGAAGGCACGGTAAACTGTGCGTCCGATATCGGCCCTCTCTCCCCAGGATTCAAGGCATGACGGTTTCCAGCGTCGAACACGCGCTCGCGGGCAGGATCCCCGCCGGCGGCGAAGTCACGGTCCGCGGCTGGGTGCGCACCCGGCGCGACTCCAAGGCCGGCCTGTCGTTCGTGAACGTCAGCGACGGCTCGTGCTTCGCGCCGATCCAGGTGGTGGCGCCGTCGACCCTGCGCAACTACGAATCCGAGGTCAGGCGCCTGACCGCAGGCTGCGCCGTGGTCGCCACCGGCACCCTGGTGCCCTCCCAGGGCCAGGGCCAGAGCTTCGAGATCCAGGCCTCGGCGATCGAGGTGGTCGGCTGGGTCGATGATCCGGAAACCTACCCGATCCAGCCCAAGGCGCACTCGCTGGAGTTCCTGCGCGAGGTCGCGCACCTGCGCCCGCGCACCAACCTGTTCGGCGCCGTGACCCGCATCCGCCACTGCCTGGCGCAGGCGGCGCACCGGTACTTCCACGAGAACGGCTATTACTGGATCAACACCCCGATCATCACCACCTCCGACGCCGAGGGCGCGGGGCAGATGTTCCGGGTGTCGACGCTGGACCTGGCCAACCTGCCGCGCGGCAAGGACGGCGCGGTCGACTTCGACCGCGACTTCTTCGGCAAGGAGACCTTCCTGACCGTCTCCGGCCAGCTCAACGTCGAGGCCTTCTGCCTGTCGATGAGCAAGGTCTACACCTTCGGCCCGACCTTCCGCGCCGAGAACAGCAACACCACGCGCCACCTGGCCGAGTTCTGGATGATCGAGCCGGAGATCGCCTTCGCCGACCTGGCCGAGGACGCGCGGGTCGCCGAGGAATTCCTGAAGTACCTGTTCCGCGCCGTGCTCGACGAGCGCGGCGACGACATGGCCTTCATCGCCGAGCGCGTACAGAAGGACGCCATCACCCGGCTGGAAGCCTTCATCAACGCGCCGTTCGAGCGCGTCGAGTACACCGATGCGGTGGCGCTGCTGCAGAAGTCCGGACACCGGTTCGACTTCCCGGTCGAATGGGGCCTGGACCTGCAGACCGAGCACGAGCGCTGGCTGACCGAGAAGCACGTCGGCCGCCCCGTGGTGGTGACCAACTATCCCGAGCACATCAAGGCCTTCTACATGCGCCTGAACGACGACGGGAAAACCGTCGCGGCGATGGACGTGCTCGCTCCGGGCATCGGCGAGATCATCGGCGGCTCCCAGCGCGAGGAGCGACTGGACGTGCTCGACGCGCGCATGGACCAGTTCGGGCTCGACCGCGAACTGTACGACTGGTACCGCGACTTCCGCCGCTACGGCACGGTGCCGCACGCCGGCTTCGGCCTGGGCTTCGAGCGCCTGATCGTGTACGTCTGCGGGCTGTCGAACATCCGCGACGCCATTCCCTACCCGCGCGCGCCGGGGAATGCGGAGTACTGACGGCAGGGACCCGGAATTCGGGATCGGGAATTCGCAAGAGCGAACAGCCACAGCCCGCCCGTTCTGCCTTTGACAATCACCGATCACCAATCACCGCTTTTCCCAATCCCGAATCCCCAATCCCGAATCCCCTCGCTCGAATGATCCTCTTCCTCGCCCTGTGCTTCGTCGGCGTCGCCATTGGCGGGCTCACCGCCTTCGTGATTTTCTGGCCGCTGTCGCTGGTGCATCTGCGCGACTGCCATCCGCGCATGCGCGAAGCGCTGGGTGACGGCGCGTTCCTGAGCCCGTCCGCTCTGGGATGGCTGCTGAGCGGGCGCTATCGCGAGGTGCGGGACGCGCGCTTCACCGGGCTGGCCACGCCGGCGCGGGTGGCGGCATGCGTGATCATTGCGGCGCTGGTGTCGTCGGGGCTGCTGTGGCTGTGGGCGACGGTGCTGCGATGAGCGGACGGATCGGCTCCACGCACGAGCAATGGTGGCTGGCCACGCTGGGCCGCAGCGTGGTCTGGGCGCGGCTGCGCGTGCGCGAAGCCGGCACCGCCGAGGTCTTCGACAGCGACGGCAACACCCTGGTCTACGACAGCGAGGACACCGCGCGCGCGATGCTGCTCGACGCCGACTTCGTTGCCTTCGACGGCCTGGACCAAGCCGACGCGCTGGAGCGCGGCTTCGCCCTCGACGAGATCTCGCCGCCGCAGGGCGGCAGCGACGAGGCGCTGCGCGCGCGCATGCTGCAGGTCCTGGGCGGACGGGCCTGAGGCATGTTCACGCCGCGCGCCTTCGTCGAAACCGACCTGGCCCGGCTCGACGCGCTGATCGCGGCCGATCCCTTCATCACCCTGGTCACCACCGGCGACGATGGCGTCCCTTTCGCCTCGCACCTGCCCGTGCTGTACCGGCGCGACGGCGATGCGATCGTGATCGAAGGCCACTGGGCCCGGCCCAATCCGCAGTCGCGGCACGCCGGGCCGGCGCTGATGATCGTGCACGGGCCGCACGCCTACGTCTCGGCCAGCTGGTACCCGGACAAGGAGCCGGCGGCGCGCGCGCCGACCTGGAACTATGCCGTCGCCCACCTGTCCGGCGAACTGGAGCGTTACGACGACGAGGCCGGCCTTGCGGACCTGGTCTCGCGCCTGAGCGACCGCTTCGAGGCCGGCGTCGGCCAGTCCTGGCGCTTCGAGGTCGAGCGCGAGGACATGCGGGTGCAGCTGGGCGGAATCATTGGTTTCCGATTTGCGCCGACGCGGGTGGAGATGACGTTCAAGCTCAACCAGAACCATCCGCGCGCCAACCGCGAGGCGGTGATCGACGCGCTGGAGCAGCTCGACGGCGCCGGCGGCCATGCCGTGGCCGGCCTGATGCGCGACTTCGAGCCATGAGGCGGCGTTCCCGCGGGTGCCGGCCGCATCCGGCCGGGACCCCGCTACCGTAGCGGAACCGCAGCACCGCCAGCACAGCGGCGGCAAGTCCTGATCCCCGATCCCGATCCCCGCCCATGCCCGAAGGTCCCGAAATCCGCCGCGCCGCCGATCGTCTCGCCGAGGCCGTCGTCGGGAGGCCGCTGGTATCGGCCTGGTTCGGCTTCCCTGCGCTCAAGCGCTTCCAGAAGCAACTGCCCGGCCGCCGCATCGTCGCCATCGAGCCGCACGGCAAGGCCCTGCTCACCCGCTTCGACCACGGCTGGACGCTCTACAGTCACAACCAGCTCTACGGCGTGTGGAAGGTGGCCGCTGCCGGCGAGCGCCCGGATACCACCCGCTCGCTGCGGGTCGCGCTGGAAACGGCGGACCGGGCAATCCTGCTCTATTCGGCCTCGGACGTGGCGATGTGGCGCGACGAAGACCTGCCGGCGCATCCGTTCCTCTCGAAGCTCGGCCCCGACGTGCTCGACCCGGCGCTCGACGCCGCGGCGGTCGAAGCCCGCCTGCGCGACCCGCGCTTCTCCGGGCGCCGCCTCGACGGCCTGCTGCTCGACCAGGGCTTCCTCGCCGGCATGGGCAACTACCTGCGCGCCGAGGTGCTGTTCGAGGCCGGACTGTCGCCGTGCCTGCGCCCGCGCGACCTCGCCGCCGGCCAGCGTCTGCGCCTGGCCCATGCCCTGCTCGACGTGCCGCGCCTGAGCTATCGCACCCGCGGCATCGTGCCGGCGCGCGGCATGCGCGAGGACTACCTGAGCGACACGCCGGAGGGCTTCCGCTTCCGCGTGTTCGACCGCGAAGGCCAGCCCTGCGTGCGCTGCGGCACGCCGATCGCGCGCGAGACCCTGGCCGGGCGCCGGCTCTACCGCTGCCCTGCCTGCCAGCCCTGAGCCCGCCGGAGTCGGGTTAAGCTGAGGCGATGGACGGACCGCCGGCTATCCGATCTTCCCGCCCTTCCGGCCACGACACCGGATGGCCGCCGCACGGCGGTGGCCAGGCTTCGACCATTGGGGGTCCCGGCCCAAGGATGACGGCAGGGCGGTCTCTGGGATAATCGCGGCATGGGCGAACTCGACACACTGCTGGGCCGCAACCGCGAATGGGCCGACCGCGTCTCCCGCGAAGACCCCGGCTTCTTCGACCGGCTGTCGACGCAGCAGTCGCCGAAGTACATGTGGATCGGCTGCTCCGACTCGCGGGTACCGGCCAACCAGATCCTCGGCCTCGACCCGGGCGAGGTGTTCGTGCACCGCAACATCGCCAACGTGATGTCGCACGGCGACCTCAACGCGCTGTCGGTGATCCAGTTCGCGGTCGACATCCTCAAGGTCGAGCACATCCTGCTGGTCGGCCACTACGGCTGCGGCGGCGTGGACGCGGCGCTGTCCGGCGCCCGCCTGGGACTGGCCGACAACTGGCTGCGCCACGTCTCCGACCTGGTCAAGAAGCACGTCGACCTGCTGGCCAGCATCGAGTCGGACGCCTTGCGCAATGCGCGCATGTGCGAACTCAACGCCATCGAGCAGGCCCTCAACGTCTGCGAGACCACCGTGGTCCAGGACGCCTGGGCGCGCGGGCAGAAGCTCACCGTGCACGGCTGGGTCTATTCGCTCAACGACGGCCGCGTGCGCGAGCTGGGCATGGAGGTGTCCTCTCCGGACGACGTCTACGCCACCTACCGCGCAGCGGTGGCCGCGGTGATCGAAGTCGCGGCCCGGGGCAGGCGCGATGGCTGAAGCCGTGCACGCCGGTGCGGCGCCGAAGCCGGTCGGACGCTATCCGCATGCGCGCCGCGTCGGCCAGCTGCTGTTCCTGTCGGGCATCGGCCCGCGCGATCCGGCGACCGACGCCGTCCCCGGAAACGTGGTCGACTCCGAAGGCCGGCTGGTCGCCCACGACATCGTCGCGCAGACCCGGTCGGTGTTCGCCAACGTGCGCACCGTGCTCGAGGCCAGCGGCGCGCGCTGGGAGGACCTGGTGGACGTCACCGTCTACCTGACCGACATGGCCGGCGACTTCGCCGGCTACAACGCGGTCTGGGCCGAACATTTCCCCGACGCGGCCACCGCTCCCTGCCGCACCACCCTCGGCATCGACGCCCTGCCCACGCCGATCGCCATCGAGCTCAAGTGCATCGCCGCCCTTCCCCCCGCGCCCGGGGAGGACTGAGGCGCAAGCGAGGAGAACGCCATGATCCCCGGACCGATCAACTTCCAGCAGTGGATCGAAGACCACCGCCATCTGCTCAAGCCGCCGGTCGGCAACAAGTGCATCTACGACGGCGACTTCATCGTCATGGTGGTTGGCGGCCCCAACGCCCGCACCGACTACCACTGGGAAGAAGGCCCCGAGTGGTTCCACCAGCTCGAGGGCGAGATGGTGCTGCGCATCCAGGAGGATGGAAAGATCCGCGACATTCCGATCCGCGCCGGCGAGACCTTCCTGCTGCCGCCGCGCGTGCCGCACTCGCCGCAGCGCGCCGAAGGCTCCATCGGCCTGGTGATCGAACGCCGGCGCCTGCCGCACGAGGACGACGGCCTGCTCTGGTTCTGCGAGCGCTGCAACGAAAAGGTCTACGAGGAGTATTTCCACCTCGACGACATCGAGCAGGACTTCTTCCGCGTCTTCGAGACCTTCTACCGCAGCGACGACCTGCGCACCTGCAGGGCCTGCGGCCACCTCAATCCGCGGCCGACGCGCTACGAGATGCAGGCCGATTCGCAGGCCGACATCACCTGACGGCGACGGCCATGCTCAAGATCGACATCCACGCCCACTACCTGCCGCGCGACTGGCCGGATCTGGCGAAGAAGTACGGCGAGGCCCGCTTCCCGGTGATCCACCACACCGACGACGGCCGCCACCGGATCTACAAGGACGGCAAGTTCTTCCGCGAGATCTGGTCCAAGACCTGGGATCCGCAGGAGCGCATCGACGACTACGCGCGCTTCGGGGTGCAGGTGCAGGTGATCAGCACGGTGCCGGTGATGTTCAGCTACTGGGCCAGGCCTGCGCACGCGCTGGAGCTGCACCAGGCGCTCAACGACCACATGGCCGCGACCTGCCGCGACTTCCCGCGCCACTACGCCGGGATCGGCACCGTGCCGCTGCAGTCGCCGCGGCTGGCGGTGCAGGAGCTCGAGCGCTGCATGGACCAGCTCGGCCTGCAGGGCGTGCAGATCGGATCGCACGTGCAGCTGCCCGATGGCCATCACTGGAACCTCGACGCGCCGGAGCTGTTCCCGTTCTTCGAGGCGGCGGCCGACCTCGGCGCAGCGATCCTGGTGCACCCCTGGGACATGATGGGCACCGGCACGATGCCGAAGTACTGGCTGCCGTGGCTGGTGGGCATGCCCGCCGAGCAGTCGCGCGCGGCCTGCTGCCTGGTGTTCGGTGGCGTGCTGGAGCGGCTGCCGAAGCTGAAGGTGTGCATGGCCCACGGCGGCGGCAGCTTCCCCTACACCATCGGCCGCATCGAGCACGGCTTCAACATGCGGCCCGACCTCGTCGCCACCGACAATCCGCGCAACCCCCGCGACTACCTGCGCCGGCTCTACTTCGATTCCTGGGTCGCCGATCCGCGTGCGCTGCGCTACCTGCTCGACACCTGCGGCGTCGACCGGGTGATGCTGGGCACCGACTACCCCTTCCCGCTGGGCGAGCAGGAGCCCGGCGCCGGGATCGAGCAGATCGCGCTGGACGCCGCGGCCAGGGCGCGCCTGTACCACGGCACCGCGCTGGAATGGCTGGGTCTTCCCCTCTCCCGCTTCGCTCACCCGTAGGCGCCGTCGCGCGACCGGGCGCCGCCAGATCGCGCCTGGCGGTGCTCCTGCAGCGGCGGATCCGCGCGCGCAGGCGCGCCGCCACCGGAGTCATTCCCGCGCGGGCCGCACCCGGTCGTTGCTGAGCAGGAAGCCGTCTTCCACGCGCGACCACCACAGGTAGCGCTTGCGTTCCATCGCGGCCAGGCGCCACGGCAGCGCCCGGCTGGTGCGGATGTCGTATTCGGCGGTGTCCTGCACGTGGATGTGGAGATGCGCGAAGTCGGAATTCCCGGAGTTGCCGGCTTCCGCGATCACCTGTCCGGCACGAACCCTGTCTCCCGCCGCGACCTGCACGCTGCCCTGGCGGAAATGCGCCAGGGCCACGTAGCGTCCTTCGTCGATGCGGATGACGACGTGGTTGCCGGGCAGCACCCTGCGGCTCGCACCATCGGCATGGCCATCCACGGCCACCACCACCTCGCCGTCCACCGGCGCCAGCACCGGCGTACCGAACGTGCAGGAATCCTCCTGCCTGGCACCGTCCTCCCGGAACAGCCGGCCGTCATCGCATACGGCGGCCAGGTCGGCGGCATATTTCTGCGAGGGGATGCGATCGTGGTGGTTGGTCGCGCCGCTGGCCCCGGCTCCGGCAGCCGCCCACTCGCCGGCGAACGGCACCCTGTCCAGCACCACGCTGTCGGCAACGGGCGGATAGTCGAAGGCGCGCCACGCCGCCTGCACCAGCAGCAGGCCCAGCGCTCCGGCCGCCAGCGCCACCACGGTGCCCGACCACCACAGCCAGCGGCGGACCGCTCCGGGTCCGCGCAAGGAGATGGTGATTTCCACGGCGAAGTATCCGACCAGCGCCAGGGCCAGGAGAGCCTGCAGATGCGCTGGCATGAACATCGTGCCGCGCTGCAGCACGAACAGGAACTGCAGCAGGCCCAGCGCGCACAGCAGCAGCGCGCCCGCGCGCAGCCACATGGACAGGCGCAGGAACACCGGCTTCGCGCCTGCCCGGGCGCCACGCCCCCTCCACGCCCAGGCTCCCCGCCCGACCAGCAGCAGCGAGAACAGGGCGATGCCCGCAAGCGCCGCAGTACGCATGACCGTTTCGAACTCCATCGAACCCCCTCCGGCGTGACCTGCGGTTCTGTACAGGTTCTCTCCCAAGTGCGGGGAGGATCATCAGTTCCACCGTCGGAACGACGCCGCGCCCTGCCGGCCGGGGATCGCTCTTGGCTCGGTCAGGGCCGCTCCGCGGTCCGGCCCGGCGCAGCACGCCGGGCGTTCGCACGGACGCGCGGCATGCGGCGCAAGCGGTCCGTACTCACCCTGCCCTGACTCGCGCGCAAAACATCCATGTTTTGCTTGGCCGCGACCCCCGGCCGCCAGGACGCGGCTCATTGCTGCGACAGGTTCGACGCTCCGGTGGAGTGAGCCTTGCTGCTGGAACGAAGCCGCGTCATTGACGAATCGATGGGTCGCCCCGGGCCGGGGAGCAATCCCCGGCCCGGGGCGACCCTCTGTCCGCAAGCCCTGATCCAGTTCTGCACTTGTGATTCCCCCGCACCCGGGAGAAGAACCTCTTTATAGCGCACCGGGCCACGAGCGCCTAGTTCCGGCCCGTGTCAGCCCGGCAACCGGCCTACAATGCGCAAATGGCAGACCCCTGTTCCGAGGCCCACGCACAGGCGCTGGACGCGGCCGATCCGCTGCGCCACTTCCGCGACGAATTCCTGATCCCCCGCCACCGCGGTCGCGAGCAGGCCTACTTCTGCGGCAACTCGCTTGGCCTGCAGCCCAGGGGCGCGCGGGCGCACGTCGAGGAAGTGCTGGACAAGTGGGCGACAGAAGCGGTCGAGGGCCACTTCACGGGCCAGGCGCAGTGGATGCCCTACCACGAGCTGGTGCGCGAGCCGCTGGCGCAGGTCGTTGGCGCCCTGCCGTCGGAGGTGGTGGCGATGAACTCGCTGACCGCCAACCTGCATCTGATGATGGTCAGCTTCTACCAGCCGACCATCGAGCGCACCGCGATCCTGGTGGAGGCCGGAGCCTTTCCCTCCGACCGCTACGCCGTGGAGTCGCAGCTGAAATACCGCGGCCTCCCGCCCCACCTGACCCTGATCGAGGTCGAGCCCGACACTGCCGACGGCACGTTCTCGATGGAAACCATCGAGCGCGCGATCCGCGAGAACGGCAGGCGCCTGGCGCTGGTGCTCTGGCCGGGCGTGCAGTACCGCACCGGGCAGGCCTTCGACCTGAAGGAGATCGCGCGCATCGCGCACGCGGCCGGCGCCCTGGCCGGCTTCGACCTCGCCCACGCGGCCGGCAACCTGCCGCTGCAGCTGCACGACAGCGGCGCCGACTTCGCGGTCTGGTGCCACTACAAGTACATGAACGCGGGGCCCGGCGCCGTTGCCGGCTGCTTCGTGCACGAACGCCACGCGCGCACGGAGCGGCCCCGCTTCGCCGGCTGGTGGGGGCACGAGCAGGCGACGCGCTTCCGCATGGGCCCGGAATTCGTACCCACTCCCGGTGCCGACGGCTGGCAGCTGAGCAACCCGCCGATCCTGGGCCTGGCGCCGCTGCGCGCCTCGCTCGACCTGTTCGCGCGGGCGGGCATGTCCGGACTGCGGGCGAAATCGGAACGATTGACCGGCTATCTGGAAACGCTGATCGACGCGCGCCTGCGCGACACCCTGGAGGTGATCACCCCGCGCGATCGGGCGCAGCGCGGCTGCCAGCTCTCGCTGCGCGTGACCGGCGGCCGCGAGCGCGGCCGCGCGCTGTTCGAGTTCCTCGGCGCGCAGGGCATCGTCGGCGACTGGCGCGAGCCGGACGTGATCCGCATTTCCCCCGCCCCGCTCTACAACACCCACGGCGACGTGCTGCGCTTCGCGCAGGCGGCCGAGACGTGGCGGAAATCATGATCGAACTTCCTGTCCTGATATCCGTCGTTCCCGCGAAGGCGGAAACCCGTCGGCGGGCCTCCCGGGAAGGGACGGATAGTGTTGCCGTCGTCCCCGCGCAGGCGGGGACCCAGCGTCTTTGCCAAGGAGGGAATGACCTTGGACAAGCAACCTGCCGTCTACATCCTGTCCAGCCGCAGGAACGGCACCCTGTACGTTGGCGTCACCAGCGACTTGATCAGCCGAGTCTGGCAGCATCGCAACCATCTTGCGCCGGGATTCACGGACCAATACGGCGTGACGCTCCCGGTGTGGTACGAACTGCACGACACGATGGAGAGCGCCATCATTCGTGAAAAGCGGCTGAAGAAGTGGAACCGGGACTGGAAGATCCGCCTGATCGAGGAATCCAACCCGTACTGGAACGACCTTTGGTCGCATGTTTCGGACCAGGGCCAAGACGCTGGGTCCCCGCCTGCGCGGGGATGACGGGGCACAAATCCTGGACATGCGCACTACACGATCCATCACCATCATCGGCGCCGGGCTGGCAGGCGCGCTGCTCGCCACCCTGCTGGCGCAGCGCGGCTGGACGGTGGAGGTGTTCGAGCGGCGCGGCGATCCGCGCGTGCACGGCTATGCCGGCGGCCGCTCGATCAACCTGGCGCTGACCGAGCGCGGCATGCATGCGCTGCGGCAGGCCGGCGCCGACGCCGACGTGCTGCGCCAGGCGGTGATGATGCGCGGCCGCATGGTGCACCCCCTGGGCGGGGAACCGGAGCTGCAGCGCTACGGGCGCGACGACAGCGAGGTGATCTGGTCGGTCAGCCGGGGCGAGCTCAACATCGTGCTGATCGAGGCCGCCGAGGCCGCCGGCGCCACGCTGCATTTCGACCGGGGGCTGGAGAGCGTCGACTTCGATGCCGGCAGCTTCCGCGTCCGCGGCGAAGGCCACGACGAAACCCGTCCCTTCGACACCCTGATCGGCGCCGACGGCGCCGGCTCGACCCTGCGTGCGCAGATGATGCGGGTGTCCGACCTGGGCGAGCGCACCGAGTGGCTCGACCACGGCTACAAGGAACTGGAAATCCCGCCCGGCCCGGGCGGCAGCTTCCGCATCGAAGCCAACGCCCTGCACATCTGGCCGCGCGACCACTACATGTGCATCGCCCTGCCCAACGACGAGCGCACCTTCACCGTCACCCTGTTCATGCCGCACGCCGGGCCGTGGCCCAGCTTCGAAACCGTGGCCGACGGCGACGCGGCACTGGCGCTGTTCCGCGAACGGTTCCCGGACACCCTGCCGCTGATCCCGATGCTCGAGGCGGACTACGAGCGCAATCCGGTCGGCACCCTGGGCACGCTCTATCTCGACCGCTGGCACCTGGGCGGCCGCGCAGTGCTGGTCGGCGATGCCGCCCACGCGATGGTGCCGTTCCACGGCCAGGGCATGAACTGCGCCTTCGAGGACTGCGCGGAGCTGGCCGGGCGGCTTGCGGACGGAGCGGACCTGGCCGCCGCCTATGCCGCGTACGCGGCCGAGCGCATGCCCAACGCCGCCGCGATCCAGCACATGGCGCTGGAGAACTACATCGAGATGCGCGACCGCGTGGACGACAGCGACTACCGCCTGCAGCGGGCGCTGGAGCTGCTGCTGCAGGACCGCCACCCGGGCCGCTTCGTGCCGCACTACGCCATGGTCAGCTTCATGCGCATTCCCTACGCCGTGGCGCTGGCGCGCAGCGAGGTCCAGCGCGGCATCCTGGCGCGCGCCACCGAAGGCCTGGACACGCTGGACCGCGTGGACTGGACCAGCCTCGACGCCGACGTGCTGGCGCGGCTGGAGCCGCTTTCCTAGGCGCACGGGCGTGCGGGCTGGCGCCGGCGCAGCCACCCGGGACAACACTTCGCCGCGCCCCGCATCGCGGCGTGTCGCGCCCTTTCGGGGCTCCTACAATGGGGGCATGGCGGCTTCCTTCCTCTTCTACGATCTGGAAACCTTCGGCGCCGATCCGCGCCGCTCGCGCATCGCCCAGTTCGCGGCGATCCGCACCGACGAGGCGCTCAACGAGATCGACCAGCCGATCGACTTCCTGGTCCGGCCCGCGGACGACCTGCTGCCCTCGCCCGATGCCACCCTCGTCACCGGCCTGTCCCCGCAACGCGCGCGAGCCGAAGGTGTGTCGGAGGCCGAGGCCTTCGCCCGGATCTTCGAAGAGATGGCGCAGCCGCAGACCTGCACCCTCGGCTACAACTCCTTGAGATTCGACGACGAGTTCGTGCGCTTCGGGCTGTACCGCAATTTCTTCGATGCCTACGAGCGCGAATGGCGCGGCGGCAATTCGCGCTGGGATCTGCTCGACGCCCTGCGCCTGATGCACGCGTTGCGTCCCGACGGCATCGCCTGGCCACAGCGCGAGGACGGCAAGGGCCCCTCGTTCAAGCTCGAACACCTGGCGCTGGCCAACGGCGTGCGCGCCGGTGACGCGCACGAGGCGCTGTCGGACGTGCGCGCGCTGATCGGGCTCGCACGCCTGTTCCGCAGCGCGCAGCCGCGGCTCTGGGACTACGCCCTGCAGCTGCGCGACAAGCGCTTCGTCGGCACGCTGTTCGACACCGTCGCGATGACGCCCCTGCTGCACGTGTCGCAGCGCTATCCGGCCAGCCGCCTGTGCTCCGCGCCGGTGCTGCCGCTGGCCCGGCATCCGCTCTACGACGGCCGCGTCATCGTGTTCGACCTGGACGGCGAGCCCGACGCCCTGCTCGACCTGGACGCCGAAGCGATCGCCGGCCGCATGTACCTGCGCGCCGACCAGCTGCCCGAAGGCGAGACCCGGATCGGGCTGAAGGAGGTGCACCTCAACCGCTGCCCCGCGCTGGTGCGCTGGGACCACCTGCGCAGCGCCGACTTCGCCCGCCTGGCGATCGAGCCGTCGCAGGTCGAATACCGCGCCTCGCGCCTGCGCGCGGCCGGACCGGCGCTGGCGGAAAAGCTGCGCCAGGTCTATGCCACCGAACGCGTGTTTCCGCCCGGCGACGTCGACAGCGCGCTCTACGACGGCTTCATCCCCGATGCCGACAAGCGCCTGTTCGCCGAGGTCCGCGCCACGCCGCCGGATCAGCTGGGGACGCGCCGGTTCGGCTTCCGCGACGCGCGCATGCCCGAACTGCTGTTCCGCTACCGGGCCCGCAACTGGCCGGACACGCTCGACGCCAGCGAACGCTCGCGCTGGGACGACTACCGGCGGGCCCGCCTCGACGACGGCAGCGGACTGGCCGAAACGGGCTTCACCGGGTATTTCGAACGCATTGCGACACTGCGCGCAGGCATCGATGGCGATGCCGCCAGGCTGCGCCTGCTGGATGAACTGGACGCCTGGGGCCGCTCGCTGCAATCGACGCTGGCATGACCATCTATTTCACCGACAAGAGCCTGAAGTTCCTGCGCGGCCTGGCCCGCAACAACGACAAGGCCTGGTTCGACGCCCACCGCGCCGACTACGAGCGCCACGTGCGCGAGCCCTACCTGCGCCTGCTGACCGACCTGCAGCCGGGGCTGGCAGCGATCAGCCCGCATTTCCGCTCCGATCCGCGGCGCGTCGGCGGCTCGCTGTTCCGCATCCACCGCGATGCCCGCTTCTCCCACGACAAGTCGCCCTACAAGCTCTGGCAGGGCGCGCGCCTGTACCACGAGCGCCGGCGCGAGGTGCCGGCGCCCTCGTTCTACGTGCACCTGCAGCCGGGCGACAGCTTCATCGGCGCCGGGCTGTGGCATCCGGAGCCGGAGACGCAGCGGCGCATCCGCCAGTTCATCCTCGACAACCCCGGCAGCTGGAAGGCGGCGGCGCACGCGCCTGCCCTGCGCCGGCGCTTCGAGTTCGAGCAGACCGACAGGCTGGTGCGGCCGCCGCGCGGATTCCCCGCCGACTTCGAATTCATCGACGACCTCAAGCACCGCAACTGGGTGCTGTGGCGCTCGCTGGACGACGCGGTGATGACCGGCCCGAAGCTGCGCCAGACCGTCCTGAAGGACCTTGAGGCGCTGGCGCCGTTCATGGACTACCTGTGCGCGGCCCTGGACCTGGAGTTCTGACGGTGCCGGCCCGGCTCCCCTGCCCTGGCCCGGCCCGGTCGGCGCGCCGCCCGGCACGCGCCAGGTGTGGCGCGCGTGACCCCGGCCGGAACGCGGCCACGGGAGCAACCGCGGCGTGAAGAAGCTTGCGTGGCTGCTGGCGATCCTCCTGCTGCTGATGGCGGGATTCGTCGCTGCCGGGCCGGTGCTGACGCTGCGCTCGCTGGAGCGCGCGGCGGCGGACAACCGCATCATCCCGCTGGTGTGGCTGGTCGACTACCCGGCCCTGCGCGCCAGCCTGAAGGCCCAGATCGGCGACCGCATGGTGCGCGCGGCCGGCAGCGGCGTGCAGGCCAGCCTGCTGGGGCAGGCGGGGCTGCGCGCCAGCGGCGCAGCAGTCGATGCCGCGGTGGAGGCCGCCGTCAATCCGGTGGCAATCGCTGCGCTGGTGCAGGGGCGGCGGCTGCATGCCGCACTGCCGGAGCTGCCGCTGATCGGTGGCGGCCAGACGCGGCCCGGCGAATCCGGCGATCCCGTCGAAGCCGCCGGCAGGCCGCTGGCGGCTGCGCGCTATCGCTACGAATCAGGCTCGCGCTTCACCGCCACGCTCGCGCACGAGGACGGCACCCGGACAATTTTCGTGCTGTCGCGCAAGGGACTGTGCTGGAGGCTGAGCGACATTCGCCTTCCGCTGTAGGATGGCCGAGTAATTGCCCCTGACACCGTTAACCCTACGGGTTTGACACCCCGTGCGGCACGTGCCCCGCAAGCACGTGCCGCCGTGCGCTGTCGATGTTGTGCAGCGAGTCGTCGAAGAAGATGTCGGCGCCGAAGGCCTCCAGGAACGGGCCCTTGGCGCGCCCGCCCAGGAACAGGGCTTCGTCCAGGCGCACGTCCCATTCGCGCAGGGTGCGGATCACGCGCTCGTGCGCGGGCGCCGAGCGCGCGGTGACCAGGGCAGTGCGGATCGGGGAGGCGTCGCCAACGGGAAACGCCGCCTGCAGGTCGTGCAGCGCGGCCAGGAAGCCGCGGAACGGGCCGCCGGACAGCGGCTCGCGGGCGCGCTCGATCTCGTGCCTGTGGAAGGCCTCGATCCCGCCCTCGCGCGAGACCCGCTCGCCCTCGTCGCCGAAGATCACCGCGTCGCCGTCGAAGGCGATGCGGATCTGCTCCCTGGCATGGCTGCCGGGCATCGCGCGGTCGGGCAGGATCGACGCGGCGGCGACGCCGTTGGCCAGCGCCTGGCGCACCGAGTCGGGGTTGGCCGACAGGAACAGCTGGGCGCCGAAGGGCTTGATGTACGGCCAGGTCGGCTCGCCGGAGGTGAAGGTCGCGCGCGCGATCGCCAGGCCGTGGTGCTGGATCGAATTGAAGATCCGCAATCCGGTGTCGGCGGAATTTCGCGACAGCAGGATCACCTCGACCCGCGGCGCGTCGGGCGGCGCGTCATGGTTCAGGGCGAGCAGCTTGCGCACCAGCGGGAAGGCGATGCCCGGTTCGAGCACGTCGTCCTCGCGGCTGCGCTGGTAGTCCGCGTAGGGCTCGATTCCCTCCTGCTCGAACAGCGCGTGGCTGTCCTCCAGGTCGAACAGCGCCCGGGAGGAGATGGCGATGGTCAGGACGGCGACGGGTTCGCTGCGGGACATGCCCGGATTATCCACCGGAACGGCGCGCAATTCCCGCTGTCATGCGCCTGCGGCAGACTGGACGCCCGCCCGTTCGCCCGAGGCCGCCATGTCCGAGTCCGCCAGGCAAGATCCCAGCGGCCTGTACCTGGGCGACTCGCTCACCCGGGAGCAGCAGATCGCGAACCTGCGCGTGCTCGGCGAGGGGGGACTGATCCGCGGCACCATCATCGGCAGCGCCCTGCTCGCGGTCGCGGGCTTCTCCTTCTTCGCGTACGCCGATGGCGACACCGGCCGCGTGGCCGGGCTGTTCGCCGGACTGTGCGGCGTGCTGCTCTGCCTGGTGGCGGCGCTGGGCCGGCCCGAGCTGCGCCGGGCGGCCGCGGCCACGCGCAGGGGGCGGCGCGAACCGGCATCGATCGAACTGTTCCCGGACCCGGAAGACGCAGACGCGGGCACCCGGCGGGGCGAACTGCGCCCGCTCTCGCGCCACGCCCCGCGCTGGCAGATGACCTTTGCCAGGACCGACGGCTGGACGCCGCCGGAGGGCGAGCTTCCGGTCGAGGCGGTATACCTGAGCGATGTCGCCTGGCCGGTACTGCTGCTCCACCGCGACGGCCTGCTGGTGCCCCGGAGCAGGCCCGTGCGCGCCGGCTGAAGCGGCTCAGGCCTCGAACTGCTCGCTGAGGATGCGCTCTTCGAGGTTGTGCTCCGGGTCGAACAGCATGGTCACGGTGCGCTCGCGCGACTCGCGGATGGTGACCTCGATCACGTCGCGCACCTCGTGCGAATCCGCGGTCGCGCTGACCGGGCGTTTATAGGGATCGAGCACCCGGAAGCGCACCTCGGTGTCGGCCTTGAGCAGGGCGCCCCGCCAGCGCCGGGGCCGGAACGCCGCGATCGGCGTCAGCGCCAGCACCGCCGAGCCCAGCGGCAGGATCGGGCCGTGGGCCGAATAGTTGTAGGCCGTGCTGCCGGCGGTGGTGGCGACCATCACGCCGTCGGCGATCAGCTCGTCCAGGCGCTGCTTGCCGTTGAGTTCGATCGACAGGTGCGCGGCCTGCCGGGTCTGCCGCAGCAGCGAGACCTCGTTGTAGGCCAGCGAACCGACCGTCGCGCCGGATTCGGTCTGCGCCACCATCTCCAGCGGCCGCAGCACCGCCGGTTCGGCCACGCGCAGGCGCTCGAGCAGCCCGTCCTCGCGGTAGTGGTTCATCAGGAAACCGACCGTACCCAGCTTCATGCCGAACACCGGCTTGCCGAGGCTGCCGTGGCGATGCAGCGTCTGCAGCATGAAGCCGTCGCCGCCGAGCGCACAGATCACGTCGGCCTCTTCCGGCTCGCACGGGCCGTGGCGTTCGCCCAGCGCCCGCAGCGCGGCCAGCGCGTCATCGGTCGGGCTGGCGAGGAAGGCGATGCGTGGGGTGTCGCTCATCGGCCCTTTCCGGTCGGGGTGGCCGAAGCATAACCCGCCGCCACTGCGCCTGCCCGCGCGGCGGCGCCCCGTCGGGACGCCGCCGCCTGGCGTCAGCTGCGCTGCGCCAGCTGCGACAGACGCTGGACCGCGACCGAGGCGGTCGGATAGTCCAGTGTCTTCTGCGCCGCAAGCTCTGACAGCATCGACAGCGTGAAGCGCAGCGCCGGATCGTCGCGCTCCAGCCACGCGGCCACCTTCTGCTCCGGCGTTTTCCCCGGCATCGACAGCACCTGGCCGACGAGGGTGCGCTGCTGCACCGCCAGTTCCTCGCGCAGTACGCCCCGGGCCACGGCGTGCCAGCGGCCTTCCACCTCCAGGGCGTCGATCTGCTCGGTCAGCCACGGCACCCGCAGCGCTTCGCCGACGCGGAAGTGCAGCCTGGCCACGTCCACCGGGCTGCCGCCGCGCTCGGTCGCCAGCTCGATGATGTCGGCGCACGGCTCCAGGTACGGCAGCGCCGCGAGCTGGCCGGCAAGCGCCGGGGGCACGTCCTTGCCCAGCCAGTCGGCCAGGCTGGCCTCGTAGCCGGGACGCATCGAGTCGGGGATGATGTTGTCGCCGGCGCGGATGTCGCGGAAGCCGTCGTGGTAGCGCTGCACGGCGGTGGTGATGTCCGGGATCGCGCCGGGACGCGCCAGCAGCCAGCGCGTGAACGAGCGCTGCAGATTCCAGATCACCTGCAGGGCGTCGATCTGCACCGCCTCGGCCACCTTGCCGTCGAGCGCGTCGATCTGCACCCACAGTTCCCGCGCCTCCAGCGTTTCGCGGGTGATGGTGAAGGCCTTGGCGACCTCGCCGTAGCTGCGCCCGCTGTCTTCCTGCATGCGCATCAGGAAGGTCGCGCCCATGCGGTTGATCATGGTGTTGGTCACCGCGGTGGCGATGATCTCGCGCTTCAGCCGGTGCTGCTCCATCGCCGGCGCGTACTTCTTCTGCAGCGGCTCGGGGAAGTAGCGCTGCAGCTCCCTGGACAGGTAGGGATCCTCCGGCACGTCCGACTGCAGCAGCTGGTCGAAGGCGACCAGCTTCGAGTAGGACAGCAGCACCGCCAGCTCCGGCCGGGTCAGGCCCTGGCCACGCGACCTGCGCTCGCTGAACTCCGCGTCCGAAGGCAGGTACTCGATCTGCCGGTCGAGCAGGCCCTGCTGCTCCAGGGTGCGGATGAAGTGCTGCTTGGAGCCCAGGCGCGCGGTGCTCATCCGCTCCATCAGGCTGATCGCCTGGTTCTGGCGGTAGTTGTCCCACAGCACAAGCTGCGCGACCTCGTCGGTCATCGACGCCAGCAGCCTGTTGCGCGCGTCCATCTTCAGCTTGCCGTCGCGCACCAGACCGTTGAGCAGGATCTTGATGTTGACCTCGTGGTCGGAGGTATCCACGCCGGCGGAGTTGTCGATGAAGTCGGTGTTGAGCAGCACGCCGTTCATCGCCGCCTCGATGCGACCGAGCTGGGTCATGCCCAGGTTGCCGCCCTCGCCCACGATCCGGCAGCGCAGATCGCGGCCGTCGACGCGGATCGCGTTGTTGGCCCTGTCGCCGACGTCGGCGTGCTGCTCGGTCGAACCCTTGACGTAGGTGCCGATGCCGCCGTTCCACAGCAGGTCGACCGGCGCCCGCAGGATGGCCGAGAGCAGCGCATTGGGCGTCATCGCGGTGGTGCCTTCGGGCAGCCCCAGCGCCTCGCGCGCCTGCGGCGTGATCGCGATCGACTTGAGCGTGCGCAGGTACACGCCGCCGCCCTTGGAGATCAGCTTCGCGTCATAGTCCGCCCAGCTCGAGCGCGGCACCTTGAACAGCCGCGCACGCTCCTCGTACGAGCGCGCCGAATCGGGCGTCGGGTCGATGAAGATATGACGGTGGTCGAACGCGGCCACCAGGCGGATGTGCCTGGACAGCAGCATGCCGTTGCCGAATACGTCGCCGGACATGTCGCCGATGCCGACGCAGGTGAAGTCCTGGCTCTGGCTGTCGTGGCCGAGCGCGCGGAAGTGGCGCTTGACCGACTCCCAGGCGCCGCGCGCGGTGATGCCCATGCCCTTGTGGTCGTAGCCGACCGAGCCGCCGGAGGCGAAGGCATCGCCCATCCAGAAGCCGTAGTCGGCGGAGATGCCGTTGGCGATGTCGGAGAACGTGGCCGTGCCCTTGTCCGCGGCGACCACCAGGTAGGGATCGTCCTGGTCGTGGCGGACCACGTCGACCGGCGGCACGATCGCGCCGTCGACGATGTTGTCGGTGATGTCGAGCAGGCCGCTGATGAACAGCCGGTAGCAGGCCACGCCCTCGGCGAACAGCGCGTCGCGGTCGCCGCCGGCGGGCGGGCGCTTGACGATGAAGCCGCCCTTGGAGCCGACCGGCACGATCACCGTGTTCTTCACCATCTGCGCCTTGACCAGGCCCAGCACCTCGGTGCGGAAGTCCTCGCGGCGGTCGGACCAGCGCAGGCCGCCGCGCGCCACCGGGCCGAAGCGCAGGTGGATGCCCTCCACGCGCGGGCCGTACACGAAGATCTCGCGGTAGGGCTTGGGCTTGGGCGCCTCGGGCACCTGCGCCGAGTCGAACTTGAAGGCGATGGTTTCCTTGAAGCCGCCATCGTTCGTGCGCTGGTAGTAGCTGGTGCGCAGGGTGGCGTCGATCACGCCCATGAAGCTGCGCAGGATGCGGTCCTCGTCGAGGCTGGAGACGCTGTCGAGCAGCGCCCTGAGCGCGGTCCGCGCCGCTTCGTAGCGGGCCTCGCGGCCCTGGCGGCGGGCGTCGACCACCGGCTGCAGCACGGCCATGGCCGCGGAATCGCCGCCGGTCAGCGCCAGCAGCTGCGCGCCGAGGGCGTCGGCGCCGCGCTGGGCGTCGGCCTTGCCCTGCCGGCCGGTGCGCGGATCGAAGCGGGCCTCGAACAGTTCCACAAGCAGTCGCGCGATCAACGGGTTGCGGGCGAAGGTCTCCTCGACATAGGCCTGCGAGAACGGCACCCCGACCTGCAGCAGGAACTTGCCGTAACCGCGCAGCAGCGCGACCTGGCGCCAGGTCAGCGAGGCGGCGAGGACCAGGCGGTTGAGGCCGTCGTTCTCGGCGTCGCCGCGCCAGATGCGGGCGAAGGCTTCGGTGAAATCGTCGCCCGTGCGGTCGACGTCGAGGTCGCCGAGGCCCGACTCGACCTCGAAGTCCTGGATGTAGGCCGCGGTATCGGCGGCCTCGACCCGGTAGGGATGCTCGGTGATCACCCGCAGGCCCAGGTTCTCCATCATCGGCAGCACGTCCGACAGCGCGATGTCGTGGTCGCGCCGGTACAGCTTGAAGCGCAGCGCGCCCTCGCCCGGCAGCGCGTGCGGCGACTGCTGCAGGCTCAGCTGCAGGTCGTCGGCGTCGCGCAGCGCGGCCAGGCGCTCCACGTCGGTGGCGGCGATGGCGGGAGTCGCGTTCTCGATGTAGCCGGCGGGCAGCGCACGGCCGTAGCGGACGGCCAGCGCCAGCCCCTGCTCCTCGCCGTGGCGCGCGACCAGGGCGTCGCGCAGGTCGTCCTGCCAGTTGCGCACGATCACCGCCAGCTCCTGCTCCAGCGACGCCTCGTCGACCTCGAACTCGGCCTCCGGGCGCGGGCGCACGATCAGGTGCAGCTGGGCCAGGGGCGAATCGCCGATCACCACGTTCGCGTCGACATGCTCGGCGTGCAGGGCCCGGCGCAGCATCGCTTCCACCCGGTGCCGGACCTCGGTGCTGTAGCGGTCGCGCGGGATGTAGACGAGCACCGAATAGAACCGGCCGTAGCGGTCGCGGCGCAGGAACAGCCGACTGCGCACGCGCTCCTGCAGCGCGAGCACGCCGGTCGCCAGGCGGAACAGCTGTTCGGAGCTGGAGTGGAACAGCTCGTCGCGCGGCAGCGTTTCGAGGATGTGCTTGAGCGCCTTGCCGCTGTGTCCGGTGGGCTTGAGACCCGACTCGCTCATCACGTGCTCGTAGCGCTCGCGCACCAGCGGGATGTCCCACGGCCGGCGGGTGTAGGCGCTGGAGGTGTACAGCCCGAGGAAGCGATGCTCGGACACCGAACGCCCCTTGTCGTCGAACGAGAGCACGCCGATGTAGTCCATGTAACCGAGGCGGTGCACCCGCGAGCGCGAGTTGGTCTTGGTCAGGATCAGCGCCTCGGCGGCCTCGCCGCTGTTGCGCAGCTGGTAGGCCGCCAGCGACTTGACCTTGCGCGGCGCGCTGCCGGCGCTGCCGCGCATCAGACCCAGGCCCGAGCCCTCCACCGGCACCCAGAGCTCCTCGCCGCCCTTCTTGCGCAGGCGGTATTCGCGGTAGCCGAAGAAGGTGAAGTGTTCGTTCGCCGCCCAGCGCAGGAACTCCTGGGCCTCCCTGCGCTCGGCATCGCTTACCGGCAGCCGGCGGGTGGCCAGGTCCGCGGCGACGTCCAGCATCTTCTCGCGCATCGTCACCCAGTCGGCGACGATCGCGCGCACGTTGTCCAGCACCTGCACGATGGCCTTCTCGATGGCGGCCATGCCCTCGGCGGTCTGCCGGTCGATCTCCAGGTGCATCACCGACTCGATGTCGCCCTGGCCGACCGACACCAGCCTGCCGGCGCGGTCGCGCTCGACTGCGATCACCGGATGCCCCAGCACGTGCATGCCGATGCCGAGCTCGGTCAGGGTCATCGTCACCGAGTCGACGAGGAACGGCATGTCGTCGTTGACGATCTGCAGCACCGTGTGCGGCGACTCCCAGCCGTGGGTCTTCGCCGCCGGGTTGAACAGGCGCACCAGCGCGGTGCCGGGCTTGCGCCTGTGCGCGAACTCCAGCAGGTCGTTGGCCAGCGCCGCCCAGCCCTCGGGCCCGTGCAGGGGCAGTTCGTCGCGGGTCAGGCGGCGATAGAAGGCCGCCGCGAAGGCGCGGGCGTCGTCCTGCCGGCCGCGCCCGGCGAGCTTGCGGATCGCCGCCAGGATCGGTTCGAGCAGGCTCTCCGGATCCTTCGACGCGCGCCTCTGGCTGTCGCGGCGCGGCGGGGAGGTCTTGCTGGCGGCCTTCTTCGCCACGGGCTTGCGGGAACGTGAGGCGGACGTCATGACGGCGGTTCTCCGGATGAAGCAAGGCCCGCGTTCGCACGCGGGCCGGGGTGGGCGACGCGGGCTGGCGGCCCGGCGTCTGGATAGTGGCTGCGGGCGCGCGGCTCGGACTCGTCGGTGAGTTCAGGGACCTTCGCGCGGGAACGACTGGCCATGGGCTGCCGGCTCTCAGCGCAGCCCGGTTTCGTTGCGGGCGATCACCAGGCGCTGGATCTCGCTGGTGCCCTCGTAGATCTCGGTGATCTTGGCGTCGCGGAAGTAGCGCTCGATCGGCATTTCCTTCGAATAGCCCATGCCGCCGTGGATCTGCAGCGCCTGGTGGGTGATCCACATCGCCGCCTCGGACGCGGTGAGCTTGGCGATGGCGGCCTCGGTGCTGAAGCGCTGGCCCTGGCCCTTCACCCAGGCCGCGCGCAGCGTCAGCAGGGTGGCCGCGTCGAGTCTGCACTTCATGTCGGCGATCTTGGCCTGGGTCATCTGGAACGCGCCGATCGGCTGGCCGAAGGCCTTGCGCTCCTTCACGTATCCGATCGTGGCCTCATACGCCGCGCGGGCGATGCCGATGGCCTGGCTGGCGATGCCGATGCGGCCGGCGTCGAGCACGCCCATGGCGATCCTGAAGCCCTGCCCTTCTTCGCCCAGCACCTCGTCGGGCCGGACCACGTAGTCGTTGAATTCGATCTCGCAGGTGGCCGAGGCGCGGATGCCGAGCTTGGGCTCGGTCTTGCCGCGGCCGAAGCCCTGGCGGTCGCCGTGGACCAGGAAGGCGGTGATGCCGCGCGCGCCCCTGTCGGGATCGGTCATGGCGAACAGCACGACGTACTTCGCCACCGGGCCGGAGGTGATCCAGCTCTTCTTGCCGTTGACCACGAAGCTGCCGTCGGCCTGCTTCACGGCGCGGCAGCGCATGGCGGTGGCGTCGGAGCCCGACTGCGGCTCGGTCAGGGCGAAGGCGCCGATCTCCTCGCCCGCGGCGATCGCGCGCACGTACAGCTGCTTCTGCGCCTCGCTGCCGTGGGTCAGGATGCCGTTGCAGAACAGCGAGTTGTTGACCGACATGATGGTCGAGTGTGCGGCGTCGGCCGCGGCCACCTCGATCATGGCCAGCACGTAGGCCACCGGGTCCATGCCGGCGCCGCCGTACTCGGCCGGTACCTCGATGCCCATCAGGCCGTTCGCGCCCAGCAGGCGGATGTTCTCGAGCGGGAATTCGCCGGTAAGGTCGTGGTGCCCGGCGCTCGGCGCGATCTTTTCCCGGGCGATGCGGCGGGCCACATCCTGGATCATCAACTGTTCTTCACTGAACCCGAAATCCACGACCGGCCCCATTGTTACCGTAGTCACCGGATTGTAGCCGGGCCGGTTGGCGAACCCCAACCCGTGCGGCGAACGCGGCCGTGGCTTGACCGCGCCCGCGCTGCGGCGCCAGAATATCTCTATATCGCGATATGGAGATATGTATGGACCTCGAAGCCTGGTCCGCGCGGCTCAAGGTCCTCGCCGACCCGACGCGCGTGCGCCTGCTGGCGCTGCTCGAGGGCGAGGAACTGACCGTGGCCGAACTCTCCGCGATCACCCGCCTGGCGCAGCCGCGCGTGTCCACCCACCTGGCCAGGCTGAAGGAGGCCGGGCTGGTGCGCGACCGGCGCTCGGGCGTCTCGGCCTACTACCGCTTCGACGACGAGGCCCTCGACCCCGCCCAGCGCGCACTGTGGCAGGCGCTGTCCACCGGCAGCGACGATCCCCTGCTGCGCCAGGACGCCGAGCGCGTGCCGGCCGTGCTCGCCGCCCGCGCCGCCGACCAGAACTGGGCCGACAGCGTCGCCGGCGACATGGAGCGCCACTACTCCCCCGGCCGCACCTGGGAGGCGCTGGCGCGCAGCGCGCTGCCGCTGCTGGAAACCGGCGACGTGCTCGACATCGCCTCGGGCGACGGCGTGCTGGCCGAACTGCTGGCGCCGCACGCCCACCGCTACGTCTGCGTCGACAGCAGCCCGCGGGTGGTCGCGGCCGCGGCCGAGCGCCTGCGCCGCTTCCGCAACGTCGAGGTGCGCGAGGGCGACATGCACGCCCTGCCCTTCGCCGAGGGCGAGTTCGACCTGGTGGTGCTGATGCACGCCCTGACCTACGCCGACAAGCCGGCGCAGGCCGTGGCCGAGGCCGCGCGCGTACTGCGCCCCGGCGGCCGGCTGCTGCTGTCGAGCCTGGCCCGGCACGAACACCAGAGCGTGGTCCAGGCCTACGGCCACGCCAACCTCGGCTTCACCGACCGGGACCTGCGCCGCTTCGTCGCGCGCGCCGGGCTGGAGCTGCTCAACGCCGAAACGGTCACCCGCGAGAAGCGTCCGCCGCATTTCGAGGTGATCTCGATGATTGCGGGGAAGCCGGAAATCGGGAATGGGGAATCGGGAATCGGCAGAAGCAAGAGCGGAAAATCCTCATGACACCTCCTGATCCGACCATTGCCGGTGCCCACCTGCCGGGCCAGCGGCTGCCGTGGCTCCACCCGGGGCGCGTCGCCCTGCTCGAGGCGGGCCTGCGCGATCGCATCCTGGTGATCGACGGCGCCATGGGCACCATGATCCAGCGCCACGGGCTGGAGGAGGCCGACTACCGCGGCGAGCGTTTCGCCGCCGGCTTCGACGGCACGCGCCCGGCGCCCGCCGGCGGCGGCCACGACCTCAAGGGCAACAACGACCTGCTCCTGCTGACCCGCCCCGACCTCGTCGCCGCCATCCACACGGCCTATCTCGAGGCCGGGGCCGACCTGGTCGAGACCAACACCTTCAACGCCACCTCGATCAGCCAGGCCGACTACGGCCTGGAGCATCTGGTCCACGAGCTCAACAGCGCCGGCGCGCGGATCGCCCGCGCCTGCTGCGACGCGATGGAGGCGCTGACGCCGGAGCGGCCGCGCTTCGTCATCGGCGTGCTCGGCCCGACCAGCCGCACCGCCTCGATCAGCCCCGACGTCAACGATCCGGGCTTCCGCAACACCAGCTTCGACGCCCTGCGCCTGGCCTATCGCGAAGCGACCGACGGACTGGTCGACGGCGGCGCCGACATCCTGATGGTCGAGACCATCTTCGACACGCTCAACGCCAAGGCCGCGCTGTACGCGATCGAGGAAGCCTTCGACGCGCGCGGCGGCCGCCTGCCGGTGATGATCTCCGGCACCATCACCGACGCCTCGGGGCGCACCCTGTCCGGGCAGACCGCGGAGGCCTTCCTGACCTCGGTGGCGCACAGCCGCCCGCTGGCGGTGGGCCTGAACTGCGCGCTCGGCGCGAAGGACCTGCGCCCGCACGTGGAGACGCTGGCCACGCTGGCCAGGTGCCACGTCAGCGCGCATCCCAATGCCGGCCTGCCCAACGCCTTCGGCGGCTACGACGAGACGCCGCAGGAAACCGCCACGGTGCTGCGCGAATTCGCCCAGGCCGGCCTGCTCAACCTCGTCGGTGGCTGCTGCGGCACCACCCCCGACCACATCCGCGCGATCGCCGACGCCGTGGCCGGCCTGCCGCCGCGCACACTGCCGGCAGCACCGGGGAACGCCGCATGACCGCCACCCCGCGCCACACCCGCCTGAGCGGCCTGGAGCCGCTGGTCATCACTCCCGAGCTGCTGTTCGTCAACGTCGGCGAGCGCACCAACGTCACCGGCAGCGCGAAGTTCAAGAAGCTGATCAAGGAGGACCGCTTCGAGGAGGCGGTCGAGGTCGCGCGCCAGCAGGTGGCGAACGGGGCGCAGATCCTCGACGTCAACATGGACGAGGGACTCATCGACTCGGCGAAGGCGATGACCCGCTTCCTGACCCTGATCGCCTCCGAGCCCGATATCGCGCGCATCCCGGTGATGGTCGACTCCTCGAAGTGGGAGGTGATCGAGGCCGGGCTGAAGTGCCTGCAGGGCAAGGGCGTGGTCAACTCGATCTCGCTCAAGGAAGGCAAGGAGCAGTTCGTCGAACAGGCGCGCAGGGTGCTGCGCTACGGCGCGGCGGCGGTGGTCATGGCCTTCGACGAGGACGGCCAGGCCGACACCGTCGGGCGCAAGGTGGAGATCTGCACCCGCGCCTACCGGATCCTGGTCGACGAGGTCGGTTTCCCGCCCGAGGACATCATCTTCGACCCCAACATCTTCGCCATCGCCACCGGACTGGAGGAGCACAACAACTACGCCGTCGACTTCATCGAGGCGACGCGGATCATCAAGGCGACCCTGCCCCACTGCCATGTGTCCGGCGGCGTCTCCAACGTCTCGTTCTCGTTCCGCGGCAACGAGACCGTGCGCCAGGCGATCCACTCGGTTTTCCTGTACCACGCGATCCGCGCGGGCATGGACATGGGCATCGTCAACGCCGGTGCGATGACCATCTACGACGACATCGATCCCGAGCTGCGCGAGCACGTCGAGGACGTGGTGCTCAACCGCCGCCCCGATTCCACCGAACGCCTGCTGGCGCTGGCCGAACGCTACAAGGGCAGCAAGGGCAGGAAGCAGGAGGAGGACCTGTCGTGGCGCGGGCGCGACGTGCGCGCGCGCCTGAGCCACGCCCTGGTGCACGGCATCGACCAGTACGTGGTCGAGGACACCGAGGAGGCGCGCCTGCAGGCCGCGCGGCCGCTGGACGTGATCGAAGGGCCGCTGATGGACGGCATGAACGTGGTCGGCGACCTGTTCGGCGCCGGCAAGATGTTCCTGCCGCAGGTGGTGAAGTCGGCGCGGGTGATGAAGAAGGCCGTCGCCCACCTGCTGCCCTTCATCGAGGCCGAGAAGCTGCGCACCGGCGACACCGGGAAGAACAACGGCAAGATCGTGATGGCCACGGTCAAGGGCGACGTGCACGACATCGGCAAGAACATCGTCGGCGTGGTCCTGGCCTGCAACAACTTCGAGGTGGTCGACCTCGGTGTCATGGTGCCGGCGCAGAAGATCATCGACACCGCGATCGCCGAAAACGCCGACCTGGTCGGGGTGTCGGGCCTGATCACGCCCTCGCTGGAGGAGATGGGCCACGTTGCCCGCGAGATGCAGCGCCAGGGCCTGACCATCCCGCTGATGATCGGCGGCGCCACCACCTCGCGCGCGCACACCGCGCTCAAGATCGACCCGTTCTACAAGGCGCCCACGATCTGGGTGAAGGATGCCTCGCGCGCGGTCGGCGTGGCGCAGTCGCTGGTCTCGGCCGAACTGCGTGCGCCCTTCGTCGCCGCCAACGAGGCCGACTACGCCGAAATCCGGCAGCGCCACCGCAACCGCGGTGACGCCAAGCGGCTGGTGCCGCTGGAGAAGGCGCGCGGCCAGAAGTTCGATGGCGGCTGGGACGGCTACCTGCCGCCGCAGCCGGCGAAGCCGGGCATCACCGTGTTCGACGACTATCCGCTCGCCGATCTGGTCGGGACCATCGACTGGACGCCGTTCTTCCAGGCCTGGGAGCTGGCCGGCCGCTATCCCGCGATCCTCACCGACGAGGTCGTGGGCGCATCGGCCAGCGAGCTCTACCGCGACGCGCGCGAGATGCTCGACACCATCATCCGCGAGAAGTGGCTGACCGCGAAGGCGGTGTTCGGCCTGTTCCCGGCCGCCGCCACCGGCGACGACGTCGAGCTGGAGATCGCGCCGGGCGACATCATCACCGTTCCCTTCCTGCGCCAGCAGGTCGACAAGCCGGTCGAGCGTCCGGATTTCTGCCTGGCCGATTTCATCGCCCCGAAGCACACCGGGCTGAAGGACTGGATGGGCATGTTCGCCGTCACCGCAGGCATCGGCATCGAGCCGCACCTGGAGCGCTTCCGCGCCGACCACGACGACTACCGCGGCATCCTGCTCAAGGCCCTGGCCGACCGCCTGGCCGAAGCCCTGGCCGAGCACCTGCACCGTCGCGTGCGCACCGAGTTCTGGGGCTATGCTCCGGATGAAGCGCTCGACAACGAGGCCCTGATCGACGAAGCCTACCGCGGCATCCGCCCGGCCCCGGGCTACCCCGCCTGCCCCGACCACAGCCCCAAGGAACAGCTGTTCGACGTGCTCGACGCCACCGCCAACGCCGGCATGGAGTTGACCCACGGCTTCGCGATGCTGCCCACGGCCGCGGTCTCGGGCTACTACTTCAGCCATCCGGACAGCAAGTATTTCGTCGTCGGGCGGCTGGGCAAGGACCAGATGACCGACTACGCCAGGCGCCGCGGCGTACCGCTGGCGGAAACCGAGCGCTGGCTGGCCTCGAACCTGGACTACGACCCGGAATAGAGGGTGATCGGCCGCTACCAGACCAGGTCGTCGGGCACCTGGTACTTCGGGTCGGCGTAGGGATCGTCGGCCACCGGCGCGTCCGGATCCACCTTCAGTGCGACGCACGGCGCGAATACGGCCTCCGCCTCGGCGAGCATGGCCGCGGTCACCAGCAGGTAGCGGCCGTTGAGCTGCACCACGCCGAGCAGCCCGGCGTTGAGCGCCTTCAGCTGCTCCGGGGTGACGTAGATGCGCTTGATCTTGCCGCCGTACTCGAAGTGGCGGGCCATGTCCGCGTCGGCGGCGTTCAGCGCCTTGTCCCTGAGCAGCTCGTCGAGTTTCGCGCGCGCCTCGCGCCGCTGCCGCGCTTCCTCCTGGCGGCGGCGTTCGGCCTCGATCCGCTCGTCCTTCTCCTTCTGCGCGCGGATCGCGTAGGCCTTGGCCAGGTCGATCTCGCCCCGGTCCTGCCGCCGCCCCGGCTTGCGGCGCTGGCGGGCGGCGTCGGCCGCGGCAGGCGTCGCCGGTTTTGCCGGCGGCTTCCCGGACGGCTTCCCCGAAGGCTTTCCGGACGGCCTCGTGGCAGCCTTTTCAGCGGTCTTTGCAGCCGGCTTCGCAGCCGGCTTGAAGCCCAGTCCCAGCAGTTGGTCGCGCAGCGAATCGCTCATGCGGTCGGAACCATCGATCAGTAGTGCGGAGGCGGCGGCTCGAGTGCGGGATCGCCCGGGGAGTCGCCGCGGGTGAGCTTGATGTCCTCGACCAGGCGCCGCAGCAGGGCGGCATTGGCCGCAGTCTCCAGGCGGCTGGCGCTCAGCGCGTCGTTGAGCTCGGCCAGCGCCTGCTCCTGGAACGCCAGCCGGGTTTCCAGCTCCACCAGCCTGGCCTCGAACGCCGCGTCGGCCGATCCTGCACTCATCGCTCTTGCTCCGGGGCTGCGTCATCGTGCGCCGGCGACATGGATACGAATCCATGCCGCCAGCCTGCACCCGCCTTATTGCGCGGGGTTGACGATTTCCAGCAGCTCGACCTCGAACACCAGGGTGGCGTTGGGCGCGATCGGGCCACCCGGGGTGCCCTGCTCGCCGTAGCCGAGTTCGCCTGGGATCCAGAACCTGTACTTGCTGCCCACCGGCATCAGCTGCAGGCCTTCCTGCCAGCCCGGCACCACCTGGTTGAGCGCGAACTGGGCGGGCTCGCCGCGCGCGTAGGAGTCGTCGAAGGTCTCGCCCGAGAGCAGCGTGCCGCGGTAGTGCACCTTCACCGTGGCGTCGGCCGCGGGCCGGGCGCCGCTGCCCTCGCCGAGCACCTGGTACTGCAGGCCCGACCCGGTGGTCTTCACCTCCGGCTTCTTGCCGTTCTCGGCGAAGAACTTGCGGCCTTCCTCGGCGTTGGCCGCGGCCTGCTCGGCGATCTTCGCGATCTGGCGCTGCTGCATGCGCTCGCCGAAGCCCATCATGATCTGGTTGGACGTCTCCGCGTCGAACACCGCCTCCTGGCCGTCGACCCGGGCGCGGATCGCGCGGATCACCATGTCCAGCTCGACCTCCTCCTGCACCTCGGCCAGGCTCTCCCCGATCTGGGTGCCGATCACCCAGCTCACCTGCTCCTTGTCGGTGGACAGGTCCGCGGCGGCGACCGTGCCGGTGGTCAGGGCCTTGCCCGACTCCTTGTCGATGGGCTTGCAGGCCATCAGCGGCAGGGCAAGCACCGCTGCGAGCAGCCCGAGCGGGACGATACGGATGGAAGCTTTCATGCTTGGAACTCCTGGGGAATCGCGAAAAGGGACACCGCCGCGGCGCGGACGGCAGGGAAACTTCAGAGGATGTCGAGCAGTTCGACGTCGAACACCAGCAGGGCGTTGGGACCGATGGCGGGCGGGCTGCCGGCCTCGCCGTAGCCCAGTTCGCCGGGTACCCAGAAGCGGTACTTGGCGCCGATCGGCATCAGCATCAGGCCTTCGGTCCAGCCGCTGATCAGCTGCCGCAGCTGGAATTCGGCGGGGGCGCCGCGGTCGTAGGAACTGTCGAACACGGTGCCGTCGAGCAGGCTGCCGCGATACTGCACGCGGACCCGGTCGGAGATCATCGGCCGGCGGCCGGAGCCCTGCCGGAGCACCATGTACTGCAGCCCCGAGGGCGTGGCGAAGACACCCTTGGCCGAGCGGTTGCCGGCCAGGAATTCGTTGCCGGCGCGGCGGTTGTCCCCGGCCGCGGCCGCGGCCCTGGCCTGGATCCGCGTGTTCAGCGCCTCCGCCGCCTGCCGGGCCTGCTCGGGCGAAAGCAGCGGCGTCTGCCCGAGCGCGAGCGCGCGCACGCCGCGCACCAGCACCGCCGCATCGATCTCGTCGCGCAGCGGCGCCAGCGAGCGGCCGGCATCGGCGCCGAGCATCAGCCCGACCTTGGCGGTGTCGATCGTCGCAGGCGGCTGCGAACCGGGTGCCATCCCCGGGATCGGCCTGCCTGCGCGCGCCGCAGCGCGTTGTCTCAGCGGCCCGGCAAGCGCGGCCGCGTCCTGCTCGGAGATCAGCGGCTCGCCGCCGTCGAGCGCATGGCGCAGGGCGCGCTCGAACTGCGCGAAGTCGATGTCCGGGCCCACCGCCGCGAACGAGCGGCCCACGTCCATGCCCATCATGTAGCTGATCCGCTCACGCTCGCCCTCGAGTCCGGCCGGTTCCTGGGCGAAGGCGGCGGTGGCGGCCACGGCCAATAGCAGCGCGGAGGCGGCGCGCACGAAGCTCGTCATCGGGGTATGGCTCCTGTCCGGCGTCGCCCGGGGCGGCGGCGCAAAACGGCTATTGTCGCGGGCCTTGGCGGCGCCGGCAATCGCCGCGCCGGCGGCGGTTCAGCGCCCCGCTGGCGGCGGGGCCGGGGCCGCCAGCGCGCGCTCGATGGCCGCGACGATGGCCGGATCGTCCGGCCTGGTGCGGCTGCCCCAGTTGTCGATCACGCGCCCGTCCCGGCCGAGCAGGTACTTGTGGAAGTTCCAGCCCGGCGCCGTGCCGGTGATCCGCACCAGGTCGCGGTACAGCGGCGTGGCCTGCTCGCCGACCACGTGCACCCGCTCGAACATCGGGAACTTCACCCCGTAGGTCAGGGTGCAGAACTCGCGGATCTGCGCCTCATCCTCGAACTCCTGCGCCTTGAAGTCGCCCGACGGGAAGCCGAGCACGGCGAACCCGCGCGCGCGGTACTTCGCGTCCATCGCCTCGAGCGCCTCGAACTGCGGCGTGAAGCCGCACTTGCTCGCGGTGTTGACGATCAGCAGCACCTTGCCGCCGTAGCGGCTGCCCAGGTGCACGGGGGTTTTCCCGGCCAGCGGCCGGTAGCTGCGATCGAGCAGCCCGTCGCCCGCCACGGCGGGCGCGGCGGCGGTGAAGAAGCCCAGGAGCAGCGCGCAGATCAGTGATTTCATCGCGATTTCCGCCTTCGGGTGATGCGGCCCGCCGGGTCCGGCGGGCACCATGACTTCAGTTGGGGGCACGCGGCCCCGGAATCCGTTGACAGTCCCTGTTTCGGTGTTATAGTTGAATACAACACCTATCCACCAGAGCAGGACGTTCATCATGAACCGCAAGCTCCGCCACACGATACTGGCTTTCTCCACCAGCGGCGTGATGCTGCTCCTGGGCCTTGTCGCCGGCCAGCCCCTGCCCTCCGGCCCCGACGCGACCTTCGCCGCCGCCCGCGCCGCACCCGCCGCCCACGCCGACGAACCCGCGCTCCGGCCGGACGCCGCGACCGCCGAGCCGCAGCGCCGGCGCCGCGGCTCCACCGCCCGCGAGGTGTTCGCAATCCCCTATTTCTCCTTCGCACGCGGATCGCGCGGCAGCCGGAGCTGAACCATGGCCGACATCCAGTGGAGCGACGGCGCTCCCATCTACCGCCAGCTGAAGGAACGGGTCATCGCGATGATGCTCGACGGCGAGCTCAGGCCCGGCGACGCCCTGCCCTCGGTCCGCCAGGTGGCGGCCGAATACCAGCTCAATCCCATCACCGTCTCCCGCGCCTACCAGGAACTGGCGGACGAGGCACTCGTCGAGAAACGCAGAGGTCTGGGCATGTACGTCACCGAAGAGGCATCGAAGAAGCTTCTGCTCAACGAACGCGAACGCTTTCTCCGGGAGGAATGGCCGCAGGTCCTGGAGCGGATCCGCCTGCTGGGCCTGACCCCGGAAAAACTGCTGCGCGAGGGAGATGCCGCATGAACGCGCACGATACCGCCGTGATCGATGCCCGCGGCCTGCGCAAGACCTATCGCGGCAAGCCCGCGCTCGACGGCGCCAGCTTCCGCATCGAAGCCGGACGCATCGTCGGCCTGGTCGGGCCCAACGGCGCCGGCAAGACCACCGCCCTCAAGTCCGTGCTCGGGCTGATCTCCTTCGACGGCGAGCTGTCGGTCCTGGGCATGGACCCGCGCCGGGATCGCGACCGCTTGATGAACGAGGTCTGCTTCATCGCCGACGTCGCCGTGCTGCCGCGCTGGATGCGCGTGCGCGACGCGATCGCCTATGTCGAAGGCGTGCACCCGCGCTTCGACCGCGCCCGCTGCGAACGCTTCCTGGCCAACACCAGACTGACCCCGAAGATGCGGGTGCGCGAGATGTCCAAGGGCATGATCGTGCAGCTGCACCTGGCCCTGGTGATGGCGATCGACGCCCGCCTGCTGGTGCTGGACGAGCCCACGCTCGGCCTGGACATCCTCTACCGCAAGCAGTTCTACCAGCGCCTGCT
>CAKTDC010000016.1 GCA_934541015.1 uncultured Luteimonas sp.
CCCCTGTTGGCTACCGGGAACGTCCTCCCCGCGCAGGCCGCAGCCAGCGAGTTCCCCTTCCCGTCAGGGCCCCTGTTGGCTACCGGGAACGTCGTCCCCGCGCAGGCGGGGACCCATGGACCCTGGCTGTCGGCACTTCTCCCGCGATATCCGGCCACAGGTCCCGCCACGACGGATTCGTTTCGTCGATCAGCCTCAGCTTCCACGCCCGCTCCCAGCGCTTGATTCGCTTCTCCCGCAAGATGGCCGCCTCCATCGTGGGATGGAGTTCGTACCAGACCAGCTGCGTCACCCCGTAGCTGCGGGTGAAGCCTTCGACCTGGTGCTGGCGGTGCTGCCAGACACGCTGCACCAGCGCGCTGGTCACGCCGCAGTACAGGGTACCGTTGCGACCGCTGGCCAGAAGATAGACACAAGGCTGCCGGTGCATTGTCTCCTCCTTGATGCCGCGGCAGGTTCCTGGATCACCCTGCCCGCGACCAGCGCATTCGTGGGCAAATACTGCACGAGGCCAACGGAAACTATTCGTTTTTCGGATCAGTCGTTGGCGACAGACCGAGTTCGTCGCCCGGCGCAGACTGCACCCCATCCACCAGCTGCGGCGCGCCTTCGCCCGGCAGCGATTCCACCTCGCGCAGGCTGCGCTCGATGGCGCGGGTGCGCACGCCGGTCTGGTCGATCTGGCGGCTGGCCTGCTCCAGCTTGTTCTTGACCGAGTCCATCACGTCCCCGAACTTGCCGAACTCGCGCTTGGCCCGGGCCAGGATGTTCCAGACCTCGGCCGAACGCTTCTCGATCGCCACCGTGCGGAAGCCGACCTGCAGGCTGGTCAGCAGGGCCAGCAGCGTGGTCGGGCCGGCGAGGGTGATGCGCTGGTCGCGTTGGATCGCCTCGAACAGGCCCGGGCGGCGCAGCACCTCGGCGTAGAGCCCTTCGGTCGGCAGGAACAGGATCGCGAACTCGGTGGTGTGCGGCACCGCGATGTACTTGCGGATCTCCCTGGCCTGCAGCCGTACCGCGCGCTCGAGCGCATCGCCGGCCTGCCTGACCGCGTCGGCATCGGCGCGATCCTGCGCGTCGAGCAGGCGCTCGTAGTCCTCGCGCGGGAACTTGGCGTCGATCGGCAGCCACACCGGGTCCTCGGACGGCCCCGGGAACCGCACCGCGAACTCCACCCGCTCGCCGCTGCCGGGCACGGTGGCGACGTTGCTCGCGTACTGCTCCGGCGCGAACACCTGTTCGAGCAGGCCGGCCAGCTGCACCTCGCCGAACACGCCGCGGGTCTTGACGTTGGTCAGCACCCGCTGCAGGCCGCCGACGTCGGCGGCGAGCTTGTTCATGTCGCCCAGGCCCTGGTGCACCTGCGCCAGCATCTTCGTGACGTTGCCGAAGCTCTCGGTCAGTCGCGTCTCCAGGGTCGCGTGCAGCTTCTCGTCGACCGTCGCGCGCATCTGCTCGAGCTTCTGCGCGTTGTCGGCCTGCAGGCGCTGCAGCTGCTGCTCCAGGGTGGCGCGCATCTCGCCGATGCGCTGCTCGTTGCGCTGGGTGAGTTCGGTCAGGCGCTGGCCCATCAGCGTCTCGAAGCGCTGCTGCACCTCGGCGCCTTCCGCGCGCGCCTTGCGGGCATCGTCGAGCAGCGCCTCGCGCAGCAGGTCCAGGCGCTGGTCGGTGGCGCGGGTGAGTTCGTCCAGGCGCTGGTCGGTGCGCGCCGCGACCGCCTGCAGCTGGCCGCCGAAGCCGTCGATCCGCTGTCCCTGCGTCGCCGACAGGCTGTCGAGCTGCTGCCGCAGCTCGCCGCGGCCGGCGCGCTGCTCCTCGCGCAGGGACCGCTCCAGCGCCAGGCCCAGCCGGGTTTCAGGGCGCCTGAGCAGGAGTACGATCAGCAGCACGACCACCAGCCCGAGCAGGCCGGCGATCAGGATGAGCAGGGTCTGTGGGTCCATCGCGCCAGTGTAGCGGCGGGCCGTCGCAGGGACTGAGCCGGGTCCGTGGCGAGTGCACGGATCCCGCTCGGCCCGCGGAACCCGTGGCGCCTCCGCCGGCCGGCACCGCGACTGCACAGCCAGGGAGATTCCCCGATGCGCCGAATCCTCCGACCCGTCCTCGCCGTCCTTGCCGGGCTGATCGCGGGCAGCCTGGTCAACATGGGCCTGATCGTGCTCGGCGGCCAGGTCATCGCGCCGCCCGCGGGCGCCGACCTGACCACCGCCGAAGGCCTGAAGGCATCGATGCACCTGTTCGCACCCAGGCACTTCCTCTTCCCCTTCCTCGCGCACGCGCTGGGCACCCTCGCCGGCGCCCTGGTCGCGACCGCGCTGACGCCCGCCAGGACCACCGGCCCGGCGCTCGTCGTCGGCGGCCTGTTCCTGCTCGGCGGGATCATCAACGCCTTCATGCTGCCGGCACCGGTCTGGTTCATCGCGCTGGACCTGGCGGTCGCCTACCTGCCGGCCGCGTGGCTGGGGCATCGCCTGGTCGCGGGCAGGGGCCGCGCCTGAGGCGTCCACGCGCGACAGCGGCATCACGCCGGCGCTGCAACCGCTGGCGTACCGTGGGTATCTGCTGAAGGATGAAAGGAAGATTCCGCGCATGACCGGCGCCCGTGCGTTCGCCGCAGGCCTGCTGCTGGCCCTGTGGCCGGCCCATCACGTTTCCGCCCAGGCACCCGCCCCGGGCGACGATTACGCCCGCGCCCGCGCGGTGGTCGAGGACCTGATGCGCATCCCCAACCCGGATGGCGTGCAGGAGACCTACCGCACGCCGATCGGCGGCGTCGACCACTGGATCAGCATCCGCGGGCAGGACCGCGCCAATCCGGTGATCCTGTCCGTGCACGGCGGGCCGGCCTCGCCGCACATCCCCAGCCTGTGGCAGTTCCAGCGCCCGCTGGAGGAATACTTCACCCTGGTCAACTACGACCAGCGCGGCGCCGGCAAGACCTATCGCGAGGACCACTCCGACGCGGTGGCGGCGACGATCCGCATCCAGACCTATGTCGACGACCTGGTCGCGATCGCCGAACACGTTCGCACGAAGCTGGGCAAGGACCGGCTGGTGCTGATGGCGCACAGCTGGGGCACGGTGCCGGCGATGCGTGCAGCGCTGGCGCGGCCGGACCTGTTCCACGCCTACGTCGGCATCGGCCAGGTCATCGACGTGCGCGAGAACGAGCGGCTGAGCGTCGAATACGGGCTGGAACAGGCGCGCAGGCACGGCAACGCCGAGGCCGTGGCCGAGATCGAATCGATCCTGCCCTATCCGGGCGACCGGCCGATCACCCGCGAACGCATCATCCTCGCCCGCCGCTGGCCGCAGCACTACGGCGGGCTCAGCGCGTTCCGCGACGGCGGCAACCGCTACCACTTCGGCGCGGCGCGGCTGTCGCCGGACTACGACGCGGCCGACCGCGCGGCGATCAACGCAGGCAGCGTATTCACCCTGGGCCGGCTGCTGGACGAGTACCTCGCGGTCGATTTCACGCCGGTGCGCGAATTCCCGATCCCGGTGCTGATGTTCATGGGCCGCCACGACTACACCACGCCCTCGCAGCCGACCGCGGACTGGCTGGCGCGCGTGGAGGCGCCCTACAAGTGCGGCGTGTGGTTCGAGCGCTCGGCGCACATGCTGCCGTGGGAGGAGCCGGGCAGGCTGCTGCTCAGCCTGCTCGCGCACGTGCGGCCGCTGGCGGTTGCCGAGGGTGCACCCGGGGGCGCGCCGGCGGCGCCCGACTGCAGCCAGTCCCCCGGGTAGCCACGCCGGCCCGACCGCGGTACAGCCCGTCCGGCCTGCGCGGGGATGCGTCCGCCGCGAGCCGCATCGCCAGCCGCAGGGGACGCCCCGAGCCACGGCCAGCAGGCGCCGCTGTCGCGCGGGCCGGCAAGCGCGCCGACCCGCCTCGCCGCAGCTCAGCGCGCGGTATAGCCGCCGTCGACCAGGTGATAGCTGCCGGTGACGAACGAGGCTTCCGGCGACAGCAGGAAGCAGGTCAGCGCCGCCACTTCATCGGCCGTTCCCAGCCGCCCCATCGGGTGCAGCGACACCAGGCCGTCGTAGACCGTGCGGTCGAGGTTGGCCAGCAGCGGCGTATCGATGTAGGCCGGGCCCACGGCGTTGATGCGCACGCCCTGGGTCGCGTACTCCATCGCCGCGGTCTTGGTCATGCCCAGCAGCGCATGCTTGGCGGCGACGTAGGCGATCGAGCCGGTCCAGCCGACGCTGCCCAGGATCGAGGCCATGTTGACGATGGCGCCGCCGCCGGCCGCCACCATCGCCGGGATCTCGTACTTCAGCGCATACATCACGCTGTGCAGGTTGACGTCGATGACCCGGTGCCACTTGTCGAGCGGGTATTCGGCGGTGGGGTGCGAGGGCCCGCCGATGCCGGCGTTGTTCACCGCCATGTGCAGGGCGCCGAAGGTTTCGACCGTGCGCTCGACCATGCCGCGCACCGCTTCGGCGTCGGCCACGTCCAGCTGCACCGCGATCGCGTTGCCGAGCGCGTCGGCCAGGGCCTGCGCGGCCTCGCCGTTGTAGTCGGCGACCACCACCTTCGCGCCGCCCGCCGACAGCCGCCGGCACACCGCCTCGCCGATGCCCGACGCGCCTCCGGTGACGATGGCGACGCGGTCGGCGAATGACTGGTTCATGGCCCTGCTCCGGGAACTGGAAACCCCGATTCTCGCCCACCGCCGGTCAAGGCGCATTGATCCCGATCACCGCGGCCGGCGCCGCCCTGCTGCGCCGCCGCTTGATCGGCCGCCGCCGCGGGCGCAGGGTCGGACCATGGACATCCGCCTCAAGCGCGCCTGGGAGCCGCCGGCCCGCGGCGACGGCGCACGCATCCTGGTCGACCGGGTGTGGCCACGCGGCCTGAAGAAGGAAGCGCTGGCGCTGGACCTGTGGCTGAAGGACATCGCGCCCAGCACCGCCCTGCGCCAGTGGTTCGGCCACCGCCCGGAGCGCTTCGCCGAATTCGCGGAGCGCTACCGCGGCGAACTCGCCGCCAACGATGCGGCCGTGGCCGAGCTCGCGCCCTGGCTGCGCAAGGGCCGCGTCACCCTCGTCTACGGCGCCCGCGACGAGGCCCACAACCAGGCCGTGGTGCTGCGCGACTGGCTGCGGTCGCGGTGATGGCCGCGGGACTCACTCCGTCATCGGAGGCAGGGTATCGACCACCGTCACCGGCAGCACGCCCGTCGCGGCGTTGCCGCTGGCGTCCTCGGCGAAGACGCGGATGAGGTAGTCGCCCGGAGGCAGGTCGGCGGGCTGCCAGTGGGTCACGCGGGCCTCGTCGCCGCGGACGATGTTGCTGACCACGTAGAGGAAGCGCGTGCGCGCGGCGCCGTGCACGGTGATGCCGCTGCTGGCCGCGTAGGCGATCTTCACCGCGTCCGGGTGCGCCGGCATCCGCGCATAGTCCTGGGTCCACAGCGGCGCGCTGGCGTCGGGCAGCATCGAACCGTCGGCGCGCAGCACCTGGTAGCCCAGGCGATGCAGGCCCAGGCGGCGCCGCGGCAGGTTGCCGTCGACCTGGTCCCAGGCGTCGGCGACGATCTGCACGCCGCCGCCGTCGCGCGCCACCAGCACCCGGTCGCCGCCGCGGCGCGTGAGCGGCAGGTCGTGCGCGTCGAGCAGGAACACCCGCTCGATCCGCGGCGGCACGCGGTCGCTGAAGTTGCGGAAGCCGAGCCGGTGGGCGTTGAGCTGGTGCCCGGCGGGGCCGACGATCAGGTGCACGTGCGCCTGCGCGTTGAGGGTGCCGATGGCCTCGCCGGCGCGGAAGCGGGTGCCGCGGGCGACGCGCACGCCGGTGGCGCGGCCGCGTTCGTCGCGCTCGATGCGGAACCGCGCCGGATCGAGGGCGCGCCCCTGCGCGCTGCGGCCCACGCGCATGTGCACGTAGCCGATGTCGTCGATCGCCAGCCCCTCGGCCTGCCCGCCGAAGCTCCAGGCCGCGAGCGGGCTGGTGACCTTGGCCTCGGCCAGGGCCAGCACCGGCGTGCCCACGTCCTCGCGGATGTCCAGGCCGTTGTGCAGGTGGCTGCGGCTCTGTCCGCTGAAGTTGCCGCGCACCTCGCCCATGGTGCCGGCGATCTCGTGCCAGCCGTCCTGCGGCGCGAACGGCCAGCGCTGGCCGGTGGCGGGCAGGGCGCGCACAGGCGAGGGCCCGACCGGACCATCGGCGAGCGCAGGCGCGTCGCCGCGACGCGGGACGATGCCGTGCAGGCGGTGGCCGGCGGCATCGGCCAGCAGCAGGCTGCCGTCGGGCTCCAGCCACAGCGCCGAGGGGCGGGCGAAGGGGCGCGGCGGCATTCCGGCCAGGATGCGCGCGCGGCGGCCGTCGCAGTCGATCTGGCGGATCCGCCCCGGCGACAGGTCGCCGACGTAGAGCTGGCCGTCGTGCGTGGCCGCCAGCGACAGCGGCCGCCCGCCGCCCGCCGCGCCCGCCGCCCAGGCGCCCGGATCGCAGCTGCGCACGGCGCCGTCGGGCGCGATCCAGCGGATGGCGCCGTTGCCGGTGTCGGCCACCCAGAGCCGGCCGCGGCGGTCCAGGGCCAGCGCGGTCGGCGTATCGAAGCGCGCCTGCGCGCCGCGGGCGTCGACGTGGCCCCGGCCCTCGCCGCCGGCGAGCGTGCGCACCAGGCCGCCGGGTTCGATCACGCGGACGCGGTCGTTCCAGGTGTCGGCGACGTAGATGCGGCCGGCGAAATCCACGGCCACGCCCATCGGCGCGTCGAAGCGTGCGTATCCGGCCGGGCCGTCGCGGCTGCCGCGCACACCGTCGCCGGCCAGCGTGGTCACGCGCCCCTGCGGGCTGATCCGGCGGATGGCGTGGTTGCCGGTATCGGCCACGTAGAGATTGCCGAACAGGTCGACCGCCAGCGCCGAGGGCGTGTGGAATTTCGCCTCGCGCCCGTCACCGTCGCTGAAGCCTTCGCTGGAGCCGGCGAAGGTGCTCACGGTTCCGTCCGGGGCGATCCGGCGGATGCGGTTGGCCTCGCCGCCGTCGGCGACGAACAGACTGCCGTCCGGCCCGCGCACCAGGCCCCAGGGCTCGTCGAAGCGCGCCTGCAGCAGGTGTCCGTCGCGGACGCCGCGGTGGCCGTCGCCGGCCAGGGGCGCGATCCGCGCCTGCCAGTCCAGCGGCGTCGGCGGCAGTGGTTCCGGCGGCTGCGCCCGCTTGCGCCAGGGGAAGTCGAAGAAGGTCGCGGCCAGCGCGAGGACGGTCAGCAGGGCGACCGCGACCAGCGCGCGGCGGGTGCCGCGGCGCCGGCCGCCGCCCGCGCGCCGGTTCAATCGAGCACGCGGCAGAACACCGCCTTCAGGTAGCGCGACTCCTGCACGTTGGCCAGGAAGGGATGGTCGGCGCCGGCGCCGGACACGCGCAGCACCTGCAGCGTGCGCCCGGCGTAGAAGGCGGCGCGGCGCAGCATGTCGAGGAACTGCTCCTCGCTGACCAGCCCGGTGCACGAGAACGTGGCGAACAGCCCGCCGGGCTTCACCACGCCCAGCGCCAGCTTGTTCATGTCCAGGTACTTCTTCAGCGCGTTGATCACCTGGTCGCGGTCGCGGGTCATCTTCGCCGGATCCAGGATCACCACGTCGTAGCGCTCGCCGTTGGTCGCCGCGTCGCGCAGCCAGGGGAAGATGTCGGCCTGCACGAAGCGCGGCATCGCGGCGCCCTGCAGGCCGTTGAGGCGGGCGTTGCCGCGCGCGATCTCCAGCACCGCCTGGTCGATGTCGATGCCGGTCACCTCGGCCGCGCCGCGCACCGCCGCGTACACGCCAAAGCCGCCGGTGTTGCAGCACAGGTCGAGCACGCGCTTGCCGGCGCAGCGCTCGGACAGCCACTGCCGGTTGTCGCGCTGGTCGGCAAAGAAACCGGTCTTGTGCGCGCCGGCCGGATCGGCGCGGAAGCGCACGCCGTTCTCGACGATCTGCGCCGGCGCGGTGCCGGGCGTGGTGTGGAAATCGAACGACTCCTGCTTCTGCACGTGCTCGTCGGCAAAGGCGTGGAAGCGGCAGCCCGGGAAGTGTTCGCGCAGCGCGGCGAAGATCCACTCGCGATGGCGGAACATGCCGGCGCTGAAGAACTCGACCACCAGCAGGTCGCCGTAGCGGTCCACGACCAGGCCGCTGAGGCCGTCGCCCTCGCTGTGCACCACGCGCCAGGCGCTGGTGGTGTCGTCCAGGCGCAGCACCTCGCGGCGCAGCCGCACCGCCGCGTCGACCCTGGCCGCAAACCAGGCGGCGTCGACCGGCACGTCCGGATCGGTCTCCAGGATGCGCAGCGCGATGCGCGAGTGGCCGTTGTAGAAGCCGCGCCCGATCCAGACGCCATCGACACCGGCGACGTCGACGATGCTGCCGGGTTTCGGCCGCGGCACCGGCTTCTCGACCAGTTTCTGGAAGATCCAGGGATGGCTGGAGCGCCAGGCGTTGCGCAGGCGGACGGTGGGAATCGGCTCGTTCATGCCGCGATTTTACGCGCCCGCGCGTGCCGCCACCCCGATCCGTCCAGCCCGGCGCAGCGCGCCGGGCGCTCATCGTCGCGCGAGCCGACGGTTCGCAGGCGCTCCTCTTCGCCCCCGCAAGCGGAGGAGGGAGCATGAAGCGCCAGCGCGCCGGCGCCGGCTCCTGCCGCCCGCGCAGCGGGGGGAGGCCGGGAGGGGGAGCGCCCGCCGCATCGCCATCCCGGCGTCAGCCCGCGGCGCGCCACCCATGCCGCGCCTCCGGGGCTTGCATCCCGCCCGTTCGCCGCCATCCTCTTCCCATGCACCTGGACACGCCAGACGCGCCGGTCGACCCGCAGTCCCAGCGCCTGCGCGACAAGCGCAGGCTCTCGCTCGCGATCAAGACCAGCCTGTGCTTCGTCGCCCTGCTCACGGTCGTGTTCGGGCTGCAGGCGATGGTCGACCTGGGCGCGTTCGCGGTGGCGCCGCTGTCCACGCAAGGCCTGGTCGGGATCCTGGGTGCGCCGCTGCTGCACGGCTCGCCCGGACACCTGCTCGCCAACGCCACCGCCCTGCTGCTGCTGGGCACGCTGGCGATGGCGGTCTACCCGCGCGCCACCGTGCGCGGGCTGCCGCTGATGTGGCTGGGCTCGGGGCTCGGCGCCTGGCTGCTGGGCGAGCCGGGCTCCTACCACCTCGGCGCCAGCGGCCTCACCCACGGCCTGATGTTCCTGGTCTTCGTGCTCGGCCTGCTGCGCCGCGACCGGCCCTCGATCGCCGCGGGCATGATCGCCTTCTTCTTCTACGGCGGCATGCTGCTGACGGTGCTGCCGCAGGAGCCGGGCGTGTCCTGGCAGTCGCACCTGGGCGGCGCCCTCGGCGGCATCCTCGCCGCCGTGCTGCTGCGGCGCAGCGATCCGCTGCCGCCGCGGCGCCGCTACAGCTGGGAGATCGAGGAGGAGCTGGCGCTCGAAGCCGCCGGGGCCGGGCGCGACACCTTCGAGCCGCCATCGCCGCAGGACGTGCCGGTGCTGTGGAAGCGCGACGCCGACGACGGACAGCGCGGCGTGGTCCTGCCCTTCCCGCCGCGCGACCGCCGGCACTGAGCCGCCGCCCGCGGCGCCCCGGCCTTGCCCGCGCCGGCGCGGCACCTACAATCGGCCGGTGCGCATCTGCCCGCGCCTCCCGTGCGGGCTGCCGGGGAGGCTTGCGGCGTGCGCAACCGGGGACCCCGCCGTGCACCAGCACATCGACGCGATGATGGACGACTACCGCGGCCAGGCGCCGGGCGCCGCGCTGCTGGTGGTGCGCGAAGGGGAGGCCGTGGTGCGCAGGGGCTACGGCCTGGCCGACGTCGACGCTGGGGTGGCGGTCACGCCCGCCAGCAATTTCCGCCTGGCCTCGGTGAGCAAGCAGTTCACCGCCACCTCGATCCTGCTGCTCGCCCGGGACGGCAGGCTCTCGCTCGACGATCCCCTGCGCCGCTGGCTGCCCTCGCTGCCGCCGGCCACCGCCGGCATCAGCCTGCACCACGTGCTCTGCCACACTTCGGGCCTGATCGACTACGAGGACGTGATGCCCGGACCGGACGGGCGCCAGCTGCGCGACGCCGACGTGCTGCGCATCCTCGAAGGCCAGGACCGGCTGCATTTCGCACCCGGCGGCGGCTACCGCTACAGCAACAGCGGCTACGCCCTGCTCGCCCTGGTGGTCGAGCGCGCGAGCGGCCGCGACTACCCGGCCTTCCTGCGCGAGCGCATCTTCGAACCATTGCGCATGCGCGACACCCTGGCCTTCGTCGACGGCGGGCCCGCGGTGCCGCACCGCGCCCGGGGCCACAGCCTGCGCGACGGCGGCTGGGTCCGCACCGACCAGGACAGCACCAGCGCGGTGCTCGGCGACGGCGGCATCTATTCCTCGATCGACGACCTGGCGAAGTGGGACGCCGCGCTGCACGACGACCGCCTGCTTCGGGCCGACGCGCGTGCGCTCGCCTTCACCGCGCACACCGCCACCGACGAGACCGACGTCGACGGCTACGGCTACGGCTGGCGCATCCACCACGGCGCGCAGGGCCGGCTGCTGTGGCACTCGGGTGAAACCATCGGCTTCCGCAACGTGCTGCTGCGCTGGCCGGAGCGGCGCCTGACCGTGATCGTGCTGAGCAACCGCGACGCACCCGGGCCGTATGCGCTGGCCCGGCGCATCGCGGCCCTGTTCGACGGCGGCGAGGCCGGATCGCGATGACGACCGGCACGACCACCAGGGAACGCAATCCCTATGCACCCCCCGCCGCCCGACTCGGCATGGCGACGGCCGCGGGTCACGCGGAGTTCTACATCGTCAGCCGCCGCAAGTTCGTGCTGCTGTTCGTGGCCACCGTCGGGCTGTACCAGCTCTACTGGTTCTACCGGCACTGGAAGCAATACGGCCAAGCCCACCAGAAGTTGCTGTGGCCCGTTCCGCGCGCGATCTTCGCGATCTTCTTCACGCATTCGCTGGTGCGCAACATCCGTCTCTCCCTGCGGCTCGGTTCCCGCCCGCATCGCTGGGCCCCGAGGACCCTCGCCACGATCTTCGTCATCCTGCAGATCGCGTCCAACATCCTCGACCGCCTGTCGTCGTACGGCATCGGAACGCCCGCCTCGTTCTGGGCAAGCCTGCTGGTCCTGGTTCCGCTCGGCGCAACGCTGCTGTCGATCCAGGGGGCTGCCAACGTCGCCTGCGGCGATCCCGCGGGAAGCCGCAACTCCCGGCTCACCGCTGCCAACTGGGCCTGGCTCGGGCTCGGCGGCCTGTTCTGGGCGCTGCTGCTCGCGCGTCTGCTGTCTCCGGAACAGTCACCCGCCTGACGCCGGCCCGGCGCTGCGCTGCCCCGGCGTTGTCCGTTCCATTTCGCGGTGCTAGCGTGCCGGCTCCCCGCACCGGAACCCGCGATGTCGCCCCGCGTCCTGCTGTCGCTCGCCCTGCTGGTCGCCACGGCGGGCCTGTCCGCCTGCGCCAAGGCGCCTCCGGCACCGCCCGAGGCCGCGGCCGAAGCGGCAGCGCCGGACATCCCGCGGCCACCCAACGACACCCCCGCCGGCCAGCGCATCGAAGCCGACCTGCGCGCGCTGGCCGACGATGCGATGGAAGGCCGCGAGACCGGCACGCCCGGCTACGACCGCGCCGCCGACCTGGTCGCGCAGCGCTTCGCCGCCATCGGCCTGGAGCCGGCCGGCGACGACGGCACCTGGTTCCAGCGCATCCCGCTGCTGGCGGCCACGCGCATCGCCGACGGCGCGCGCCTGGCCGTGCACCGCGGCGGGCGCAGCATCGAGCTGCAGTACCTGGAGCAGTACCTCACGCTGCCCAGCCCGCTGCACGCACAGGCCGATCTCGAGGCCCCGGCGGTGTTCGTCGGCCACGCCATCCACGCGCCGGACATCGGCCACGACGACTTCGCCGGGCTCGACCTGCGCGGACGCATCGCGGTCGCCTTCACCGACGCCCCGGAGACCTTCGACCACGACCTGCGCGCCCACCACTCCGCGCAGCACGTGAAGAACCGCGCGCTGGCCGAGCGCGGCGCGATCGGCGTGGTGATGGTGTTCACCCCGGCGCTGGCCGCGGCCGTGCCCTGGCAGCAGCTCCAGTCGACCGCCGACAAGCCGGGCATGGCCCTGGTCGACGCCGACGGCAGCGTGCCCGACGCCCAGCCGGGCCTGCAGGCGGGGGCCCTGGTCAGCGTCACCGCCGCCGACCTGCTGTTCGCCGACCTCGACCGCAGCGCGGCGCAGCTGTTCGAGCAGGCGCGCGCGGGCACGCTCAAGGGCTTCGAACTGCCCGGCACGCTGCGCCTGGCCCAGCGCACGCGGATCGAGCCGATCGCGAGCCGCAACGTCGTCGGCGGGCTGCCCGGCAGCAGCGCCGCCCTGGCCGGCGAGCACGTGGTGCACAGCGCACACCTGGACCACATCGGCCGCGGCGCGGCCGTCGACGGCGACGACATCCACAACGGCGCGCTCGACAACGCCCTGGGCGTGGCGATCATGCTCGAGACTGCGCGCGAGCTGCAGCCGGCGCAGGCGCGGCCGGCGCGCTCGTCGCTGTTCATCGCCCTGGGCGCGGAGGAACAGGGCCTGCTCGGTTCGCAGTGGTTCGTGCACCGGCCGACCGTGCCGCGCGGGTCGCTGGTGGCCAACATCAACCTGGACATGCCGGTGCTGACCGCACCGACCAGCGACGTGGTGGCGATCGGCGGCGAGCACTCGACGCTGCAGGCGGCGATCGCGCAGGCCGCGGCCGACATCGGCGTGGCGCTGTCGCCCGACCCGTTCCCGGAGCAGGTGAGCTTCGTGCGCAGCGATCACTTCTCCTTCGTGCGCGGCGGCATCCCGGCGGTGTACCTGGCCGGCGGCATCACCGGCACCCGTCCCGACCAGGATCCGCAGCGCGCCGCCGCCTGGTTCCTGCGCAACTGCTACCACAGGCCCTGCGACCAGGCCGACCTGCCGATCCAGTACGGCGACGCGGCGCGCATGGCGCGGCTGGGCGCGCGCATCGGCCGCATCGTCGGCGACGCGCCGGAGCGCCCGGCGTGGAATCCGGACAGCTTCTTCGGCCGGGCTTCCGGCACGGGGCGGGATGCGGCTCCAGAGGCTGCGCGGGGGAACTGATTCCTTCGCTCCGGCCTGCCGCCGCCGCGTAACATGGCCCGTCATCGACAACTACCTGCCCCGGAGTCCCGCATGCCCGCTTCCCGCCCCGGCCGCCTGCGCAGCCTCGCATCCGCCGCCGCGCTGGCGCTGCTGCTGGCCACCGCCTCCGCCGGCGCCCGCGGCCCGGCGACGACGCAGCCGGCCGCGCTGCAGGCGGAGGTCGAGCGTCTGGCCGCGCAGCTGCCCGGCAGCGTCGGCGTCGGCCTGGTCCACCTGGAAAGCGGCCGCAGCGTGTTCGTGGCACCCGACCGGCCCTTCCCGATGGCCAGCACCATGAAGGTCCCGGTGGCGGTGCACATCCTCAGCCTGGTCGACGAGGGCAGGCTGTCGCTGCGCCAGCAGGTCCTGCTGGGCGAGGACGACGTGTATCCGGAGATGGGCGGCCCGATGGACCTGCACCTGGGCGCCGGCTCGGCGATCACCGTGCGCGACCTGCTGCACATGATGATCACCGTCAGCGACAACAACGCCACCGACATCCTGCTCCGCCTGGGCGGGGGCACGGCCGCGGTGGACGCGCGGATGCGGGCGCTGGGCATCGAGGACATCCGCGTCGACCGCTACATCTGGGAGCTGCTGGCCAACTACTACGGCGACGCCGCGGCCTCGCAGGCCGCCCCGCTCGATCCGGCCGGCTACGGCAGCCTGGCCTCCGGCGAGCGCAGCGCCGAGCAGCGCCGCGGCAACATGGATGCCTGGAACGCCGATCCGCGCGACACCGCCACCGCGCGCGGCATGGCCGGCCTGCTTGCCCGGCTCTGGCGCGGCGAGCTGCTGGCCGCCGACACTACCAGGGAGCTCCAGGACATCCTGCTGCAGACCCGCACCGGCAGCGCGCGCCTGCGCGGCATGCTGCCGCCGAAGACGCCGCTGGCGAACAAGACCGGCACCGTCGGCGACAGCATCAACGACGTCGGCGTGATCGCGCTGCCCGGCGGCCGCGGCCACGTGGTCGCGGTGGTGTTCGTGCAGTCGCGCGAGCCGACCGCCGCGCGCGAGGCCGCGATCGCGCACATCGCCCGCGCCGCCCACGACTACTTCCTGTTCGTGCCCTGAGCGCGCGCCCGCGCCTGTCCGCGGGCGCCGGCTTCCCCCGTTGATCCGGGAAACCCCGCATCGGCGCCTGCAGGCGTTCCATGGCCAACCCCGTCGTCATCATCCACGGCTGGAGCGACAACCACGCCTCGTTCCGCAAGCTGCGCGACTTCCTGGCGCAGGGCCTGGGCGTGCCGGCGACGATCCTGAAGCTCGGCGACTGGATCTCGCTCGACGACGACGTCGGCTATGCCGACATCGCGCTGGCGCTGGAGCGCGCCTGGCACGCCGAAGGGCTGCCGACGACGCACCGCTCGGTCGACGTGGTCGTGCACAGCACCGGCGCGCTGGTGGTGCGCGAGTGGATGACCCGCTTCCACGCGCCCGAGACCGTCCCCGTGCACCGCTTCCTGCAGCTGGCGCCGGCCAACTTCGGCTCGCACCTGGCGCACAAGGGCCGCTCCTTCATCGGCCGCGCGGTGAAGGGCTGGAAGACCGGCTTCGAAACCGGCACGCGGATCCTGCGCGGGCTGGAGCTGGCCTCGCCCTACACCCGCCAGCTGGCCGACCGCGACCTGTTCGTCGCGCCCGCCAGACGCTGGTACGGCGCCGGCCGCATCCTGTCGACGGTGCTGATCGGCAACAAGGGCTACACCGGCATCCAGGCCATCGCCAACGAGGACGGCTCCGACGGCACCGTGCGCATCGGCACCGCCAACATGCACGCGGCGCAGGCGCGGATCGTGTTCCCGCCGGGGCCGGTGGCGCCGCAGGTGCAGTTCCGCAACATCGCCGGCGCGGTCGGCTTCGCCATCGTCGACGGCGACAACCACAGCGACATCACCATGAAGGACCGGCGCTCGCGCAGCGGCCTGCGCGAGGAGCTGATCCTGGCCGCGCTCAAGGTCGACGATGCCGACTTTCCGGAGTACGCCGACCAAGCCTTCCCCTGGCAGGCCTGGCTCGACGGCCGCGCCGGTGCGGCCAGGGCCAGCTCCGACAAGCGCCAGAACACCGTGGTCCACCTGACCGACAGCTTCGGCGACGACGTCACCGATTTCTTCTTCGAATTCTGGCGCAGCGAACGCAGCGACCGCACCTTCGAGCAGCGTTTCTACAAGGACACCATCGCCGACGTGCATGTCTACGGCGACAACGGCGCCTGGCGCACGCTCAACTTCGACATCGACAGGTTCGAGGCCCTGCGCCAGCACCCGAGCCTGGGCTTCGAGACCCTGCTGGTGAGCGTGTTCGCCTCGCCGGCCAGGACCGGCAGCGCCAGGGTCGGCTACAGCACCGCCACCGGCCGCGACATCGGCGCCTGGCACATCGAGGGCCGCGATTTCGGCAAGGCCTTCTCGCCGCACCGCACCCTGTTCGTCGACATCGAGATCCCGCGCGTGGTCGACGACTCGGTGTTCCGGTTCCGGACCTGAGCGCGGGCGGCGTCCTCAGGCATCAGACATCCCCGCCGACCGCGGGTCAAACTCCCAGTCAGTCGGCAACCGGTACACCGTACCGTCGTCATCCTGGACGGTCCCGCCCAGCGCCTCGGCGATCCGGAGCATCTTCCGGTACAGCGCGGTATCGGGCCACTTGCTGCTGATGTTGCCCCGGGACCAGGCCAGCCACGGCTCTTCGTATGCCGACTCCCCGTGCCAGCGTGCAAAGTACGGGCCCGCAGAGGTATCGAGAGACAGCTCGGGATCGGATGCGATGAAGGAGAGCCACTCATCCTCGGAGATAGGCGATGCCTCGTTCTCCGCCCAGAACCGGGCACGGGTGATGTACAGCTCGATTCCCATTGGTCCTCCTGCGATGTCTCGCAACAGCGGCAGCCAGAGGACCTTGCAACACTCAATGCTTGAGCGCATCCGCCCTCAAACGGGCGTCATGCACAAGAAGGAGATTGACGTCTTGTTCGTCGAACGCGCTGCCTGCGAGTGCTGAAGGGGCCATGTAATGGATGACGATCAATCAGCGGACAACTCCGCCCGACAAGTGATTTCCAATGCAGTTGTCCCCTCAAACCCGCCGGAGATCAACTCAGCCTTCCGGCAGCGGCAATCCCCCGAACGCCTTGACGGTACGCAGCACGAAGCTGGAGTTGACGTCGGCCACGCCGGACTGGGCGAGCAGGCGGTCGAGCAGGAAGCGGGAGAAGTGCTCCAGGTCGGCGACGGCGATCTGCAGCAGGTAGTCCATGTCGCCGGTGAGCGCGTGGCAGGTCACCACCTCGGGCCAGTCGTTGACGTCGCGGGCGAAGGCGGCCACCGATCCGGCATCGTGCTTCTTCAGCTGCACGCGCACGAAGGCGAGCAGGCCCAGGCCCAGGCGCACCGGGTCGACCTCGGCGCGGTAGCCGGTGATGACGCCCTCGCGCTCGAGCCGCTGCACCCGGCGCAGGCAGGCCGAGGCCGACAGGTGCACGCGCTCGGCCAGCTCGGCATTGGTCTGGCGGCCGGCGCGCTGGAGTTCGGCGAGCAGGAGCAGATCGATGCGATCGAGTTCGGCAGCGGCCATCCCGTGTGCATTTCCGTATTTTGACGCAAGGATATTGCGCTACACGGGCAGACAGGCGCAACTTTGCAAGCCTCTTGCGGGGTGCGGTGGCTATGCTCGTGTCGTGCCCCACTCCCACCCCCGCCCGCGAGCGGGGAGGGAGCGAGCGACCCGCCGCAGCTGATCGACGCCAGCCAGCCCACCCCCCGCGTGCGCGGGCAGGAGACCGGCCCAGCCCGTCAGCGCCGCCCGGGCGGCAGCCCTCCTCCGCGTGCCGGGGCGGGAGCCACGCTCGACGTGGGGAAAACTTCCCGGGAGACCAGCATGTCCGCACAGCCACAGCCGCGCCGCGTCGAAAACCTGCACACCGACAAGGGCAAGGTGCCGGTGTACGCCACGGGCATCGTCGAGCAGCCATGGGACGAGTACGGCGCCGACGACCACGCCACCTGGGCCACGCTGTTCGCGCGCCAGCGCGAGGTGCTCGCCGGCCGCGCCTGCGACGAATTCCTGCAGGCCCAGGACGCGATGGGCATGACCCCGCACGCGATCCCCAGGTTCTCCGAGCTCAACGCCGCGCTCGGCGCCGCCACCGGCTGGCGCCTGATCGGGGTCGAGGGCCTGCTGCCGGAGCTGGACTTCTTCGACCACCTGGCCAACCGCCGCTTCCCGGTGACCTGGTGGATCCGCCGCCCCGAGCAGATCGACTACATCGAGGAGCCGGACCTGTTCCACGACCTGTTCGGCCACGTACCGCTGCTGATGGACCCGGTGTTCGCCGACTACATGCAGGCCTACGGCCGCGGCGGGGTGAAGGCGCACGGGATCGGCCCGGAGGCGCTGCAGAACCTGACCCGGCTGTACTGGTACACGGTCGAATTCGGGCTGATCCGCCAGCACGACGGGCTGCGCATCTACGGCGCCGGCATCGTCTCCTCCACCGGCGAAAGCATCCACGCACTCGAGAACGCCGCGCCCAACCGCATCGGCTTCGACGCCGAACGCATCATGCGCGCGCGCTACCGCATCGACAGCTACCAGAAGACCTACTTCGTGATCGACAGCTTCCGCCAGCTGATGGACGCGACCGCGCCGGATTTCACCCCGATCTACGCGCGGCTGGCCACGCAGGACTCCATTCCCGCCGGCGAGGTGCTGGACAGCGACAGCGTCTTCCAGCGCGGAAGCGGCGAGGGCTGGTCCAGCGACGGCGACGTCTGAACCAGCGCCTCCGGCAGCGAGGCAGCGAGGCGATACCGCTCCCGCACGCGAAGGACGGAGCTTCCGGCGGCCACGGTTCCAGTTGCAACGGACGCGGGCGGGCCGCGGCGAGCTGCTAAAATCAGGCGGTTTGCGCCGCTGCCTGCGCACCATCCCTCCCCTCACTGCCGACGACTCTGCCGTGTCCTTCTTCGCGCATCTCGAACTCGTCCCCGGCGATCCGATCCTCGGATTGACCGAGGCCTACAACGCCGACGCCCGCACCACCAAGGTCAACCTGGGCGTGGGCATCTACTACGACGAAGGCGGCCGCATCCCGGTGCTCAAGGCCGTGCAGCAGGTCGAGCGCCAGCTGGCCGAGGCCAGCAAGCCGCGCGGCTACCTGCCCATCGACGGCATGCCCGACTACACCCGCGCCACCCGCGAGCTGCTGTTCGGCGCCGATTCGCCGCTGCTGGCCGAGGGCCGGGTCGCGACCACCCAGACCATCGGCGGCAGCGGCGCGCTGCGCGTGGGCGCGGAGATCCTGAAGAAGTCGCTGCCGTTCGCACGCATCGCGATCAGCAACCCGAGCTGGGAGAACCACCGCGCGGTGTTCGGCGCGGTCGGCTTCGAGGTGGTCGACTACACCTATTTCGACGCCGCCTCGCACGGCCTCGACTTCGACGGCATGCTCGCCGACCTGCGCCGGCTGGAAGCCGGCACCGTGGTGCTGCTGCACGCCTGCTGCCACAACCCCACCGGCGCCGACCTCACGCCGGCGCAGTGGCGGCAGGTGATCGCGCTGCTGCACGAGCGCAACCTGTTCCCCTTCGTCGACATGGCCTACCAGGGCTTCGACCAGGGCATCGCCGAGGACGCGCTGGCGATCCGCCTGCTCGCCGAATCGCCGATCCGCAACTTCGTGGTCGCCAGCTCGTACTCGAAGTCGTTCTCGCTCTACGGCGAGCGCGTCGGCGCGCTGACCGTGGTCAGCGACAGCGCCGACGAGAGCCGGCGCGTGCAGTCGCAGGTCAAGCGCCTGGTCCGCGCCAACTACTCCAGCCCGTCCACGCACGGCGCGGCCCTGGTCGCCGGCGTGCTCAACGACCCGGCGCTGCGCGCGCAGTGGGAGGCCGAACTGGGGCAGATGCGCACCCGCATCCACGGCCTGCGCGCGGGCCTGGTCGAGCGCCTTGCCGCGCACGGCGCGCCGCAGTTCGATTTCATCCAGCGCCAGGCCGGCATGTTCTCGTACTCGGGCCTGTCCAGGGCGCAGGTCGAGCGGCTGCGCGACGAGTTCGGCATCTACGCCGTCGGCACCGGCCGCATCTGCGTGGCGGCGCTGAACACGGACAGCCTGGACTACGTCGCCAGGGCGATCGCCGCGGTCGGCTGAGCACGGCGCAGCGGGGCGGCGCGGGCTCAGGCCTGCGCGAAGTGCCCGTGGAAGCCGAGCGGGAAGCTGTACGGCAGCCAGGCCTGCGCCAGCGGGCCGTCGCCGATACGGCGCGCGTCGAGCACCGCGATCCCGCTGCGCCCGCGCAGCGGATCGAGCAGGGTGCCGACCAGCCAGCCGTCGTCCACGCGGGCGCTGCCGGGACGCGGCACGAACACGTGCTCCTCGGCCAGGATGTCGCGGCCGTAGCGGTACACCTCGCGCCGGCCGCTGCCCGGATCGACCATCGCCACCGCGTTGAAGTAGGGCGCGCCCGCCTCGCCCTCGACCACCGGCATGTACAGGCGCGCGCCGCGGTCGCCGGGGCTGCGCGGGTCGTAGAGCGGGAACTCCATCTCGCCGTGCAGCAGCCACTCCCAGCGCGCGCGGCCGCTGCGCAGGTCCAGCCGCAGTTCGGCCAGCGCCGGCGGCACCTGCGCCGCCGCGGGCGCGACGTGGCCGCGCATCACCGCGCCCATCGGCGAGGCGGCCTGGTCGGCGTCCGGGTGGAGCACGGCGCGCACCACGATCCCGCCGTCGCGCTCGAAGGCGTCGCCGAAGTGGTAGGCCATCGCGAAGTCGACCTCGAACCAGCGCGCCCGGTCGGGCGTGTCCTTGTCGACCACCGCGACCGGGCAGCCGCGCGCCGGGGCGAAGCGCAGGCTCTCGAAGAACGCGCCGCCCTCGCCGCGATCGAACGGCGCGAACACGAACACGAGGTGGCGATCGGTCATCGCGAAGGCGTGCAGGTAGCCAGGCTGCTCCACCGGCAGCACGTGCGCCTGGCGCAGCGTGGCGTCGGGCTCAAGGTGCCAGACCAGCAGGCCCGAGCTGCCCATCATCGCCAGCGCGCCGAAGTTCCACCAGCTGCCGTCGCGGTCGCGCAGCGGGTGCGCCGAGAACGGCAGCGCCTGCAGGTCCGGGCGCCAGGTCACCGGGCCGATGGTGTCGAGCGCGTCGGGATCGAGCTCGAACGCCGAGCCGCCTTCCCACAGCGCGAACAGGCGGCCGTCGATCGCGACCACCGCGGTGTTGGCGGGATTGGCGTCGTCGTTGTTGCGGATCGGCGCGACGTCCGGGATCGTGGTGCCGGCCACCGGCGTGTTGAAGCGGCCGGCTGCGCGCTCGCGCGCGAGCTTGGGCGTCTCCACCATGCGCCCGCGGTGGGTCACGCCGCCGTCGCCGAAGCGCCAGCCGTGGATCATGCCGTCGCCGTCGAACCAGTGTTCGTAGCGGAAGCCGCCGCGCTCGAACCAGGCCGGGCCGTTGCGGTAGAGCGTGCCGGCAAGGCCCCTCGGCAATCGCCCCTCGACGGCCACGGTCGTCGGGCCCAGGGCTTCGGCCGGCACCTGCCGCCAGCCGGCCATCCACGGGTGCCGGGCGAGGCCGGCGGCGAACTCTGCCGGGTCCGCGGCCAGCGCCTGGCCCAGCAGCGCGGGCGCCAGCGCGGCCACGGTCGCACCCGGCAGCAGATTTCGCAGGAAGCGGCGGCGGTCCATGGCGCGATCCTCAGCGCAGATCGATGTGGATGGTCTGGCCGGCTTCGCCGAACGCGAAGCGCGCCTCGTCCCAGGTCGGCTTGCGCATCACCCGCGGGTTGTTGCTGAAACCGTAGCCTTCGACCGGGATGCCGATGAGATTGGTGTCGAGCTTGCCGTTGCCGTTCTCGTCGTGCATCACCATCACCGCGTAGTCGCCCGGCGCCAGGTCCTCGAACACGATCTGCAGGCTCTTCCCCTCCGGCGCCTGGCGCACGGCACGCACGGGCTTGGCGCGGTTGTCCCAGCCGGCCTCGGAATCGACCAGGGCGATCTGCAGCTGCCCGGCCTGCGCGCGGATGCCATCGATCCGGATCGACAGGTCGGCGGCGAGGGCACCTGCGGCGGGGAGGGCGGCCAGCGCGGCGGCGAGGACGGGGATGCGGAAGCGGCAGGTCATGGCGATCTCCTGGGGGTTGTTCGACCCGATCCATGATCGGCAGGTGTGCCCGGACGCACAGGGGCCGGGAGTCACCGCGTCGACCTGCCGGAAGTCACTTTCTGCCGCTGCGGCATTGCCTTCGCGCGGCGCGCGGACGCAGCATGTGCGCATGCCGATCGCGCTGCACAGGCTGCTGCAACCGCTGGACATCCCCCTGCTGGTGACCTGGGGGGCTGTCGCGTATTCGCTGGTCGGGATCGATCCCGCGCCGGGCTGGCCGGCGTGGCTGGTGATGGCGGTGTTCCTGCTGGCGGCGCTGGCCACGCGCCCGGAGACCGGTGCGCGCGCGCTGGTGGTCCTGGTGGCGGTGCAGGCCGTGTGCGCCCTGCTGCTGGTGTGGCTGGCGCCGGATCCGGGCACCTCGCCGGTGCTGCTGGTGGTGGTGGCCGCGCAGCTGGGGGTGCTGTGGCCGCTGCGCGTGTGCCTGGCGGTGCTGCTGCTGCTCGACATCGGCCTCTACCTCGCCGTGCTCGGCGTCCACGGCCACGGCCGCGCGCTGTTCACCGTGCTCGTCTTCGGCGGCTTCCAGGGCTTCGCGCTGCTGGTGGGGCACTACGCGCGCACCGCCGAACGCGCGCGCGACGCGCTGGCCCTGGTCAACGCCGACCTGCTGGCCACCCGCGCCCTGCTCGCCGACAGCGCCCGCGACGCCGAGCGCCTGCGCGTGGCGCGCGAGCTGCACGACGTCGCCGGCCACAAGCTCACCGCGCTCAAGCTCAACCTGCGCGCGCTCGCCGCCGATCCAACGCTGGCCGCACGCGGGGAAGTGCAGGTCGCGCAGCAGCTCTCGGGCGAACTGCTCGACGACATTCGTGGCCTGGTGCAGGCGATCCGCGACACCCGCGGCCTCGACCTGGACACCGCCCTGCGCGCGCTGGCCGCGCCGCTGCCGCAGCTGCGGCTGGAGCTGTCGATCGCGCCCGCGGTGCGCATCACCGACCCGGCGCAGGCCGAGACCCTGCTGCGCCTGGTGCAGGAATCGCTGACCAATTCCGCGCGCCATTCCGGCGCCCGCCGCGTCAGCGTGTCGATCGCGCGCCGCGGCGGCGCGCTGGACGTGGCCATCGAGGACGACGGCCGCATCGCCGGGGCGCTGAAGGAAGGCAACGGCATCGCCGGCATGCGCGAGCGGGTGGCCGCCGCGCGCGGCCGCTTCGAGACCGGGCGCACCCCGGCCGGAGGGCTGCGCATCCTCGCGAGCCTGCCGGCATGAGCGCCGCGCCGGTCCGGGTCGCGCTGGCCGACGACCAGGCCCTGGTCCGCGCCGGGCTGCGCGCGCTGCTGCAGGCACAGCGCATCGACGTGGCGTTCGAGGCCGACGACGGCGCCAGCCTGCTGCGCCAGCTGGCCGCGCAGCCGGTGGACGTGGTGCTCAGCGACATCCGCATGCCGGGCATGGACGGCATCGAAGCGCTGCAGGCGCTGCGCGACGCCGGCGACGCCACCCCGGTGCTGCTGCTGACCACCTTCGACGACAGCGACCTGCTGCTGCGCGCCACCGAGGCCGGCGCCCAGGGCTTCCTGCTCAAGGACGCCGCGCCGGAGGACCTGCGCGAGGCGGTCGCCCGCGTCGCCGCCGGCGACACCCTGCTGCTGCCGGTCAGCACCGATCCGGTGCGCGCGCGCTACCGCTTCCACGACGACAGCGCGCCGCTGGACACCTTCAACGCGCGCGAGGTGGCAATCCTGCGCCTGCTCGCCGGCGGCTATTCCAACCGGGAGGTCGCGCGCAGCCTGTTCCTGGCCGAAGGCACGGTCAAGAACTACGTCTCGACCATCCTCGACAAGCTCGGCACCCGCGACCGCACCCGCGCGGTGCTCAAGGCGATCACGCTGCGGATCATCTGAGCCCGCGCAGCCACCGGCGTGAAGGCGCGGCGGCGGCGGTTCGTGGCATGGTGGCGTCCCGTCCCCGCGCCTCCTCCATGACCCGCGACGACACCGCGCAGCGCAGGCCGGCGCTGCGGCGCCCCCCCCCGACCGGTCCCGCGACGCCGCCATGACCGCCCTGCTCCGGCTCGCGCCGTGCCCGCTGCTGCTGTGCCTGGCGCTGCCCGCGGCCGCCGCCGAACCACCCGTCGACGAGGCGACCACGCTCGACCGCATCGAAGTGGCCTCGACCCGGCTGCGCGGGGTGCCGCTGTTCGAGGTGCCGGCATCGGTGGTGTCGATCGACCTGTCCGACGGCGGCTCGCGCCCGGGCACGAGCCTGTCCGAGGCGCTGGGCGCGGTGCCGGGCGTGGCCGCGCGCGAGCGGCAGAACTTCGCCCAGGACACCCAGCTGTCGATCCGCGGCTTCGGCGCGCGCTCGACCTTCGGCGTGCGCGGGCTGCGCCTGTACGCCGACGGCATTCCGGCGACGATGCCCGACGGCCAGGGCCAGATCTCGCACTTCGCCCTGGCCGGCGCCGAACGGGTGGAGATCCTGCGCGGCCCGTTCTCGGCGCTGCACGGCAACTCCTCCGGCGGCGTGGTCCAGATCTGGAGCGCGCCCGGCGCGGGGCCGGCGCAGGGCCACGTCCAGGCCAGCCTCGGACGCGACCACAGCCGCACCCTCGCCGCCAGCCTGCGCGGCGGTGGCGCGGGCGCCGGCTATGCCCTGGCCGCCGGCCGCTTCGACACCGATGGCTGGCGCGACCACGGCGCCGCACGCCGCACCTGGCTCAATGCGCGGCTGCACCTGGACACGCCGGGCGATGGCGCCCTGGTGCTGGTCGCCAACCGCTTCGACGCGCCCGACGCACAGGATCCGCTGGGCCTGGCCTGGGCCCAGGTGCTCGACGATCCGCGCCAGGCGACGGCGGTGGCGCACCGGTTCGACACCCGCAAGTCGGTGCGCCAGCACCAGGCCGGGCTGCGCTTCGAGCAGCCCTTGGGCAGCGGACATGGCCTGGCGGCGATGGCCTGGGCCGGCCGCCGCGCGGTGGAACAGTTCCTGGCCCTGCCGGTCGCGGCCCAGGCCAATCCGCTCAACGCCGGCGGCGTGATCGACCTGGACAACGATTACCGCGGCGGCGACCTGCGCTGGAGCTGGCGCGGCACCTTCGGCGGGCGGGCGGCGGAGCTGACCGCGGGCGCCAGCGTCGAGCGCCAGCGCCAGCACCGCCGCGGCCGCGAGAACTTCGTCGGCGACACCCTGGGCGTGCGCGGCGCGCTGCGCCGCGACGAGCGCAACCACGCCACCGGCACCGACGGCTACCTGCAGGGCTGGTGGCAGGTTGCCGACCGCTGGTCGCTGCTGGCCGGACTGCGCCACAGCGAAATCGCATTCGAATCGCGCGACCGCTACGTGACCGCCGCCAACCCCGACGACAGCGGCCACGTGCGCTACCGGCACACCGCGCCGGTGGCGGGCGTCGCCTTTGCGATCCACGACGACCTGCGCGTGCATCTGTCCGCCGGCCGCGGCTTCGAGACCCCGACCTTCAACGAACTCGGCTACCGCGCCGACGGCGGCGCCGGCCTGGCCTTCGACCTGCGGCCGGCGGTCAGCGACAGCATCGAGCTGGGCCTGAAGTGGCGCGGCGCGGGCGGCGCGGCCCTGGAGGCGGCGCTGTTCCGCGCCGACACCGCCGACGAGCTCGCGGTGGCGCGCAACGTCGGCGGCCGCAGCAGCTACCGCAACGCCGGCGGCGCGCGCCGGCAGGGGCTGGAGGCGGCCTGGCGGCAGCCGCTCGCGGCGCAATGGGACCTGGAGCTGGCCGCCACCTGGCTCGACGCCCGCTTCCGCGAGGGCTACCTGGTCTGCCGCGGTGCCGGCTGCACCGTGCCCGAGGTCCCGGTGGCGGCCGGATCGCGCATCCCCGGCGTGGCCGAGCGCCAGCTGTTCGCGCGCCTGCAGTGGCGCAGCGAGCGCTGGGACGCGGCGCTGGAGGCGGCCGCGGTCGGCGCAGTGGCGGTGGACGACGGCGCCACCGCCTTCGCCCCGGGCCACGCGCTGCTGCACCTGGAGGGCGCACGCCGCTGGCAACGCGCCTCCGGCACCCTGCGCGCCTTCGCCCGCGTGGACAACCTCCTCGACCGCGCCCACATCGGCTCGGTGATCGTCAACGAGGGCAACGGCCGCTACTACGAACCCGCGCCCGGCCGCGGCCTGCTGCTCGGCCTGCGCTGGCAGTGGGCGGGCGACGCCGGGCCCTGACGCGGCTGCGCGACGCCGGCCGCCGGGCGGCGACCCCCGGCGTTACCCCGACTCGCGCGGATGGTTGAGCACCAGCCAGTACAGCCCGATCTGCTTGACCACGGCGACGAACTGGTCGAAGTCCACCGGCTTGCGGATGTAGCTGTTGACGTCGAGCGCGTAGGTCGCCTCGACGTCGAAGGGCTCGTCGCTGGTGGTCAGCACCACCACCGGCAGGCTGCGGGTGAGCTCGCTGGCGCGGATCGCCTGCAGCACCTCGCGGCCGTCGAGCTTGGGCAGGTTGAGGTCGAGCAGCACGATCGCCGGTAGCTCGCGCGGGTCGCGTCCGCTGTGCGCGCCGCGCGCGAACAGGTAGTCCAGGGCTTCGGCGCCGTCGCTGGCGACCGCCAGCCGGCCGTCGATGCCGGCTTCGGCAAAGGCGATCCGGGTCAGCTCGACGTCGTCCGGATTGTCCTCGACCAGCAGGATGTCGTGCTTCGTCATGATGGTGTCGCGGCCTCGGGCGCCGGCAGTTCGATATGGAACGTGCTCCCGGCACCGGGAGCGGACAGGGCGCGCACGCTGCCGCCGTGGCGTTCGATGATGCGCTGCGCGATGGCCAGGCCGAGCCCGTGCCCGGCGCCGGCCTCCGCGCCGTGCAGGCGCCGGAACGGAACGAACAGCTTGTCAGCGTGCGCCGGATCGAAGCCGGCGCCCCGGTCGCGGATGCGCAGGAGGAGCCGGGAACCGGACCGTTCGCCGTCGACGCGGATCTCGACCCGCTCGCGCGCCGAGGAAAACTTCCACGCATTATGCAGGACGTGGCCCAGCGCCCGCTTCAGCTGGCGCTCGTCGCCCAGCGCGGCCAGGCCCGGCTGCACCGCGATGTCCGCGTCCCGCTGCGGCTCGGCGTCCTGCAGCTCGGCCAGGACCCATTCGGCGAGCAGGCTCACATCGACCGGCCGGCTCGCCAGCGGATGCACCGCGGCGCGGGCGTATTCGAGCATGGCCTCGATCAGGCCTCCGGCGTCGGCGGCCGAATCGCGGATGCGCGCCAGCCAGCGGCGGCCGTCGTCGTCGAGCGCGCCGGCGCGGGTCGCATCGAGCTGGCGCGCGTATCCCTCGATCGCGCGCAGGCTGGCACGCAGCTCGTGCGAGATGCCGTAGCTCCAGTACTCGTCCTGCTGGCGGTCCCGCTCCCCGGCGCGGGCGTCGGCCACGCGCAGCAGCAGCAGGCACCGGCCCGGCACCCCGGGCAGCGCACCGACTTCAAGCAGCAGCCGGCGCTCGCCGCCGTCCGGATGGCGCCAGGCGAATTCCGGGCCGACGGCGGCCACGCCGGAGCCCGGCGCCACGAGCGCGTCATCGATCCGGCGCGCATGCTCCGGGAACAGCCGCCGGTGCGCCGGTCCGCCGACCAGCTCCGCCGCCGCATGCCCGAGCAGGGCTTCGATCCCGGCATCCGCGCCCGCCCAGCGTCCGTCGACGGCGAGCACCGCGACACCGCGCCGGGGAGGCTCGGCGGCCTCCGGCGCCGGGAACTCCGGCGGCGGGCTCGGTTGCGGCATGGGCGGGTCGGCATCTGGGCTCCAGGGAATGTTCAAGTGTATGGGCGGCAATGTCGACGGCCGGTGCACGATCGCCGCAGGGGCCACCGGTACGGCGCGGGCATTGGCGCAGCGGCGGCCTCTCCGCCACACTGCGCAGCTGCATCCAGGGGGACCCTCGCCGCATGACCGCCAGCACGCCACTGCTCGTCACCTTCACCGCCTACCTGCTGCTGATGGTCGGCCTGGGCTTCGCCGCCTGGCGACGCACCCGCACCTTCGACGACTACATCCTCGGCGGCCGCTCGCTGGGCAGCTTCGTGACCGCGCTCGCGGCCGGCGCCTCGGACATGAGCGGCTGGCTGATGATGGGCCTGCCCGGCGCGCTGTACCTGAGCGGCGCCTCCGAGGCGTGGATCGCGGTCGGCCTGGTCCTGGGCGCCTGGGCGAACTGGAAGTACGTTGCCGGCCCGCTGCGCGTCTACACCGAACGCACCCGCAACGCGCTGACCCTGCCCGACTACTTCACCCACCGCTTCGAGGACCACAGTCGGGTGCTGCGCATCCTCTCCGCGCTGGTGATCCTGGTGTTCTTCGCCATCTACTGCGCCTCGGGCATCGTCGCCAGCGCGCGCATGTTCGAAAGCGTGTTCGGCCTGCCCTACGGCCAGGCGATGGTCTGGGGCGCGGCGGTGACGATCCTCTACACCTTCATCGGTGGCTTCCTCGCGGTGAGCTGGACCGACACCATCCAGGCCTCGCTGATGATCTTCGCCCTGCTGCTGGTGCCGGTGTTCGCGATCGTCGGCGTGGGCGGCCCGACCGAGGCACTGGCGCTGATCGAGCAGGTCGATCCCTCGCGGCTGGACTGGGTCGGCGCCGGCGGCGTCATCGCCGTGGTCTCGGCGCTGGCTTGGGGCCTGGGCTACCTCGGCCAGCCGCACATCCTGGCGCGGTTCATGGCCGCCGACAGCCTGGCCACGATCCCGCGCGCGCGCCGCATCGGCATGACCTGGATGATCCTGTGCCTGGCCGGCGCGGTGGCCACGGGCTTCTTCGGCATCGCCTGGTTCGCCGCGCACCCGGAGGTCGCCGGCCCGGTCAACGCCAATCCCGAGCGCGTGTTCATCGTGCTCTCGGAGGTGCTGTTCAACCCGTGGATCGCCGGCGTGCTGCTGTCGGCGATCCTGGCCGCGATCATGAGCACGCTGTCGGCGCAGCTGCTGGTGTGCTCGAGCGCGCTGACCCAGGATTTCTACCGCGGCTTGCTGCGGCCCAGGGCCGGGCATCGCGAGCTGGTGTGGTTCGGGCGGGCGATGGTGCTGGCGGTGGCCCTGCTGGCGATGTGGATCGCACGCGATCCCGACAGCCGGGTGCTGGGGCTGGTGGCCTATGCCTGGGCGGGCTTCGGCGCGGCCTTCGGGCCGGTGGTGGTGCTGTCGCTGTTCTGGAAGCGGATGACCCGCAACGGCGCCATCGCGGGGATGCTGGCCGGGGCGGTCACGGTGCTGCTGTGGAAGCAGACCGGCAGCGCGCTGTACGAGATCGTGCCCGGGTTCATCGCCGCGGTGGTGGCGATCGTGGCGGTGAGCCTGCTCGGCCGGGTGCCGTCGCAGGCCGTGCAGACGCAGCACGAGCAGGTGCGGCTGAGCCTGCGCGAGAACGGCTACTGAGGCTCGCCCGCCCGCGGGCACTCAGAACAGGCTGCCCTGCGCCGGATCGGCCACCGGTGCCGGCCGACGGAACGCGCCGCAGTCCAGCGCCGGCAGGCGGCCGAAGCCCAGCCGCCGGTGTGCGCGGGCGAAGCGCGCCGCCAGCAGCTGCGCGAACGGCCCCTCGCCGCGCATGCGTTTGCCGAAGGCGCTGTCGTAGTCGCTGCCGCCGCGCATCTGCCGCACCAGGCTCATCACGTGCGCGGCGCGGTCGGGGTAGTGCAGCGACAGCCACTCGCGCCAGATCTCCTTGAGCTCGTGCGGCAGCCGCAGCAGCACGTAGCCGGCCTGGCGTGCGCCGGCCGCGTGCGCCGCCTCGAGGATGGCCTCCAGCTCGTGGTCGGTGATCGCCGGCACCACCGGCGCCACCATCACCCCCACCGGAACCCCGGCGTCGGACAGCCGGCGCATCGCCCGCAGCCGCGCATGCGGCGCCGCGGCGCGCGGCTCCATCCGCGCCGAGAGGCGGTTGTCGAGCGTGGTCACCGAGAAATGCACCGTCACCAGCCGGCGCGCCGCCAGCGGCGCGAGCAGGTCGATGTCGCGCGTCACCAGCGCGCTCTTGGTGATCAGGCTGAAGGGATGGCTGTGTTCGTCCATCACCCCGATCAGCTCGCGGGTGATGCGGTAGTGGCGCTCGATCGGCTGGTAGGCATCGGTGTTGATGCCCAGCGCGATCGGGCTGCAGCGGTAGCCGGGACGCGCGAACTCGGCGCGCAGGCGCTCGGCGGCGTTGGTCTTGGCGAACAGCCGGGTTTCGAAATCCAGCCCCGGCGACAGCTCCAGGTAGGCGTGGGACGGCCGCGCGAAGCAGTACACGCAGCCGTGCTCGCAGCCGCGGTAGGGATTCACCGACTGGTCGAAGCCGATGTCCGGCGATGCGTTGCGGCTGACGATGCCGCGCGCGCGCTCCTCGGTCACCCGGGTGTCCGGGTGCGGTGGCGGATCGGCGTCGTCGGCCGCGTGCAGCGAGCCCCAGCCGTCATCCTCGGCGTGGGCGCCGGTGACCTCGTAGCGCCCGGGCACGAACGAGGCGGCGCCGCGGCCGTGGACGGGCACGGTCGCCGGTGAGCTCTGTCTGCGCCGCGGATCCATCGGCGGAGTGTGCGCGCACGCGGTCGCAGCGGGCGCGACGACGGCGGTGCCGCGTTCAGCCACGGCCCTGCCGTCGCGGAGCGACAGCGCGGCGGCCGCCTCCAGGCTGAATCTGCACCCCGCATCACGCGCTTTGCTCTAGCCTTCACCGCAGGCGGGCCCGGCCCGCGCAAGGGGGAAAGACCATGTGGGACGCACTGCGGCAGCTGTGGGACGGCATCGTCTCGATTCCCCACCTGGGCCTGGCGCTGGCCGTGGTCTGGCTGCTGTACCTGCTGCTGCTGGGCTGCTGGATCGTGCTGCAGAAGCGCGAACCGGTGGCCACGGTCAGCTGGCTGCTCGGTCTGGCCCTGCTGCCCTACGCCGGCTTCCTGATCTACCACGTCTTCGGCCCGCAGAAGATCCACCGCCAGCGGCTGCGCCGGGCCAGCGTGCGCCCCGCCCTGCCCGAGGAGGCCGCCAGCAGCGACGAGATCGACGAGCTCTCGCGCATGGTCGAGAAGACCACCCGCCAGCCGATGACCACCGCCAGCGACGTGCGCCTGCTGGTCGACGGCCACGCCAAGTACAGCGCGCTGCTGGCCGACATCGCCTCGGCCCGCCGGCACGTGCACCTGGAGTACTACATCTGGCACCCCGATCGCAGCGGTGCCGCCTTGCGCGACGCCCTGGTCGAACGCGCCCGCGCCGGGGTCAGGGTGCGCCTGCTGCTCGACGCGGTCGGTTCGGCCCGCGCGCGCCGCTTCTTCGGCCCCCTGGTCGAGGCCGGCGGCGAACTGGCCTGGTTCCACCCGCCGCGGTTCGGCCGCATCTGGTGCCGACCCTGGGCCAACCTGCGCACCCACCGCAAGATCGTGGTGATCGACGGCCGGCTCGGCTACACCGGCGGCATGAACGTGACCGACGACCAGGACGAGAGCCTGGGTGCGACCGCCTTCCACGACCTGCACCTGCGCCTGGAGGGCAACATCGTGCGCGGCCTGCAGCGGCTGTTCGTCGAGGACTGGGTCTATGCCACCGGCAGCACGGCGGTGATCGCGGAAGTCTCCGACAGCCTCGCCTGCGCCCCGGCGACGGGCGGGATCAGGACCCAGGTGGTCGCGTCCGGGCCGGACTCGGAATGGGAGGCGATCCACCGCGCCTACGTCGGCGCGATCCACGCCGCGACCCGGCGGGTGTGGATGGCCACGCCCTACTTCGTGCCCGGCGAGGCGGCGATGATGGCGCTGTCGTCGGCGGCACTGGCCGGGCTGGACGTGCGGCTGATGGTACCCAGGCGCAGTGATTCGCTGCTGGTCACGCTGGCCGCGCGCTCGTATTTCGACCAGCTGATCGAGGCCGGGGTGAAGATCCACGAATACGGCCCGCGCATGCTGCACGCCAAGACCCTGCTGATCGACGACGCCCTGGCCTTCATCGGCAGCGCCAACTTCGACCATCGCAGCTTCCGCCTGAACTTCGAGGTCTCGATGCTGTTCGACGACGAAGCGATCGCCGCACGCCTGGCGCAACTGTTCGAGGCGGACCTGGCGCTGGCGCCGCGGGTGCGCGACGACGCGCACCGTCCGCTGTTCCGCGCGCGCCTGCCCGAGGCCCTGGCGCGGCTGCTCTCGCCCCTGCTCTGACCGGCGGCGCCGCGGGCCGGCCGGGCGGCGGCCGCCGCCGTCGCCGCGGGTTAGACTTTCCCCGAATCCCCCGACGGAGCCAGACCATGCCGTGGCTGTTCCTGCTGCTTGCGCTGGGCGGTTTCTGGCTCGCCTTCACCACTTCGTCGGTGGCGCTGTCGGCGCTGTCGCTGCTGGCCTCGCTGGTCCTGCTGGGGCTGTGGGTGATGGGCCTGCTGGCGCGTCGCGTCGGCGACCGCGCACGCGACGACTCCCTGCTGATCGATCCGCAGGAGCTGCGCCGCATGCGCGAGCTGGCGCAAGCCCGGCAGCAGCAGGAGCCACAGGCGCCGCCGCCCGAGGCCTGAACCCGGCATCGTCCCCTGCCCGGCCGCACCCACCGGGCCGCGCACGGGTTACGCTTCGACCATGACCCGCCTGAGCGTCAACCTCAACAAGATCGCGGTGCTGCGCAACTCGCGCGGCGACGATGAACCGGACGTGCTGCGCGCCGCGCGCACCTGCCTGGACGCCGGTGCCCACGGCATCACCGTGCACCCGCGCCCGGACGCGCGCCACATCCGTGCCGACGACGTGATCGCGCTGGCCGGGCTGACCGCCCGCTACGGGGTCGAGTTCAACATCGAGGGCAATCCGTTCGCGCCGCCGCGGCCCGGCTATCCGGGCCTGCTGGCGCTGTGCGAACAGGCGCGGCCGGCGCAGGCGACCCTGGTGCCCGACGGCGACGGCCAGCTGACCTCCGACCACGGCTTCGATTTCGCCCGCGACGCGGCAACCCTGCCGCCGCTGGTGGCGCAGCTGAAGGCGCTGGGCTGCCGGGTCAGCCTGTTCGCCGACGCCGAGGCCGATTTCGACGCCGCCGCGCGGACCGGCGCCGACCGCATCGAGCTCTACACCGGCCCCTACGCCGCCGCCTTCGCCGCCGGCCGCACCGATGCCGCCGCAGCCTTCAGCGCCGCCGCCGCCGCCGCCATCCGCGCCGGCCTGGGCATCAACGCCGGCCACGACCTGAGCCAGGCCAACCTCGGCCACTTCCTCGACAGCGTGCCGCAGGTGCTGGAAGTCTCCATCGGCCACGCCCTGATCGGCGAAGCCCTGTACGAAGGCCTGGAGACCACCGTCCACCGCTACCTGGCGATCATCGCCGACGGCTGAGCCCGGCTGCCGGCCGGACGTTATCGAAACATCGATGCGGCGGCTTGGAGAGGGACGCCACGCCCTGTTGCTCCAGGAGAAGATCCCGAAAAGGTGCTTCTCCCAAGGGAGGGAGCCGCTTTCACTCCCACCGTCGGAAGGACGCCGCGCCCTGGCGGCCGGGGATCGCTCTTCGCTCGGTCAGCCCCGCTCCGCGGTCCAGCCCGGCGCAGCGCGCCGGGCGTTCGCACGGACGCGCGGCATGCCGCGCAAGCGGTCCGTACTCACCCATGGGCTGACTCGCGCGCAAAACATCCATGTTTTGCTTTGCCGCGATCCCCGGCCGCCAGGACGCGGCTCGTTGCGGCGTCCGGTTCAACGCTTCGATGGCAAGGGCGTTGCTGCCCAAACGAAGTGGAGTCGTCAAGGAACCTCTGAACAACGACCGTCATTCCCGCGAAGGCGGGGATCCAGGGACGTTAATCCGTTGAAAACCAGAGTCCATGGATTCCCGCCTTCGCGGGAATGACGATCAAAAGCGGGTTGTCCAGAGGTTCGTCAACGGATCGAGGGGGTGTCCCGGGCCGGGGAATTGCGGAGAGCAGCGCAGGGATGCGCTGCGGGAGCAATCCCCGGCCCGAGGCGACCCTCGGTCCGCAAGCCCGGATCCCACTCTGCTCTTGCAACCCCCCGCAAACGGGAGAAAAAAAACGCCGCCCGGAGGCGGCGTTGAAAGTGGTTTTCGGTAAGCGGCCGGCGCCCTGCAGGAGCGCCGGACGGTGACGCGTTACTTCTTGACGAAACCGATCTTCTGCATCTGCGCGTTCTTGGCCGAGGCCAGCACCCGCGCCAGCACCCCGTACTCGGCATCCTCGCTGACGTCGACTTCCAGCGTCGGCTGGTTGCCCGGATCGCGCTGGACCTCGGTTTCCATCATGTTGCGCAGCGCGTTGATCGGCGTCGGGCTGTCGTTCCAGAAGACCTGGCCCGAAGCGTCGATGCGCAGCCGGATCGGCTCCGGCGGCTCAACCGGATTTTCCGGCGGGCGCTCGCTGCGCTGCGGCAGGTCGATGTCGATCGGATAGGACACCTGCGGCGCCGTGACCATGAAGATGATCAGCAGCACCAGCATGATGTCGCACAGCGGAATGATGTTGATGTCGGCCATCGGCGCGCCATCGCCACCACCTGAAGAGAAAGCCATCTTCGATTCTCCGATCCGTTACTTTTCGCGCGCGGCCACGAAGCCTACCTTGCGCATGCCCCTGGCCTGCGCAGCGTTGACCACCTCGTTGACCATCCTGTACGGCGTTGTCGCGTCGCCGCGGATGTTCACCGGCGGCTGCGGCGTCTTCTGCGCTTCGACGGCCAGGGTGCTGTCGAGCAGATCCATCGTCACCGGCTGGTCGTTGAGGTACAGCGTGCCGTTCTGGGTGATCGCGACCGTGAGCGGCGGCGCCGGCGGAGCCGTGTCCGGCCGCTCGTCGAGATTGGCCTTGGGCAGCTCGACCTTCACCTTGTGCGCCATCAGCGGCGCGGTGACCATGAAGATGATCAGCAGCACCAGCATGACGTCCACCAGCGGCACGATGTTGATCGTGGCGTTGACGTTGTCGTGTCCGCCGTCACCGCCTGAACTGAAGGCCATGTCGGATCTCCTGCGTCAGTCTGTGGTGTTCGCTCAGCGACCTTCGCCGACGCGAGCGCCGGTGGCGAAGAAGTCGTGCAGGTCGTGCGCGAAGGTGTCGAGCTTGGCGTTCAGGCCGCGGTTGAGGCGGACGAAGAAGTTGTAGCCCAGCACCGCCGGGATCGCGACGCCCAGACCGATCGCGGTCATGATCAGCGCCTCGCCCACCGGACCGGCCACCGCGCCGATGTCGGCCTGGCCGGTCGCACCGATGCGGATCAGCGCGTTGTAGATGCCCCACACCGTGCCGAGCAGACCGACGAACGGCGCGGTCGCACCCACGGTCGCGAGTACGGTCAGGCCGTCCTCGAGCTTCATCGACTCGCGGGTCACGGCCTGGCGCAGCGCGCGGTCCACGAACTCGGAGCGGCTCATCGACTCGGCCAGGCGCGAACCGTCATGGCGCTGGTGGTGCGCGGCGGCCTGGGCGGCGTCGAGGGCGACCTTGGAGAAGGGCTCGCCGCGGCGCTGCTCTTCCATGAAGCGGATCGCGTCCTGCGCGTTGGGCGTTTCCCAGAACGTGCTGACCACGCGGTCGGAACTGCCCCTGAGCCGGATGTGCTTGATCATGTTGAACACGATCCAGTAGACCGACAGCACCGACATGATGATCAACACGATGAACACGATCCAGTTGACCAGGGTCATGTGTTCGATCAGGTTGGCGAAGCCCATCTGGGTCAGGGCCTCGGCGTTGTTGCCTCCGGTCACTGGAGCGGTGGAAGTTTCCTGCAGCATGACGCTTACCTTTTGGATGTTGTGATTTGGATGTGTGTGGAACGCGGGTGTTCGGTTGTTGCAAGGGTTGCCGGATCAGGTGCCGATGACCCGCACCGCCGGCGGATAGGGATCAGCCGCCGAGCGTGAAGTCGACGGGCACGCGGACGCGGCCGGCGGACGGGCGGCCGTCCTTCGTCGCCGGGTTGAAGCGCCACTTGCGCGCGGCCTGCATCGCGGCGCGGTCGAGGTCGCGGTTGCGGCTCGAGCGCTCCACGGTCACGTTGGTCACGTTGCCGTTGGCGTCGACGTCGATCACCAGCACCACGGTTCCCTGGATGCCGGCGCGGGCGGCGGCGGGCGGGTACTGTGGCGGGTTCATGTTCTTGGACGAGATGTCGACGCTGGCGCCGATGTCGGCCACCGGAGCCGGTGGCGCGGGCGGAGCCGGCGGCGGGGCCGGGGTATCCATCGGCGAGGGGGTGTCGAACACCACCGGCGGATCCTCGGGCGGCGGCGGCAGCGGCGTGGGCTGCGGCGGCGAGAGCTCCTTGATCTCCTGCGGCTTGGGCGGCTCCGGCGGCGGCGGTGGCGGCGGCGGCGGCGGCGGCGGCGGCTCGATGATCACCACGCGGGTGACGTCTTCTTCTTCCAGGTCCACGGACGGCGGCGAAACAGGGGCCATCAGCAACAGCAGCGCGGCGACGTGAATCGCCACCACCATGGTGAAACCGGTGATTCGCGCCCAGTTCAGACCTTCGTCGTCGTCTCGGTTCCGGTCGTGATCGGGCGTCGGCAAGGGTTGCGTCATGCGGTGAGCTCAAAGTCTGTCCGGGCGCCCACGGCACCCTAGCTGGCAGGGAACGCGGCCGGTTTTGGCCACGGGGACGGCGAAGCTTATACCAATCGCACTTGTCCGCACTACCTTGGTTGCGGCTGCAATTGCGTCAGGCCGGTCGCCGGGCCTCACTTCTGGGAGAGTATCCTGTTCGCGTCCTGCGGCGACCTTACCCCTTTGTCCAATGCCTTTCGGGCCGCTTCCTTGGCCTCGGGCAGGCGGCCTTCGCCGTGCAGGACGCGGGCAAGGTTGAGGTAGGCCTCGCCATCGGGGGCGAGCGGGGCGGCCTTGCGGTAGGCCTCGATCGCCGGGCCCACCTGGTCGGAGAAGTAGTAGGCCTGGGCCAGCGCGACATAGGTGCGGTGGTCGCCCTGCAGCACGCCCTTTTCGAGCCCCTCGTTGATCACGGCGATGGCCTCGCGCTCCTTGTTGTCGCTGTTGAGGTACAGCGCCATCAGGTTGCGATAGTCGCGATCCTCGGTCAGCTCGCCCTTGGCGCGCAGGCGCTCGAACACCTCGGCGGCCTTCAGGTCCTGGCCCGACTGCATGTAGACGATGGCCAGGTTCATCTGCGAGCGCTTGTCGTCCGGCGCGCGTGCGGCCAGCTCCTCGGCGAGCTTGGCGGCCTCGGCCGGCTGGTCGGCCTCGGCATAGGCGGCCATCAGCAGCTGCGCCCAGTCGTTGCGCGGCTCCTCGCTGCCGGCCATCGCCGACTTCAGCGCCTCGATCGCCTCGGGATAGCGCTCCAGCCGGAACAGGGCGTTGCCGCGCAGCGCCTGGTGGTCGGGCAGTTGGGTGGCGGTCTCGCGCTGCAGCCGGTCGAGGGTGGCCAGGCCGGCCTCGTACTCCTCGTCCTGCATCTGCAGCTGGGCGATGATCAGCATGGTCTCGTAGTGCTCGTTGTTGCCCAGCCCGTTGAAGTCCAGCGCCTTCTGCAGCCAGACCCGGGCCTCGGCGCCGTCCTCGTTGGCCAGCAGCGCGCCGAGCAGGCGCGCGGCGATCGCCTTCTCGTAGGCGTTGGTCTTGTCGTCGGCCAGGAGCTCTTCCACGATCGGGCGCGCGGCGGCGATGTCGTCGTCCTCGTAGGCCTTGGACAGCTTCTGCAGCTTCGGGCCGCCGCGCGCGGTGGCCTTGAGGTTGGGCTGCTCGCGCGTGGCCTGCGGATACTTCTCCACGACCGGGGCGGCGCTGGCACGATTGCGCTGCTCGCTCTGCCGACCGCGGCGCTCTTCCGCCGATCGCTGCGCCAGTGCGGTGGTGGTGCCGAGCATCAACAGCACTGTGGTCGCGGTGACCAGGAGGCGGCGGGTGGCCGTGGACTTGGACATGGTGTTCACCTTTGCGTGTGGCATGTGGGTGGAGCGGTCGCGGCGGACATTGTGGGGCGGTGGCCCCGCGCAGTCGAACGCGGCTCCGGAGACGGACAGATGATAAGTGCGGGCGGCGGCAATGGTCAGCCGCAGGCGGGCCGGCGCCCGGCGGCCCGGGCCTGTTCGTAGACCGGCACCAGCTGGGCGGCGCGCGTGTTCAGCTCGCCGATCCGGCTCTGCGGGTCAGGGTGGGTCGAGAGCCACTGCGGCGGGCGGCTGCCGCCGGCGGAGATCATGTTCTGCCACAGCGCCACCGCCGCGCGCGGATCGAAGCCGGCGGCGGCCATCAGCCGCTGCCCGACCACGTCGGCCTCGGTCTCCTGGGCGCGCGAGCCGGGCAGGAGGAAGCCGGTCTGCGCCAGCAGGCTGCCGCCCTGGGTCGCGAGCTGGCCGTAGTCGCCGGCCAGCACTCCGAGCAGCTGGACCGCGCCGGAGGCGCCCATCTGCCGGGTGATGCGCTCGTTGTGGTGGTTGTCGACCACGTGGCCGATCTCGTGCGCGAGCACCGCGGCCAGCTGGTCCTGGTTGCGGGCGACGCTGAAGATGCCGGTGTTGACGCCGACCTTGCCGCCCGGCAGCGCGAAGGCGTTGGGTTCGTCCTGGGCGAACACCGCCGTCTCCCAGGCGATCGCGCGCTGGCTCTCGGGCAGCTCGCGCACCAGGGCGCTGACCACGCAGCGCACGTAGGCGTTCTGGCGGGCGTCCTGGCTGATCGGCCCCTTCTGCCGGGCCTCGGTGAAGGCCTGTTCGCCGAGCTGGTTGAGCTGCTGCTGCGACACCGCACCGACGTACTGGGTGCGGCCGGTGGAGGACTTGGTGGTGGCGCAGGCCACCAGCGCTGCCGCCAACGCGATCGCCAGAATGCAGTTCTTCATGGGGTGATCCTCCCTGGGAGCGGAAGTGTGGCGGCGCCAGTCTTAATTTTTCGTCAACCCGCCCGCGCCGGAAGCCGCGGCGTCGGGCCGCGGCTGCGGCGGCCTACACATCGAGGTTGGCCACCTTGAGCGCGTTGTCCTCGATGAACTCGCGGCGCGGCTCGACCACGTCGCCCATGAGCGTGCTGAAGATCTCGTCGGCGGCCACCGCATCCTCGATCCGCACCTGCAGCAGGCGGCGGGTTTCGGGGTTCACCGTGGTATCCCACAGCTGCTCGGGGTTCATTTCGCCCAGGCCCTTGAAGCGCTGGATCTGGCGGCCCTTCTTGGCCTCCTCGAACAGCCAGGCCTGGGCCTGGGAGAAGCTGGTGATCGGCTGGGCGCGGTTGCCGCGCAGGATCTGCGCGCCCTCGCGCACCAGGCCGTGCAGCAGGGTGGCCGCGTCGCGCACCGCGCGCAGCTCGCCGCCCTGGAAAGCCGAGAACGGCAGGACCTGGCTCGATTCCACGCCCATGTGCCGGCGGCGCACCACCAGCGCCGGACCGCTGCCGTCGGCGTCGGGCTGGAACTCCAGCGCGTAGCGCGGCTGGCCCAGGCCCTCGCGGTTCAGGCGCTTTTCCAGCTGGTCGAGCTCGTGGCGCTCGTCGATGTTGTCGGCCAGGGCCTCGATGTCCAGCGGCGAGAAGTCGATCAGCGCGCCCAGCACCTCCGGGTCGTAGCGCCAGGCGTTGCGGGCGATGGTCTCGCGCGCGGCGGCATAGGCCAGCAGCAGCTTCTCCAGCGCCGCGCCCTCGATCGGCGGCTCGCCGGTCGCCGGCACCAGCGCCGCGCCCTCGACCGCGTTGCCGGCCAGGTAGGCGTCCAGGGCGACATCGTCCTTCAGGTACAGCTCGGTCTTTCCCTGCTTGACCTTGTACAGCGGCGGCAGGCCGATGTAGACGTGGCCGCGCTCGATCAGCTCGGGCATCTGCCGGTAGAAGAAAGTCAGCAGCAGGGTGCGGATGTGGGCGCCGTCGACGTCGGCGTCGGTCATGATGATGATACGGTGGTAGCGCAGCTTGTCGGGGTTGTATTCGTCCTTGCCGATGCCGGTGCCGAGCGCGGTGATCAGGGTGCCGACATCGGCTGACGACAGCATGCGGTCGAAGCGCGCGCGCTCGACGTTGAGGATCTTTCCACGCAGGGGCAGGACCGCCTGGGTCTTGCGGTTGCGGCCCTGCTTGGCCGAGCCGCCGGCCGAGTCGCCCTCGACGATGAACAGTTCGCTCAGCGCCGGATCCTTCTCCGAACAGTCGGCGAGCTTGCCGGGCAGGCCGGCGATGTCGAGCGCGCCCTTGCGGCGGGTGAGGTCGCGGGCCTTGCGCGCGGCCTCGCGGGCGCGCGCGGCGTCGACGATCTTGCCCGCGATCACCTTGGCTTCATGGGGGTGTTCCTGCAGGAACTCCTCCAAACGTGCAGCGAACGTGCTGTCAACGACCGGTCTCACGTCCGATGAGACCAGCTTTTCCTTGGTCTGGGAGGAGAAGCTGGGGTCCGGCACCTTGACCGAGAGCACCGCGATCAGGCCTTCGCGCATGTCGTCGCCGGTGAAGCTGACCTTGGCCTGCCTGGCGATCCCGTTCTGCTCGATGTAGTTGGTCAGGGTGCGGGTGAGCGCCGAGCGGAAGCCCTGGAGGTGGGTGCCGCCGTCCTTCTGCGCGATGTTGTTGGTGTAGCAGAACATCGTCTCCTGGTAGGAGTCGGTCCACTGCAGGGCCACCTCGACGGTGATGCCGTTCTGCTCGCCGGACACCGAGATCACGTTCGGGTGCAGCGGGGTCTTGAGCTGGGCCAGGTGCTCGACGAAGCTGGCGATGCCGCCTTCGTACTGGAACACGTCCTGGCGGCCCTCGCCGCGCTCGTCGACCAGGGTGATCTTCACCCCGGAGTTGAGGAAGGACAGTTCGCGCAGGCGCCGGGCCAGGATCTCGTAATGGAACTCGGTGTCGGTGAAGATTTCCTTCGCCGGCCAGAAGCGGGTCAGGGTGCCGCGCTTCGTCGACGGGTCGAGCCGCTTGAGCGGGTACACCGGCTCGCCCAGGGCGTATTCCTGCTGGTGGTGGTAGCCGTCGCGCCAGATGTCGAGGGTGAGCTTGGAGGACAGGGCGTTGACCACGGACACGCCGACGCCGTGCAGGCCGCCGGAGACCTTGTAGCTGTTGTCGTCGAACTTTCCGCCGGCGTGGAGCACGGTCATGATGACTTCGGCGGCCGAGCGGTTCTCTTCCTTGTGGATATCGACGGGGATGCCGCGGCCGTTGTCGGAGACCGAGACCGAGCCGTCCTCGTGGATGCGCACCACGACTTCGTCGGCGTGGCCGGCGAGGGCCTCGTCGATGGAGTTGTCGACCACTTCGAACACCATGTGGTGCAGGCCGGTGCCGTCGTGGACGTCGCCGATGTACATGCCCGGCCGCTTGCGGACGGCCTCGAGGCCGCGCAGGACGGTGATCTTGCTGGAGTCGTAGCTGCTGCCGGGCGGGCCGGCCTGGGTCGTTTCGTCGGTCATTCGAGCCGTGTCCGCGTTTGCCTGCGGGTCCGCGTCCCCTCCCGGCAATCGGCGAATGGACGGGCCGGCCGGCCGCAACGGGGTCGCGGGCGGCCCTCGGCACACAGGACCCTTGAAGCCTGCAATTGTACCATTTTCAACGGGTTTCCCGGGCTTCCGGGCTCCGGGGCGCCGTGCGCCGACCGGGTTCTGCCCGGGAGCCTGCACCCCCGCGGAAGCACCGCGTGGTGGAATCCCGGACGCCGCCGACTCCCCGGGAAATAGCGTCTCCGCGGCATTTCGGCGCTACGGCGGCGGACGGATCCTGCGCTGGCTGGCCATGGCCACTCGGCGATCCGGAATCTGCTCCTGGCAGGAGCGCCGGCGGATACCACCTGACACAAGATTTTCCGGGGGCATGTCGACTCCGCTGCTTCGGAAGGACGCCGCGTCCTGGCGGCCGGGGTCGCTCTTCGCTCGGTCAGCCCCGCTCCGCGGGCCGGGCGTTCGCACGGGCGCGCGGCATGCCCGCAAGCAGTCCGTACTCACCCGCGGTCTTCGGAAGGACGCCGCGCCCTGGCGGCCGGGGTCGCTCTTCGCTCGGTCAGCCCATCCATGGGCTGACTCGCGCGCAAAACATCCATGTTTTGCTCAGCCGCGATCCCCGGCCGCCAGGACGCGGCTCACTGCAGCTTCCGGTTCGACGCTTCGGTGGCAGGGCCTTGCTGTCTGAACGAAGTCGCGTCATTGACGGATCGATGGCGCCTCCCGGGCCGGGGAATTGCGGAGAGCAGCGCATGGATGCGCTGCGGCGGCGAGTCAGCCATGGGTGAACGCGCACCGCTTGCGGGCATGCCGCGCGCCCGTGCGAACGCCCGGCCCGCGGAGCGGGGCTGACCGAGCTGAGCAGCAATCCCCGACCCCAGGCGACCCGCTGTCCGCAAGCCCCCCTCTCCGGTCGTTACGATCCCCTCAACCCGGAGCGGAGCCGACCTTTCCGTGTTTCACGTGAAACACCGCCGCGTCGGCCAGGGGTCCGGGTGGCGGCTCCGTGCCGCTGATAAATACCTGGGCGCCGCTGTCGAGCAGGTGATTCAGCACCCGTCCCCGGTGGTCCGGGTCAAGCTCCGAGGCCAGGTCGTCGAACACCATCACCGGCCAGTCTCCGCCGGAATGACCGGCATAGTCGGCGGCCTGCGCCATCAGGCAGGACAGCGCGGCGAGCTTGGCCTGTCCGCGGGACAGCGGTTCGCGGTTGGGCATGCCGGCCAGATCGAGGCGCCAGTCGGCACGGTGCGGGCCCACCGAGGTGTAGCCCTGCAGGCGGTCGCGGTCGCGGCTGATGAGCAGGGCGTCGGCCAGGCTGCAGTCCTCGGCCCGCCAACCCGGGAGATAGCCCAGGACGCCGTCGCCCAGGGCCGGCGCCAGGCGGGCGATCGTGGGCGACAGGCTGTCCTGCAGACGGTCCAGGTAGCGGCGGCGGCGGACCCCCAGCTGTTCCCCGGTCTCGGCCAGCTCGTGGTCCCAGCTGTCGAGCAGGCGGTCGGCCCCGCCCTGCTTGAGCAGGGCGTTGCGCTGCTTCAGGGCCCGGGAATAGCGTCGCCAGATCGGGAAAAAGTCCGGTTCCACGTGGAACAGGCCCCAGTCGAGGTAGCGGCGGCGGCCTTCGGCCGGGCCCGTGACCAGGGCCGGGCTGCCCGGTTCGTAGCTGACCACGACGAAGGCGGCACACAGGCTGTTGAGCTGATCCACGGCCTCCCCGTCCAGCCGCCCCTCCCAGGACTGGCCAGCGTGGCGCAGGCCGGAGCGACGGATGCGCGGCGATGCGCGTTCGGCCCACTCGACGAACACTTCCACGGCCTCGGCGCCGGTGCGTATCAGTCCATCGCGCACGCGGCCGCGGAAGCTGCGCCCGTAGGCCATCAGGTGCAGGGCTTCGAGCACGCTGGTCTTGCCCGCGCCGTTGTCGCCCACCAGCAGGTTGAGGCCCGGGCCGGGAGCGAGCTCGACCTCCTGCAGGCAGCGCAGGTTGTGCACCCGCAGGCGTCTTACCTGCATCCTGCGTCACCGGAGCGTCGCACCGGGCGCGGCGTCCCGCCGGCGCCCGCAGCGCAAGAACGGCCCCGTGCGCGGGCGCCGGTCCAAACAAAACGCCCGGACGAACCGGGCGCTTGCAGTCCTGTCTGGCGGCGGCCGGTCGTCACAGCCGCAGCGGCATGACCACGTGCCGGCAGCGCGCATCGTCGGACTCGCGCACCAGGGCCGAGGAGTTCGAATCACGCAGCTGGATCACCACGTCCTCGCCGCGCAGCGCGGTCAGCGCCTCCAGCAGGTAGGTGACGTTGAAGCCGATGGCGAGGTTGTCGATCCGGGTATCGGCTTCCACCTCTTCCTGGGCCTCTTCCTGCTCCGGGTTGTGGGCGCTGATCCGCACCAGACCCGGCGTCGCCTCCAGGCGCACGCCACGGTACTTCTCGTTCGACAGAATCGCGGCACGCTGCAGCGCGGCACGCAGCTGCTCGCGGTCGATCCGGATCTCGCGGTCGGCGCCGATCGGGATCACCGCCTCGTAGTCGGGGAAGCGGCCATCGATCAGCTTGCTGGTGAAGATGACATCGTCGCGCTTGACCCGCAGGTGGTTGCGGCCGAGCTCAAGCCCCAGCTCGCGCTCGCCGCCCTCCAGCAGCCGCTGCAGCTCCTGCACGCCCTTGCGCGGCAGGATGATCTGGCGCTTGCTCGCCACCGGGCTCTCCAGCTGCGCCTCGCACAGCGCCAGGCGGTGGCCGTCGGTGGCCACGCAGCGCAGGCGCTTGTCGGCCAGGTCGAACAGCAGGCCGTTGAGGTAGTAGCGCACGTCCTGCTGCGCCATCGCGAACGCGGTGCGCTCGATCAGCTCCTTCAGCGCCGCCTCCGGCACGCTCACGCGCTCGGTGGCCTCGACTTCGTCGACCGAGGGGAAATCGTTCGCCGGCAGCGAGGCCAGGGTGAAGCGGCTGCGCCCTGCCTGCACGGTCACCTTGTCGCCGTTGACCGAGACCGAGACCTTGCTGCCGTCGGGCAGGGCACGGACGATGTCGAACAGCTTGCGCGCCGGGATCGTGGTTTCGCCATCCTGGGCGTCGTCCACCGCGCGCCGGGACACCATCTCGACCTCAAGATCGGTTCCGGTCAGGGACAGCTGCCCATCGGCAACCTGGGTCAGCAGGTTCGCCAGCACCGGCAGCGTCTGCCGGCGTTCAACCACGTTGACGACCTGGGCCAGCGGCTTGAGTAGGACTTCGCGTTGCAGACTGAAGCGCATGCGTGTGGGTTCCCCGGGTTGCTGCAGCTCTTGCAGTTGAATGGATAAAATCTGGAAAGCGGTGGTGCTGGTGTCGCCGATTGCTGTTGAAACACACCCTAAAACATTGAAATCATTGAGTTTTATGGCGCAACAAAGCCCGGGATAAGGCGCCGGGCAGGGTCTGGACAAGCTGTGGATGATTCTAGGGCGTTTGAGTTGTCCACAACATATCCCGGCCTTGTCCCGCGGCTCATTCGCTGAGCTTGCGGATCAGTTTGTCCCAATCCTCGCGCAGCTTGCCGTCGCTTTCCATCAGCGTGCGGATCTGCCGGCAGGCATGCAGGACGGTGGTGTGGTCGCGGCCGGCAAAGGCGTCGCCGATTTCCGGCAGCGAATGTTCGGTCAGTTCCTTGGTCAGGGCCATGGCCATCTGCCGCGGCCGCGCCAGCGAGCGGGTGCGGCGCTTGGACAGCAGGTCCTTGATCTGCAGGCCGTAGTAGTCGGCCACGGTCTTCTGGATGTTGGGGATGCCGATCGCCTGCTGCTGCGCGCGCAGCAGGTCGCGCAGCGTCTCCTGGGCGAAGTCGACGGTGATGGCGCGGCCGGTGAAGTTGGCGCGCGCAGCCAGCGTGTTCAGCGCCCCCTCCAGGTCGCGCACGTTCGAACGCATCTTCTTGGCCAGCAGGAAGGCGACCTCGTCGGGGACGCTGGTGCCGCGCTCGTGCGCCTTGGACAGCACGATCGCCGCGCGGGTCTCGAAGTCCGGCGGATCGATCGCCACCGACAGCCCCCAGGACAGCCGCGACTTGAGCCGCGGCTCCAGTCCGTCGACCTCGCGCGGGTAGCGGTCGCAGGTCATGATGATCTGCTGGCGGCTGTCGAACATCGCGTTGAAGGTGTGGAAGAACTCCTCCTGGGTGCGGTCCTTGCCGGCGAAGAACTGGATGTCGTCGATCAGCAGGGCGTCGAGCTGCTGGAACTGGCGCTTGAACTGGTCGGCGGTCTTCTCCTGGATGGCGCGGAAGAAGGCGTTGTAGAACTGCTCCGAGCGCAGGTACAGCACGCGCGCACCGGGGTTGCTGCGACGCATCTCGTTGCCGGCGGCGAACATCAGATGGGTCTTGCCCAGGCCGGTGCCGCCGTAGAGCAGCAGCGGGTTGTGGGCGCGGTCGCCGGGCTTGAGCGCGGCCTGCCAGGCCGCGGCGCGGGCGAGCTGGTTGCTGCGGCCCTCGATGAAATTGTCGAAGGTGTAGTGGTTGTCGAGGTTGCCGGCGAATGCGGCCACCGGCGGCTGCGCGGCGGCCGGGCGGGCGTCTGTCGCCGGCAGCGGGGCGCGGGGCAGGGAGCCGATCTCGAGCGCGACCTCCTGGGCCCCGCCGAAATGCCCCAGCAGCTCGCGGATGCGCGCCAGATAGCGGGCCTGGACCTCGTCGCGGACGAAGGCGTTGGGCGCGTACAGCACCGTCAGGTTGTCGCGGCGCCGGGCCTGCAGCGGCTTGAGCCAGGTGTGGACATCCTCGACCGGGTACTCGGCTTCCAGTCGTTCGAGGCAGCGGGGCCAGACATCCATGGGGTGGCAAGGTACCGAAAAGACGCCTGCGGTCCTTCGGGTCAGGGCCCGCAGGAACGGTCGGCAAGGGTGGAAGACATGCGCGCCAGCAGACTACCATCGCCCCCCGGCGGGTGCATCCGGCGGTGCGGGGCGCCAGCCGCGGCTTGACCGGAAACCGCAGGCGCAGCTACAATTCCCGGTTCTTTCCGTCGCGTCTTCGCACGACTACCGCCATGGCTACCAAGCGCACCTTCCAACCCAGCAACCTCAAGCGCAAGCGCGACCACGGCTTCCGTGCCCGCATGAAGACGGCCGACGGCCGCAAGATCCTGGCGCGCCGCCGCGCCAAGGGCCGCAAGATCCTCTCGGCCTGACCGGGCCGCCGCGCGCCACGCCGCCAATGCCGGCGCCGCCGGCAGCGTCCGCTCCGATGGATTCGCGATTCCCGCGCAGTGCGCGGGTACGCGCGCGCGCCGAATTCGACCAGGTTTTCCAGTCCGGCAGGCGCACCGCCTCGCCGCTGATGGCGCTGCACTGGCTGCCCGACGCCCGGCCGCCGCGGCTGGGGCTGGCGGTCTCGCGCAAGGTCGACAAGCGCGCGGTCGGCCGCAACCGGATCAAGCGCATCGCCCGCGAAACCTTCCGTACCCGGCGCGCCCAACTCGCTCCCGGCGCCTACGTGCTGGTTGCCCGCCCGGCCAGCGCCCAGGCGTCCGCGGAGCAGCTGCGCGAGGCGCTGCTGGCGCTGTTCGCGCGCGCCGGCGCATTGCCGCGCGCAGGTCAGGGCGGCACAATGCCGGCCGCTCCCCCCGACACCACGATATCGCCGGGCACCGCCGGCGGATGAAGTTGCCTGCCTGATGAACCAGACCCGTACCTTTCTCGTCATTGCCTGGCTGATGGTGGCCACTCTGCTGTGGATGGAGTGGAACAAGGAGAAGTCTGCGCCGCCGCCGCCGACCCCTGCGCCTGCGGCCACGGCAGCGGCACCGGGCGCGATCCCCGCGGTGCCGACCGCCGTCCCCTCCGCGGTCCCCGACGCGCCGGTCGCCCCCGCGGCGCCGGCGGTCCCGGGAGAGGTCGCGACCGCGTCGGCGGCCACCGCCGCCCAGGCGGTGACCGTCGAGACCGACGTGCTGCGCCTGGTCATCGACGGCGGCAGCGTGCTCCAGGCCGAGCTGCTGGCCTACCCGCAGACGCGCGACGAGGGAAGCCCGCCGGTGCAGCTGTTCGCCGCCAGTCCGGGGCAGTACTACGTGGCCCAGAGCGGCTGGGTGAGCGGCCAGAACGCGGCGCCGAACCATGAAGGCGGCTTCGTGCCCGCCGGCAGCGAGCGCAGCTACCGGCTGGCCTCCGGGGACGCCGAGCTGGCGGTGCCGTTCGTGTGGCGCGGTGCGGACGGGGTCGAGATCCGGCGCACCTACATCCTGCGCCCGGGCAGCTATACCGTCAGCGTGCGCGACGAGATCGTCAACGCCGGCAGCCAGCCCTGGCAGGGCTTTTCCTACCGCCAGCTGCAGCGTTCGCCGCCCAACCTCAAGCGCGGCATGACCAACCCCGAATCGTTCAGCCTCACCGGCGCCACCTGGTTCGGCGGGCAGGAGAACTACTCACGCCGGGGCTTTGGTGACTTCAAGGATGGTCGTTTGCAGCGGGAGGACAGCAACACCTGGATCGCGTTCGTGCAGCACCATTTCTTCAGTGCATGGTTGCCGGATGTGCCTGACTTGCGCAACGAGATCGTGCTCGATACCGACACCAGCACCGGCCAACCGCGCCACTTGATCCGAGAAATGGCCAAGGCGCCGGTAGTGGTGCAGCCGGGCCAGCAGGCCAGCAGCAGCGCGCGACTGTGGGTCGGTCCAAAGCTGGTTGAGCAGATTCAAGACCAGAATGTGAAGGGCTTGGATCGCGTGGTTGATTACAGCCGATGGGCACCCATGGCCATGCTCGGCAACGCCCTGTTCTGGGTGCTGGCCAAGCTCCACGGCCTGATCGGCAACTGGGGCTGGGCGATCGTCGGCCTGGTGCTGCTGGTGAAGATCCTGCTGTATCCGCTGTCGGTGGCCCAGTACAAGTCGATGGCCAAGATGCGCAAGTTCCAGCCGCGCATCGCCCAGCTCAAGGAGCGCTACGGCGACGACAAGCAGAAGTTCCAGGTCGCGATGATGGAACTGTACAAAAAGGAGAAGATCAATCCGGTCGGTGGCTGCCTGCCGATCCTGCTGCAGATGCCGATCTTCTTCGCCCTGTACTGGGTGCTGCTCGAGTCGGTGGAGCTGCGCCATGCGCCGTGGTTCGGCTGGATCCAGGACCTGACCGCGCGCGATCCGTTCTTCATCCTGCCGGTGATCAACGCCGCGGTGATGTGGGCCACGCAGCGGCTGACGCCGATGGTCGGCATGGACCCCATGCAGCAGCGCATCATGCAGATGATGCCGCTGATGTTCGGCGTGATGATGGTGTTCTTCCCCGCCGGCCTGGTGCTGTACTGGGTGGTCAACGGCGGCCTCGGCCTGCTGCAGCAGTGGTGGATGATCAAGCGCTACAGCGAGGCCCCGGTGAAGGCCTGAGGCCTGCTCCGGCACCAAGCCAGGCCGGCCTCGCTCTCCGCAATTCCCCGGCCCGGGACTCCGCCTTGATCCTTCAAGGAACCTCTGAACAACCCGCTGTTGATCGTCATTCCCGCGAAGGCGGGAATCGCTCTGCAACGGACGAATGTCCGGTCATCCATGGACTCTGGTTTTCAACGGATTAACGTCCCTGGATCCCCGCCTTCGCGGGGATGACGGTTGTTGTTCAGAGGTTCCTTGACGACTCCACTTCGTTTGGGCAGCAACGCCCTTGCCATCGAAGCGTTGAACCGGACGCCGCAACGAGCCGCGTCCTGGCGGCCGGGGATCGCGGCAAAGCAAAACATGGATGTTTTGCGCGCGAGTCAGCCCATGGGTGAGTACGGACCGCTTGCGCGGCATGCCGCGCGTCCGTGCGAACGTCCGGCGCGCTGCGCCGGGCTGGACCGCGGAGCGGGGCTGACCGAGCGAAGAGCGATCTCCGGCCGGCAGGGCGCGGCGTCCTTCCGAAGACGGAAGTGAAAGCGGCCCCCTCACTTGGGAGAAGATCCTCTTTTTCGGTGCGCCCCCGCCGGAATGGTTGATGGCAAAGCCAAGATCAAACTGGATCCCGGCTTTCGCCGGGATGACGGGACAGAGGCTGTACGCTTTTCCCGATTCCCGATTCCCGATTCCCGATTCCCGATTCCCATGAACCTCGCCGCTACCGACACCATCGTCGCCATCGCCACCGCGCCAGGAGCCGGGGGCGTCGGCATCGTGCGCCTGTCGGGACCACGGGCCGGAGCCATCGCCCGCGCGCTGGCCGGTCGTGTGCTGCGGCCGCGGCACGCGCACCACGTGCGCTTTTCGGCAGACGATGGCGAAGCCGTCGACGACGGCATCGCCCTGTTCTTTCCCGGGCCCGCGAGCTACACCGGCGAGGACGTGGCCGAACTGCAGGCCCACGGCAGCCCGGCAGTGCTGCATGAACTGGTGCGCCTGTGCTGCGCCCTCGGCGCGCGCATGGCGCGGCCGGGCGAGTTCAGCGAGCGCGCCTATCTCAACGGCCGCCTCGACCTGGCCCAGGCCGAAGCGGTCGCGGACCTGATCGCGGCTGCCGACGTGCGTACCGCGCGCGCGGCGCGGCGTGCGCTGGACGGCGAATTCTCGCGCCGGGTGGAGGCGATCGCCGACGAACTGCTGGCGCTGCGCGTGCACGTGGAGGCGATGATCGACTTCGTCGACGAACCGGTCGATGTGCTCGGCGGCGACGAGGTGGCGCGGCGGCTGGCCCGGGTCGGGGCGGCGCTGCAGGCGCTGACCGCCGATGCCGACCGCGGCCGCCGCCTGCGCGACGGGCTGCACGTCGTGATCGTCGGCCCGCCGAACGCGGGCAAGAGTTCGCTGCTCAATGCGCTGGCCGGGAACGACCGCGCCATCGTCACCGACATCGCCGGCACCACCCGCGACCTGCTGCACGAAACCGTGCGCGTGGGCGGGGTGGAGCTGTCGCTGGTCGATACCGCCGGGCTGCGCGCCGGCGGCGACGCGATCGAGCGCGAAGGCATGCGCCGGGCGCAGCAGGAGCTGTCCCGCGCGGACCTGGCGATCGTGGTGCTTGATGCGCGCGATCCAGAGGCAGGGCGCGAGGCGGTGGCTGCCGCCATCGCCGATGTGCCGCGGCGGCTGTGGCTGCACAACAAGATCGACCTGGTGCCCGATCCCGCGGCGGACGGGGCGACCGCCCTGACGTCCGCACCCGGTGGCGATGCCGGACCTGCCAGCGCGACGCCGGCCAGGCCCGGCGCGGGCGGCCCGGTGGACGAGCCGCCGCTGCGCCTGTCGATCCGTACCGGCGCCGGCCTGGAGCCGCTGCGGGCGACCCTGGCCGGACTGGCCGGCCACGGCGCCGGCGACGGCGCCTTCACCGCCCGCCAGCGCCAGGTGCAGGCGCTGCGGGACGCCGGCGAAGAGCTGCAGCAGGCGCAGGGGGAATTCGCCGGCAGCGGTTCGCTCGACCTCGCCGCCGAGCACCTGCGCCGCAGCCACGACGCCCTGGGCGAAATCACCGGCCGCACCCTGCCCGACGATCTGCTGGGCCACATCTTCTCCACCTTCTGCATCGGCAAGTAGGCCGCCGGCCGCACCAGGGCCTGCGGGGGCGGTTCGCGTCCCGTCCGTGCAGCCGCAAACCTGTCCAGGGGCGGCGCGTGCCGGGCCGGCAGGGCGTCGTGTCCCTGCGCAAACACACGGGCCCGCGCCACGGCCGCGCTGCAGGTGGGTCGACAGGACCCGATGGAGGTCCGACGAGGCTGCACACGAAGCTGAACACCACCGATGGTGTCCCTTACCGGCCCCGTCCCCCGTAGTAGGGGGGTGCGGGAGCGGATCCATGCCCGCGCCGGAGCGGGCGACGAGCCGTGCGGCGGTGGGGCCGGGTGCAGCGGGTATCCGGCCGCTGCCGGCCGGCAGTCGCCCGCAGGTTTCTTCAGGAGTACGACGATGCGGAAGCGGGTGAGACTGTCCATCGGGGCGCTGGTGCTGGGCTGCATGGCCGCCGGCGTGGCGGTGCAGGCGCAGGACGCGGCCAGCGGCCAGCGGGCGCCCGCGGCGTCGCCCAGGATCCTGGACGCCGACACGGCGCTGGCGCTGAGCGCCGAAGGCGCGCTGCTGTACGACCAGGAAGAGGTCAAGGCCGACGGCTACCAGTACTGCAGCCAGGCCGTGGCCCTGGCCGAGGGGGGTGATTTCCGTGCCAGCATCCGCGCCGCGAGCAAGGCCCTGAGCATCGGCCAGCAGACCGGCAACCAGGATCTGGTGGCCAAGGCCAACCGCGACCTCGCCATCGCCTACAGCTACTCGGGCAACCTCGACAAGGCCGAGGAGTTCGCCCGCCGCGCGCTCGACCATGAAGCGACCGATCCCACCCAGGTGCTCGGTCCGGCGCACAAGATCATCGGCGACGTCCACCAGCGCCGCGGCGAGCACGAGGCCGCCGTCGCCAGCTACGAGACCGCGCTGGCCGGCAGCTCCGACCGCTACCGCCCGCTGGTCGAGACCTCGCTGGTCAACGCCCTGATCAAGGCCGGCCGCGCCGATGCCGCCCGGGCCCGCCTCGACGCCATGCCCGTGCCCGAGGACGCGCTGCGCAACCAGTACGAGCGCACCCGGGCCGAACTGCTGCTCGCCGAGAACCGTCCCGCCGAAGCCCGCGACCACTGGCGGCACCTGGCCCAGCAGGCCGCTGGCGAGGATGGCGCCTACCACCGCCTGTGGGCGCTGGAGGGGCTGGCCCGCAGCGAGCAGGCGCTGGGTGACCAGGCCGCGGCCGCGGCCTCGATCGGCCAGGCCATCGACAGCCTCGACCAGGTCCGCGCGCGCTTCCGCAGCGAAGAGTTCAAGATGGGCCTGTTCTCCGACGTGCAGCACGTGTTCGAGCGCGCGGTCGATCTCAACTCCCGCCTCGACCAGCCGGCGCAGGCCTTCGACTACAGCGAGCGCAGCCGCGCCCGCGCCCTGCTCGACGACGTGCGCGAGCGCGCCGAAGTGCGTGACGAGGTGACGGCGACGGTGACCCTGCAGCAGCTGCAGGCCAACCTGCGCCCCGACGAGCGCGTGGTCGAGTTCCACGCGCTCGAGGACCGGCTGCTGGCCTGGGTGGTGTCCCCGACCGGTATCCGCGAGCACAGCTACGCGCTGCCGCGGCGCACGCTTGAACAGCTGGTCGAGGCCTTCCGCGACCGCATCGTCGGCGGCTATCCCATGGCCGTGGACGCCGCGCGCCAGATCGGCGACCTGCTGATGGCGCCGCTGGCGCTGGAGCCGGGCACGCGCCTGATCATCGTCCCGCACGGCGCGCTGCACTACCTGCCGTTCCAGGCGCTGCGCCCGGGCGGCGATTACCTGATCCGGCAGCACCCGATCGCGATCTCGCCCTCGATCAGCATCGCCGTGCAGCTGGCCAGCCAAGAGCCGCGCGTGGCGCCGCGCCTGGTCGCCTTCGGCAATCCGGCCGTCCAGGACGCCAACCGCGACATGTCCCTGCCGGCGGCGGAGGACGAGGTCAAGCGGCTGGCGGAGATGTTCCCCGACACCCGGCTGTTCCTCAACGCCGACGCCACCAAGAGCCGCTTCAGCCAGGTCGCCGGCGACGCCCGGATCCTGCACGTCGCCGCGCACGCCCTGGCCGACCGGGTCGACCCGCTGTACTCGCAGGTCCTGCTGGCCGACGAGAACGGGCGCAGGAACTTCCTGGAAGCCCACGAGATCCTCGGCATGGATCTGAGCGACGTGTCCCTGGTCACGCTGTCGGCCTGCGAATCGGGCCTGGGCCGGGTGGCGGCCGGCGACGAGGTCCTGGGCTTTCCGCGGGCCTTCCTCGCCGCGGGATCGTCGACCCTGATCCTGTCGCTGTGGGAGGTGGACGACCGCGCCACCGAGATCCTGATGACCACCCTCTACGGCGAGCTGGCCAAGGGCACCGACGTGCAGGTCGCGATGCAGCGCGCGCAGCTGGCCGTGCTCGATCGCGGGGATATGGAACATCCGGTCTTCTGGGCGCCGTTCAACACGATCGGCAACTGGCGTCTGGTCACGAGGAACTGAAGATGCGCCATCGCAACCAACAACGGACCCGTCGCAGCGGCAGCCGGAAGGCCTCGATCCTGGCCGGCGCGATCGCCGCGCTGCTGTGCTCCGCCGCCGCTGCGCAGGACGCGCCGCAGCAGCTGCCGGCGGCGCCGGATTCGCTCGACAGCGCGCCGGCCACGGCCGCCGCTGCAGCCGATGCGGCCGAGCAGCCGCAGCAGCTCCCCGCCGCGCCGCAGGCGCAGGCCAGCTTCGTGCTCAGGGACGTGGTGTTCAAGGGCGTGACGATGTTCGACCCGGCCGAGTTGCGCGGCCTGGTTGCCGACAGCATCGGCCGCACCGTCGCCTTCGCCGACCTGCAGGCGCTGACCCAGCGCGTCACCAGCCACTACCACCGCCACGGCTACATCCTCTCGCAGGCGGTGCTGCCGGTGCAGGAGGTCAGGGATGGCGTGGTCGAGATCAGCGTCATCGAGGGCCGGCTCAATTCGGTCAAGGTCGAGTTCGATCCGGCCACCCCGATCGCCAGGGAGCGGATCGAGCGCATGGTCCAGCCGCTGTCCACCGGCGGCGCCCTGGACGGGCCGCGCTACGAGCGCACCATGCTGCTGATGGCCGACCTGCCCGGCGTGCGCCCGCAGTCGACCCTGGAAACCGGGCGCCAGATCGGCAGCAGCGACCTGGTCGTGGAGGTCGCGCCGACCGACCGGCGCGTGCGCTACTCGGTCGAGCTGGACAATCACGGCACCGAGGAAGCCGGCCGCTACCGCCTGGGCGCGACCATGCGCGTGGCCAGCCCGTTCCGGATCGGCGACAACCTCGACCTGCGCCTGCTGGCTTCGGACGAGAAGATCCTCGAAGGCGAGGGCACGCTGTTCGGCCGCGCCTCCTACGAGATGCCGCTGGGCCACAACGGCACCCGCCTGGGCGTGGGCGTGTCGCGGGTGTCCTACAGCCTCGGCGGCGAGTTCGAGATCCTCGATGCCACCGGTGTCGCCCGGATCTACGACGTCGGCGTGACCCATCCGCTGCTGCGCCAGCGCGGCCAGAACCTCTACCTGCGCGGCTACGTCGACCGCAAGGACCTGACCGACGAGCTGCGGGCGGTGGATTTTTCCGCCGACAAGCGTGCCCAGGGCGTGGGCCTGTCCTGGTCATGGGAGCGGCGCGACAACCTCGGCGGCGGCGGCTACTGGAGTTCCGGCGGCGCGCTGTATTTCGGCGAGCTCGACCTGCTCAATGCCGCCATCCGCGAAGTCGACGCCGGCCCGTTCGGGCGCAACACCGAGGGCAGCTTCCGCAAGCTGACCACCCAGTTCGCGCGGCTGCAGCGGCTGACCGACCGGCTCAGCCTGCGTGCCGCGGTCGGCGTGCAGCTGACCGACGGCAATCTCGACGCCTCGGAGAAGCTTTCGCTCGGAGGCCCGCGCGCGGTCCGCGCCTATCCTTCCAGCGAGGTGCTGGTGGACGAGGGCGCGATCGCCAACCTCGAGCTGCGCTGGGCGATGAACCAGGCCTTCTCCGGCTTCGTCTTCCACGACATCGCCACCGGCGACATCAACCACGAGCCGGGACCGTTCGATCTCGACAACAGCCGCACCATCCGCGGATCGGGCCTGGGCCTGAGCTACGGCGCCCGCTCGGGGCTGTCGGGCGTGCTGACGGTCGCCTGGCGCGGCAGCGAGCCGGCGGTCACCGACGGCGGCGACCGCGATCCGCGCGTGTTCTTCCATCTGATGAAGAGTTTCTGAGTCCAGGAGCAGCAAGATGACTCGTCCCCTTTCCGCCAGGACCTCCCGTCGCGCCGCGCGCAGGCGCCTTTCCGTGCATCCGCTGGCCGGTGCGATCCTGCTGGCGATGGCGGCTTCGGCCCACGCGCAGACGCTGCCCTTCCTTCCCACTCCCCCGGCCGTCGACCAGTTGCCCCAGGAGGCCACGCGGGTCTCCGGAGAGGTGAGGGTGGGAACACCGTGGGTCAACCCCGATACCACCAGGAACACGCTGACCATCACCCAGGAGTCACGTGGCGCGATCCTGGAATGGGCTTCGTTCTCGATCGGGCAGAACGCCGAGGTGATCTTCGATCACCGCTTCGGCAACAACGCCGTCACGCTGAATCGGGTCATGGGTTCCGATCCGTCCCAGATTATGGGGTCTTTGACGGCCAACGGCAGGGTATTCATCACCAATCCAAACGGCGTGCTGTTCGGTGCCGGCTCTCAAGTCAATGTCGGCGGACTGGTGGCCTCGACTCTGGCCATTTCCAATGACGCCTTCAACGCCGGGGTGAGCTCGGGCGAATTCGCCTTCACGGCGGTGGAAGCGACGGGCAGCTTGGCGCACTTGGTCTGGAACCAGGGCAGTCTCAACGCAAGCCAGGCCGGCGGCATGATCGGGCTGCTCGGCCTCGCGGTGGTCAACCACGGCGACATCGTCGCCAACAGCGGCAGCGCGCTGCTGGCTGCCGGTACTACTGTGACGCTGGACGTCGGCGGCGATGGCCTGACCCAGATCGCGTCCGTGACCAGCGTCACGGCGCAACCGGCGCAGGTGGAAACCGCCGGCACCATGCGCGCCGATGGCGGGCTGATCCAGCTCCGGTCGGAACATCAAGGCAGGGGGGGGAGCGGCATATCGGTGACCGGTCTCCTCGCCGCCAACACCTTGGAGGAACGGACTGGACGCATCATCCTGGACGCTGGCGATGCCCTCGTCAGCGTGGGTTCGCGCACGTTCGCCGAGCCTGAGAGCAGGCTGCTGCCGCCACCGGAGCAGATGGACACGTCCATCCTTGCCGTTGGTGCCGACGACGGAGCCCGGGGCGGCAGCATCGAGGTCAGGGGAAGGGGCATCCAGATCCTCTCTCTCGACAACGCTGCGCTCGGCAGGCACACCCAGCAGACCCTGTCCGCCAGCGGTAGCGGTGGCGGCGGCAGCATCCGCCTGGAATCGACAGGCGAGATCCAGCTGCTCAAAGCCGCGGCTGGTGGCCCCCATACGATCGAGCTGAGCGCGGATGCGGTGAATGCGGGCAGGGCCGGAAGCATCGACCTGGTGGTCGACAACGGACTGCCGGCCGATTCTGGCGTGTTGGGAATCCACACCACCGGTGCAGTGCGGTTGAGCGCCCGGGGATTGGGTGACTCGACCCATGGCGGCCGGATCAATATCGACAGTGCGGGCGGCGCGGCGGTGTTCGGCCTCGACCAGGTCGGGGACTGGTACGGGGATGTCCTGCTCACGGTCGACGGCCAGACCGGTGGTGGCAGCATCAACGTAGACGCCGCCATGGTCGCAGCCGACCATCGCACGACGCTGTCGGCCAGCGCGGTGGACGATGGCGCAGGCGGGGACATCCGCATGCTCGGCACCTGGGGATTACGCGCCCACGGCACACTGTCGGCGCGCGGTGCGGGAACCGGAAACGGCGGGCGGATCGAAACCTCGGGCAGCGGCCTCCGGCTCCACGGCCTCACGGTCGATACCGGGGCGGACGGCGCCGTCAATGGCAACTGGCTGATCGACCCGTTCAACATCTCCATCGTCCACGGCGACGCGACCGGATCCTTCACGCCGGGCGAAGCGCTGATTCCGCTTCTGGATACCGAAGTCCAGGACGGCGACATCAACAACGCCCTGGATGCGGGCACCAGCGTGCACATCACCACTGGGGACTTTGCGGTCACCGCGCCCGCCAGTTCGGGCAACATCGTCTTCGATGACCAGTACGGCGACATCGAGATCATCTCCAGCAGCAGCACCGCGGTCGAGTTCCGGCTCGATGCGCATCGCGACATCATCAGCGATGACGGGTTCACGATCCAGAGCAATGCGGCGCCGCTGGATGTCGTCTTCAACGCCGGCCTCGACCCGTCCGGGGACGCCGGAACCATCGAACTGGTGCAGGCGGTGATCCGGACGGGCGGGGGAGACGTTTCGCTGCGTGCCGGTTCGGGCCAGAGCTCGGTCACGCTCGGCGAGATCGACGCCGGCAACGTGTTGTTCAGCACGGCGACGGGCAGCATCGGAATCAACGGCAGCCGGATCCTGGCAACCGGCGACATCGGTCTTTCCGCCCTGGGCAACGCCGCGTCGACCGGGCTCGGAATCGACAGATCCTCGTTGACCAGCACCGGCGGCGACATCGAGCTGGTCGGGCGCGCCGGCAATCTCTTTGGCGCCTTCACCCAGGGAGTCGAGCTGAGCGGGGGGACCTCCGTCGACTCGAGCGGGCACATCGAGATCCGGGGCTTGAGCGAGGCGATCGAGGGCTACCCTTATCTGCACCATGGCGTCCTGATCGGCGGCGGGGCGCGGGTGGGCAGCGCAGATACCACGAGCGTACGCGTGGTGGGAGAAGTGATCGCGCCCGACGACCAGGTCGGCATCGGCCTGGGCGCTTCGTGGCAGCCCTGCTTCAGCGCAGCCACCGGCTGCGCCATCATGGGCCAGCGGATCGTGCTGCAGGGGGCCACGCCCGAAGGCGCCGCCATCGAAACCGTCGGAGACTTCGCGTCGGTCAGCGCAGGCCAGGTGATCAACCTGCGCCCGGGCGGGGTCAACGCCGACGGCAGCGTGCGCGAGGAGACCGGCCAGCAGATCGCCGTGGGCGATGGTCTGGCCGGTACGTTCAACGTGACCCAGGACATGCTCGACCGACTGGACGCGCCCGACCTGGTCATCGGCAGCGATGTCCACACCGGCGGCATCATCGTCGAACGCAGCGACTGGGCGACCGTGTTCCGCGACGGCAACCTGACCCTGCAGAACGAAGGGGACGGTTCGGCCGGGATCCTGCTGCTGTCGGACATCAACGTCGACGATGGCAACACACTGGCCCTGCTCAGCGATGGCGACATCCTGCAGTACGGCCTGGGCGACGGCATTCTTGCCGAGAGCCTGCTCGTGCGTTCGAACAGCGGTTTGGTGAACCTCAGCAGCACTGACAACGACGTCGGCGGCACCACCTTGGCCGGTGGCGCGGCGGGTGGCTTCTACTACATCGACAGCAACGAACTCTCGATCGGCACGGTGTCCGCGCTCGGCTTCTCGGCCGCGGGCAATTCCCCCCTGACGGTGTCGGCCAACGGCATCCATGCCGGCGGCGATCTGTTCGTGCGCAACCTGGCCGGCAACCTGACCCTGCTCGACAGCATCAGCGCCGGGGCCTGGCTGGAGCTCGTGACCGCAGGTACCCTGCAGAATCCGGGAGGTGCGAGCCTGTCGGCCGGTGAGTCCTGGACGGTGTGGGCCAATACCTGGGAGGGCGAGAACCGCGGAGGCGTGGCCGGTTCGGGCACGCTGCCCAATCTCTACGGCTGCGCCTTCATGGACGACAGCTGCACCCTGGGCAGCGCGATGTCCGCGACCGATAACCAGTTCATCTATGCCAACCGGCCGCTCGCCACCGTCACCATCGACGACATCACGCGGCCCTATGGGCAGGACAACCCGGATCTGACGTACTCGGTATCCGGTCTTGTCCTGGGTGACGTCGCTGCCAATGTCCTCAATGGAACCCCTGTGACCTCTGCGAGCGCCGCCTCGCCGACCGGCAGCTACCCGATCAGCGGGAGCTTCTTCTCCCCGGCCGGATATCTGGTCTACGTGGTGCCCGGTGCACTGGATATCACCCAGGCGATCCTCTACTACGTCGCCAATCCCTACAGCCGCCTCTACGGCGATCCCGAAGGAACGCTGACCGGCACCGTGACCGGCTTCGTGGGTAGCGATACGCTCGAGAGCGCGACCAGCGGCACCCTGGTGTTCACCTCCAGCGCGGATATCACCTCTCCCGTGGGCACGTATGCGATCACGGGCAGCGGCCTGACCTCGGCCAATTACGCCTTCGCCCAGGACCCGGGCAACGCCACCGCCTACCGGATCGATCCTGCAACCCTGCTCTATGTCGCCAACCCCTACAGTCGCGCCTACGGCGACGCCGAGGAGGGTCCGCTGACCGGCACGGTCACCGGCTTCCGCAACGGTGACACGCTCGGGACCGCGACCAGCGGTACCCTGGTGTTCACCTCGGACGCAACCATCGATTCGCCGGCAGGGCTCTATGCAATCGACGGTTCGGGCCTGAGCGCGGTCAACTACGTGTTCGCCCAGGACGCGGGCAACGCCACGGCATACGAGATCCTGCAGGCGACCCTTGTCTACGTGGCCAATCCCTACAGCCGCTTCTACGGCGATCCGGAGGACGGACCGCTGACCGGGACCGTGACCGGCCTGCGCAACGGCGATACCCTGGAGGGCGTGACCAGCGGCACCCTGCTGTTCACCTCGGAAGCCACGATCGATTCCCCGGTCGGCGCCTATGCCATTACCGGCAGCGGGCTGACCTCGGCCAACTACGTGTTCGTGCAGGCCCCGGGCAACGCTACCGCCTACCAGATCACGCCGGCCGTGCTGCTCTACACCGCAAACCCCTACAGTCGCTTCTACGGCGACGCCGAGGAGGGTCCGCTGACCGGCACGGTCACCGGCTTCCGCAACGGCGACACGCTCGAGAGTGCGACCAGCGGCAGCCTGCTGTTCACCAGTCCGGCCACTCAGGCCTCGCCGGTGGGCGTCTACGCCATCGACGGTTCGGGCCTGAGCGCGGTCAACTACGTGTTCGAGCAGGCGCCGGGCAATGCCACCGCCTACCAGATCGTGCCGGCCGTGCTGCTCTACACCGCCAACCCCTACAGTCGCCTCTATGGCGATCCCGAGGACGGCCCGCTCACGGGGACGGTGACCGGCTTCCGCAACGGCGATACGCTCGAAAGCGTGACCAGCGGCAGCCTGCTGTTCACCAGCCCGGCCACCCAGGCCTCGCCGGTGGGCGTCTACGCCATCGACGGTTCGGGCCTGAGCGCGGTCAACTACGTGTTCGAACAGGCGCCGGGCAACGCCACCGCCTACCGCATCACCCCGGCGACCCTGCTCTACACCGCCAACCCGCATTCGCGCTTCTTCGGCGAGGACAACGGCGTGCTGACCGGCACGGTGACCGGCTTCCGCAACGGCGACACCCTGGACAGTGCCACCACCGGGACACTGATGTTCACTTCGCCGGCCGACCGGTCCTCGCTCCCGGGCCGCTACGCCATCGACGGTTCCGGGCTGGACGCGGCCAACTATGTGTTCGAGCAGGCGCCGGGCAATGCCACCGCCCTGGAAGTGCTGGTGGGCGGGCGCTTCTCGAGCCCGTCGGCATACGTGCCGTTCCCCAACAACGTGGGCGGGGCCGAGCAGCTCAACAGCTACGTGAACGCGAACCTGGGGCCGGCGCCCATGTGTCCGATCGTGTCGACCACGCTGTTCAGCGCCCAGGCCGCCGACGAGGACGACCACCTGGCGCGCGAATGGTCGCGGGTGAAGAGCCAGCCCAACATGAGCAACTGCATGCAGGGCGAGCAGAGCCGGGGCTGCGACGATTTCTGAGCACGGACTCCCGGGAACGCCCGCCGCGGCGGCGATTCCCGGGAGCGCCCGGCCGGCCCGGCGTGGCACGATGGCGGCATGAACCTGCTGCCCGAGGCGATCCACGTCATCAACCTGGACAGGTCGCCGCAGCGCCTGCAGGCGGTGCTGGACAGCTTCGACCGGCACCTGGGCGGAAGCGGCGTCGCGCTGAACCGGTTCGTGGCGATCGACGCGGCGGAGGCCGAGGCGCTGGCGGTTCCCGGCCGGCTGAGCTGGAGCGAGAAGGCGTGTTTCCTCAGCCACGCCCGATGCCTGGAGGCGGCGCGGGTCGGCGCCCGGCAGTCACATGTCTGGATCGCCGAGGACGACGTGGCCTTCGGCCCGCAGACGCGGCAGCGGCTGGCGTCGGCGCTGGAGGCGCTGCAGGGGCGCGACTGGGACATCCTGTTCACCGACCTCTTCGCGACCGAGCCGCACGGCATGATCGAGCTGTTCCAGCTCTGGCGGCGGGCCACGCGGGACGCCGAGGTGCGGCTGCTCGACCTTGGCAAGATGGCCTTCGCCAGTGCCACCTCGTATATCGTCAACGCCGGCTCCGTGGACAAGCTGCTGGGTCTGTACCGGACCTGCGCGTCCCTGAACATGGGCGTGGACATCTGGTTCAAGGAGCTGGCGGGGACAGGGCAGGCCGGCTGCTGCTGTGTTGTGCCCTTCGCCACCACCGTGGCCGACGTGCAATCGCAGATCCAGCCTGGGCACAGCAGCGGGCATCTGGCCTGGTGGTATGCCTTTCGCTGGCTTCTGTGGGAGGGCACCGATCCGGCCAGTCTCGATCCGCTGCTGGACCACCTTGAACGTGGGTTCGCCGATCCGCACGCCGCGCGTGCCGGGAGGATCCTCGGCGGCATGCTCTCGCCCCGGTGGGAGCCGTTCCTGCGCCGCTGACGGGCACCGGCCGCGGGTCGGTGCCGCGGCGGCAGTGGCGCACAGGTGCGATGCCCGGCCGGGTGGACCGGGTCGCGCCAGCGCCCACGATGGCCGGCAATCGCCGATTTGGGCGTTTGAATGGTCAGCTGCGGACCCGGCCCGGGCGGTCGTTTCCACAGGCGTCAGGGCTATAACGAATGGGGTATCGCATTGCGCCCCGCCCTGGCGCAGACTCGATGGCAACCCGCCGGCTGCCGCGGCACTCACCGAACCCCCTGGAGGTAAACATCATGGCTACCATTCGTCACCTGGCGCTGATCGGGCTGCTCGCCGCCAGCGGAGCGGTCTGCGCGCAGCAGAGCGGCAGTGCCCAGGAACACTCGGCCGACGCGATCATCGAGGCGCTGCGCAGCAAGCCGGCCGAAGAAGGCGTGCTCGATCCGAACAGCACCCGCGCACTCCGGCCTGGCGCCGCGGCGGCGGTCGCAACGCAGCCGGCGCCTCCGGCCAGCCATTCGATGCGGATCCAGTTCGCATTCAACTCCTCGCGGATCGATGGCGCGTCGCAGCAGATGATGGAAAACCTGGCCGCCGCGCTGTCCTCGCCCGCGCTGGCGGACCGCACCTTCACCGTCGTCGGTCACACCGATGGCGTGGGTTCGGCCGCCTACAACCAGCGCCTGTCGCAGCAGCGCGCCAACTCGGTGCGCAGCTTCCTGACCAGCCGTGGCGTCGAGGCCTCGCGCCTGAAGACCCAGGGCAAGGGCTTCAGCGAGCTGGCCAACCCGGCCGATCCCGCCGCCGACGAGAACCGTCGCGTGGAGATCATCGCCGTCAGCAACTGAGCTGGCGGCGACTCCCGGGCCGATGTCATGAGCGTTCCACACGTGGTCAACGGCGCGACACTGCAGTGCAGCTTCGGTGCCGCGCCCTCGACCCTCATCGTGTTGCCGGCCGAGCGGATGCTGTCGTCCAACCAGCCGGCGGCCACGATCATGGACCACGTCCCGATGATGAACATCATGCCCTTCGGGATGTGCAGCTCGCTGGCCAATCCGACGGTCGCGAGCGCGACCGCCGCCGCCCAGGGGGTGCTGACGCCGATGCCCTGCATTCCGGCCACCGCGACGCCGTGGGTCACCGGTACGCCGACCGTGCTGCTGGGCAACAAACCCTGCCTGAACATGACCGCCACCTGCAACTGCATGTGGGCGGGAGTGATCAAGCCGGTGAGTCCGGGCCAGACGACCGAGCTCATCCCGGCCTGAGCTGACCGCGCCCCGCGCAGGGGCGCGGGCCCACGTGGCCGGCGCAAAGCCCCGGCCAACCGCCGGACAATCCCGGGCAATCCGATACTTGACCGCCATTCCCGCCTTCGCGGGGATGGCGGCCGTCCAGCGGTTGCCTGGTGGTGCAGCCGGGCCATACGCATCCGGCTGCGGCGCGGGCAGATCCGGTGCGGAGTCCGGCAGCTGCCGGATCTCCCGCAAGCTGCTGCGCTCGCGCCGTCCCCGGTCAGCCGAGCCCGAGGCCGCTCATCGCATTGCCCAGCGAGTCGGCAGCCTGGCCGGCCATGGCCGCAGCCGCCTGGGTGGCCTGCGTCGCCTGGGCGGCGGCCTGGGTGGCGGCCTGCTGCACCGCCTGCGTCGCCTGGGCGGCAGCCTGCTGGGCCGTGCCGAGCGCTTCCTGCGCCGCGGCCCCGGCCTGTCCGGCGGCCTCGCCGATGGCCGCCTGCGCCTGGGCCAAGGCCCCCTGGGCGGCATCGCTCAGCGCCTGCTGGACCTGCCCGGCCGCCTGGTTGGCCTGGTCCAGCGCCTGCTGGGCAGCGGCGTTGGCCTGCTGCTGGATCTGGTCGGCGGCCTGCTGCGCCTGCTCCATCGCCTGCTGCGCCATCTCGTTGGCCTGCTGCTGGACCTGGTCGACCAGCTGATTGGCCTGGTCCATGGCCTGTTCGGCCGCCTGCTGGGCCTGCTCCTGGGCCTGGTCGACGGCATCGCGGGCCTGCTGCATGCCTTCCTCGACGGTGTTCTGGACCGTCTCGCGCGCTTCCTGCAGGGCTTCCTTGGCGGTGGAAATGGCTTCCTGCGCGGCATCGTTGGCCATCTGCTGCGCCTCTCCCAGCGCCTCGAGCGCCTGGTCGATCGCCCCGGTCGCCTGGTCGGCCAGGTCCTGGACCTGGTCGAGCGCAGCGTTGGCCTGCTCGGCCAGCTGGTCGACGGCGCCCAGGGCGTTGGCGGCATTGGACAGCGCGTCACCGACGCCCCCGGCCTGCTGCGCGAGCAGATCCTGAAGCTCCTGCACGAAGGGGCACTCCGAGGTCGGCGTGTCCAGCGGCAGGTCCGGGAACTGGTCGGCCAGGCCGGCCAGCGCGTCCATGCCGGCGTCGAGCACCTCCTGGGCCTGGCCCAGGGCATCGTCCAGCGCTTCGGTGCTGGCATTGGCCAGGATGTCCCTGGCCAGGTCGATCGCCTGGTTGGCGGCATCGAGCGCCTGCTGCGCGGTGTTCTCGACCAGCGCGGTGGCGTTGTCGACCATCTCGTTGGCCTTGGCCAGCGCTTCCTGGGCCGCGCCTTCGGCCATCGCCTGGGCTTCGTCGATCTTCTCGTTGGCCGCGTCCAGGGCGGCCTGGACGGCGCCTTCGACCTGGGCCTGGGCCTGATTGACCGCATCCTGCGCCGTGTTCAGCGCCTGGGTCGCCGCTTCGCCGGCCATCTGCTGGGCGCTGTCGAGCGCCTGGTTGGCCTGGCCGAGCGCGTTCTGGACGGTGTTCTGGATCGCGTTGCGCGCATCGTTGACCGCCTGGTTGGCGGCCGCGATCGCGCCCTGGGCCGCCTGGTTGGCCTGCTGCATCGCCTGCTGCCCGGCCTGCTGGGCCTGCTGCAGGGCGCCGTTCGCGGCACTGCCGGCGGCGGCGGCGGCGGTGTTGACCGCACCGACGGCCTCGTTGATGGCGCCCGAGGCGGCTTGCGCCGCCTGCTGCGCGGCGGCATCGGCGGCCTGACCCGCTGCCTGCGCGGCCGCCTGTGCCGCTTGCGTGGCGGCCTGCTGTGCGGCGCCGAGCGCGGCGCCGGGATCGAGGCCGTTGTCGAATAGGCTCATGGTTGCTTCCTCCGTTGGAGGCCGCCCCAGCTGCGGGTCAGCCAGATTTCCAGCAGGCGCGCCCGGTCGGCGACCGGGCGCGCGCGTGAGGACAGGATTTCCTGCACCGTCGGGTCGCCGGCGACCGTCTTGCGGCCGAGCACGACGTTGGCGAGCACGAACACCGCTGCCGCACGCTGGCTGTTGAGCCCGTGGCGACGCGCATCGGCCAGCAGCGGGGTGATCTCCTGGTCCAGCTCCTGCGCAGGCACGTTTTCCAGCTGCGGCAGGTGCTGGCGCAGGTGATCACGCAGCCGGATACGCATGCTGTCTTCGCCGATCGCCGCCATCTGCCTGCGGTTGAACTGCAGCATCGTCATCCTCCTCAGGCGTTTTCCGGCGCCGATGCCAGGCTCATCTCGCGGATCTTGCCCAGCGCCGCATCGAAGCACAGCACCGCATCGGCCTGCTCGGACTCGACGACGAAGCGGCGGGCCGGGCCGAAGAACTCGCGACGGCTCTTGTTGGCGAGCTGCGGGATCACCATGCGGAACACGCGCGGATCGTAGAAGCGGAAGAACATCGGCTCGCCGGCGGCATCGAGCACCCGCAGGTGGCGGCGCAGGTGCTGGCGCACGCCGTAGAAATCCATGCCGGCGCCGGCCTGCAGGAGGATGCCCCAGTGGTCGTTCCAGCCCTCGCCCAGCACGGCTTCGGTGAACGGGCTGTCCCGGTGCAGCTGGACCATGTGCGGCGCGGCCTCCTCCAGCATCGGGTCGAGGTCACCGGAAAACAGGCAGGCGTGCTCGCAGCCCGAGGCGTCGAGCCTGGCCGGCAGACCGTCGATCATGGCGCCGTCCAGGACCGCGTAGACACCGGCCTGGCCGGAGCCCTTGAAGACCAGTTCGCGGAGGCGGTCCATCATCGTCGCGTCGATCACGGGTGGTTCCTGGGGTAGCCGTTCATGGTGACTGGGCGCCTCGCTGTCACGCCTTCTTCTTCATCGCCCGGAGCTTCTTCTTCGCTTCCGCGCATTCCTTGCAGAAGGGCAGTGCCTTCTGCGCGGCCTTGCGCAGCGCCTTGGCCTGCGTCTGCTGCAGCGGGTCGCTGAACTTGCCGGCCTTGTCCTTGATGGCCTCCTTGGCGGCCTTGGGCTTGTCGGGCTTCTGCGGCTTGCTGGCCGACAGCGGGGAGCCGCCGCAGTTGACCTGCACCATCGGGCCGTCGATCTTCACGCCGGCCATCCCGAGGGTGATCGAGCTGGGGCCGGCCTTGAGGCTGACCGTCATGCCCGCCTCGAGCACCAGGTTGGTCCCGGCCTTGAGGTTGACCGTGGTCCCGCCTTCGACCGAGGTGTCCATGCCCGAGGAAAGATGGAACTCCTGGCCGGTCGCCAGGGCCAGGCCCTGGCCGACATTCAGCGCGTAGGCACTGCCGACGTTGATCGTCGAGTTCTTGGACACGTCCAGGTGGAGGTTCTCGCCGATGGACTGGATGCTGTCCTTGCCCACGGTCAGCTGGCGCTCGTTGACCACGGTGGTGAAGCTGTCGTGGCCGATACGCTCCTGGAAGTCCTTCTGCGCGTGCAGGAAGACCTCCTCCTCGCCGGCCTTGTCCTCGAAGCGCAGCTCGTTGAAGCCGGCGCCGCCCTTGCTGGAGCTCGACTTCATCGTCGACCGGGTGGCGTTCTCCGGCAGCGGGTACGGCGGCATGTTGTTGGCGTTGTACACGCTGCCGACCACGATCGGCCGGTCCGGGTCGCCGTGCTCGAAGGCGACCAGCACCTCCTCGCCGATGCGCGGCAGCATGAAGATGCCCCAACGCGCGCCGGCGTGCGGCATCACCACCCGCACCCAGCACGAGCTCTTCTCGTCGCCCACACCTTCGCGGTCCCAGAAGAACTGCAGCTTCACCCGACCGTACTCGTCGGTGTGGATCTCCTCGCCGGAGGGGCCGGTGACCACGGCGGTCTGCGGGCCGTAGACCACCGGCTTCGGCGTGGTCTGGCGCGGACGGTAGTCGACGTCGTGCGGAATCACGGTGAAGCGGTTCTGGTAGTAGCTGCTCCCCGACCCGCGGGCGATCGCGTTGCTGCCTTCGTGCCAGATGCCCAGGACGATGTACTTGCGGTTCATCGCGTCGATGGGATGGCTGTGCAGCTTGAACCAGTGGCCCGGAACCAGCGCCCGGACGGTGCCTTCACCGTCCAGGATCTCGTGCTCGGCCTCCTCCGCTTCCATCTGCAGGCGCGCGACGGTGTCGCCTTCCTCGGTGGTGCGGTAGTTGCCGGGATAGACGTAGCGGAAGTAGTTGCTGTTGTCGCCGAGCTGGATCAGCGAATCGATCGAGGTCTCGAGCGTGTCGTCCGGGGTCTCGAAGTTGTGGTCGCGCATCATCACCCGTCCCGTGCGCAGCAGGTTGCGCTTGGTCAGGGCCGAAATGTTGTCGAGATCCTCGGTGGCGCGCGATTCCGAAAACCGGATCTCGTCGTTCTCCAGCGGAGGGTGGGCGTCGTTGTGGTCGGAGAACACGATCTTCTCGACCTCGCCGCTGTATTTCACGTAGTAATGGATGCCGGCCTGCTCGAGCAGGCGGGTGATGAAGGCGTAGTTGGTTTCGCCGTACTGGGTGCAGTACTCCAGTTCGGGGTAGCTGTCGGCGAAATCGAGTTCGTAGTCCCTGAGCTCGAACTCGCCGAGGATCTTCTCGACGATGTCCGGGATGCTCATGTTCTGGAAGACGCGGGACTCCTCGTGCAGCGTCAACGGCCACATCCACGGCACCACGATGCACTGGTACTCGGTGAGTTCGTTGTTGTCCGCGCCGGGGTCGTTGTAGGTGCCGCCGCGGGAAAAGTTCGCCACCAGGCCGGTGAAGTAGCGCTCGCCGATGTCGGTTTCGATGTTCAGCGTGACCCGTTTGCCGATGATTTCATCGGGCAGGATGTCGTCGCGCTCGGACAGCAGGTCGAGCTGGAACTCGAACAGCCTCGATACCCCCTCGAAGCCGCGCAGGTTCCGGATCAACAGCACGTCCTTGCCCAGCGGCGTGCTGAGGTGGTAGATGCTGCGGTCGGTGGTGTAAGCCATGGCAAGTTTCCGTGGAACGGAATGACGGGATCCTAGGGATATCGTCGTCCCGCCGGCCTCCCGGCGACATTCGCAAGACGGCCTAGTCCATGCGGCCTACCGCTGTCGCCCCGGGTACGGGAGGGCTCCTGGCCGTGCCGCGCCATGTTCACGCCACCTCGTACTGGAACCGGCCGTCTTCCGACAGGCCTGCCTTGATCGTCGAAATCTGGGCGCCCTGGCTCATCCGCTCCAGCACCTGGCCGGCGACCTCGGGCAGCAGGGTGCCGGTGAGGATGTTGTCGATGGCGCGGGCGCCGGAGTCGACCTCGGTGCAGCGGGCGGCCACCGCGGTCACCAGCTCGGGGGAGTATTCGAAGCGGGCGCCGTGGTTGGCGGCGATCCGGCGGCCGATCTTGTCCAGCTTGAGCTTGACGATCTGCTGCATCTGCTCGTCGCGCAGCGGGTAGTAGGGGACCACCGAGGTGCGGCCGATGAAGGCGGGCTTGAACACCCGGTTCAGCTCCGGCCGCAGCAGGGCGTCGAGTTCGGCCACCGCCGGCGGGGTGTCGCCGGCCTCGCGGCAGGCGTCCATCACCAGGTCGGTGCCGGCGTTGGAGGTGAGCAGGATCAGGGTGTTCTTGAAGTCGATCTCGCGGCCCTCGCCGTCCTCCATCTTGCCCTTGTCGAAGACCTGGAAGAACAGCTCCAGCACGTCCGGGTGGGCCTTCTCGACCTCGTCGAGCAGCACCACCGAGTACGGCCGGCGGCGCACCGCCTCGGTCAGCACCCCGCCCTCGCCGTAGCCGACGTAGCCCGGCGGCGAGCCCTTGAGGCTGGAGACGGTGTGCGCCTCCTGGTACTCGGACATGTTGATGGTGATCATGTTGCGCTCGCCGCCGTAGAGCACGTCGGCCAGCGCGATCGCGGTCTCGGTCTTGCCCACGCCCGAGGTGCCGACCAGCAGGAACACGCCCTTGGGCTTGTTCGGATCCTCCAGGTTGGCGCGCGAGGTGCGCACGCGCTGGGCGATGGCCTCGAGCGCGTGGTCCTGCCCGATCACGCGCTCGGCCAGCAGGTCGCGCAGGTTGAGGATGGTCTGGACCTCGTCGCTGACCATCTTGCCGACCGGGATGCCGGTCCAGGACGCGATGATCTGGGCCACGGCGTTGCCGTCGACCAGGGCGTTGACCATCGGCGAATGGCCCTGCAGCTGGGCCAGTTCGGCGCGCTTGGCCTTGATCTCCTCGCGCAGCGGATCGGCACCGGCGTCGCCCTCCGGCAGCTCGCCCATCGCCTTGAGCTTCTCGTGCAGCTCTGCGACCAGGACCTTTTCCTGCTCCCAGCGGCGCTCGAGCTGCTCCAGCTGGCGCGCGAGCTCGGCGTCCTCGGCCTCGATTTCGGCCAGGCGCTCGGCGTGGTCGTTGCCGGCGGCGGCCTCGGCCTTGAGCAGGCCCTGCTCGGTGGCCAGCACCGCGCGCTGCTGGCGTGCGTCCTGGATCTCGGCGGGGATCGCGTTCTGGCTGATGGCGATCTTGGCGCAGGCGGTGTCGAGCACGCTGATCGCCTTGTCCGGCAGCTGGCGGCCGGCGATGTAGCGCGAGGACAGCTTGACCGCATCGGCCAGCGCCTCGTCGAGGATGCGTACGCCGTGGTGGCCCTCCATCGCCTTGGCCATGCCGCGCAGCATCGCCAGGCCGCGGGTTTCGTCCGGCTCCTCGATCTTGACCACCTGGAAGCGGCGGGTCAGCGCCGGGTCCTTCTCGAAATACTTCTTGTACTCCGACCAGGTGGTGGCGGCGATGGTGCGCAGCTCGCCGCGGGCCAGCGCCGGCTTGAGCAGGTTGGCGGCGTCGTTCTGGCCGGCCTGGCCGCCGGCGCCGATCAGGGTGTGCGCCTCGTCGATGAACATGATGATCGGCTTGGGGCTGGACTTGACCTCGTCGAGCACGCCCTTGAGCCGCGCCTCGAACTCGCCCTTGACGCTGGCGCCGGCCTGGAGCAGGCCCAGGTCGAGCGCGAGCAGTTCCACGCCCTGCAGGATCGGCGGCACCGCGCCGGAGACGATGCAGCTGGCCAGGCCCTCGACCACCGCGGTCTTGCCCACGCCGGCCTCGCCGGTGAGGATCGGGCTGTTCTGGCGGCGGCGGGTGAGGATGTCGATCATCTGCCGGATCTCGGCGTCGCGGCCGAGCACCGGGTCGAGCGCGCCGTCGCGGGCGCGCTGGGTGAGGTTGACGCAGTACTTGTCGAGGTTGGGCGTGGCGCTGGGCTTGCCCGGCGCGCCGTCGCCGCCACCGGTCGAGGGCGCCGTGCCGCCCGCGGCATCGCCGAGCAGGCGCGCCTCGCGCGCCTCCACCGAGCCGTCGACGATGGCGTGGAAGTTCTCCGACAGGGTCTCGACGTTGACCGCCATCGCCTCGAGCACGTGGCGCGGCAGCAGGCGGCTCAGGCCCGGGTCGGACACGATCGCCAGCAGCAGGTGGCCGCTGCGGATCTTGCTCTCGCCCATTTCCAGCGAGGCCACCACCCAGCCACGCTCGAGCAGCTCGGGCAGGTGCGGCGAGAGCGCCGGGGTGCGGGTATTGCCCGTCTTGAGCCCCTCCAGGGTCTTCTCCAGCGCGCGCTCGAAGGCCTCGGGGGTCTTGTCGAACTGGCGCAGGATGCGGCGGATGTCGCTGTTCTCCACCTCGGCCAGCTTGAGCAGCAGGTGCTCGATCTCGACGTCGTGGTGCCCGCGGGACATGCACAGTCCGGCAGCCGCTTCGAGGGCGGTACGGCAGACGGTGTTGAGCCGACCGACCAGGGAACGTGGGTTTACTGCCATGACTCGCCTCCCATTGCATAGAAGTGGAACCGGGCCTCGTCGGCCGGGCGGATGGAGCGACGGCCGGACAACCAGGTGTTCCAGCCCAGGCGCGGGGCCTGCGTGCCCTGCGCCCCCAGTTTCAGTATCGGAACCTGGTCCGCGCGCAGCGCGAGCCGGATCCGCAGATCCAGCGCCAGTCCAGTCAGGAAACGTGTCAACTCGACCAGACCGGACAACAGCTCGCCGTCGGGCAGCAGGCGGTCGAAGCGGCTGCGGTCGAGCGGGCCGACCACCAGCTCGATCGTGGTCTGCCGGTCCCAGTAGCGCGAACCGAGCACGCAGCCGTCACCGATCGCGTGCGCCTGGCGGCCGAGCCGGGTGCGATCGGACCTGCCGATCGTCTGCCAGTTGCCGAAGCAGCCGTGGGCCTTGACCGGGGCCCCGGCGACGTCGGCGACCACCTGCGAGATCGAGCCCAGGCCATGCGGCCGCTGCGAGATGAGCCCGGCGTAGTAGGCCAGGGCCGGCGCGGGCACCCGCGGCCCGTCCCCGCCCTTGCCGCCGTCCTGCAGCTGGCGCAGCAGTGCCGGGGTGCCGACGCCGACCAGGTCGAACACGTGCCGGCTGATGCCGCGGTTGGCGTCGAATTCCAGGCTGACGTCGGGGCGGTGCTTGCGCCAGGCGTGCCAGAACAGGCGCACCAGGCGATGGTTGAAGATCTCCAGGAAATCCCGCGGAGCGTAGTCGCGCTTGCGCCCGCGCTCGATCAGCCAGCGCGTGTACGCATGCGGCAGCACCCCCGACGGGCCGGTGAGCCCGAGGAACTGCACGATCATCCGCGGAACCGGCGGCCCCTTGCCGTCGGGCTGGAGCAGGTCGTCGATCTCGTTGGGGGGAAAGCCCAGCGCATCGGGGACGCCGAAGCGCACCGGGTCGTCGGCCCACTCGCGCCCGCGTGCCGCGCGTGCGTCCAGATACATCAGGCGCACGGCCTGGAAGAACCGGAACGCGCTCGGATCGGCCTGGAGCCGGTCCAGCGGCGCGCTGATGCGCAGGGCTTCGGGCATTGCCGCGGGGACGGCCGGCCTTGCCGGTGCGTCCACGTCCGTTGCCGCGGCCGGATCGGCCTGGAGCGGTGGCGTGTTCATACCAGCGGCAGTGCGCCGCTGCGCGGCGGGAACTGCACCAGCGGCACCTCCCGCTGCCTGGAATGGGCGGTGAGCCGGGTGAACGAGTTGGCGGCGCAGTACAGGCCGAAGAAATGGTCGAGCACGCGTGCCAGCAGGTAGACGCCGGTGCCGACGAAGTGGTCCTCGTCGAAGGTGATCGCGATGTCGGTGCCGCGCACGAACGACTGCCGCGGCGCCTGCCCCACGCGAGCGGTGGACGAGCGGCTGTCGACCGCGATGATGCCGGCGATCTGCTTGCGCAGGCTGGCGCTCTCGCCGAAGTTGTACAGGCTCAGGATCTCCAGCAGCGCCTCGCGGCCCTGTTCCACCAGCGACAGGTGGTTGAGCGACAGGTGCGAGATCAGCCGCCACTGGTTGGCGCGGCGCATCGGCGCGCGCCAGGTCGGCGTCGGCTTCTTCAGCAGCTGGCCGGTGGAGATCACGCCGGGCTCGGCCAGCCGCAGGCGCCCTTCCTCGCCACCGTAGGGCAGCTGCGAAGGCAGGTCGCGGTTGGTGCAGGTCAGGCCCAGGGACAGGGTTTCGATCGCCGGAAGCCGCGGATCCATGTTGCGGTCGACCAGCGAGATCGACACTTCGGTGCCGTCGTCGTTGCGGCGCACCGAGGGATGGCGCTGGGTGTACCAGAACGAGGTTGACGGATCGCCGTAGAGCCCGTGGCGGATCGAGAAGAACGGCTGCAGCTCGGTGACCGTGTCCTGCTGGGTGCCGCGGGTCGCGCGGCGCACGCTGTCCACCGAGTACACCTCCAGGCCCATGGGGCGGCGGATGTCGGGGATCACCGGATATTCGTAGAGTTCCTGGGTCAGCCGGATGGGTTCGGCCTGCTGCGAGAAGAGGTTGACCACCGGGGTGCAGTTGAGCCGGAAGCTGCCGCGGTCGACCGTCTGCTCCAGCCGCGCGGCGCGCTCGGGGCGCTCGAACGGCGACAGGTGCAGCACGATGTCGACCGGCTCGGTGGCGAAGCCGGCCAGGTCCAGTCCGCAGATGTCGATGAACAGGAACTTCTCGGGCAACAGGAAGTACTCCTGCAGCAGGCGGTAGCCGAGGAACGAGCGCGGGTCGTAGTCCAGCAGCCCCTCGTCTTCGGCAAAGCCCACCGGCCGGATCGCGTCCGGGGGCAGCCGCTGCAGCGCATTCCCGCCCTTGCCGCCGTGCAGGGTGATGCCGGAAACGTTGTTGAGCAGCAGCTCGTAGAGCGCGTGGACCAGCGGTGGCTCACCGTCGAGGTAGAAGCGCAGGCGGTCGACCCCCAGGGGCTGGAACGAGGCCTTGCCCAGCGGCCGGATCCGGATGCGCACCGTGGCCACGCTGTCGCCCTGCTGGGCCGAGAAGGCCGAACGCTCGATCGGCTCGAACGAGGCCTCGGCGACCTCGATCGGCCAGAAATCGACGGGAAACCCGGTGCGGTAGCGCACGGGGATGCCCTGCACCGGCCGGGTCAGCAGTTCGGTCCCGCGCGGCACGCGCTGGACCTCGCTGATCTCCGCGTTCGGCGCCGTGCCCAGCTGCACGATCGACATCGACGGGACCGGCTGCAGGAAGTGCGGGTACAGCACCGAGAGCAGGGCCTCGGTGATCTGCGGGAACTCGTCGTCGAGCTTCTTCTGGATGCGCCCGGTCAGGAACGCGAACGATTCGATGATGCGCTCGACGTGCGGGTCCTCGCACACGTCGCCCTCGATCAGCAGGCGCGAGGCGATCTTGGGATAGCGGTTGGCGAATTCCGCCGACAGCTTCCGCAGCGCGGTCAACTCCTGCTCGTAATAGGGCAGAACGTCGTCAAGCATCCCTGTCGTCCCGATGGTGGTTGGGCCGGACGGCCTTCACCACGGGTGAACGACAAAAGCGGGGAAAACAGGTCGGGCAGGGCCGCGGGCGCGGCCGGCGCGAACGCCGCCGCCGCGGTTTGGCGTTTCGGCGCCCGGGCGTCGGCCCGGCCCTAGTCCTCCACGCAGAACTCCGGATCTGCGATCACGCAGTCGGGGAGCTCCTCGCGGCCCGAGCGCAGGCGCATGCCCTTGTTGGCCACGGCGCTGATCGGCTGCTGCCGCGGCAGCAGCAGCCACATCTCCATCTGGTCGTTGGTGGCCAGCGCCATGCGCCCGGCGGTGTCGCCGAAGCCCCAGAAGAAGTCGCCGCGCACGCTGCCGCGGATCGCGCCGCCGGTGTCCTGGGCGAACATCAGCCGGTGCATGGGCGCGCTGCCGCCGGGCTCGGTGGTGGAAATGAACACCGGTGCTCCCAGTGGGGTGGTGCGCGGGTCCACCGCCAGCGAGCGCCCCGCGGTCAGCGGCACGCCGAGCGCGCCGACCGGACCCTCCGGGCCGTCGCCGATGCTGCGGAAGAACACGAAGCTCGGATCGGAGATGCCGGTGACGCCGCCGGCATGGGGGCTGGTGCGGGCGCCGGCCGCGGCCGCCTGGCCCGTACTCGCCGCGGGTGCGCCGGTGGACGCGGTGGCGGCCACCGGCCGCGGCGGTGCCGGCGGCGGGCCTTCGCCCTTGAGCGCGGCGATGATGGCGTTGATCTCGCTGCTGCTGGCGCGACCGGTCGGAGCGGCCGCGGCCTCGGGCCGGGGCGCGGCCGCCGCCTGCGGGCGCGCGGCGGTCTGGACCGATGCCGTCGCCGGCCGCGGGGCCTGCGC
>CAKTDC010000017.1 GCA_934541015.1 uncultured Luteimonas sp.
GTTGTGGCCATGATGAACCATCGCATCTCGGGACTGACGACAGGATATCCTATTTATGACACAGTAGGAGTAGGGAACGTCTGAACAACGTCATCCCCGCGCACGCGGGAGGCGCTTCCCAACAGCGCGGAGCGCTGGTCATCCATCGGCGTTGATCCCCTGAAATCAAAGCCCATGGGTTCCCGCCTGCGCGGGAACGACGGCTACGGATCCGGCAATCCGGAGCTTCCCCGGGAAGGTCTGGACCAGCGGGGGCTGCCCGTCATTCCGGCCTGCGCGGAAAGCGCGTTGTCCTCGGGTTTCCTGATCGGAGTCGCCGGTCCCGCGGCAACCGCGGCTGGCATAGGATGTGGGCCCGCGCACCCGTCTCCGGAGCACCGCATGATCCGTCCCGTCGCCGCCTGGCTGGCCCTGGCCCTGCTTCCTGCCGCGCTGCCGGCGCAGGCGGCCGGGGACGTGGCCGCGCGCCTGTCCCCCGAACTGCAGGCGAAGGTGGTCGAGTGGCGCCGCGACCTGCACCGCCATCCGGAGCTGGGCAACCACGAGGTGCGCACCGCGCGCGTGGTCGCCGACCACCTGCGCGCGCTCGGGATGGAGCCGCGCACCGGCATCGGCCCGACCGGCGTCGCCGCCGTGCTCAGGGGCGGCCGGCCCGGCCCTCGCATCGCGCTGCGCGCGGACATGGACGCGCTGCCGGTGACCGAGGCCACCGGCCTGGCGTTCGCCTCGACCGTGAAGAGCGAATACCGCGGCCAGCCGGTCGGGGTGATGCACGCCTGCGGCCACGACATGCACGTGGCGATCCTGATGGGCGTGGCCGAGGCGCTGGCGGGGATGCGCGAGGAGCTGGCGGGCGAGGTGATGTTCGTGTTCCAGCCGGCCGAAGAGGGGCCGCCCGTGGCCGCCGAGGTGGCGGGGGCCAGGCGCATGCTCGACGAGGGCGTGTTCGATGATTTCAGGCCCGATGCGGTGCTCGGCCTGCACGTGTGGTCGCGGCTGCACGTGGGCCAGCTCGGCGTGCGCAGCGGCCCGTTCATGGCCAGCGCCGACGAGTGGACGCTGAAGATCAGCGGCCGCCAGACCCACGGTTCGCAGCCCTGGGCCGGTGTCGATCCGATCACGGTGGCCGCGCAGATCCTGCTGGGCACGCAGTCGATCATCGCCCGCCAGGTCGACATCACCGCCACGCCGGTGGTGCTGACCGCCGGCCAGCTGCAGAGCGGGCTGCGCTTCAACATCATTCCCGACGAGGCGCTGATGGTCGGCACCCTGCGCACCTTCGACATGGGCGTGCGCGCGGACGTGATCGAACGCTTCCGCAACACCGCGACCCACTTCGCCGCGGCCAGCGGCGCCAGCGCCGAGCTGCAGGTGGCGGGCAACGCGCCGGTCACGCGCAACGATCCGGCGCTGTTCGCGCGCCTGCGGCCGTCGCTGGAGAAGGCGGCCGGCGGCGGCAGCGTGGTCGAGGTGCCGATGTACACCATCGCCGAGGATTTCTCGCAGTTCGCCGACGTGGTGCCGGGCTTCTACTTCTTCGTCGGCACCACGCCGCGCGGGGTGGCGCTGGAGGATGCGCCGATGAACCACTCGCCGCTGTACGCGCCGGATGAAGGGGCGCTCGAACTGGGCGTGCGCGCGATGCTGCAGGCGACGCTGGATTTCCTCGGCGGGAGGTGAGCGGCGGCGGTCCGGGGTATCGGGCCCGGCTCTTCGCTCCGCGCCGCGCATTGCGGTTAGCATCGACGCCACACCCCGCGGAGTCACTGCGATGCGCTTCCTGCCACCGATCGCCCTGTCCCTGGCCGTCGCCCTCGCCCTGCCGTGCGCGACGCCCGCCATCGCCGCCGAGGCCCAGCGCGCCGAGGTCGCCGCCGCCGCGCAGCGCCTCCAGGGCAAGGTGGTCGACTGGCGCCGCGACATCCACCAGCACCCCGAGCTCGGCAACCGCGAGTTCCGTACCGCCGCCCTGATCGCCGATCACCTGCGCGCGCTCGGCCTGGAGCCCGTCACCGGCGTCGCCTACACCGGAGTCACCGCCGTGCTCAGGGGCGGCCGCCCCGGCCCGCGCCTGGCGCTGCGCGCGGACATGGACGCGCTGCCGGTGACCGAGCAGGTCGACGTGCCGTTCGCTTCGAAGGTCACCACCGAATACCGCGGCCAGACCACCGGCGTGATGCACGCCTGCGGCCACGACGCCCACGTGGCGATCCTGATGGGCGTGGCCGAGGCGCTGGTGGCGATGCGCGAGGAGCTGCCGGGCGAGGTGCTGTTCGTGTTCCAGCCGGCCGAGGAAGGCGCGCCCGAGGGCGAGGAAGGCGGCGCCGAACTGATGCTCAAGGAAGGCGTGTTCGACCGCTTCCGCCCCGACGCGGTGTTCGGCCTGCACGTGGGCAGCGGCCTCAACGCCAACCAGATCGGCGTGCGGCCCGGCCCGATCATGGCCGCCTCCGACAGCTTCCGCATCGTCGTGCACGGCCGCCAGGCGCACGGCTCGCGGCCGTGGCAGAGCGTGGACCCGATCATCACCGCCGCGCAGATCATCAACGCCGCGCAGACCATCGTCAGCCGCAACGTCAACCTGATCCAGCAGCCGGCGGTGCTCACCTTCGGCGCGGTCAACGGCGGCATCCGCTCCAACATCATTCCCGATTCGGTGGAGCTGATCGGCACCATCCGCACCTTCGACGACGGCATGCGCGCGCAGATCCTGCAGCGCCTGGACACCATCGCCACCCAGGTCGCCGCCGCCAACGGCGCCAGCGTCAGCACCGAGATCCCGCAGCCGGGCAGCTATCCGGTGACGGTCAACGATCCCGACCTCACCGCGCGGCTGCGCCCCAGCCTGGAGGCGGTCGCCGGGGCGGCGCAGGTGGTCACGGTGCCGGTCACCACCGGTGCCGAGGACTTCTCGTTCTTCGCCCGCCGGGTGCCGGGGCTGTTCTTCAACGTCGGCACCACGCCCGTCGGCCAGGACGCGGGCCAGGCGCCCACCAACCACTCGCCGCTGTTCTACATCGACGAGGCCGCGCTCGACCTGGGCCTGCGCGCGATGCTGCAGGCCACGCTCGATTACCTGGACCCGCCGGCGTCCTGAGCGCGGCTGCGCGTGCGCCGTAGAATGGCGCGATGAACACGCCCCAGGATTCCAGCCTCGGCCGCGAGGTCGCCTATCCGCGGCATTACGACCCGGGGCTGCTGTTCCCGATCCCGCGCGCGGCCGGCCGCGCGGAGATCGGCGTCGGCGCCGCGCCGCCCTTCATCGGCCACGACCGCTGGCACGCCTACGAGCTGTCGTGGCTGGACGCGCGCGGAAAGCCGGTGGTCGCCACCGCCACCTTCAGCGTGCCGGCCAGCTCGCCGCAGCTGATCGAATCCAAGTCGCTCAAGCTCTACCTCAATTCGCTCAACGCCACGCGCTTCGACGATGCCGATGCGGTGCGCGCGCGCATCGCCGCGGATCTGGCACAGGCCGCCGGCGCGCCGGTCGCGGTCGGGTTCGGCGTGCCGCCGGTGTCCGATGACGACGCGGCGGTCTCGATCGATGCGCTGGACATCGCCATCGACGGCTACGGTGCGCCCGAGGCCGGCCACCTGTCCGTTGCCGACGAGGTGACCGAGGAAAGCCTGCGCTCGGACCTGCTCAAGTCGAACTGCCCGGTGACCGGCCAGCCCGACTGGGCCAGCCTGCGCATCGCCTACCGCGGCCCGCGGATCGACCGCGCCGGCCTGCTGCGCTACATCGTGTCCTTCCGCGACCACGCCGGCTTCCACGAGCAGTGCGTCGAGCACATCTTCGTCGACCTGCTCGCGCGCTGCCGCCCCGAGGCGCTGTCGGTGGAGGCGCGCTACACCCGCCGCGGCGGGCTCGACATCAATCCCTGGCGGGCCACGCCGGGGGTGGCGCCGCCCGTCGCCGCGCGCGACCGGCGCCAGTAGCCGGCGCCTGCGATTCCGCTCCCCGGGCGGCCGCAATAGTTTCTTAACGCCGCCCGTGTCAATTTCCGCATCGCGACCGCCACCGGGCAGGAGCCCCCCATGAGCAACGACAAGAAACCCGATTTTTCCAACGTGCAGAGCGGCTTCCGCACCACCGAACAGGAACTGCCGCCGAAACCCGATTTCAGCAACGTCCAGTCCGGCTTCAGCACCACCGAAGAGGTCATCGGCCAGAGCGAGCCGGCCGCGCAGACCTACACCGTGGAGAAGGGCGACAGCCTGTCGAAGATCTCCCGGCAGTTCTACGGCGAAGCCAGCCGCTGGCGCGAGATCTTCGAGGCCAACCGCGACCAGCTCGACGATCCCGACCGCATCTTCCCCGGCCAGGTGCTGAAGATCCCGCAGGACGGCAGCGACGGTCCGCCGGACGCCGCCTGAGCCACCGCCTCCCACCACGCATCCACGCATCCAAGCATCCGAAGGAAACAGCCACCATGAACCGCAATCGCCTCACCCTGCTCGTCGCCGGCGCCCTGGTCGGCGGCATCGCCCTCGTGGGCTGCAAGAAGAACGAACCGGCGCCGCCGCCGGCGATGAGCGAGCCCGCGCCCACCGCGATCCTCGAACAGCCCGCCGCCACCGTCTCGGTTGTCGGTGTCTCGCTCGGCAACGACCCGGCCGCCTCCTCGCCCGCCACCACCTTCGCCCCGAACGACACCATCTACGCCGTGGTCAGCACCCAGACCAGCAGCCCGGAAGCCAGCGTCAGCGGCAACCTTGGCGCGAAGTGGTCGCACGTGGACAGCGACCAGGTGATCAACGAGGAGTCGAAGGAAGTCTCCTTCACCGGCCCGGGCAACAGCAGCTTCCACATCAGCAAGCCCGACGGCTGGCCGACCGGCAACTACCGCCTCGAAGTCTCGCTCGACGGCAACGTCGTCAATACCACGGATTTCCAGGTGCAGTGATCTTGCGCCTTGCCCAATCATTCCCGCTGTGCGGGGACGGGGAGCCAAGGGTGCAGGGGAAGAGCCGGTAGCGGCTCTTCCCTCTGCACAGCAGCAATACGATCATTGAGTAGTGGGGTGGCCCATGTCCACGATGACCATCCGCGACATCGACGACTCGATCAAGGCCCAGCTGCAGATGCGGGCGACGCGGCATGGTCGTTCGATGGAAGATGAGGCGCGCGAGATCCTGTTGCAGGCGCTTTCCACGGAGCCCGAGCCCGGAGCTTCGCTGTACGAAGCGATCCGCGCCATTGTCGAGCCTCTGGGCGGTGTGGAGCTGCAATTGCCGCGGCGTGGGCCGGGGCGTGAACCACCGGATTTCAGCAACCTTGAGGCCTGCCGGTCCGAATAGGACGACGAGCGATCGTTCTCGAATATCAATGCAGTTTCGGAGCAGCCCTGGCTGCTACCGGATGCGTGGACGATCCAACGAACGGACAGATAACCGCAGACCCCGTTTCTCACCACCGCGATCACGCGAGGTGAACCCTTCCGGTACGGCTGAGTGGCGTGGCAGTGTAGGCCGGCTGGCACCGACCGCCTCAAATAACCCCGGTGATACCCGCCCAGGAAAAACCCCGCCGGAGCGGGGTTCCTGGGTCAACTGACCAGTTCGAGCCGTTTTTCTATCCGCTCAACCCGACTGGAAAGTCGATCGATCCGTACGGACTGTTCAGCGCCGCCGGTATACAGGTGGGCCAGACCTTGTTCAACGCCGCCCATGCGGTTGGCCAGTTCGTCGGCCTTGGTGTGCAGGGCGTCGAGCGAAGCGCGTATCGTGCACAGGTATTCAAGGATGACGTTGTCGGTTGTGATCATGGGGCGTCTCCTGGGCGGATAGCGTTGGAGATCGAGCCTTGACGGCCCGGCCTCGTCGTGCAGTTCAATCCCGCGAACGCGGGGAACACCCAGATGCAATGACTCTGCTGGCGTCCACCGGCGGTTCAACCCCGCGTGCGCGGGGAACACTTCATGCCCAGGGCCACGGCAATCTCGTGCGCCGGTTCAACCCCGCGTGCGCGGGGAACACCACGATGTTTCAGGGAGTTTCATGGCGTTTAACGGTTCAACCCCGCGTGCGCGGGGAACACAGCGAATCGGCCTACCGCACCTACGCCGTTGGCGGTTCAACCCCGCGTGCGCGGGGAACACTGAAGGCGCCTGGGGAGCGCTCGATGCGCCGTCGGTTCAACCCCGCGTGCGCGGGGAACACCACAACCTTTCTCGGCCGGCCGCGTCGTCTTCCGGTTCAACCCCGCGTGCGCGGGGAACACGTCGTCGGCCATCAGCACCAGGCCGTCGAGCGCGGTTCAACCCCGCGTGCGCGGGGAACACCCCAGCGCGTCCGCCAGCCCGTCCCGGTACGCCGGTTCAACCCCGCGTGCGCGGGGAACACGACATTCACGATGTTTTTGGTTGGCAGTATGTCGGTTCAACCCCGCGTGCGCGGGGAACACCGTGGTAAACGTGTTGGCAACGATTGCCATGGCGGTTCAACCCCGCGTGCGCGGGGAACACATCACTCGGGGCTGCCTGTGCATCATCCGGTGCGGTTCAACCCCGCGTGCGCGGGGAACACGACCAGAAGAACCCCGCTCCGGCGGGGTTTTTCGGTTCAACCCCGCGTGCGCGGGGAACACGCTCGATCGGCGTGGCGGCATCGGTGGTCTCGCGGTTCAACCCCGCGTGCGCGGGGAACACGCGAAACTGGCGAGAAGGGTGACGGCAACATCCGGTTCAACCCCGCGTGCGCGGGGAACACCTCGGCCGCGACCAGACCGCCGCCTGGCGCGGCGGTTCAACCCCGCGTGCGCGGGGAACACAACACCGCCAACCCGGGCCGGCCCAACGCGAACGGTTCAACCCCGCGTGCGCGGGGAACACCACCTCCTCGCCGCGCTCGAGGATGGCCGGGACGGTTCAACCCCGCGTGCGCGGGGAACACGTCATTGCCGCCGGCGACGATGCCGAAACCGATGGTTCAACCCCGCGTGCGCGGGGAACACTGTTACAGAGAGGATTGTTGGGAGCAATTTTTACGGTTCAACCCCGCGTGCGCGGGGAACACTGATATTCGGCGCGGTCACCGCAATTCGTATTCGGTTCAACCCCGCGTGCGCGGGGAACACGTTGCCAACCGGAACAGGTCGGTGTTCTCCGTCGGTTCAACCCCGCGTGCGCGGGGAACACTACTCGGTCAGGATGCGCTTGCGGAAAGCGTACGGTTCAACCCCGCGTGCGCGGGGAACACCGGCGTGGTGTCCTGGAATTCGCGCATGTAGCCGGTTCAACCCCGCGTGCGCGGGGAACACTTCCGGATCGCCTCCGCCTGCTGCGCGTCCTGCGGTTCAACCCCGCGTGCGCGGGGAACACGACAGCGCCGCCTGCACCAGCGGATCAATCGGCGGTTCAACCCCGCGTGCGCGGGGAACACATCGGTAGCCATTACGCCTCACCCCCCCCCGCCGGTTCAACCCCGCGTGCGCGGGGAACACGCCGACGCTCGACAACCACAAGTTCGCCGGTCTCGGTTCAACCCCGCGTGCGCGGGGAACACGGCAATCAACGCAGCGTCGGCCAATCCCTGCCCGGTTCAACCCCGCGTGCGCGGGGAACACCTCCAACCCGCGAAGGGTCAGGCCTTGCTCGCCGGTTCAACCCCGCGTGCGCGGGGAACACATGAAGGTTGTGATCAACAAATGTTTCGGTGGCGGTTCAACCCCGCGTGCGCGGGGAACACGCCGGCAGTCCGCGTAACGCCGATGTCCATGTACGGTTCAACCCCGCGTGCGCGGGGAACACCTGGCGACCCCGTCATTGTTCGAGCACATGAACGGTTCAACCCCGCGTGCGCGGGGAACACAGCAGCTCCTTAGCCGCGCCCTGCGGCGATATCGGTTCAACCCCGCGTGCGCGGGGAACACGCGCACTCCCGGATCGGCGTCATGCCGATGACCGGTTCAACCCCGCGTGCGCGGGGAACACTATCAGCTCGCAGGCCGGCGCAGGGAGATGGGCGGTTCAACCCCGCGTGCGCGGGGAACACACGCCCAACGGGTTCGTCTACAGGCCCCAGAGCGGTTCAACCCCGCGTGCGCGGGGAACACATCGCCATGATCGAGCGCAACGCCGAGGACGACGGTTCAACCCCGCGTGCGCGGGGAACACACCACCGAGCGTGCCCGACTGGATGCCCCGGGCGGTTCAACCCCGCGTGCGCGGGGAACACCACAGACCGACCGTGTACGCCTCCCCACGGCGCGGTTCAACCCCGCGTGCGCGGGGAACACGGGTTTGCGGCCATGAGCACGGCGCCACCGGGCGGTTCAACCCCGCGTGCGCGGGGAACACAGAAGATGAGCTTCTCGATGTGGCACCTCCTGCGGTTCAACCCCGCGTGCGCGGGGAACACGCGCGGCACCACAAGGGCGCCGGGGCTGTAGAGGGTTCAACCCCGCGTGCGCGGGGAACACCTCGACACCCTGCACCTATGGCCGAAGCCCGGCGGTTCAACCCCGCGTGCGCGGGGAACACGCCGAGGCCCACATGAAAGGTGAAGTGGATCGCGGTTCAACCCCGCGTGCGCGGGGAACACGGCTTCAAGGCTGCAATGGAAGACGCCGACGGCGGTTCAACCCCGCGTGCGCGGGGAACACAAGCGCGCTATCAACAACAAGGGTGCGGTGGCCGGTTCAACCCCGCGTGCGCGGGGAACACTTTGGGGGCCGACCGCCCCTCCTCCCGTTTTCCGGTTCAACCCCGCGTGCGCGGGGAACACGGCAATCAACGCAGCGTCGGCAAATCCCTGCCCGGTTCAACCCCGCGTGCGCGGGGAACACCCATGCGTCCGTGCGTCGAGCTGGGACATCAGCGGTTCAACCCCGCGTGCGCGGGGAACACCGCCGGACCTGTGCAAGCAGCAGCAGGAGACGCGGTTCAACCCCGCGTGCGCGGGGAACACGTTGGGGCGCCTCGCCCAGCAGCTCGCAGCCGTGGTTCAACCCCGCGTGCGCGGGGAACACTCACCCTTGTGCGGCACCGGCTCAAGAAACGTCGGTTCAACCCCGCGTGCGCGGGGAACACACTGCCATCAACCAGCCCCCGTTCCACGCCAGCGGTTCAACCCCGCGTGCGCGGGGAACACCAGTCATTCGATGCCCGGATCATGCGCATCGGCGGTTCAACCCCGCGTGCGCGGGGAACACACTTAGCGTAACCAATTGTTCCAAAAAGGAAAATTAGGCGCCTGGAAATCCACCACCTTCTGATTGTCAAAGAGCGGGTTATTCCTGCGGACGGAATGCCACCAATCGCAAGCCATCGAACTCCACTGGTATACGCCGACTCTCACCGAGAGTTTGGAACTCATATCCGGACTCGTGACTGCTGGCCCACGCCATCACAACGGATCCGTCTTCGTAACCTTCGCTTAGTTGCTGCCAGATCATTTCCCGAGTTCGCTTGGACACATCGCCGATGTAGACACCTGCTCGTACTTCCAGTAGCCAGATCGCCATGCGTCCGCGCAAACGTAGCGGAACGTTTTCGGTGACGACCGTGATGAAACTCATGCTTGTACCCTGTGCCCTGAGTCACCGATGCCATCCGCATTGGGGATTGCGGGCGGAACGGACTCGGAAGGTGCTTCCGGTGGCAAGATGCCCCCTGCGGCCAGCACTTCCTCGATCATCGGGATGATCCTTCCCAGCAGTTTGCTGCTGCGAAACAGATCTCGGCAGGCTAAGCGAACTTCACGTTCGGCATCATGAGGGGATCTGGAGGCAACCCGAAACGCAATGGGAACTACCGTATCGAGTTTGAACAGGTCCGCAATATCGTAGACGAAGGACAGCGGCTTGCCGGTGTGGATAAAGCCAACAGCAGGAGCATAGCCTGCCGCAAGCACTGCTGCTTCAGTGATTCCATAGAGACATGCTGTCGCGGCGGAAAGGCACCGGTTGGGCACATCGGCGGCATTCCATTGTTGCCGATCATAGTTGCGGGCGCGCCATTGCACATCGTACTGCCTAGCAAGTAGCTTATAGGTCTCGCGTACGCGGGCACCCTCGATTCCGCGCAGCTGTTCGACGCTGCGGCGCATCGGCGCTGGTTCGCCAAAGCGCACTTCATACATCTTGCGCACAACTTTCAGCCGCAGATCATCACTCAGCGCCAGCTTGGCCTGATACAAAAGCCGGTCAGCGCGGGCCCCACCGGGTTGCCCGCTCGCATAAAGACGCACGCCTGACTCCCCCACCCACACCAGAAGGGTGCCGACCAGAGAAGCCAAGCGCACGGCTGCGTGCGAAACGCGGGTCCCTGGCTCCAGCATGATGCAGGCCACGGATCCGACCGGGATATGGGTGCGCACACCATTCTTGTCGATGACGACGAACGCACCGTCGAGCACGTCGATCTGTCCGTACTGGACAAAGATCATCGATATCCGGTTCTTCATCGGCAGGGGCTTGAGGGGTGGAAGCATCATTCCACACGTTTAACCAGCAGCAGCCCGCAGCCGAATCCTCTGGCGTGCCCCACACCTTCGAGCAAGGCATGTTGCAGCAAGTCGGGATCGGTCACGTTCGCGACGCCGCGGAAGTCGAGGGAGGAAAACTCGATCCGTCTGGACTTTGATGTCAGTCGGTGCTGCCGGTAGCCCGTCTGCAGCACGCTCCCCTGCTCGATCTCGAGGCCCCAGCGTGGAGCACGTTCGCCAATCCACTCATGTCCCGCGCGTTCCATGGCGGCACTGATCATTTGCGGTTCGGTCACAAGACGTTTGGCGTCCATCAGCACATCGTGACGGCGGGAGACCCCGTTCTCGTTGCGGCGACTGATGGTCGGATTGGCCCGCAGGTCAAAGTGGAGGTGCGTACCCGCTGTCACTCGGGGTAGGTAAGGTTTGCTCTGGACCTGGAACAAGCGATCCACATCCTTAGGTGCCCGTCTGGAGACGATGTAGTAGATCGTCGTGCCATTGAGGTTGTCCCTGCGGAATACGAAATCACGCGGTATGTCGTCACCAGGGAACAGCCGCCAGACCAGAGTATGGTCCCGGTATGCCTCCTGGTAGTTGGATAGCCTGCGCAGCAATTCACTGTCACGTGGCCGTGCGTGGAGGCAGGCGCGCGAAAACCAGTGGCTCATCGCGTCTCTCCTCCTTCAATGCGGACGTTTTCATGGCGAGGCGCGAACTGCCAGCGACTGCGCGACAGCGGCTGGTCGTGGCGGACGGTCTCGAAATTGGCTTCCATACCGGCTTCCATGCCTTCCTCCCAGTAATAGCGCTGCGCCCCGGGACGAAGGAAACGCCGGTCCGAAGGCGTCGGCCATGCCTTTTCGGGATTGCGTTCCAGCAGGCCGAGCAGCGAACCGCATGGCGTATCCAGCGCCTCGCGCAATGATCCGACCTGGATGATGCGTGGATCGAGGGGCAAGCTAAGTGGACACGACTTCCGCCCGAGATACAGTGGGAAGTACGGTCGACGTAGCGCATCAGCCAACTGCGTCAGTGCATACGGTGCGCTTTCCTGTCCTTCCACTGCAACCACCGCCAGGCTGTCGCATCGATACTCTCGCGCGGAGAGAATCGTGTCGACCTTCTGTGCCTGAAGTTCCTGTCGCCGGCTGCGGAAGCTCACCTTGCGGGGCGCCACGCCCGACTGCACGGTGTGGTAGTCGCGAAGAGGCGAGCCAATGCACTCGAGCTTGATGCCGAAGCGATATCCGTACACCAGCCTCTGCTGTTCACCCTCGTCCTCGCGCTCGATCCCCAGCGCCGCCGCGAGCAGCCCCAGCAACGCGGAGCGAGAAGGATGCACCGCCGAATGTCGCATCTCGCCTACCGCGATCTCGCCCCAACTGGCTAGTGGGCCGTACAGGCGCATCACCAGATAGTCGGTCATGCGTTCACTCCTCGGCGACGAAATCGAGCAGTTCGTCCAGGCGGCCCTCGCCCTTCAGCACATCCAGCTGGTAGCGGGCATCGGCGCAGGAACCGTACACCTTGTCCATGTTGTCACGCACGGTCTGCAGCGCGTCGGTCGCTTCGCGAATATAGTCGTTGCCCGCCACAGGTCGCACGAACGCCAGCGAAAGCGAGCGCGGCTGCTGGGGGCCCTTCTCTGCCATGGCGAAATGGGCGTAGGCGCGACTGGCGAAGCTGTTCTGCTTGCCGCTCGGCGCCACCTTGAGCGCAGCTTCGGCCAGTGCGCGGAGCGCCTTCTGCGTCATATCCTCGTTGTAGCCGAGGTTCCTGCTCAGCAGATCACGATCGATGCAAAGATACAGATAGAAAACCGCCGCCGCGAATCCGGTTTCGCCGATGTGGGCTGCGCTGGGATCGTCTCGATTCAGATCGTCCACCGCGGTGAAGTAGTCGTCCTCGATAGCTGACGCATGCACGCCAATCGCATGGGCGACCTGCACGGCAGCTTCGCTGTTGTACTTCGTCTTGGATGCCAGCATGCGGCCGAACATGGCGATGTCGACGGCTGCCTGAGTATGCAATAGGGTATCCAGCTCTTCGTCCATGGGAGCGCGTTTCTCTTGCGCAAGCGTGCTCACGAGCGCATCGAGCGAAGCACGCTCCTCCGGTGAGACGTGCACCAGCTGTTCGATCTCCAGTGACTGGTCCTTCTTGACCGCGCCATAGACGCCGGCGATCTTCCCGGCCCAATCCGCCGCCTGCTTCTCACCGATGCCTGCGTCGACCAAAGCGTCGAAAACCTCTTTGCCCAGACGCTTGGTGCGGGTGCCTATATTACCTGCCAGTGCCTGCTGGAACGAACTGCTGGTGCGCCATGCGCGTTTGAGGCTCTGGGACGAGATTCGCAGGCGTTCCGATCCGCCCATGTGTGCGGTCTTGGGTTGACCGCTGTCGTCGCGGTTGAGGTTGGCGGGTGGGTATGAAACCAGTAGATGCAACTGGATGAAACGGGTCATTCGCTCAACTCCTCGATAGATGCGGGCGCTTTGGCTGCCGTCTGCTTCGGCTTGGTCAGGTAATAGTCGTAGGCCCAGCGGAAGCGGATGCCGTCGCTGGCGCGGGTCGGAGGAAAGGACTGTTCGACTTGCCAGGACAGCAGATCGTCCGCCAGCTGCGCGACGTCGGCTTTGCCGTCAGCCAGCGCCACTGCACGGCGCCATTGACGGAGCAGGTCAGGCTCACCCTTGGCCTTGAGCAGGCGCTTGAAACGCAGCTCACTCATCAGAGGCGGATCGCCGGCCGCACGTCCGAGTCGCCAGGCCAAGCTGCCGTTGCGATCGTCAGGTGGGTCGTCACGGACATGGGCCAGAACACCCGCAACCAACGCAATCCACACATGGGCAAGGGCCACGCCCTCATCCTCTTCGGGGAAACGTCTCTTGGGCCTTTGGGTATCGAGTGCGAGCAGCCGCTGTGCCAGCAGATGAACGGAGGACTCCATCAGCAACTCATTCGCATTCGCGCCACGACGCAGTGCGGCCCGGGTTCCCCGGTCGTATTCCGCCAGTTCCCGCGGCAGTATTGGATCATCCGGCTTGCGTGGCTGCAACGCTTGCCACCAACGACGCACGAATGCCCGCTGCGCATCGTCCAGCGTGGATTTCCACGTGCTCATGCCACCTCCTCGAAACTGGCGTTGACGATTGCCCACAATGGTTTTGCGTACTTTCCGGCGTTCAAGTCCTTTTCCAGTGCGGCGCGCGCGTTGACGATGCGCTCAAGGTCCAACGCCTCGGCGGGTGCGGAGCTGGTCCTTTCGTCGAATAGATCCAGCGCCAGCCGACGGATCTGCGACAGCCAGCGTCGACAGACCGGTGCCAAGGCCGCGTCATTCTCGGGATCTATCGCCGCCAACTGCGCAAGCGCTGCATAGAACAGGCGCTCTGAGCGCTGCCAGAATTCCCGCTGAACCGCCGGTTCATTCGCTGCGTCAGCTGGCCGGTTGAAGCGTGCCGCCTTGACCTGGCGATGCAGTAGCAAGGCTGTATCGTTGGCGTGTTCAAGCAACTGCTTGACCCGCCTGGTGAAGGCAGGCAGTACCTCGGGCTCGATCGTGTGCACTGGCAGGGTGCTGTCATACCAGCACAGCGCTTTCATGTTCGACATCGAAAATCCGAAGCACCAAAGACGCACGTTGATGCTTCTGACCTTCGCGGTGAAGTGATCGACCACGCGCGCTGCATCAGGCTGATGGTCGCCGTTGCCCAACACCAGGCCTAACCAGTCGCGATAGCCGCGTCCGGCCTGGTGTCCCTTGGCAGAGATGGGCGGCTTTTGCCCCTTGGCATCGATGTAGTACGGCGTCAGTGGGTGCTGCCAGCTGCCGGTGTAGTTCGTGCCGCCGTGGCGCGTACGATAGTGGCGGATGAGGCGAATTTCATCGTCGCCGCAGATCGCGCACTTGCCAGTCTCGGCGGTGTCCGTCTCCAGACGAATGCGTCGCGGCATACTCCAATAACACTGAAGCGGATGTACGTGCTGCTCTCCACGGGCGGGGTCGAGTTGTGGCTGAGTCTCCAAGGCACCCGGACCATCGCTGGTTCGCGTGGACACAAGCCACGGCAACACGTCTCCCGGGTGCGACACCGGAGGGTGTGCTAAAGCATCCAGCGGAAGGACGTTCAACCAGAGTTTCTGCCACAGCGTAGAGGACTCGTCCGCAGGCAACAGCAGGGTTGTAAGCGGACCGCCACCGCGCAGCGAAGTGCGCACGCCGCGGCCGCCGGCTGGCGCGTTGACCTGCAGGGCCATCAGCGCCTGGGCGCAGCAGGATTCGCACAGACCGTAGTTGGCCGGAGGCCGGTTGAAGAAGCGGTTGCTGTCTGAACCAGCGTCAATTAGTAGATCCAGTACCGATAGCCGGCCCGCGTCTGCTGGCAGGTCCAAGTCCTGCATGAAGGCGGGGCCACCGTCATTCTGCAGCAGGAAGGCATTGCGATATGGCGCAAAGGCGGCTTCCAGTTCATCAACTGTAGGTGGAGTATTCCAACATTCCCGCCATCCGCCCGTATCTGGCGGGGCATAGGTGGTCTGCAGCAAGCCAATCAGGAACTGATACAACGCACCCCGAAAATCGGGGCGCGGCGTATGCAAATCGCGCCACACCGACCTCGCGATTTGGCTTGGGCGGATTCGAGTGTGGTTGCCGACCGGCAACCAGTCATCAACGAGCAGGTTCGCCATGCTTCCCCCTTCCCCTCGACGTCTTCACGAGGCTAAATACTCCCAAAACTCATGTCAATACCCCTTCCAATCCATCCCCGCCCAACTTATAATTCCTGTGTTCTTCGCAAAAGCCAAGCGGAGATGGCCCGTTGGGGGTTGGACGGGAATCGACCGTTCCCCGCTGTGCGGGGATGTTCTACAGCGCACTCACCACCTAATACGCGATAAGGAGGCCGCACGAAGGGCGGGGCTGTATTGCACCGACATGCGGATGGTTGTTCGCGCGCCCTCACCACAGCAATCCCTGCCGTGCGTCGTATCGGACCTGTCTCACTAAGCCCCTGCCATCGAGCACATATCCAATCAATACGCCATCGACTTCCTGCAGCGGCAACACGAATGCAGGTGTTTCCAGCAGGCGATACCTGCTGCGCAAGGTCAGTAGGGCGACACCGAAGCGGCTCTCCCATTCGGGCGACAACGCCGAGGCGTGCCGCGCGTCAATTCGGATCGACGATTGCTCCCAAGCGTGCACGGAGGCGTCGCATAGCGGCTGTAGGGTCCCGTCGACGGCGCGTGCCAGGTAGAGCGTGACCGATGTTTCGCCGAGCCGCGTCGGTGCGGAAGTATCCTCGCTCCAGCGCGCACTGCTGTCGATGCAGTAACCCTTGTCCAGATGCAGTGCATTGAAAGAGGCTTGACTCTGCTCGGCCAGCGCCTTGCCCTTCTGCGCGAGCGTCGCCTTTTGCAGCGCATCGGGAATCGGGCGCGTCTGTTCGCCGTACACCGCCTCAACGAGCTCGCGCACTGCGCCAGGCTGCCCCGCGCGGCCCGGGCTGATTATGCGACCGGCCTCGAGCAAAGCTTGCGCGCCGAGCCAGAGACGTCCGCTGTCCGGATAGACGTGGCAGGCCTTCGGAAACAAATCCGAATACCAGTGCTCTGAAGGCGTTTCTTCAAGGGACGGTAAAAGTAAGTGCAACTCGGGCGCAGGTCGGCGCTCGATGCCATCCTCCGCCAGCGAACCGTCCTCGTTGCGAGCGTGGCGTTGCAGGCGTCCGGCACGCTGGATCAGCAGATCGATGGGAGCGAGATCGCTGATCAGCACGTCGAAATCGAGATCCAAGGATTGTTCGACTACTTGGGTCGCCACCAGCACTTGACCGCGGCGGAGATCCGCGGTCGAAGTCTTGCCGAAGCGCCGGAGCGCGCGGTCTTCGATGTTCAGGCGATCGCCCATCGCGAAACGACTGTGGAACAGGGTCAGGCATTCAGCCGGCACGCTTCCTTCCAGTACAGAGAACGCACGGCGGGCATCGTCCACGGTGTTACGGATCCAGCATACGCTGCGCCCGGCTGCCGCTTCCTTTGCGACCAAGGCCAGTACGTCGTCTTCCGCATGCAGTGCGCGGATCTGCACCTCGCGCACCAGCTGGGGGCGAGTTTCACAGGCGTGGGCGATCACGGCTTGACCCGCCTGCGTCGCCAGAGGATAGCGAGTATCGTCCTCGGGCCCGTCGTCGGAAATTCCGAGACCGAAGCGATAGGCCTGCACCAGTTCGGCGCGCATCACGGCAGGCAAGGTCGCTGACAGCAGGATGGCGCTGCCGCCTTGGCGTGCGTGGGCTGTTAGCAGGCGCTTGAGCAGTTGGAGCATGTAGTCATCGCAGGCATGCACCTCATCGACCAAAAGCACCTTGCCAGACAGACCCAATAACCGCAGAGACTGATGCCGCGCAGGTAGAATCCCCAACAGCGCCTGGTCGATGGTGCCCACACCCACTTCGGCGAGCAGAGCCTTCTTCCGATTGTCTGCTAGCCATGCATTGCAGGTTGCGCTGGCACTTGATTCGCCACGGCCATAGTCACGATCAGCCTCCTGCTCTGACGCCTGCACCACGCTGTCACGGAATCCGTCTACCAGATTCCGGGCGCCGTGGGCTAGGACCAATGACGGATTTGACCGCTCTCCGTACAGTCTCCGATACATGTGTCCAACACGCTGATACATTTGATTCGCAGTTGCCATTGTTGGCAGAGCGAAGTACAGCCCTCCTGCGTGTCCGCATTGCATCAAGCGTTGGACCAGTATCAATGCCGCTTCGGTCTTGCCTGAACCGGTCACATCCTCAAGCAAGAACAACTGAGGACCCGGTTCCAGCACAACTTCAGCGGCATATCGCTGTAGTGGCGTGGCCTGCACCAGATAGTCGAAGATGCGGAGCGGGTCAGACCACTCCTTCAGTGGTTGGGCGGACAGCCCAGATGCCTGTGTCGCATATTTCGCGCGATCAAGCGTGGCCGACCAATAGCGGTCAAGATCACAAGGCTGGGTGTGGTACGGAAAGAAAGACTGGTTGGAACCAAGCCAGTCGGCGAGTACGGCCAATCCGGCTAACCGCCAAGCATGCCGACGCAGAACAGCGCATTCATGCCGGCCAGGAGAGGGAAGGCCCTCGGGTAACAGTAATCCCGCAACATTGACTACGAATTCTCGCGCGGCTTGACGGTCCTCGGGAAGGAAGTAGTCGCTGGCCGACAACACCAGGCTGCCCCCGCCGGCGTTCTCTTCCGGTGGCTTTCCATGGTGTCCAACAGAGGTGCGCATCCAGATGCCCCAGAACTCGTCTTCTGGATCTGGCAAACGGTGATCCGGAAATTTACTTGCCAGATAATCCACCCAAAGTACCCACCCCAAGGTGTCATGCCGCAGCAGGTATTGCTTGCCTGCCATCGGAGGCACGAGAGCGGGTGACAAGTTGGGCGCTAAGCCTTGGAAGGTTCGGGAGAACTTGCCCAAATCGTGCAAGGACAAAAAAAAGACGAAAAGACGTTCGACCACGATCTGCGGCCATTTAAGATCAGTCGCCAGCTGTCGCAGTGAGAACTGCGGCAAGCCGAGCAGAACTTGGCCGCATGCAGCAACGTCGAGGCTGTGAAGCGAGAGAAGATGGTAAGGTGTACCCCCATTCTCTGGCGGCTTAGCCTTACCCCAGTATGCATGGAAGCCATACGTTCTCGGCGTGCGCTGAAGTGCTGAGTCCATCGTTCTTATCGTCCCCTGTCTGTCCTGCAGGTTAGCCGACGTGAATCTCAAGAGGTAAGACTCCCGGGGATTTTGCCGAGGTTGTCGCGACATGGAGATTGCTGTCCGATCTAGCCCGCTTGATCCGGGCAAATAGTTCGCCTCGGGCGTGCCACGCTTTGCCCTTGTTCGGGTAAAGCGCGACAATTGGGGACTGGCCATCCTTCCGTCATCAGAGGCTTCCCCCATGTCCGCCACCCCCAAGATCATCTACACCCTCACCGACGAAGCCCCGTTCCTCGCCACCCAGTCGCTGCTGCCGATCGTGCAGGCCTTCGCCGGGACCGCGGGGATCGAGGTGGAGACGCGCGACATCTCGCTGTCCGCGCGCATCCTGGCGCAGTTCCCGGACCTGCTGCCGGAGGCGCAGCGGGTGCCCGATGACCTGGCCGACCTGGGCGCGCTGACGCTCAGGCCGGAGGCCAACATCATCAAGCTGCCCAACATCAGCGCCTCGGTGGCGCAGCTGAAGGCGGCGGTGAAGGAGCTGCAGGACAAGGGCTATCCGATCCCGGACTTCCCCGAGGATCCGCAGACGCCGGAGGAGGAGCAGGTCCGCGCGCGCTACAACCGCTGCATCGGCAGCGCGGTCAATCCGGTGCTGCGCGAGGGCAACTCCGACCGCCGCGCGCCGCGCGCGGTCAAGGAGTACGCGCGCAAGCATCCGCACAGCATGGCCGACTGGAGCCAGGCCTCGCGCTCGCACGTCTCGCACATGCACCACGGTGATTTCTACCACGGCGAGAAGTCGATGACGCTCGATCGCGCGCGTGACGTGAAGATGGAGCTGGTGACCGCCGACGGCGGCACCGTGGTGCTCAAGCCGAAGGTGTCGCTGCTCGACGGCGAGGTCATCGACTCGATGTTCATGAGCAAGAAGGCGCTGGTGGAGTTCTACGAGGCGCAGATCGATGACGCCTACAAGACCGGGGTGATGTTCTCGCTGCACGTGAAGGCGACGATGATGAAGGTCTCGCACCCGATCGTGTTCGGCCACTGCGTGCGCATCTTCTACCGCGATGCGTTCGAGAAGCACGGCGAGCTGTTCGACGAGCTCGGCATCAACGTCAACAACGGCATGGTCGACCTGTACACCAAGATCGAATCGCTGCCGCAGAGCAAGCAGGAGGAGATCAAGCGCGACCTGCACGCCTGCCACGAGCATCGGCCGAAGCTGGCGATGGTCGATTCGGCCCGCGGCATCACCAACTTCCATTCGCCCAACGACATCATCGTCGACGCCTCGATGCCGGCGATGATCCGCAACGGCGGCAAGATGTGGGGCGCCGACGGGCGCCTGGAGGACGTCAAGGCGGTGATGCCCGAGTCGACCTTCGCCCGCATCTACCAGGAGATGATCAACTTCTGCAAATGGCACGGCGCCTTCGATCCGACCACCATGGGCACCGTGCCCAACGTCGGCCTGATGGCGCAGAAGGCCGAGGAGTACGGTTCGCACGACAAGACCTTCGAGATCCCGGCCGATGGCGTGGCCAACATCGTCGATCTGGCCACGGGCGAGGTGCTGATGAGCCAGAACGTGGAGGCCGGCGACATCTGGCGCATGTGCCAGGTCAAGGACGCGCCGATCCGCGACTGGGTCAAGCTGGCCGTGACCCGGGCGCGCAATTCGGGCATGCCGGCGGTGTTCTGGCTCGACCCGTACCGCCCGCACGAGGCCGAGCTGATCAAGAAGGTGAAGACCTACCTGAAGGACCACGACACCAGCGGCCTGGACATCCAGATCATGAGCCAGGTGCGGGCCATGCGCTACACGCTCGAGCGCGTGATCCGCGGGCTCGACACGATCTCGGTGACCGGCAACATCCTGCGCGACTACCTCACCGACCTGTTCCCGATCATGGAGCTGGGCACCAGCGCCAAGATGCTCTCGATCGTGCCGCTGATGAACGGCGGCGGGCTGTACGAGACCGGGGCCGGCGGTTCGGCGCCGCGCCACGTGCAGCAGCTGGTGGAGGAGAACCACCTGCGCTGGGATTCGCTGGGCGAATTCCTGGCGCTGGCGGTGAGCCTGGAGGACCTGGGGATCAAGTACGACAACGGCCAGGCCAAGGTGCTGGCGTCCACGCTGGACGCGGCGACCGGGCGGCTGCTCGACGAGAACCGCGGTCCGTCGCCGCGCACGGGGCAGCTGGACAACCGCGGCAGCCATTTCTACCTGACCCTGTACTGGGCGCAGGCGCTGGCGGAGCAGGACGAAGACGCCGGGCTCAAGGCACGCTTCGCGCCGCTGGCGCAGGCATTGGCCGCGAACGAGGAGGCGATCCTCGCCGAGCTCAACGGCGTGCAGGGCAAGCCGGTGGACATCGGCGGCTACTACCGCCCCGATGCGACCCGGACCGCGGCGGCGATGCGTCCGAGCGCGACCTTCAACGGCGCGCTGGAGGCGCTGGCGGCCGGCTGATCCGGCGGCGGGCGCCGCCTGGCCGGCGGCGCCTTGCGCACTGCATCATGCGGCTTGTGGCAGGCTTGTCTTCTTTTCCCGCGGAGACATGACATGCGCCGTTCCCTGATCTGCTGCGCCCTGGCCGCGTTCGCCTTTGCCGGCTGCGCCGATTCGGCACCGGGGGCCGCCCCCGCCCCCGAAGCCGCGCCCGCGGCGGAGGCCGAGACCGCGGCACCGGGCGCGCACGACGACGCCCTGCGGGCGGTGGTCGCCGGCCAGTGGCGGACCCCCGAGTTCGTGGCCCGCGACCGCTACCGCAACCCGCTCGAGACGCTGGCGTTCTTCGGCGTCGCGCCCGGCGACACCGTCATCGAGATCACGCCCGGCGGCGGCTGGTACACCGAGATCCTGGCGCCGTACCTGCGCGAATCGGGCACCTACGCCGGCGCGGTGGTCGACCCGGCGAAGGCGGCCGAGCGCGCGCGCGACTACCAGACCCGTGCCCGCGACCAGCTGCGAGCGAAACTCGGCGGCGAGCCGGCCGGCGTGTACGACCGCGCCACCGTGGTCGAGTACGATCCGGCCGCGCCGGAGTTCGGTGCGCCCGGGTCGGCCGACGTGGTGCTGACCTTCCGCAACGTGCACAACTGGCGCGGCAGCGGGCAGGCGGCGGGGATGTTCGAGGGCTTCTTCAAGGTGCTCCGCTCCGGCGGCACCCTGGGCGTGGTCGAGCACCGCGCCGATGCCGACGTGGCCGACGACGACCGCAGCGGCTACGTCAGCGAGGCGCAGGTGATCGCGCTGGCCGAGGCCGCCGGCTTCCGGCTCGACGCGAAGAGCGAGATCAACGCCAATCCGAAGGACACCAAGGACCACCCCAACGGCGTGTGGACCCTGCCGCCGGGCAACAACCACGAGGAAGCCGACCGCGAGAAGTACCAGGCCATCGGCGAGAGCGACCGGATGACGCTGAGGTTCGTGAAGCCGTAGGGAGGCCGTGACTGGTGATTGGTGCTTCGTGATCCGGAGAAGCGGTTTCCTGGTTTCTGCTTTTTCCAATCACCGATCACGACTCCGATGCTCCTCGCCCTCAACAAGCCCTACGGCGTCCTGAGCCAGTTCACCGATCGCAGCGTGCCGCCGCGGCGGACGCTGGCGGAGTTCGGGCTGCCGGCGGGGGTGTATCCGGCCGGGCGCCTGGACCACGACAGCGAGGGCCTGCTGCTGCTGACCGATGACGGCGCGCTGGCGCACCGGCTCACCGATCCGCGCCACAAGCAGGGCAAGACCTACTGGGTGCAGGTGGAGGGCGCGCCGCGGGCGGAGCAGCTGCAGGCCCTGCGCGACGGGGTGGAGCTGCGCGACGGGCCGACGCTGCCGGCGCGGGTCCGGGCCATCGAAGCCCCCGTGCTGTGGCCGCGCGATCCGCCGGTCCGCTTCCGCAGGACGGTGCCCGATGCCTGGCTGGAGCTGCAGCTGCGCGAGGGGCGCAATCGCCAGGTGCGCCGGATGACCGCCGCGGTGGGCCTGCCGACCCTGCGCCTGGTGCGGGTGGCGGTTGGCCCGATCGCGCTGGACGGCCTGCCGCCGGGTCAATGGCGCGAGGTGGAGGAAACGGCCGCTGCCGGCCGGGCGGCAAGATGAACGACGTTCAGCTTCAGCGGATGACGGTCCGGACAATCTGATAGTTTTCGTCCCGTCGCGGACGTCCACGACCGTTCACCAGGCAGCGCATGACCGCAGGCAAGAGCTTGTCCGGCAGGATTCTCGTCGTCGACGACCAGTCGGCGAACCTGCGCGTGGTCAGCTCGCTGCTGGCGCGCGACGGCTACGAGGTGGCGACCGCCGAGAGCGGCGCACGGGCGCTGGAGCAGCTGCAGGCGCAGGCGCCGGATCTGATGCTGCTGGACATGCTGATGCCGGGCATGGACGGCTTCGAACTGCTGGCCGAAGTCCGCAGCCGCGACGACCTGCCGCAGCCGCCGACGATCTTCCTCACCGCCGCCCAGGACCGCGAACTGCTGCTGCGCGCGTTCGAGGCGGGGGCGGTGGACTATGTCACCAAGCCGTTCATGCCCGAGGAGCTGCTGGCGCGGGTGAATGCGCACCTGGGCCTGAAGCTCACCCGCGACCGCCTGGAGCGGGTGGCGCGCGAGCGGCAGGAGCTGGTGAACCTGGTGGCGCACGACCTGAAGAATCCGCTGACCAGCGTGCACTTCGCCTGCCAGATGCTGCTCTCGGGCAGCGCCCGTCCGGAACGCGTGCCGCGCTACGTGCAGATGATCCACGAGAGCACGCAGGACGCCTTCGGCTACATCCGGCGCTATCTGGAAACGCAGCAGGACGCCGCTGCCGGCGTCGAGGACGGTCCCGCGCCGCGGGCCTGCCTGGGGGACATGCTGGACTGGCTGGCGGCGCGCTATTCGCTGCAGCTGGAGGAGCGTGGCGCGCGTCTGTGCGTGAGCGGCAGCGGCGACGAGGCCGCGGTGGCGATCGATCCGCTGGTGCTGCGCCAGGTGTGCGAGAACCTGATCAGCAACGCGCTCAAGTACGCGCCCGACGGCGACGTCGAGATCTCGGTGGTCGGCGGCGGCCCGGGCTTCTGGCACCTGCGCGTCGAGGATCGTGGGCCGGGCATTCCGAAGCAGCGCCAGGCGGGGCTGTTCACCCCGTTCTTCCGCATCGCCGAAACCGCGCGCGACGATGGCGTGTCCAGCGGCCTGGGCCTGTCGCTGGCGCGGCAGATCATCGGCAACGCCGGCGGCCAGCTGTGGTACGAGGACCGCGAGGGCGGCGGCGCACGCTTCGTGATCGCGCTGCCCGAGGCGCCGCCTGGATCGGGTTCCGGCCAGGACGGGATCTGACCTCTCCTAGTGTGCTGTCCCGCAAGAAACTTTGTTCCGTCATCCCCGCGCAGGCGGGGATCCATGGACGTTAACCTGTTGAAATCCAAGGCCTTGGATGACCGGACATTCGTCCGTTGCAGAGCGATTCCCGCCTGCGCGGGAATGACGAGCACAAGAAACCTGCGGGACAGCACACTAGCCGCTTCTGCGGGGCAGGAGAGAAGCGTCGATGCCGCTCCGCGTGGGGCGGTCCGGAGAGCGCTAGCGGATCATGGGCAGATGCCGGAATGCCGGGCGGGGAGCGCGAACGGCGCGAATTGCGGGTGTCTGCGGGCCGGCAGGCGCGGCTGATTTTTGCTCCCTCCTCCGCTTGCGGGGGGCGAAGAGGAGAGTTGGCGAGCCATGGCTCGCGCGACGATGAGCGCCCGGCGCGCTGCGCCGGGCCGGACGGGCCGGGGTGGGGGCCCGGCAGGCGCAGCCTGCCGGGAAGGAATCACTCGTCCCCGACCTGAGGCTCCGGCTGCCCGGCCTGCGGTTCCGGCTGCGCTGCGCGGCTGCGCCTGGCCGCCGACTTGCGCGCCTCGACCCGCTTGGACTGGCCTTCGATCACGCCGCCTGCCGCCTGCTTCTTCTTCTGGTGGCGGCGCACCGCGTACAGCAGCACGCCCACGCCCACCGCCGCGGCGATGGTCACCGCCGGATTGCGCCGCACGAATCCGCCGACCGCGCGCGAGCCGGCCTTGGCCGCGCCGACGGCGGCACCGGCCTGCAGCCATTGCCCGGCGTTGTCGGGAACCGCGTGGCGGATGCCGTCACCGACCTGGCCGACCAGGTGCATCATCTTGCCGGAGAACGAATCGAGTCTGCTCATGGGGAAGGTCCTGAAGGAAGTGGGAGACCATGTGTCGCTACCGGCGCATTGTGCAGCGCTGATCGTTGCGGCAGCGTGAGTCCGGGCGCGAACGCAGCGCGTCCAACCGCATCGTAGCGCAGTGCGTCGCTGGCGCTGCGTGGATCGACGACGTCTTTCGCAAGCCGCGCGTGTCGGTGTCGGCGCAGGTCCGCCGATGACGCCGCGCCTCAGGTTCCCCGCGGCTTGGCGCGATGCGTCGCGGTGGCGCTCCAGGGATCGTCCGGCCAGGGGTGGCGGGGATAGCGCCCCTTCATTTCCTTCCTGACTTCCGGATAGGTGCGCTCCCAGAAGCCGCGCAGGTCGCGGGTGACCTGCAGCGGGCGGCCGGCGGGCGAGAGCAGGTGGATGGTCAGCGGCACGCGGCCGTCGGCGATGCGCGGGGTATCGGCCAGGCCGAACAGCTCCTGCAGCTTCACCGCCAGCACCGGCGGTGCCGGCTGGCCGTCGTCGCCGATGGCGTAGGCGATGGCGCGCGACTGCCCGGACGGCACGGGGATGCGCACCGGCGCCAGGGCGTCGAGCTTGTGCTGCAGCGGCCAGTCCAGGCGCGCACGCAGGGCGCCGGACAGCTCCTCCGCGGTCAGCGCGTCGAGCCGGCTCTTGCCTTCGAAGGCCGGGCGCAGCCAGTCGTCGAGCGCGGCCAGCAGCGCGGCGTCGCCCAGGTCGGGCAGGCCGAGTTCGGGCATCCACGCGCGCAGCCCCGCCACCCGCGCCTGCCACTGGCGCAGGGCATCGCTCCACGGCAGCGAGTGCAGCCCCAGCTCCCGGGTCGCGTCGGTCAGCGCCTGCGCGGCGGCGGCCGGGTCGGGGCGGCCGGCGGGGCGGCTGTCGAGCACGATGCCGGCGAAGCGGCGCACGCGTTCGGCGACCAGGGCGCGGCGATCGGCATCCCAGCGGGTTTCATCGCGCTCGCTGAAGCGGTCGCCGAAGTCGCGGCGCAGCGCGGCTTCGTCCACCGGCGCGGCGCGCAGCAGCAGGGCGTCGCCGCGGGATTCGAAGCGCAGTTCGGTGGCCACCAGCCAGGGTTCGCCGACCAGGTCGCTGTCGTCGAGCAGGCGCGCCATGCGGCCGTTGGCGAGCTGGTAGCGGCGCAGGTCGCTGGCGTGGCGCGCGGCGATGCGGTCGGGGAAGGCGCGGGCGAGCAGGTCGCCGAGCGCGTGCGCGGGAAGGTCGCCCGGCGGCGGCGCGTCCACGCGCAGGCGGCGGCGCCACTGGCGCGCGGCCGAGTCGATCGCGGCCAGCGCGGCGCGGCTGGCGTCGGCGGCAATGCGGCGCTCGCGGAAACCGGCCAGCGCCCGCCAGCGGCTGGCCAGGGCGTCGCTGCGCGAACGCAGCGGATCGCGCGCCTCGAGCAGGGCGGCCAGGTCGCAGGCGAGCGCGCGGGAGGCCGGATCGCCGGCGGCCAGCAGCATTGCCGCCAGGCGCGGGTGCGTGCCCAGCGCGAGCATCCGCCGGCCCAGGGGTGTGATCGCGCCGGCGCGCCCGCCTGCCTGCGATGCCGCGGCTGACGGATCCTGAGACCCGCCGGGCTGCACGAACGCACCCGCGCGGCCGGTACCCGGCGCTCCGCCGTCCAGCGCCCCCAACTGCCGCAGCAGGTCGCGCGCCGCCGCCATCGTTCCCGCCGGCGGGGGGTCGACGAAGCGCAGTTGATCGCTGCCCCAGGCGGCCAGCTCCAGCGCCAGCCCGGCCAGCTCGACCTGTGCGATCTCCGGCCGCCGCTGCGGCTCCAGCCGCTGCGATTCCGGCCACAGGCGGTAGGCCCAGCCCGGCGCCACGCGCCCGGCGCGGCCCGCGCGCTGGTCGGCGGAGGCCTGGGCGATGCGCACCACGTCCAGGCGGCTGAAGCCGCTGTTGGGGTCGTGCCGGGGCTCGCGCGCCAGGCCGCTGTCGATCACCACGCGCACGCCGGGCAGGGTGACGCTGGATTCGGCGACGTTGGTGGCCAGGATTACGCGGCGGCGGCCGTCGGCGGCGGGCTGCAGGACGTTGGCCTGCTGTTCGACGGGGAGGTCGCCGTGGAGGGCAAGCACCTCGACGCCTGCAGGCCCCCATCCCAACCCTTCCCCCGCAGGCGGGGGAAGGGCCTGTGGCGCTTGCCGGGAAAGGGCGTCTGCTCCCTCCCCCGCCTGCGGGGAAAAGGCTCCGGCTCCCTCCCCCGCCTGCGGGGGAGGGCTGGGGTGGGGGCCCATCCGCAGCAGCACAGCCTCCGCCCGCGCGATCTCCCGGCGCCCCGGCAGGAACGCCAGCACGTTGCCCGGGTGCCGCGCCAGCGCCTGCTCCACCGCCCGCCGCAGCTGGTGCTCCAGCGCCTCCTCGCGCCGCGCCGGGAAGTGCGCGATTTCCACCGGGAAGCTGCGCCCCTGGCTCGACAGCCGCGGTGCGTCCAGGAAGCTCGCCAGCCGTTCGCCGTCGAGCGTGGCCGACATCACCACGATGCGCAGGTCCTCGCGCAGGCCCGCCTGCACGTCCAGCGCCAGCGCCAGGCCGAGGTCGGCGGCGAGGTGGCGCTCGTGGAATTCGTCGAACAGCAGGGCGCCGACGCCTTCGAGCATCGGGTCGTCCTGCAGCATGCGGGTGAGGATGCCTTCGGTGACCACCTCGATCCGCGTCGCCGCCGACACCCGGTGCTCGAAGCGGATGCGGTAGCCGACGGTCCGCCCGACCTCCTCTCCCAGCGCCGCCGCCATGAAACCCGCCGCCGCGCGCGCGGCCACGCGGCGCGGCTCCAGCATCACGATGCGGCGACCCTGCAGCCACGGCGCGTCGAGCAGGGTCGGCGGTACCCGGGTGGTCTTGCCCGCGCCCGGCGGCGCCTCCAGCACCAGCCGCGGATGCGCGGCGAGGCTGCGCAGGATTTCCGTCAGCAGCGGCGTGATGGGGAACTCCATCGGGCCATTGTAGGAGCGCCATGAGGCGCGGCCGCGGCGTCGCCGGAGCCGGGGGCCCGCAGCCGGAGGGGATCCCGGTCGCGCCCCGCGGCGCTCCGGCAGGCGCGTCGGAGCGTGACGGACGGGCATGCGCACGGGGGACGTTCCTGTCGCGAGGCGGGCCCGGCTGCGGCGCAGGGTGGCGGGCGGACGAGGCCGCGCCGCAGCCGGCTCCGGCGAAAGCGCAGGGGCGCTCCTACAATGGCCGGATGGAGCTCATCGATATCGGACTCAACCTCACCCACGACAGCTTCGACCGCGATCGCGACGCGGTGCTGCAGCGTGCGCGCGACGCCGGCGTGGCGCGGATGGTGGTCACCGGGGCCAGCCGCGAGCACTCGCCCAGGGCGCTGGCGCTGGCGCAGGCGCATCCGGGCGTGCTGTTCGCGACCGCCGGCGTGCATCCGCACCATGCGGCCGAGTACACCAGCGAATGCGACGCGGAGCTGCGCGCCCTGCACGCGCATCCGGAGGTGGTGGCGGTGGGCGAGACCGGGCTCGACTACTTCCGCGACTTCTCGCCACGCCCGGCGCAGCGCAGGGCGTTCGAGCGCCAGCTGGAGATCGCGGCCGATACCGGCAAGCCGCTGTTCCTGCACCAGCGCGACGCGCACGCGGACTTCATCGCGATCATGAGGGAGTTCGAGGGCCGCATCGGTCCGGCGGTGGTGCACTGCTTCACCGGCACCCGCGCCGAGCTGTTCGACTGCCTCGACCGCGACTGGCACATCGGCATCACCGGCTGGCTTTGCGACGAACGCCGCGGGCAGCACCTGCGCGAAATCGTGGGCAGCATCCCGGCCGCCCGGCTGATGGTCGAGACCGACTCCCCCTACCTGCTGCCGCGCACGCTCAGGCCGATGCCGAAGGACCGGCGCAACGAGCCGTCCTTCCTGCCGCACATCGTCGAGGAGCTGGCGCGCGACCGCGGCGAGGACGTGGCCGCCACCGCCGCGGCGACGACCGCGACGGCGACGGCCTTCTTCCGCCTGCCGCACCGGGACCTGCAGGCCGCGGCGCTGTCCGGATGACGGGCGGGCCTAGTTCCCGGACCGCGTGACGCTGGCGATCTGGCGCGGATCGCGGGTGATGACGTTGCGCGGAACCGCCGGCACCAGCAGCACCCGGGCGATGCCTTCGCGGCGGCAGGCCCGGCGGACCTCGGCCATCGTCCGCTCGCGGGTGGAGTAGACCTGGCCGAGGTTGGACTGGCCGGACAGCTCGGCGATCTGGCGCTGCCTGGGGCGGACCTGGCGCTCGCAGTCGATGACGATCCGCTCCGCCGAGGCTGGCGCGGCAGGCTCCCGGGCGTCGATCGGGGCAGGGGCGAAGGCGGCCGCGGCGGCGACCAGCAGGACGGTTCCGATCATGTGGGTGTGGGTGTTCATGGCGTTCTCCTGGGGTGGGGCGCCGGGTGGTTGCCGGCAGCACCAGCCTCCGCCTGCCCGCGCTGCAGGTCCTGAGGGCCGGCAAAGGCCGGGCGCAGGCCTTCGCCGGAAACCTTGGGAAAGCCCTGGGGCCGGACTGGGCCGTCCCCGGCGGCTTTGGCCGTTGTCCTTCCTGCGCCGAACGGGACACCGCGCCCATGACCCCCACCCCGCTGGACCGGCTGCAGTTCGAGGACACGGTGATCGACTTCGCCGGCCACCGGCTGCTGCGCGGCGGCCGCGAGCAGGCGCTGGAGCCCAAGGCCTTCGCCGTGCTGGCGCTGCTGGCCGGGGCCCCGGGCCGGGTCTTCGGCCGCGACGAGATCCTGGACGCCGTCTGGGGCCACCGCCACGTCACCCCGGGCGTGCTGACCCGGGTCATGACCCTGCTGCGCCAGGCGCTGGGCGAGGACGCGCACCATCCACGCCTGCTGCATACCCTGCACGGGGTCGGCTACCGCTTCGATCTGCCGGCGGCGCCTGCCGCACCGGAGCAGGAGGCCGATCCGGCTGCGGACCCCGGGCCGGCGGCCGCGGCGGCCGCGGCGCCCGGGCTGCCGGCAACCGACGACGCCCGGGCGCCGGTCGCCGCTGCCGGGACCGATGCCGGCGGCGCGCGGCGGCGGCGCATCACCGACTTGCCCGCGCCCACCCGGCGGCGCATCACCGACACGTCGGCACCCGCCCGGCGGCGGCGCTGGCCCTGGCTGCTGGGCGGCATGCTGGTGCTTGCGCTGGCCCTGGTCGTTCTGGGCAGCGCACCGTGGTGGCGGGAAGCGCCATCGGCGCCCGCAGCGGACGCGGAGACCGGCGAGGTGGCGGCGTCGCCGGCGCTGGTGGTGATGCCGCTGCGCCCGATCGGCGAAGGCACGGGCGTGCGCACCCTCGCCGAAGGCCTGAGCGAGGAACTCATCTGCAGCCTGGCGCGCATCGATGGCCTGCGCGTGATCGCGCACGATTCCACCCGCCTGCTCGCCGGCCACGCCGAGCCGGCCGCGCAGGCCGGGCGCCTGGGCATCACCCACGCGCTGGAGGGCAACCTGCAGCAGTCCGGGCAGCAGCTGCGGGTGCGCCTGCGCATGGTCGACACCGGCAGCGGCGACCTGCTGTGGTCGCGCGACTTCGACCGCGACGCCACCGAAGCGCTGTCGCTGCAGCGCGACATCGCCGAGGCGGTCGCCTCCTCGCTGACGCTCGAGCTGGGGCTGCCGCCGGCGTCGCAGCACGGCGGCGACGCCGACTTCCTGCGCCGCTACCTGCTGGCGCGCATGCTCGCGATCCGCTTCGACCTGCCCGTCGACGAGTCGGTGGTCGCCGCCGAGAACGAGCTGCGCACGCTGGTGCGCGAGCGCCCGGACGATGCCCGCGCCCACGCCTGGCTGGCCGTGGCCCTGCGCATCCGCGCCCACCGCGACCCCGCGGCGAGCGCGGCCGCGAGCGAGGAGATGGTGCGCGAGGCGCACACGGCGCTGCGGCTGGATCCGGCGCGCTACGAGCCGCTGCTGGTGCTCGCCGCCGACGACTGCCGGCAGCGGCGCTGGGCCAGCTGCACGGCGCGGCTGGAGCAGGCGCGCGAGCGCGCGCCCGGATCCGTGTACGTGCACCTCGACCATGCCTGGGCGATGGTGCAGCTGGGCCTGCTGGAGCGCGCCGAGGCGCATGCGCGCGAGAGCCTGGCGCTGGACCCGCTCGACCCCGACGTCCACGCGCTGCTGGCCCGTGTCCTCGACGCGCGCGGCAGGCACGACGAGGCCGCAAGGCACTTCAGCAAAGCGCCGCCGCTCGCGCTCCAGGAGCGCTGGTTCAACGCCGCGCGGCGGGGAGAGGCGGCCGAGGCGCTGCGCCTGGCCCACGGGTTCGAGGCGGCGGGCCCGCCGCTTGCCGCGCTGGCGCCTTCGGCCGTCGCGGTTTCGCGCGCGCTGGCCGACGCCTCGCTGTGGCCGGCGGCGCTGGCCGAGATGCGACGCCATGAAGCCGCGCACCCCGGCCGCATGGCCTTCGCGCGCCTGCTTGCGCCCGATGCCGCCGCTCGCGCGGACACGCTCGCCGCGCAGCTGCTCGCCAGCCGCGGCAGCGACCCGTGGAGCGTCGACCTGCTGCTCTGGAGCCGGGACCTGGCCTGGCTGCGCCGCACCCCCGCCTTCCAGGCCTGGCTGCGCGACAGCGGCCTGCTCGCCCACTGGCAGCGCGACGGCTTCCCCGGCCATTGCCGCCCCGACGGCGACGGCGCGGCCTGCGACTGATCAGGCGCTCCGCGCGCGGGCCGCCTCGTAGGCCTGCAGGTGCACCCAGGCCGCGCCCAGATGCGGCGCCGCGATCCCGGCCACGCGGGCGCGGCGGTACATGTCGCCGACGATGTGCGCGGCTTCGACGCGGTTGCCCGCTTCCAGGTCGCGCAGCATCGAGGCCTTCACGTCGGAGCCGGCAAGGGTCAGGCCCTCGCGCGCGATGCCGCGGGCCTTCGCCGGAATCGGCTGGCCCTGGGCCGCGGCCACGGCCAGGCATTCGTCGTGCAGGGCGGCCATGAATTCCGCGCCGCCGTCGCCGGCGACGATCTCGCCGATGCTCGCGCGCATCAGGCAGGTGCCGGCGGCGAGGCTGGCCAGGAAGCTGAACTTGATCCACTGCTCCTGCACGATGCTGTCGCTGGCGCGGTGGTCGATGCCGGCCTGCGCGCACAGCGCGGCGAAGGCGTCCACGCGCGCGCTGGTGCCGCCGTCGCGCTCGCCGAAGGTGATCGAGGCGGGGCGGCCCAGGTGCAGGATCGCGCCGTTGTCGGCGAGCGCGGCGCTGATGAAGCACAGGCCGCCGAGCACCTTGGCGCGGCCGAAGCGGGCGTCGAGCGCCGGGTAGTGCAGCAGGCCGTTGAGAATCGGCATCAGCGTGGTGGCGTCGCCCATCGCCGGCGCCACCGCGTCGATCGCGCTGTCCAGGTCGTAGGCCTTGCACGACAGCACCACCAGGTCGAACGGTGCGCGCGCGGCGAGGTCCGGCAAGGCGTCGGCGGTGACCGTGTTTGCCGCGAGGTCGGCGTCGCCGAGCGCGCTGCGGATGCGCAGCCCGTCGCGCGCCAGCGCCGCCGCGCGCGCGGGCCGCACCAGGAAGGTGACGTCGGCGCCCGACTGCGCCAGCCGCCCGCCGAAGTAGCCGCCGGTGCCGCCGGCGCCGAGCACCAGGACGCGCATCAGCTGCGCAGCCCCACGCCGCGATGCAGCAGCCACAGCGCCAGCGCGCCCAGCGCCGCGACGAAGAACAGCATCAGCGCGTAGGCCGTTGCCAGCGGCACGTCGGAGCTGCCGAGCAGGCCGTAGCGGAAGGCGTTGACCATGTAGAAGATGGGATTGGCGTAGGTCGCCGTCTCCGCCCACTGCGGCAGCAGCCTGACCGAATAGAACACGCCGCCCAGGTAGGTGAGCGGGGTGAGGATGAAGGTCGGCACGATGGCGACGTCGTCGAACTTCCTGGCGAACACGGCGTTGATGAAGCCGGCCAGCGAGAAGATCGTCGCGCCCAGCAGCACGGTGCTCAGCGTGACCAGCGGGTGCGGGATGCGCACGTCGGTGAACAGCATCGCGATGCACAGCACGATCACCCCGACCATCAGCCCGCGCAGCACCGCGCCGGCGACATAGCCGCCGAGGATCACCCAGTTGGGCATCGGGCTGACCAGCAGCTCCTCGACGTGGCGCCCGAACTTGGCGCCGAAGAAGCTGGAGGAGATGTTGCCGTAGCTGTTCTGGATCACGCTCATCATCACCAGCCCCGGGACGATGAAATCCATGTAGGTGTAGCCGCCCATGTCGCCGATGCGGCTGCCGATGAGCTGCCCGAAGATCAGGAAGTACAGCACCATGGTGATCGCCGGCGGCACCAGGGTCTGGCTCCAGATGCGCAGGATGCGCATCACCTCGCGGCGGGCGACGGTGAGCAGGGCGATCCAGTGGTGGCGGGCGTCGCCGCGGGCGACGGCCGCGGGCGCGGTGGCCTGGGTGCTCATGCCGCGTCCCTCCCGCGCGCGCCCTCGCCGGTCATGCGCACGAACAGCTCCTCCAGGCGGTTGGACTTGGTGCGCATCGAGCGCACGCGGATGCCGGCGGCGTTGAGCGCGTCGAACACGCGGTTGAGGTCCATCGCGCGCGGCATGTCCAGGTCCAGGGTGTGGCCGTCGATCGCCGCCAGGGTGGCGCCGTCGATCGCCGGCAGCGCGTCGGGCAGCGTGCCTTCGATGTCGAACAGGAAGCCCTCGACGTCGAGCTTGGCCAGCAGCGCACGCATCGGGCCCTGCTCGACGATGGTGCCGCGGTCGATGATCGCCAGATTGCGGCACAGGCTCTCGGCTTCCTCCAGGTAGTGCGTGGTGAGGATGATGGTGGTGCCGGCGGCGTTGATCTCGCGCAGGGTCTGCCACATGCCGCGGCGGATCTCGATGTCGACGCCGGCGGTGGGCTCGTCGAGGATCAGCAGGCGCGGCCGGGTCATCATGGCGCGGGCGATCATCAGCCGCCGCTTCATGCCGCCCGACAGGGTGCGGCTCATCACCTCGGCCTTGTCCCAGAGGAAGGCATGGCGCAGCTCGTGCTCGGCGCGCGCCAGCGCCTCGGCGCGCGGCACGCCGAAGAAGCCGGCGTAGTTGACCAGGATGTCGAGCGGCTTCTCGAACAGGTTGAAGTTGATCTCCTGCGGCACCAGACCGATCTGGCGCATCGCCTCGCCGCGCCGCGCGGCCAGGTCGACGCCGAACACCGAGACTTCGCCCGCGCTCTTGTTGACCAGCGACGAGACGATCCCGATCAGGGTGCTCTTGCCGGCGCCGTTGGGCCCGAGCAGGGCGTAGAAGTCGCCCGGCAGCACGTCCAGGGAGACGCCCTTGAGCGCCTCGACGCCGTTGTCGTAGGTCTTGCGCAGGTCGCGGATCCGCAGTGCGGGCGCGCCCGCGGCCGGCTCGGGGGAAGCTGTCATCGCAGTGGCCTTGGCCGCGCGCGGCGGCAATCCCGCTAGTATAGGTCCCCCGTTCCGGGCGAATCCGGACCGCACCATTCCATTCCCCGACCGGTCCGCGCTTGGCCATCGCCCAGTTTCCAATCAGGCTCGTGGGGCGGCGCATGCTGGCGCCGTCGGTCGTGCATCTGTCGTTCGTGCGCGACGACGGGCAGCCGCTGGATTTCATCCCGGGGCAGTTCGTCCAGGTGCATTTCCAGTACGGCGACGGCACGCCGGCCAAGCGTTCCTACTCGCTGGCCACCCGCCACGACCATGCGCTGGGGCCGGGTGAGACCGTGGAGATCGCGGTCAGCTACGTGCGCGGCGGCGCGGCGACGGCGCTGTTCGAGAACCTGGAGGAGGGCGGCACGGTACAGGCCAGCGGGCCTTTCGGCCGCTTCTGCCTGATGCCGGGCGACGGCAACCGCCGCTATCTGTTGGTCGCGACCGGCACCGGGGTGACGCCGTACCGCTCGATGCTGCCGGGACTGGCGCGGCTGATGAACGAGCGCGGGGTCGAGGTGGTGCTGCTGTACGGCGCGCGCAGTCCGCAGGAGCTGCTGTACGGCGACGAGTTCCGCGCCTTCGCCGACGCGCACCCGCGTTTCCGCTTCATGCCGTGTTTTTCGCGCGAGCTGCCGGCCGATCCGCACCCGGACGTGCGCAACGGCTACGTGCAGCAGTTCCTCGGCGAACTGTCGCCCGACGCCGCGGGCGACATCGCCTACCTGTGCGGCAACCCCGACATGGTCGACGCCTGTTTCGAGCTGCTCAAGGCGGCGGACCTGCCGGTGGCCCGGATCCGGCGCGAGAAGTACGTCAGCAACAAGTGAGCGGCAGGGCCCGCGCCCGGAGCGGGATGTCCTGCGGGTCCCCGGCCGCCAGGGCGCGGCGTTCCTCCCGACTGCCGTACGGCCGAACTTGAAGCCTTCCCCCGACCTGGGAGAAGCCCCGGTTTTTTTCGGCTTCTTCTTCCGGCTGAGGGGGGATTGCAGGAGCAGAGCTGGATCGTGGCCTGCGGACAGAGGGTCGTCCCGGGCCGGGGATTGCTCCCCGGCCCGGTCAGCCCGCTTCGCGGTCCGGCCCGGCGCAGCGCGCCGGGCGTTCACGCGCACGCGCGGCAGTGCCGCGCAAGCTGTGCGCGCTCACCCATGGCTGACTCGCCGCCGCAGCGCATCCATGCGCTGCTTTCCGCAATTCCCCGACCCGGGACACCACCGCCCGGCGCGCATTGGCATCTTGCGGGCGAGGATCGGTCTGATACCTGCGCAGGGTGCGTCAGCCCGAAGTCGTCATCCCGGCGAACGCCGGGATCCATTTTGCTCCTTGGCGAAGTGGGCGGAAATCAGGATGGATCCCAGCTTTCGCTGGGATGACGGCCTGCACGCGGCCCGGGATGACGGCCTGGATGCGGTGGCTGGGATGACGGCCTGGATGCGGCGGCTGGGATGATGGCCTGGATGCGGCGGCTGGGATGATGGCCTGCACGCGGCGGCGAGTCAGCCATGGGTAAACGCGCACCGCTTGCGCGGCGCCGGGCCGCAAAGCGGGCTGACCGGGCCGAGGAGCGATCCCCGGCCGGCAGGACACGGCGTCTCTCCGACAACCGAACTGACAACTCTCCCCGCATCTGGCAGAAGCCTCTTTGAATTGCGCGCGAGTCGTCTGGCATCGAGTAATGTCAAGGACGCTTGACATGGCGCCCCGCCTCCGGCATTCTGGTTGTCAAGCTTCCTTGACAACCGAGGCATCCCGGCATGGCCCCGATCACGGACTCCCCCAGGACCAGCGCGCGACCGGTCCGCGCCTCGGCCGTGATGGCCGTTGCCGCGGTCAGCCTGGCCGGCATCGGCCTGCTGGCGCCGCAGCTGTTCCCCGGGCGGGTGCCGCACGCGGTGAGCGTCGTGTTCTTCCTCTGCGGCCTGGTGATGATGGTGCTGGCGCTGGTGCGCTGGGGCTCCGACGCCTGCGATGCGGCCAGCCCGCGGTTGCGGCGCCGCTACAGCCGCGAGCTGGCGCTGGCGATGGGCCTGTACGTGGTCGTGCTGTTCGCCTCGATGTCGCTGCTGCGGCTGGCGGAGGACACCTGGCTGCGCGCCCTGCTCGCGCTGGCGCCGGTGCCGCCGATCGCGCTGGCCGTGCGTGCGATGATCCGCTACGTCCGCGACGCCGACGAGATGCAGCGGCGGATCGAGCTCGAGGCGATCAGCATGGCCAGCGCCGGCGTGTCGATGCTGTACATGACCGGAGGCTTCCTGCAGTCGGCGAAGGTCATCGACGTGCCCTCGGACGTGGCGATGATCTGGGTGTTCCCGCTGATGTGCTTCGCCTACGGCCTGGCCAAGGCCGTCGTGGCGCGGCGCTACCGCTGAGCGGGCCGGGCGGTGCGGAGCCGGGTGCGCGAGCTGCGCGAGCAGCGGGGCTGGTCACAGGCGCAGCTGGGCGAACGTCTGGATGTGTCGCGGCAGACCGTGAACGCGATCGAGACCGGCAAGTACGATCCCAGCCTTCCGCTCGCGTTCCGCATCGCGGCATTGTTCGGCACCAGCATCGAATCGATCTTCCTTCCGGAGAACCAGGCATGACGCGCATCACCAGAACCGTCCCCGTGCTGCTGCTCGCGGCCGCGCTGGCCGCCTGCGGCGGCACGTCGCGACAGGACGCGGGGCCGCGCGCGGACGCCCAGGGGCTGCTGCGCTTCGGCGAGATCGTGTTCACGCCCTGCGCGCTGAGCGCGGCGGGCAACCTGTCGGTGGAGGCGCAGTGCGCCACGCTGGAGGTGGCCGAGAACCCGGACGACGGGAACGGCCGCCGCATCGAACTGGCCCTTGCGATGGTGCCGGCCAGCGGCATGGCCGAAGCCGATCCGGTGTTCATGATCGCCGGCGGCCCCGGGCAGTCCGCGCTGGAGAGCTACCCGATGATGCACGCCGCCTTCCGCGACGTGCGCCGCAGCCGCCACGTGCTGCTGCTCGACGCCCGCGGCACCGGTGGCTCCCACAAGCTGCAGTGCCGTGCCGACGACAGCGAGGAGATGTTCTTCGAGCCGGGCGACGACACCCGCGCGGCGATGCGCGAATTCGCCGAGCGCTGCCGCGACGAGCTGTCGCAGATCGCCGACCTGCGCTTCTACACCACCGGCGAGCACATCCGCGACCTCGATCTGGTGCGGCAGAAGCTGGGCGTGGAGCGCATCAACCTGGTGGGCGTGTCCTACGGCACGCGCGTGGCCCAGCAGTATGCGGCGCGCTACCCGCAGCACACCCGCGCGCTGGTGCTCGACTCGGTGGCGCCCAACACCCTGGTGCTGGGCCAGGACCATGCCCGCAACCTGGAGGACGCGCTCGGCGAGCAGTTCGCGCGCTGCCGCCAGGAGACGGCCTGCGCGGACAATCTCGGCGATCCGGGCGAACAGCTGGCGCGGGTGCGCGAGCGGCTGCAGGCCGGCGGCATCGCGCCGGTGCGCTACCGCGACCCGGTCAGCGGCCAGTGGCGCGAGGACGTGCCGCGCTTCGGCCACCTGGCCAGCCTGCTGCGGATGTATGCCTACCACCCGTCGATGTCGGCGACCCTGCCGCTGGTGCTGCACGAGGCCGCGCAGGGGCGCTACGAGAGCCTGCTGGCGCAGTTCCGCATGCTCTCGGACGACCTCGGCGACGCGATCGCGATGGGCATGAGCCTGTCGGTCAGCTGCACCGAGGATGCCGACGAGATGACCGTCGAGGCGGCCGACGAGGGCACGGTGATGGGCAACGCGATGGTCGAACTGCTGCAGGCGCAGTGCGCGGTCTGGCCGCGCGGCAGCCGCGCCGCCGGTTTCCGCGAGCCGCTGGCCGGCGACATGCCGGTGCTGGCGATCAGCGGCCAGTACGATCCGGTCACGCCTCCGCGCTATGGCGACGAAGTGGTCGCGGCGCTGCCCAACGGCCGCCACATCGTCCTGCCCGGCCAGGGCCACAGCGTGCTCGGCATCGGCTGCATGCCCAAGCTGTTCGCCCAGTTCATGGAGACCACCGACGCCGCCGCCCTCGACGCCACCTGCCTGGACCGCCTGAGCGCGCAGCCGCCGTTTGCGGGCGCCTACGGCTGGGAGCCTTAGAAGCGGGGATTGGGGATTCGGGATCGGGGATTCGCAAAAGCGACGATCCCACCCGCCCCGCCCCGCCCCGCACTGACCGACAGCTCTTCCGAATCCCCAATCCCGAATTCCCGATCCCGGCCTCCCCATGATCCTTCTCGACAATCTCCACAAATCCTTCAAGAGCAAGACCGGCACCGTGCATGCGGTGAAGGGCGTGGGCTTCGAGGCCCGCGACGGCGAGATCACCGGCCTGCTCGGGCCCAACGGCGCGGGCAAGACCACCACGCTGCGGATGCTGTACACGCTGATGCGGCCCGACCAGGGCTCGATCAGCGTCGACGGCATCGACGTGGCGAAGGATCCGACCGCGGTACGGCGCCGCCTCGGGGTGCTGCCCGATGCGCGCGGGGTCTACAAGCGCCTGACCGCGCGCGAGAACATCGCCTACTTCGGGCGCCTGCACGGACTCGACGAGGCGACCATCGCCGCGCGCACCGCGGACATGGCCGCGACGCTGCAGATGGAGGACTTCCTCGACCGGCGCACCGAGGGCTTCTCGCAGGGACAGCGCACCAAGACCGCGATCGCGCGCGCGCTGGTGCACGACCCGCGCAACGTGATCCTGGACGAACCCACCAACGGCCTGGACGTGATGACCACGCGCGGCCTGCGCGGCTTCCTGCGCGGCCTGCGCGACGAGGGCCGCTGCGTGATCTTCTCCAGCCACATCATGCAGGAGGTCGCCGCGCTGTGCGATCGCATCGTGGTGATCGCGCGCGGCGAGGTGCGCGCGATCGGCTCGCCCGACGAACTGCGCGAACAGACCGGGCTGGCGGACCTGGAGGACGTGTTCGTCCGCCTGTCCGACCTTGAGGACGACGGACAGGGAGCGGCGGCATGAAGGCGGTCTGGACGGTGGCGAAGAAGGAGCTGGTCGACCTGTTCCGCGACCGGCGCACGGTGGCGCTGAGCCTGCTGCTGGGTCCGCTGATGATTCCGGCGCTGGTGATCGGCGGCGGCTCGATGGTCGAGAAGCGGGTGCGCACCCAGCTCGACTCGACGCTGGAGCTGCCGGTGATCGGCGCCGAGCACGCGCCCAACCTGGTCGCCTTCCTCAAGGGCCGCAACATCGAGGCGACGCCGCCGCCGGAGGATCCGGACCGGCTGGTGCGCGAGCAGGAGGCCGACCTGGTGCTGCGCATCGACCCGGAGTATCCGGAGCAGTGGCGCGGCAGCCGTCCGGCGCGGGTGGAGCTGATCTACGACAGCTCGCGGCAGGATTCGCAGATTCCGGTTTCCCGCGTCAACGGCGTGCTCGGCGAGTACAGCCGCACCGTCGGCGTGCTGCGCGGGATCAACCGCGGCGTCAGTCCCGAGGCCGGGTTCGCGGTGCAGGTCACGCAGCGCGACGTGGCCACGCCAGAATCGCGGCGCGGCATGCTGCTGGCGATGCTGCCGTACTTCCTGATCCTGCTCAGCTTCCTGGGCGGCGCGCACCTGGTGATGGATTCGACCGCGGGCGAGCGCGAGCGCCAGTCGCTGGAGCCGCTGCTGGCCACGCCGGCGGCGCGGGCGGCGATCATGAGCGGCAAGATCCTGGCCGCCTGCCTGTTCGGCATGTTCGCGCTGCTGCTGGTGGTGCTGTCGTTCAAGCTCACCTTCGCGGTGGCGCCGGGGCCGCTGCGGCTGATCGACGTGTCCATTCCGGTGATGGCGCAGCTGCTGTTCGTGCTGCTGCCGATGGTGCTGATCGGCACCACCCTGCTGACCCTGATCTCGGCCAGCGTGAAGTCGATGAAGGAGGCGCAGGGCTACATGAGCCTGCTGATGTTCCTGCCGATCATCCCGACGATGATGCTGATGCTCAATCCGGTGAAGACCCAGCTGTGGCAGTTCGCGGTGCCGTTCCTGGCGCAGAACCAGATGATCCTGAAGCTGGTGCGCGCCGAGGCGATCGCCGCGCAGGAGTGGGTGGTGTACCTGGGCGCCGGCTTCGGGCTGGGGCTGCTGCTGTGGCTGCTGGCCGCGCGGCTGTACCACAAGGAGAAGCTGGCGATTTCCGCCTGATCGGCCGGGTCGCGGATGCCGGCGCGCCGCGTTTGCGCGAGGGCGGGCTCCGGGCGCGGCCGGGTGCTGGATGCGGCAGGGTCGCGCCTGACGGCGCCTGCGGGAATCAGGGGGCGCGCGGGCGGACCTGGGCCAGCCAGTCCCCGAGGTTGTAGTGATTGCTGACGCGGGCGATGCGGCCGCTGCCGTCGCCGTCGAACGCGAGGTCGAAGAACGCGCCGCCGGGAAGCACGTAGCGCTGTCCGTGCGCCGGCGGCAGGCCGGCGTCGGCGACCAGGTACTGGCCGTGGACGACGTACTCGGCGGCCGCGTGCGTGCCGTCACTGCTGGCCAGCACCCGGATCTCGTGCAGCTGCTCGCGGTAGCTGCGGTCCATGCGCTGCAGGAAGGCGGCGAACGCCTCGCGGCCGGTTTCGCGCGTGCCCTGGTTGGGGTCGTGGACGACGCCGTCGTCGAGCAGGGCGAGCATGCCCGGCCAGTCGCCGCGGTTGAAGGCGGCGTAGTAGGACGCGACGAGGGCGATGGCGGCGGCTTGCCCGGTCATGGCGCGGACCCGGTGGGAGGGCCACGATGATGCCGGCTTCAGCGCTGCACGAACAGGTCGCGGTGGAAGAAGTAGACCTCGCGGACCAGGAACTCCAGCCGCGTGCGCCAGCTGCGGAAGCGGGTGGCGGGGGTCGGCGAGCCCAGCGCGTCGATGCCCAGCTTGCGCGACAGGCGCAGGGCGCGCGACATGTGCAGCGGGTCGCTGACCACGATCACCCGCTGCAGGCCGTGCTCCTGCATCAGCCGGCGTGCCTCGACCAGGTTCTCGTAGGTGGTGCGCGAGCGCGCCTCGATCAGGATGGCGCTGTCGGGAACGTGGTGGCGCAGCGCGTAGCGGCGGGCGACCTGCGACTCGGAAAAGCGGGCGTTGCTGCCGCCGTAGCCGCCGGTGAAGATCAGGGTGTCGGCGAAGCCGCTGCGGTACAGGTCCAGCCCGTGCTCGATCCGCGCCTGGAACACGGGCGAAGGCTGGGCGTCGTAGGCGGCCGCGCCGAGCACGACGATGGCGTCGGCCGGCGCGGCGTGGTCGCGTTCGCCGACCCAGACCACCCACGCCGCCACCGCGCCCAGCCACAGCGCCGCCGGCAGCAGCAGCCGCCACAGCAGGCGCAGCGCGCGGCTGCGGGGCGGGCGGTTGCGCTTCACCGCGGCAGCCAGGGCAGGTGGTCGGGATCGGCGTTGCCGCCGGAGAGGATCAGCCCCACGCGCTGGCCGGCGAAACGTTCGCGATGCGCGAGCACCGCCGCCAGGGTGATCGCCGAAGACGGCTCGACCAGCTGCTTGGTCCGCGCCAGCAGCAGCTTCATCGCCGCGATGGTGTCGTCGTCGGCGACCGTCAGCACCTCGGCGCGGTGCGCGTGCAGGATGGCGAAGTTGGGCGCGCCGAGCAGCCCGCGCAGGCCGTCGCAGACGGTGTCGGCGACCAGTTCGGTGACGCGCCGGCCGTCCCGCAGCGAGCGGCTGGTGTCGTCGGCGCCGGCCGGTTCGGCCAGGTAGAGCCGGGTGCCGGGCGACAGCGCCGCCAGGGTGAGCGCGGCGCCCGAGGCCAGCCCGCCGCCGCCCACCGGGACCACGAGTGCGTCCAGCCCTTCCGCGCACTGTCGCAGCAGCTCCAGCGTCGCCGTGCCCTGGCCGGCGATCACGCGGGCGTCGGCGTAGGGGTGCACCAGGGTCGCGCCGGTGTCGCGGCGCACCTGGTCGCACATCGCCTCGCGCGCGGGGATGCCCGGCGCGCAGCGGTGCACGGTGGCGCCGCGGGCGGCGATGGCGGCGAGCTTGGGCGCAGCGGCAGGGTCCGGGACCACCACGTGGCAGGGGATGCCGCGCAGCTGTGCCGCCAGCGCCAGTGCGCCGCCGTGGTTGCCGGAGGAGTGGGTGACCACGCCGGCGGCGGCCGCCTGATCATCGAGCGACAGGACCGCGTTGCTGGCGCCGCGGAACTTGAAGGCGCCGCTGCGCTGCAGGTGTTCGGCCTTGAAATGCAGCTGGCAGCCGCTGTCGAGATCGAGCGAACGCGCGCGCAGCACCGGTGTGACGCTGGCGTGCGGGGCGATGCGGGCGGCGGCTTCGAGGACGTCTTCGAAGCGGGGCAGTGCGGGCAGGGGAGGGTGCATCGGCAGAAGACTAGCCGATGCCGGCGCGTCGTGTTCAGCTGCCGGCGGGCGCGGCCGGCGGGATTAAGCACGGATTCAATGGCTGCGGCCGATGCTGGATGCCAACCTGCACGGGGGATCGGCCATGGTTCGCAAACTCCTGATCGCAGCCGCTGCGGCAGCGCTGCTGTCGGGCTGCGTCACCGGCTACAGCTACCGCGGTGGCGGCGACTACGGCGGCGACTACTACTACGGCAGCGCGGACACCGTGATCTACGGTGCTCCCTACAGCAGCATCGGCTACGGCTATCCGGGCGGCTGGTACGGCCACATCGGCTACGGCTGGGGTTACCCGGGCGGGATCTCTCCCTACTATCGGCCCTGGGGCTACTACGGCCGTGCTTACTACCCCTATTTCTACTCCTACTCGCCGTACTTCTACGGCGGATACCGCTCCGGCTACCACCGGCCCTACTATCGGCCGCACGGCGACCACCGGCCGCAGCGTCCGCAGCGGCCGGGCCACGACGGCGGATCCAGGCCTCCGCGCGGCGAAACGGTGGGGCCGCCCAGGCCGCACCCGAGGCCCGATTCCACCAACCTGACGCCCGAGTACGCGCTCGAACGCCTGCGCCCGGGCGCTGCCCGCTCGCGTTCGGCCGGGCCGGGGCCGACCAGGGTGGGGCCGGTTGCGCCGGTGGGCCGGACGCATCCGCAGGCGCTGCCGCGCCCGATGGCCGCGCCGGCGCCGCAATCGCGCCCGGCGATATCCGCCGGATCGCGTCCGGTTGCGCCGGCGCGCAGCGCCCCCGCGCCGGTCCGGCAGTCCGCGCCGACGGCGCGGCCTGCCAGGAGCACCCGGCCGTCGCCTCCGCATCGCGCGGAATCGGTGCCGGAAACACGCTCGAACGACTGACCGGGCAGGTGCCGCCGCGGCGGTCCGAGTTGTGACCGGTTGCTCTTTTTACCGCCGGATTCCACTTGCGTGGCCACTTTTCTGGTGTCAAGCTCGCTCAACTGACTGGCAGCGTCGGATTGCGACACAACAGGTCGCCTTGCTTACCGCCGATTCCCGGCGGGGGACCACCGGATCCCCCCTGTTCCGCTCCCGCCGGGGTCGGCACCTCGCCAGCCACGCCCCAATCGCAGAGCAACGCTGAGGGCTTGCGCCCCGGCCCGGCGCGCTGCACCGGGCCGGCGAGCAATCCCCGGCCCGGGACGACCCTCTGTCCGCAAGCCCTGAACCGGCGCTGCCCTTGCTCCCGCAGCTGGGAGAAAAGCCATAAAAAGGGGCCGGATGTCCCCCGACATCCGGCCCCTGCGCTTCCCCGGGACGTGCATGGCCAGCCCTGTTCCGATCCTGGCCGGCACCTTCCCCCTCGGTAGGGTGCCTGCCGTTCCGGGTACGAATGACGATACGCATGAAGCATGCCAACTCTCCCCGATGCGGCAGGATCCGCCCCGCAGCGGGATAATGCCCCGCCCGCCCCCCCCGGCCGCGGCACCGGCCACCAGCATGAACGCAGACTTCCATCGCTACGACGTGATCGTGATCGGCGGCGGCCACGCCGGCACCGAGGCCGCGCTGGCATCGGCGCGCGCCGGCGCGCGTACGCTGCTGCTGACCCACAGCATCGAGACCGTGGGCGCGATGAGCTGCAACCCGGCCATCGGCGGCATCGGCAAGGGCCACCTGGTGCGCGAGATCGACGCGCTCGGCGGGATCATGGCCCGCGCCGCGGACGCCGCCGGCATCCAGTGGCGCCGGCTCAACGCCTCCAAGGGGCCTGCCGTGCGCGCAACCCGCGCCCAGGCCGACCGCGCGCTCTACCGCGGCTTCATCCGCCGCGCCGTCGAACGGCAGCCGGGGCTGACCGTGTTCCAGGCCGCGGTCGACGACCTGGTCATCGAAGGCGACGCCGTGCGCGGCGCGGTCACCAACACCGGCCTGCGCTTCGACGCCCCGGCGGTGGTGCTGACCGCGGGGACCTTCCTCGCCGGCAAGGTGCACATCGGCGAAGCGCAGTACGCCGCCGGGCGCATGGGCGATCCACCCGCCACCACGCTGGCGGCGAAGCTGCGCGAGCGGCCGTTCACCGTCGACCGCCTCAAGACCGGGACGCCGCCGCGCATCGACGGCCGCAGCCTCGACTATTCGGTGATGACCCGGCAGCCGGGTGACGATCCGCGTCCGGTGTTTTCGTTCCTGGGCACGCGGGCCGACCATCCGCGTCAGGTGCCGTGCTGGATCACCCAGACCACCGCGCGCACGCACGAGATCATCCGCGGCGCGCTGCACCGCTCGCCGCTGTACTCGGGGCAGATCGAGGGCATCGGGCCGCGCTACTGCCCGAGCATCGAGGACAAGGTGGTGCGCTTCGCGGACAAGCCCAGCCACCAGATCTTCGTCGAACCCGAGGGGCTGGACGTCACCGAGATCTATCCCAACGGCATCTCCACCTCGCTGCCGTTCGACGTGCAACTGGCGCTGGTGCGCAGCGTGGCCGGTTTCGGGAACGCGCATATCACCCGCCCGGGCTATGCGATCGAATACGACTTCTTCGACCCGCGCGGGCTGAAGACTTCGCTCGAGACCAAGACCATCGCCGGCCTGTTCTTCGCCGGCCAGATCAACGGCACCACCGGCTACGAGGAAGCGGCGGCGCAGGGGCTGCTGGCGGGCGTGAATGCCGCGCGTTTCGTGCGCGCGCTGGAGCCCTGGTCGCCGCGCCGCGACGAGGCCTACCTGGGCGTACTGGTCGACGATCTGATCACCCACGGCACCAGCGAGCCCTACCGCATGTTCACCTCGCGCGCCGAGTACCGGCTGCAGCTGCGCGAGGACAACGCCGACCTGCGCCTCACGCCGGTGGGGCGCGACCTGGGGCTGGTGGACGACGCGCGCTGGTCGCGCTTCGAGGCCAAGCGCGAGGCGGTCGCGCGCGAGACGCAGCGCCTGGGCTCGATCCGGGCGACGCCGGGCAACGCCGCCGGCCGCGAGGCGGTCGCGACGCTGGGCATCGAGCTCAGCCGCGAGAACAGCGGCCTGGACCTGCTGCGCCGCCCGGAACTCGACTACGCCAGGCTCACCTCGCTGCCGGCGTTCGCGCCGGAGCGGGCGGTGGATGCCGAGGTGGCCGAGCAGGTCGAGATCGAGACCCGGTATGCCGGCTACCTGCAGCGCCAGCGCGAGGAGATCGCGCGCCAGCAGCGCAACGAGGACACCGCCATCCCCGAGGGCTTCGACTATGCGCAGGTGCGCGGGCTGTCGACCGAAGCGATGCAGAAGCTCGAGCGGGTGCGCCCGCAGACCGTGGGTCAGGCGCAGCGCATCCCCGGCATGACCCCGGCGGCGGTGTCGCTGCTGCTGGTGCACCTGTCGCGCCGCCGGCGCGTCGCCGGGGGCGTGGACCTGGCTTCGGCGGGCTGACCGCCGCTGGCGGGGATGGCCGCGCCCGGGCAAGCTGGCGCCATGGACACGGCGGACGACCCATCGGCGGGCGGCGATCACCGGAGCAGCGAACACGCCGTGCTGCGCGCCTCGATCGTGGCGACGGTGCTGGTGGCCGCGCTGGGCATCGTCGCCGGCCTGGCGTCGGGCTCGTTCGCGGTGGTGTTCGACGGCGTGTATTCGCTGTTCGATGCCCTGGCCAGCGTGGTCGCCCTGCTGGTGGCGAGGATGATCGCCGACTATGCCGCCAGCGGCGAACGCAGCCGCGAGCTGTCCGAGCGCTTCACCATGGGCGTGTGGCACCTGGAGCCGATGGTGACCGCGGTCACCGGCCTGCTGCTGATCGGCGCCACCTGCTATGCCCTGATCAACGCGGTCGACAGCTTCCTCTCCGGCGGTCGCTGGATGCAGTTCGGCATGGCCATCGCCTACGCCGTGGTCACCCTGCTGGTCAGCGTGGTACTGGCCCTGTACGGCTGGGTCGCCAACCGCCGGCTCGGCTCGCAGCTGGTGGCGATCGACTGGCAGGCCTGGGCGATGTCGGCGGCGATCACCGCCGCGCTGCTGGTCGCCTTCGTGATCGGCTATTCCCTGCAGGGCACCGCCTGGGACTGGATGGTGCCCTACGTCGACCCCGCGGTGCTGGCCCTGGTCTGCGTGCTGATCCTGCCGATCCCCTTGCGCACCGTGCGCCGGGCGATGGCCGACGTGCTGATGGTGACGCCGCCGCTGCTCAAGCAGCACGTGGACGCGGTGGCGCAGCGCTTCGTCGCGCGCGAGGGCTTCCTCGGCCACCGCGCCTACGTGGTGCGCAAGGGCCGCGGCCGCCACATCGAGCTGTTCTTCATCGTGCCGCGCGGCTGGCCGGCGCGTACGCTGGAGCAGTGGGACGAGCTGCGCGACGAGATTGGCGAGGCGATCGGCGACGACACGCCCGACCGCTGGCTGACCGTGGCCTTCACCGCGGACCGGGAGTGGGCCTGAGGTCGCGGTGTGCTCCCGGAAGCGGATTCCGGATATGTGGCGAACCGCGGAACTGCCGGAGGAAAGCGATGGTCGGGCGGCAGGTCGCGTCTGACGGCGTTTCTGCGCGGTCCGGCCCGGCGCAGCGCGCCGGGCGTTCGCACGGACGCGCGGCATGCCGCGCAAGCGGTCCGTACTCACCGCGGTCTTCGGAAGGACGCCGCGCCCTGCCGGCCGGGGCCGCTCTTCGCTCGGTCAGCCCCGCTCCGCGGTCCGGCCCGGCGCAGCGCGCCGGGCGTTCGCACGGGCGCGCGGCATGCCGCGCAAACCGCCCGTGCTCACCCATGGGCTGACTCGCGCGCAAAACATCCATGTTTTGCTTTGCCGCGATCCCCGGCCGCCAGGACGCGGCTCGTTGCTGCGTCTGGTTCTGTGCTTCGGGAGCAAGTGCTTTGCTGCCCAAACGAAGTGGAGTCGTTAACGGATCAATGGGGCGTCCCGGGCCGGGGAATTGCGGAGAGCAGCGCATGGATGCGCTGCGGCGGCGAGTCAGCCATGGGTGAGCGCGCACCGCTTGCGCGGCATGCCGCGCGTGTGCGTGAACGCCCGGCGCGCTGCGCCGGGCCGGACCGCGGAGCGGGCTGACCGAGCCGAGGAGCAATCCCCGGCCCGGGGCGACCTTCGCTCCGCAACCCCTGATCGGGCGCCTTGGCGGCCTTTCCCGACTCCCTCAACTAGGAGAAGAACCAAAAAAACGGCCGCGGAGGTCCGCGGCCGTTCTTCGTTCCCCTGTTCCGGTCAGTAGACGTCGTTGACGGTGTTGTAGACGTTGAACTTGCCCGTGGGCGTGATCAGGCGGGGGTCGTCGAGCACCGCCTTGAGCTTGCGGGTCTTGTCGTCGACCACCACCAGCGCCGAGCGCTGGTCCTTGCCGTTCCACACCGAGAACCAGACCTCGTCGCCGGCCTTGTTGTACTCCGGCTGCACCACGCGCTTGGGACCCTCGCCGAGGTTGGCCCATTCGGCGATCGGCAGCACCTCGTAGCCCTTGTCGAGGTTGTCGATGTCGAACACCGCGATCGACTGGCTCACTTCCGCCGAGGGATTGAGCGTGGTGTCGACCCACAGGTTGCGCGACTGCGGGTGGGTCTTGACGAACAGCGAACCGCCGCCCTGGCCCTTGAGCACCTCGACCGCCTTCCACGCGTACTGCGGGTGGTTGACCGGGTCGGTCGCGATCAGGGTGATGTTCTCGTTGCCCAGCGCCGAGGTCGCCCACACCGGACCGTACTTGGGATGGGTGAAGTTGGCGCCGCGCCCCGGGTGCGGGATCTTCTCGACGTCGATCAGCGCGGTCATCTTCTGCTCCTTCGAGTCGACCACGGCAACCTTGTCGCTGTTGTTGGCCGCGGTCAGGAAGTAGCGCTTGCTCGCGTCCCAGCCGCCGTCGTGCAGGAAGCGCGCCGCCTGCAGGGTGGTGGTCTTGAGGCTGTCGAGGTCGGAGTAGTCGACCAGCAGGATGTGGCCGGTCTCCTTGACGTTGATGATGAACTCGGGGTGCTCGTGGCTGGCGACGATCGCGGCCACGCGCGGCTCGGGGTGGTACTCCTGCGTGTCGACCGTCATGCCGCGGGTGGAGACGATCTTCAGCGGCTCCAGCGAGGGCCCGTCCATGATCACGTACTGCGGCGGCCAGTAGGCGCCGGCGACCGCCAGCTTGTCCTCGTAGCCCTTGAACTTCGAGGTTTCGACCGAGCGCGCCTCCAGGCCGATCTTGATCTCGGCCACCCGCTCGGGGACCTTCATCCACAGGTCGGTGAGGTCGATCTTGCCGTCGCGGCCGATGGTGTAGATGTAGCGGCCCGAATGCGACACGCGCGAGATGTGCACCGCGTAGCCGGTCTTGAGGATGGTGATGATCTGCTTGCTGTCGCCGTCGATCAGGGCGATCTCGCCGGAGTCGCGCAGGGTCACCGAGAAGATGTTGTCGAGGTTCCAGTCGTTCATCTTCCGGGTCGGACGCTCGTCCTCCGGGATGAACACGGTCCAGCTCGCCTTCATCTCCTCCAGGCCCCATTCCGGCGGATTCGGCGGGGTGTGCTGGAGGAAGCGTGCCATCAGGTCGACCTGGTCGGCGGTGAGCTCGCCGCCGGTGCCGAAGTTGGGCATGCCGCCGGGCGAGCCGTAGTTGATCAGCGCCTTGAGGTACTCGGTGCCGCGCGGCTGGGTCAGGTCCGGCGTGAGCGGCTTGCCGGTGGCGCCCTTGCGCAGCACGCCGTGGCAGCCGGCGCAGCGCTGGAAGAAGATCTCGCTGGCCTGGGCGAACTCGGCCTCGCTCATGTCCGGCGCGCCGGGGGTGCGAATCTGGTTGACCGCGGCGCCGCTGAGCATGGTCGGCGCGCCTTCGTAGGCGACCTGCGCCTGGCTGGTGCCCGGGTGGATCTCGCCCTGCGCCGGGTCGGACGAAACCGCCAGCGCCGTGCGCTTGGCGGTGACTTCGGCGGCCGTCACGCTGCCGCCGGGGTTGCCCCAGGTGTTCATCACGTAGGTGGAGATGGCGGCGATGTCGGCGTCGCTGATGTGCGTCTGCGCCGGCATCAGGCTGTCGTAGGTGACGCCGTTGACCACGATCTCGCCCTGCAGGCCGGTGAGGACCGTGGTGGCGACATCGGCCGCGCTCTTGCCCTCCAGCCAATCGGAGCCGGCCAGCGGCGGAAAGGCGCCGGCCAGGCCCTTGCCGTCGGGCTGGTGGCAGGCGGCGCAGTTGTCCAGATAGGCCTTCTCGCCGTCGGCGGCAGCGGTGGAGCCGGACTCCTGGGAGTACGCCTGGTAGGCGACGCCGGCCAGGGCCAGCGGGATCAACAGGGCGAGCAGGCTGCGCTTCATGGCGTTTCCTTGGAGTGTCGGATGGCTGGAAGAGTGCGGATGTCGCGACCTGGGTCGATTGTCCGCGAGTCTGGATCGCACGCTTTGATCTGGATCAAGCGGCCGGGGAAGCGACCCGTTGATCCAGATCATGGCCCAATCGCGCGCGTGCTGCAGAATGCGAATGACAACCCTTTTCTTCTGTGGATCGATCCATGCCCTCGACGCCCCGGTGGTTGCTGTTGCTGGTCCTGCTGCCTGCCTGGGCGTTCGCCGAAGAATCCGCGTCGCCGGAGCCGGAGCCGAAGACGCTGGACGCGGTGGTGGTGGTGGCCAGCCGCGCGGCCGAGCCGCTGAGCCAGGTCGTGGCCAGCGTGGCCCAGGTCGAGCGCGAGGAACTGGACCGGCACCTGGTCCGCGATCCGGAAAGCCTGGTGCGCTATGTGCCCGGCGTGGAGGTGGTGTCGGAAGGCAACCGCTTTGGGACCCGCGGGTTCTCGATCCGCGGCCTGGACGGCAACCGCGTGCGGATCGTGGTCGACGGCATCCCCCTGGCCGACGATTACAGCATCGGCCAGTTCGCTTCGGCCGGCCGCGACCTGGTCGACCTGGAGGCGGTCGAGCGCGTGGAGGTGCAGCGCGGCCCGGCGTCCACGCTCTACGGCAGCGATGCGCTCGCCGGCGTGGTCGCCTTCCGCACGCTCGATCCCGACGCGCTGCTGCTGCGCTCGGATGGCGACAGGCACATCGGCGCGCGGCTGGGCTACGACGGCGTCGACGACAGCCGCCTGCTGGCAGCGAGCTGGGCGGCGGGGTCGGAGGCGGGCTGGCAGGCGATGGCCCTGGTCGCGCAGCGGCGCGGCCACGAGGCCGGCAACCGCGCCTGGCGCGAGGAGGACGGCCCCAACCCGCTCGATTTCAAGCGCGAGAGCGTGCTGGCCAAGGCGGTGCGCGATGCCGGCGCCGTCGGCCGCTACGTGCTCGCTCTCGACGCCACCCGCGAATCGCGCCAGACCGGCGTCAACTCGCTGCGCTTCGGCAGTGGTCGCTATTCCACCACCTACCGGCTCGATGCCGACGACCGCCAGCAGCGGGTTCGCGCGAGCCTGACCGCGCAGTGGCAGCCGGGCTGGCGCTGGATGCAGTCGCTGGAGGCGCAGCTGTACCACCAGGATACCGAGGTGCGGCAGGACAGCGACCAGTACCGCCTGCCCGACGCCGCCACGCCCTTCGAATCGCTGCGCTGGCGCCGCTTCGACTATGAGGCCGGTGCCCTGGGCCTGGGCCTGCTCGGGCAGTCGCGGCACGCCGGCCGCTTCGGCCGCCACTGGCACGTGTTCGGCATCGATCTGGCGCGCCAGGACTACAGCGGCCTGCGCGACGGCATCGAAACCAACCTGGCCACCGGTGCCACCAGCAGCGTGGTCCTGGGCGAACCGCTGCCGGTGCGCGACTTCCCCGATTCGCGCAACACCAGCCTGGCCGTGTTCTGGCAGGACGAGATCGCCATCGGCGAACGCCTGGCGGTGATCCCGGGGCTGCGCGCGGAGTGGAACCGTCTGCGTGCGCATCCGGACGCCATCTATCTGGAGGACTTTCCCGACAGCGCGCCGGTCGACGTCGACACCGACCAGATCACGCCGCGGCTGTCGCTGCGCTGGACGCTGGATGGAGGCCACAGCCTGTTCGCGCAGTACGCCCGCGGCTTCCGCGCGCCGCCCTTCGGCGACGTCAACATCGGCCTGCTGCTGCCGGTATTCAACTACGAGGTGCGCGCCAACCCGGACCTGCGGCCCGAGCGCAGCGAGGGGCTGGAGCTGGGCTGGCGCTACGTGGGCGAATCGGCGCGCGCGAGCCTGTCGGTGTACGAGAACCGCTACCGCGACCTGATCGAATCGCGCGCCAATCTCGGCATCGACCCGGCCACGCGCTCGCTGGTGTTCCAGTCGGTCAACCGCGACCGCGCGCGCATCCGCGGCATCGAGGGCGACCTGCTCTGGCATCTGCCGTGGACCGATCCGGCGCTGCCCGGCGGCTGGCAGCTGCGCGGGGCGGTGGCCTGGTCGCGGGGCGACGACACGCGCCGCGACCAGCCGCTCAACAGCGTCGACCCGCCCCGGGCCACGCTCGGGCTGCGCTACGAGCCCGGCAGCGGACGCTGGGGCGTGGAGGGCGCGATGGTGGCGGTGCGCGGCCAGGATCGCATCGACCACAGCGTCGACCAGTGGTTCGAGCCGCCGGGCTACGCCCGCTTCGACCTGTATGCCTGGGCCGAGCCGTGGCCCGGTGTGCGCATCAACGCCGGCCTGCTCAACCTGGCCGACCGTCGCTACTGGACCTGGAGCGCGGTGCGCGGGCTGCCGGCGGATGAGGACAACATCGGGTTCCACACGCGGCCCGGGCGCAGTGCGGCGGTGAACGTGTCGTTCGACTGGTAGCGGCGTCGCGGCGTCGTTCCGACGGCGGAAGTGAAAGCAGCCCCCGCACTTGGGAGAAGAGCCTTTCGAAACCGCCATCCAGGCCGGGCTGCCGGCATCCGGCGCCCCGGCAGGACCGCGGGGCACGGGTGCGCGGTCAGCGCGCGTACGCCGCCTTCGGCCCGTGCACGTCGCGGGCGATGTGCTGGCGCAGCCAGGCGGCGAAATCGGCTTCGGAGAGGCTGCCTTCGGCAAGCGCGAGGTAGATCGGATACAGCTCCAGGTCGTCGGCCAGCAGGACGCCACCGTTGAGTTCGATGAACACTTCGCAGGCAACCGCGGCGGTGCGCTTGTTGCCGTCGATGAAGGGATGGTTGCCTGTCAACCCGCAGGCAAGGCTGGCGGCGAGGTCGGCCAGGTCCGGCGCCGGCTCGCCATAGGCGTGCAGCTGCTGCGGACGCGCGAGCGCGGAGTCGAGCAGCGACTCGTCGCACACGCCAGCACCGCCGCCGTGCTCGGCCAGCTGACGGTCGTGGATGGCGAGGGCGAAGGGCTTCCCGACCCAGACGATCATGACTGGCCCCTACTGCGCGAGCTTGTTGAGCAGCGCCCGCCGCTTGCGCATGACGCGTTCGGCAACCTCCATCTGCTCGGCCAGCGTGGGGTCGAACACGGTCAGCCGGATGCCGTCCGGCGTTTCCAGCGCGAACAGCTCGTCGCCCTTCTGCAGGCGCAGCCGGGCCAGCAGCTCCTTGGGCAGGATGACGCCGGCGGAATTGCCGATGGTGGTGATCTTGAGCTTCATGCCGGACTCCGAGGACGTTATAACGTACGTTATACCCGTTCGGAAGCCGGTGCAAACCGCCCGGCCGGCGCGCCTACTTCTCCCGCCTGCCGGGCGGAATCGTCAGCAGGATCGAGGCGACCGCCGCAGCCACCATCAGCAGGTTGAAGCCCAGCGCCACCATCGCCGCCTCGCGGATGGCGAGGTTGTCCTGGCGGCCTTCGAAGGTGATCACGCCTTCGAGCCACAGCACCCCGCCGTCGCTGGCGCCGAGCGTGGTGAAGATCGCGCCGGAGATCGCCACGCCCATCGCCGCGCCCAGCGACGAGGCCATCTTGTAGATGCCCGCACCCGAGCCGAGCTGCTCCATCGGCAGGTTCGACAGCGCCGCATCGGTCGAGGGCGTGGCGTAGAACGCAAGGCCGAGCCCGAACAGGCTGTAGCCGACCATGGCCACGGCGCGATACTGCTCGATCACCATCTGCGTCGGCATCAGGCACACGATCGCCAGGCCGGTGATCAGGCAGCCCCAGACCATGGGTTTGCGCGGCCCGAAACGCTGCAGCAGCTTCTCGCCCACGCGCATGAAGGCGATGATGGCGACGGCATAGCCCAGGGTCAGGTTGCCTGCCTGCTGCGCGCTCATGCCGCCGCCCATCTGCACCAGCTGCAGCGACACCAGCTGCATGCCCACCGTGGTGTTGATCAGGAAGTTGGAGAGCGTGGCGCCGGTGTAGACGCGATTGCCGAACAGGCGCAGGTCGACGAAGCCGTGTGCGTTGCCGCGTTCGACGCGCACGAAGGCGATGCCCGCGATCACCGCGGTCGCGGCCAGCCCCAGCACCAGCGGACTGCCCCAGCCGAGGCTGCCGCCCTGGGTCACCACCACCTGCAGCGCCAGCAGCGCCACGGTGAAACCGAGCACGCCCCAGGCGTCGAAGCGGTAGCGGCCGCCGCCGCCGGCGCGGCTCTCCGGCGCCCCGTGTACCAGCCACAGCCCGGCCAGGGACACGACCACCGAAAGCAGGAAGATCCAGCGCCAGCCGAAGGTCTGCGCCATCCAGCCGCCGAACAGCGCGCCCAGGCCGGCGCCGCCCCAGCAGCCGATGGACCACAGGCTGATCGCGCGCTGGCGCGCGGCGCCGTCCCAGTACGCCTTCACCAGCGCCAGGCTGGTGGGCAGGATGCAGGCCGCGGACATGCCCTGCACCGCGCGGCCGGGCAGCAGCATCGCCGCGCCCAGCGGACCCGGTGGCGCCAGACCGACCATCAGCGAACCGGCAATGCCGAGCACGAAGCCGATGCGCAGGATCCGCATGCGCCCGAAGTGGTCGGCCAGCCCGCCCATCAGCACCACCAGGATGCCGGCGAACAGCGCCGACATGGCGACCGCGCTGTTCATCGTGCCCGAGGCGAGGCCCAGGTCGCGCTGCATCTGCGGCGCGATGTTGAGCATCGACTGCGCGAACAGCCAGAAGGTCACCACCCCCAGGACCAGGCCCAGCAGCAGGCGGTCGTTGCCGCGGAAGCCCGCTTCCGGCAGGGAGGCGTCGCCGGTGGCCGCGCTCACGCGCCGCCGCCGGCTGCGGCCGGACCCGGGGCGCACAGCCAGGCCGATGCCGCGGTCAGCATCGCCTGCAGGCCGGTTTTCAGGGTCGGGTCGAGCACCGGCGCGAAGCGCGGCGAGTGGTTGCTGGGAATGCGGTTGATCGTGCCCTCGGCCTTCGCCCGTTCGAACTCCTCCGGATCGGTGCCGCCGACGAACCAGAACACGTAGGGCACGTTCCAGCTGCGGCCGAACACGCTGAAATCCTCGCTGGCCGCCATCGGCCTGCTTTCCAGCGCGGCATCGCCGAACTGCGCCTGGAATGCCTGGACCACGCGCGCGGTGGCCTCGCGGTCGTTGTCGGTGAGCGGATAGGTGCTCAGGGTGGTGAACTCCGGCGGCCGCGGCGCGCCGGACGCGTCGCACTCGGCGCAGCAGATGCGCCGGACCGCCTTGAGCATGTGGTCGCGCACGCCCTCGTCGTAGCTGCGCATGTTGAGCCTGATGGTGGCCTCGTCGGGAATGATGTTCTCCTTGGTGCCCGCCTGCAGCGAACCGATGGTCAGCACCGCGCTGTCGATCGGCGCGATCTCGCGCGAGACGATGGTCTGCAGGCGCATCACGGTGGCGGCGGCCATCACCACCGGGTCGATCGAGGTCTGCGGCTGCGAGCCGTGCGAGCCGCGCCCGAACAGCTGCACCTTGAGGCTGTCTCCGGCCGAGAGGATCACGCCCGGCCGGCAGCTCACGGTGCCGGCCGCGCCCACCATCACGTGCTGGCCCAGCACCACGTCGGCGCGCGGCAGGCCTGCGCGCTCCCAGTCGGCGACCATCGCGCTGGCGCCCTCGGCGGTCTCCTCGCCTGGCTGGAACACCAGCATCGCCGTGCCCGACCAGGCCTGGCGGTGTCCGGCGAGCACGCGCGCCGCGCCCAGCAGCCAGGCCACGTGCAGGTCGTGGCCGCAGGAATGCGCGACCGGCACCGTCTGGCCGTCGGCATCGGTCGCGGTGACGGTGCTCGCCCAGGGCAGGCCGGTGTCCTCGGCCATCGGCAGCGCGTCCATGTCCGCGCGCAGCATCACCGTGGGCCCGTCGCCGTTGCGCAGCAGGCCGACCACGCCGGTCACGCCCACGCCGCGGCTGACTTCATAGCCCAGGGCCTCGATGTGATCGGCGACGATGCCGGCGGTGCGGTGCTCCTGCATCGACAGCTCGGGGTGCCGGTGCAGGTCGCGGTAGATCTCCAGGAGCCCGGGCTCCATCTGCGCGTAAACGGGTTCGAGTGCGTCCGCCAGGGGATTCATGCCCGCTCCATCGAGGTGGTGTGCGCGAGCGTACTCCGGGACGATGGATGTTTTCACCTCGCGGCGGCGGTTCTGCGCGTGGCCCCGGCCGGCAGCACGCGGCATCCCCGGGAAGGCTGGACGGACAGCCCGCCCGGCACCCGGGGCCGAGGCTGTTTGCGGGCTCCGGCGCTCAGCGATAGCGCCGGAGATAGCGCTGCTCGAAATGCTGCTTTGCCCAGTGGGCCAGGCGCGAGGGCGGCAGGGCGAAGTTCCGCTTCGGGCTGCGGTAGACCAGGATGCCGGTGTCGAGGGTGTCGACGATGCAGCTCAGCTCGGTCCGGAACACGCGCCCGGCCGGCTGCCCGCGCAGGGCGGCGGCGATGTTGTCCGCGGCCGCCTGCGCCTGCAGGTCGGCCTGGTGCGCCTGCTTGGCCATCCAGTCGGGGCCGGGGTAGCTGCCGGCATCGCCGGCCACGTACACGCGATCGAGGCCGCGCACGCGGCAGTGCGCGTCGGCGGCGATGAAGCCGCCTTCGGACAGCGGCAGGTCGCTGCCATCGAGCCACGCCGGTCCGGTCAGGCCGGGCATGAACAGGATCAGATCGGCATCGAGTTCGCCGCCTTCGGTCACGACCTTCCCCGGTTCGAAGCGCAGCGGCTTGTGGCCCAGGTGGGTGCGGATGCCGAGCCACGCCATGCGCGCGAGCATCTTCGACACTGCCGCGGGCCCGAGCCGCTGCCCGGGCTGTTCCGAGGGGTTGAAGAACACCAGCTCGAAGCGGTCGCGCCGGCCCTGCCGCCGGAGCAGGGTGTCGATGCCGAACAGGAACTCGAACATCGGACCGCCGCGTACCGCGCCGGGTTCCTTCGGGTTGGTGGCAAAGCCCACGGCGATGGTGCCGCCGTCCATCGCCGCCAGCCGGTCGCGGATCGACTCCGCGGCCGCGATGCCCTCGCAGGGAATGATCGCGTGCTCGATGCCCGGCAGCCTGCGCAGGTAGCGGCCGCCGGTGGCGACAAGCAGGACGTCGTTCTCCAGCGCGCCGCTGCCGGTCAGCACGCGACGGCCGCCGTCGAGCACCTGCTGCACGCTGCCGGCGTGCCAGTCCACGCGCATGCGGCGGAAGAATCCTTCCAGCGGGATGCGCAGGTCGTCGCCGCTGCGCCGGCCGGACGGCAGCCAGATCAGGCTGGGCAGGTAGACCAGTTCCCTGCGCGGCGAGACCACGGTGATGGGCGCGTCGACGTCGAGCGCGCGCAGCCGGCGGATGGCGGTCAGCGCTGCGAAGCCGCTGCCCAGGATCGAGATGCGCGTCACCGGCGTGCTCCCTGCCGGCTGCGGCCGGTCGCGTGGCGGTACGAGCTTGTCCACAGCAGCCCGTTCACTGCGGGGCAGCCGCGGCGGCGGCCGCGGGCACTTCCACCCACAGCGCGCCGCGCAGGTCGCCGACGGCGAAGCCGGTGGCGCGGTCTCCGGGATAGCGGGCGGCGATCGCCTCGCGCACTTCCGGCGTGGCCTTGCCGCCGTGGCAGGCCAGGCAGCCGGGCTCGGTGGCGATGCCGCGCATCATCCGCAGCGCGACGCCGTCGGGCAGGCCGTCGCGCAGCACCGCGATCTGTTCGCCCGCGGGCGCGCCGCCGTCGACCGCGGCCTGGAACACCTCCAGCGTCGCCAGCCGCCAGTCGTCCGGCGCGTGCGCGGGGTTGCGGTTGCGGCCCGGCACGGCCACGCGGCCCAGGCGCAGCCCGTGCTCGGCCATCACCGCTTCGGCGATGCGCGGCGCGTCGTCGTGGCAGACCTCGACCGCGGCGACCGGCCCGCCCTCGGCCATCGCGCCCTGCAGGCGCGCGCGCAGCCGGCCGCTGAAGGCCATGGCCGCGGCGCGCGCGCTGTCGAGCGCGGGATCGGCAGCGTCATCGGCAGCCTCGTCGCCGGCGGCAGGCACGGTGGACGAGCGGGTCTCCGCGGGCGGCGTGGCCGGCGAAGCAGCCGCGTCGGCGGCGGGGTCCGCGGGCGCCTGCGGGGTGCAGCCGGTGGCCAGGGTCATTGCCAGGCACGCGAGTGCGGCGTGCAGCGGGATGCGTCGGTTCATGGTGTGGCCTCCTCGGGGCGGCGGCGCGCGATCAGCGCGTAGTAGAGCAGGGGGATGACGACCAGGGTCAGCACCGTGGACACCAGGATGCCGAAGATGAGCGAGATCGCCAGGCCGTTGAAGATCGGGTCGTCGAGGATGAAGACCGCGCCGGCCATCGCCGCCAGCGCGGTCAGCGCGATCGGCTGCGCGCGCACCGCACAGGCGTCGACCACCGCCTGCGCCGGCGTGCGCCCGCGCGCCATCTCGTGGTTGATGAAGTCGACCAGCAGGATCGAGTTGCGCACGATGATGCCGGCCAGCGCGATCATGCCGATCATGCTGGTGGCG
>CAKTDC010000018.1 GCA_934541015.1 uncultured Luteimonas sp.
ACCGGCCTGGTGGCAGAGTGGTCATGCAGCGGACTGCAAATCCGCGTACGCCGGTTCGATTCCGACCCAGGCCTCCAGCGATTTCAACTACTTGCGGGCGCTGGCGTTTTCCGCAATCTGGCGTTTTTTCCGCAATCGCTACTTCGTGGGCGTGACTTTGTCGCCGCGGCGGTTGCGGATGTAGATCTCCGTGGTGGCCAGTTTGCTGTGGCCCAGTTGCCTCTGGGCCTGGCGGATGTCGCCAGTGGATTCGGTCTTGTCGGTGCCGGCCTTGGCGCGCAAGTCACGAAAATGCAGCCCCTTCACCCCCGCTTGCTTGCAGGCCTTTGCCCAGCGCCGGGACATGGCGTTGACGCCGAGGCTGCGGCCGTACTCATTGACGATCAGCCGGGTGCTGAACACCTTGGCCTTGATGGCGCGTTTGCGTGAGCGGATGCGATCGAGCAGGGCGGCAAGCTCACCGGTGATCGCGATGCGCAGCTTGGCGTGGGTCTTGTCCTGGCTGATGTAGAGCATGCCGTCGCGGCAGTCCATTTCCGATAGCCTGAGGGTGTCGGCGGGGCGCTGGCCGGTGAGATAGGCCAGGTCCATGGCGTCGCGCAGGCAGGCGTCGGCGTTGTTCCAGATGACGTCGTACTGGGCGTCCTCGATGTACTCGTGCCGGCCGGCTTCGCGGAATCCCTTGATGCCGGCGCAGGGATTGGGCTGTTTGGTGTAGCCCTGGCTGCGTGCCCAGTTCCAGATGTGGGACAGGAGGGCTTTTTCCCGGTTGGCGCGGGTGAATCCGGCCCCGTCCTTTGTGCGCCAGTGTTTGAACTGTTCGACGTGCTCGGGCGCGATGGCGTCCAGCGGTGCGGGCGGGTCGTCGAAGAAAGCGAGCAGGCTTTCCATTTCCCTCTGGTTGTCGCTGAATGTCCTTGCGGCCTTGAATGCCGCGACCTTGGCCAGGTACTGATCGGCCACCCAGCGAAACATGACCAGCGCCGCAGGCGGCGGCACCACGGCCCCCTCCAGCTCGGCCCAGCGGATGAGCGCTTTTGCGTAGTCCGTGCCGAGCGATTCTTCCCGCCTTTTCCCATCCCTCCCGATACCGTGATCGTAGTAGTAGTAGGTCCGGCTGCCGCGCGTGCGCAGGCGCAGGCGCGGGACTGCGTTGGGTTTGACTGGCTTGCGACCCATGCGGCTACCTGCTGGCGGCTTTCCGTGGCGCCCATGCTGGTGCGGCCGCCGGCGCGGCCGGCACGCCCTCGATGGTCGAGCGCAGCACCACGGGCCAGTCATGGTTGTCCAGGTAGTGGCGGATCCCATTCTTGCGCAGGAAGTTCAGTTGCTTCGTGCGCATCGGGGAGCCGGTCAGCTCGCGCAGTTCTGCGCGCGACAGCCGCAGCAGCCCGGCCTGAACGGTCATGGTGGCGCGCCGATGGTGAACGGCCGGGTCATTCCGGGCAACCCTCGTGGCCGGGAGCTGGTGGGGCCCTGCGCAGTTCCTCGATCAGCAGATCAGCCAGGTCTGCAAGGGTGCGGATCGGGCGCAGCTCGCCATCGAAGCCGGCTTCGTGTCGGCGGGCGCCCATGTCGTTTTCCAGCCGATACCACTCCAACCAGCCGCTGCCAACGCCGATGTGCTCGCCGGCCCATTCGTCAGCCAGTCCCAGGAGGGTCCAGACGGCGGTGCAGAGCGGCGACTCGGGCTGGCTGCCGCCACCGACCGGACCTTCAGCCTCGGGCTGGAGCGGGCGAAGGCCAAATCCGCAGCGGAGCTGGAATCTGCGCGTATCCAGTCACAGGAGAACGTGCAACTGCTGCAGCTGCTACTCGAAGCGCAGCGGACACTGGCCCAGATATTCAGCCAGATGGGGGCGTCGATGATGAGCGCGATGAGCTACAGCGCCAGCCTGTCGGGCTCGGTTTCCAACAGCACCAGCTTCAGCTTCAGCGGCGAAGTTTGACAAACGCACACATCGGACGAGAGGACAGCCATGGCAACCAGAGATGAGGAGCGCCGCGGCCACGCCGGATACGCGGCCGGCCAGCGCGTGAGGGGGCTGCTGGGCGCCGGCGTGGCGGCCGGCATTGATACTGGCCGAGCCGTCACGGCTCCGCACCGTGCGCTTGGTCGAATCGCCCAGACGGCGACGAGCCAGCTGCAGGATGCGGGGGCCGGCGTAGGCCGGAACCTGCGCGGGTATGCCGCCGGGCTGACCGGGCAGGACGCGCCGACGTCAGCGGCTGCGCGTCCTACAGGGTTTCGGGCCTATCAGCCGCCATTGGCCGCCGCCGCACCGGCCGGACGGGAGACGTCTCCCGTCCTGCAGAGCCCGGATTTTCGAGCGGTGTCAGCGCCCGGCACATTTGCGCCGACGCCCCAGGCGCCGCCCCCTTCCCAGCCATCACCGCCCGTGCCTGGCCCCGGCGATCCGAACACGTTCACCGGCGGCAACGGCGTCACCCGTGCAGTGCCTGTGCCGTCTGTGCCGGCCGGGGCGCCAGGGCGGCCGGCGCGTGGTCTCGCGTCATCGCCGCTGGAGCGGCGGCCCGCGGTGGCCAGCACATTCGGGGTTCCGGTGACCGACAGGGCGACATGGGATGCGGCGAATGCGCCGGACCGGAGTTTGGGCGAGTTCGGCGCTGCGGATGGCCGCGGCGCCCGCGCCGCGACGGGCGGTGTGGGGCGGTCGACCGGCCCCCGCGCGATGGCAGAGCAGTACAACAGCCGAGAGGACAGGGAACTGCAGCGCAAGCTGATGAGTGACATCAACTCGCAGTTGTTCGCGCTGTCGTTTCCCGCCGGCCGCCGCGGGCGCGAAGGGCGCGAGGCGATGCAGGCTATGGCTGCGCTGCGTGGCCAGCAGGTGGCGTTGGCGGGTGGCTTGGCCGGACAGACGGGGCAACAGGTTGACCGCCGCCTGACGGTGGACGCGCAGTTGGCCAACACTCGGGCGCAGGAGCAGGGTGCTCTGCAGCGAACGCTGATCGGCGATGCCACCGCGCGGGAGGGCCAGCGGCTGATCTACCGCCAGGGCATGGCACAGATTGGTCGGGAAATGGTGCCGCGCCCCACGCTGGAGATCGACGAACAGGGCAACCTGCTGCAGATCAGCGGCACGCGCGCGACGCAGGTCACCGGCGCCGACGGGAGTGCGGTACGGATGCGCGTCATGCAGCCGGTGGACCCGCGGGTGCAGGTGGCGCAGATGGAGAGCATCGACCTCCTGGCGCAGCAGGTGCTGGGGTTGGACATGAACGGCCAGATCAGCGACGGCAAGAGCAGCCGGCGGGCGACAGCAGATGAGATCGCGGCTGCCCGGGCGTTTGCGACGCAGCAGGTCATGGGGCAGCAGCCGGCGGGCCGCCTCCCAGACCGGGCGACCTTCGTGGCGGAACTGAGGCGTCTCAACCCGAACGCGACGGATGCGGAGATCGATGCGGAGTGGAGGGAGATGGGATGGCGCTGATCCCGAGTGTGGATCGGTTCACGGCAAGCCCCGCGTAAGCGGGGCTTTTTCGTTTCTGGAGCAAGAAACATATGGCATTGATCAATCCCTACCGCGCACAGGTCTCCGGCGCCACGGATGAATCCGCAGGCGGCCTGGTCAACCCCTACCGGCAGGCGCCGGCTGCGCCTGTGCCGGCCGCGCCGCCGCAGGTGCAACGACCGGCCTCTGGTGTTGCCCGGCGCCTCATCGGCGATTCCGCGGTGGATCTGGCGCGGGGCGTTGTCGGCGTTGGCGAGGCCGCGGTGGGGTTGGCAAACCTGGGAGACCCGCGGACGTACACCAGGCTCGGCGCAGACAACGCGGCGTCCAGGGTTGCTGGGCATGTGGCGGATCGGCTGATTCCCGGGGGGTGGACGCCGGCAATCCGGCAGCTGAGCAATGCCGGTGTCCTCAAGCCGCAGGAGTGGAAGGAGTCGCTGGCAGAGCGCTATTCCCCCGAGCGCCAGCTGGCGAACCAGAAGGTGCAGGAGGCGGAGGGCTTCCTTGGCACCGCGCGGACGATGATCCAGAACCCCAGCACCATCGCGGGTGCGGCGCTGGAGTCGGTGCCATCGATGATCGGTGGCGGCGTGCTGGCGCGTGGTGGTGCGGCGGCGCTGAAGGGTGCGACCAACCGGACGCTGGCAGCGATCCCCCGTTCGTCCACCGGCCGGGTGCTTTTGGCTGGTGCGGGCGAGGGCGCCGTGATGGCTGGCGCCAGCGCCGAGGCCATCCGCCAGGAGAGCGAAGACGGGCAGTTGAGCGCCAAGGGAGGGCTGGCGGCCGGCGCTTCAGGCGTGCTGGGCGGCACCCTGGGCGTGGGCGGCGGCCGGTTGGCGCAGCGCCTGGGCGTTGCTGACCCGGATGTGCTGCTGGCCGGCGGCGCCGGGCGACTGGCGAGCGAGGCGATCCAGAGCCCGATGCGGCGCACGCTGAGTGCTGCGAGCGGACTGGTCCGCGGCGCCGCCACCGAAGGCGTATTCGAGGAACTGCCGCAGTCGGTGCAGGAGACGATGCTGCAGAACTGGGCGCTGGGGCGGCCGGTGATGGAGGGCGTGCCGGAGGCTGCGGCCCAAGGCATGCTGGCTGGCGCCGCGATGGGTGGCCCGGTTGGTGCGGCATCGCGCGTGCGACGCCCGCGCGCGCTGCCCGATGGATCGGCTGTGCCGGACCCAGCCAATGGCCCGGCATCGCGCGTGGTGAACCAGGCGCTGGACAATGGCGCGATCGCACCGACACCCTCTCCGGGCGCGGCGCCCGGCAGCCTGGACCCCGAGAGCGGCGAGCTGCTGACGATCGACGCAGGGGCGCGGCCGGGCTCCGCCGGTGCGCCTGCGCAAGGCACGCTGCAACATGGCGAGGCCGGGGCGCCCACATCGCAGGCTGACGACAGCATGGCGGCCGCCACACCGCCGCCGACGTTGCCCCAACAGGCGCAATCCGTGGACACATCCGCGGCGACGCCTGCAGAAACGGCTGAAGTTGATACACGTTTGGCGCCTGAAGGGGCGGCTGCGGCGGGGCAGTTGGAGTACAGCCCTCTGGACGTGCGCGGGGAAGTGGGCTGGGCGGAGCGTGGCGGCCAACTGGTGCGCGCAGCCCCGGAGATGGATCGACAAAACGCCGACCAGCTGGCGGGCGCGGCTGAAATGATGCCGGGCGACGTGGTGGGCCGGACGAAATGGGTGGCCCGGCCTGCGCCGAACGGCGAGGAATCCGCCTTCTGGCGCCACCGGCCGGTGAAGTGGACCGAGGATGAGGCCAATACTGCGTTCGGGAAGTTCGAGCGCGGCGAGGCCTTGGGCCGGCGCGAGCAGCAGTTCATCGACTATGCTGCCGAAACGGCGCGCGAGTATGCGATCGAGCGGGAGAAATCCCGAGCACAAGCGCTCACCGATCTGCGGGCCGATCCGGAGTGGGGTTGGGCGTTCGACGAGAGCACGGACCAGGACGATGCCAGGTTCCTGCGGCAGCAGCATGCCGAGATCAGGGAATTGACCGATCAGGTGTATGCTCTGGGGGCGACCGATGCGCAAATCGTGGATGCGGTATTTGATGCGCCCAACGAGGAGTTCACACGCCGCAAGCTGTACAACCTGACAGGAGTTCTCCGCAATGCCCGTGCTCAACAAGCAACAGACAGCCGCGCTGATGCGGGTGGTGATGGCGGAGGTCAAGCGGGAGCGGGCCTTGCGGGAGAAGACCGGACTGACCAAGGAAGCGCTGGACCTGCTGCTGAGCCGGATGGAGCCGGAAGCTTCCAGCTCACTGCCCAGCAACAGCCCGCAGTTGCCGCCGCGGCAGCGCCCGCAGGAGTAGCGCAGCAAGGGCTGTTTGCCCCGCCCAGCAACCGTGAGCTGGCGGCCGATGCGCAGCGCCAACGCGACGACGCGCGCGACGGCCGCTCTGGAGAGGGGCGGACCGACATGGCTGCCGGCGGCGGTGAGCTGTTCGCCGGGCCGAGGCCGGAGCAAAGCGACATCACCACGGCGGCCAACGAGGCCGCCACCGCACCCACCAACGACCTTCCCGAGCCAACCGAGGCCCAGAAGGAAGCCGGCAACTACAAGAAGGGTCACGCGCGCATCGCGGGCTTGGACATCAGCATCGAGAATCCGGCCGGTTCCAGTCGCCGCCCGGAGTGGTCGCCGCTGCAGGACCACTACGGTTACATCCGCGGCACGATCGGCAAGGACAAGGACCACGTCGACGTGTTCATGACCGAACGCGCCGAGGACACCTCACTCCCGGTGTTCGTCGTGGACCAGGTCGACCAGAACGGCCGCTTCGACGAGCACAAGGTGGTGATGGGCACCGCCAACGAGGCGGAGGCGCGCGCGACGTACCTGCGCAACTACGAGAAGGGCTGGACCGGGCTCGGGTCGATCACGCAGATGACCCAAGACGAGTTCAAGGCCTGGGTGAAGGATCCCGAGGCCACGAAGCGCCGCGCATCGCGCCGGAAACCGAACATCCAGGAGCTGTCCAAGGACGACGACGCGCGGGTGGCGCGCGAGCGCGAGGCCGCCGAGCCTGCGTCGGAACAGACCACTGCGGCCGCACCGGAAGCCCCGCCCAATTCGGCGCCGGCGGTGCTGCAGGCCCTGGGCGAGATCGGCGGCGGTGGCCAGATCGAGATCATCATCGGCGGCCTGAGCGATGCGCATGCGCGCGCTGTCGCCGCGGCGATGGGCATCCGGTTCAGCAGCAAGCCGAAAGCTGCCGGCATCGCCAACAACCTGGCCAAGCGCTCGCAGGTGGACCTGCGCGAGGCTGCGGAGAAGGCGTTCCGCCAGCGCGCCACGCCGGAACAGCTGCAAGCCCGGGAGGACTCGCGCCCGGCACGCCACGCCGCGGCGAACGCCCGGGTCGCCAGCCGCGAGCAGGAAGCCGAGCTGCGCCGCCGCGAGCATCGAGGCCTGCTGGTGCGGGAGAACGGCGAGCCGTTCAAGAACGAGCGCGCCGCCCGGAAGCTGCTGGGCGAGCTGCCTGCAACCGGGGAGTTCGCCGCCGAGGGCTTCGGCGTCTACAAGACCGAGGGTGGCTGGGCGCTGCGCCGCTGGCCGACCACCGGCGCCGGCGCGGTGGACGATGGCTTCGTGGACAAGGAGACCGCGCGCCGCAAGCGCGACGAGGCGCGGTCCGCCTATGCGCGCGAGCGCGGGATGGAGATCGACGAGTTCGGAAACTTCGTGGCGGCCGCTGGCCAGGAGCCGCAGTCCGGTTCATTTGGCCCAATCTTCACCCAGTTCCACCACGATGCTGTCGGCGCCATTGCACACTTGCGCGAGCAGCAGAATGGAGAAGCGGTGGCCGCGCTGCATCACCCCGAGGTGGGGGATATTGATCTGGTGTGGGGTACGGAGGGAACCGCCGCGAAGGATTACGAGGACGGGTACGGGATTGCCAAGATCGCCAAGAAGCACCCGGACGTTCTGGATGACCTGCAAGGATTCGTTGAGGCGCTGCCGGTCAAATCCCGCAGCAAGAACCGTATTGTGCTGTCGGATGGCGAAGGGCGCGCGGTGGTGCGCCTCGACTGGGACGGGGATGCCAAGAAGTGGCTGATGACCGCCCTGAAAGAAGAACCGACTTCCGACCGCACGAGGACTGGCGCTGCGGTCAAAACGGCGGAGGCTCGCTCTCGCCAAGAAGTCGGCGATGACGATCCTACCACACCCCCCTCCGAGGCCCCGCCGCCAACCGGGGCTTCCGCTCCCGAGGCAGACACAGGCGATGCCGGGCAGGAGCTCTGGTACAACCGGCGCAACCGGAGCGGGGCTGGCCTGGAATGGTCGGATGTGGAGGGGCTGAACGACACCCTGAAGGTGAAGGAGGTCGTGAAGTCGAAGGTGTGGCCGCGGCCGGACTATGATCAGCTGGTTGCCGATGGCCTGCGGCCGGAGTTCGCCCACCTGGTGAAGCAGGTCTACGACACGCTGGCCACCAAGCCGAAGGTGCGCGGCGTGCCGACGGACCAGCAGCTCCAGGACTACATCGAAACCGTCGGCAAGGTCCGCGACGCGGTGTTCGACTTCGTGCGGGACAACGGCCGGATCGGCGCGGCGCTCAATGCCGTCATCAGCCGGACGGCCGGCGGGCCGGTCTCGCTGGATACGCTGGCGGCGCGGGATGACTCGATGCTCGATGCGGTGTTCCCGAAGGCCGACGGTCACAGCAGCCGCTGGCGCACCAGCGGCAAGACGAACGAGAACAACGCCCGGGCCAACCTGGTGGGCGGCAACAAGCTGGTGGGTGCGCTGCAGGTGACGGCGGAGAACTTCACCTCCGCGATCAAGGCCGTGGGCGAGGGCTGGCCGGCACCGCGGGCGGCGTGGCAGCGGATCTACAGGATCCGGCAGTTGAGCGACGGCTGGGCGGTGAGCCGCAGCGGCCGCACCGTTGCACGGGAGCTGCCCACCAAGGCCGCAGCCGAGGAGGCGGCGCAGGCGCACTACGAGCAGGCCCGATCGACGGGCGAGGGCGGCATGGCCGTCGAGGCGCGCGCGGTGGAGGAGGCGCAGCGCATCGGGCCTGACCACCGCCGGCCGGACGAGGACATCAGCAGCGAGCGGCTGATGGAGACTTTCGGGTTCCGCGGGGTGAATTTCGGCAACTGGATGAAGGGCAAGGGCGCGGCGGCGCAGCGCGAGCGGCAGCTGCACCTGAATCACGCCTACGACGCCCTGCTGGACCTGGCAGACATGACCGGACTGCCGCCAAGAGCCCTGAGCCTTGAGGGCAAGCTGGGGCTGGCGTTCGGCGCCCAGGGCAGCGGCGGTGCAGCGGCCCACTTCGTGCCCGGGGTGAACGAGATCAACCTGACGCGCCGCACCGGCGCCGGGGGCATCGCCCACGAGTGGGCGCATGCGCTGGATCACTACTTTGCCGTGCAGGCCGGAGATGAGATTGCCCGCAGCGCGGACCCCTTCCTGACGAAGACGACACTGGCCGAGCGCAAGGCGATGGGGGTGCGCCCGGAGATTGCCAGCGCGTTCCAGAAGATCGTCAACGCGATGGAGGTGCGGCGGCTGACCGAGGCCGAGGTGCTTGATCGTGAGCAGCGGGTGCTGCAGCGCTTGCAGGACATGGTGGGTGGCTCGCTGGCGCCCCTGCGCAAGCTGGTGGCCGCGCCGGACCAGTTGCGCGAGGGGGTGGATGCCGAACAGGTGCTGTCCGAGTTCGATGCGTTGGCGGCGCGGCTGCGCGAGGGAGACCTGGGAGAGGGCCGGGTGGCCACGGGCCGCAAGGTCAAGGGCCTGCGGCCGCGCACGCGGGTGGACGAGGAGGTGTCGCAGACCGCCGGCCAGCTGCTGGGCCTGTTGCGCGATGCCCTGGGCGAGGCGAACAGCGAGTTCCTGCTGCGCTACGTGACCGATGCCGATGGCCGTGCCGCGGCGGTGGCCTATCACGCGCAGACGGTGGCGCAGCGCGAGGGGCACATCCCGCAGACCGGGGAGGTGCGCAGCGACTATCTCAACGAGGCGCGCGCGCTGGAAAGCAAGTCGGCCAAGCGCGGCCAGGGCAAGCTGTACTGGTCGACGCCATGGGAGCTGTTCGCGCGGGCGTTCGAGAGCTACATCATCGACCGGCTGGCCGGCAGCAGCCGGCGCAGCGACTACCTGAGCTGGCCGCAGATGAGCGAATCGGCCGCCAAGGCGATGAAGGAGATGGGCCTGATCGAGGGCGACCGCTATCCGCGCGGCGAGGAGCGCGCGCGGATCAACGAGGCCTTCGACGCGTTGCTGGCGGAGATTCGTACCGAGGAGACTCCCGAGGGCAACGTGCGGCTGTTCTCCCGCCTCGACCCGCTGGCGGATCCGACTCGCCCGGCCACGCCGGAGCAGGCGCAGCGCGTCGTCGACCGCATTACCCGCGGCTGGGGGGAGGGCGCCCCGCGCGTGGTGGTGGTGGCCGATGCCGAGGGGCTGCCGGCGCGCGCGAAGCGCGACCCGGGCTACCAGACTGTCGAGGGGTTCTACGACGACGAGGCCGGCGCCGTGTACCTGGTCGCCGGGAACCTTCGCGGCGGCCACGACCGGGTGAATCAGCGCCGTCTGTCCGCCGCCGAGCGGGTCGAGCAGGTGCTCGCCCATGAGGTGGTCGGCCACTTCGGCATCGAAGCGATCACTGGCCCCGAGCTGTGGGCGGCCCTGGGCCAGACCCTGGACCGCATGCGCTCCAACGGCCGGCACGCCGAGCTGTTCACCGAAATCGACCGCCGCTACCGCGGCGCGAACCGTGCCATCGCAGTCCGCGAGGCGGTCGCGGTCATGGCCGAGAAGGGCGTGCGCAACTCCGTGGTCGACCGCGTCATCGCGGCAATGCGCCAGTTCCTGCGCTCCCTTGGCATGAACATGCGCTTCAGCGAGGCGGAGCTCCGCCAGCACATCGTGGCCGCCGCCCGCTACGTTCGCGGCGGGGCCCGGCCGCGCGCGGCGCAGGCCGCGGCAGAGACCGCTGGTGCGTTCTCGCGCCAAGGTCTGGACCTCGATCGCCAAGTGCCGATTGTGAATATCGTGGGCGGCGTGTTCGGCGATCCGGGTCGCGACCTGAAAGGCGCGCGAAATGCGGCGCGCGACTACCTGAAGAAGCTGCGCGACACCGGCAAAAAGCTGAGCAACGACGATACTGGCTGGAAGATCGGCCTGAGCCGTGACTCAATCGGAGAGCTCGTCAACTTCGACCCGGGCAAGCTGGGAATGCTGTTGGCGCTCCCAAGGATCACCAAGGTGGCTGTGCTGGCCGACTCGCGCGCCGCCCGCCAGGAAGGCGAATCCGCCGATCGGGGAGGACGGCCGTCTGTGCGAGCGTTCCACACCTTTTACGCGCCGGTGCGCATCAACGACGAGCTACGCATCGCTAGGGTCGTGGTCAGGGAGGACGTCAACGGGAACTTCGCCTACGACTTCCAGCGGTCCGATGTCCTTGAAAAGGCGAACCCCGATCCCGCCGGCATTCCTGCTATCGCATCAGGCGCAAGGCGTGGAACGGGGCTCGATGGGCCTGCAGGTAGGCGCGTTCCCGGTCAAATCCGTGGTGCAACCCCGCCCGCAAACCGCACGATGACCGTAGCACAGATCCGAGACGCGGTGAACGCCGACGGTCGGCCCGGCTGGGCCATGTCGCGCACGCCGGATCCGTTCTATTCAGCATTGGTCGAGGCGGTCGGTCGCGCCCAGGGCGCCCCGAAGCGCGGCGACGCCGCAGCGTGGAAGGGCTGGCTCGATGGCGCGCAGCGCCGCGGGGAGTTCAAGCAGTCCGAGCGCGACTGGATGGGCCTCGATGCCTGGCTCGAGGGCCGGGGCCAGACCACGCGGGAGGAACTGGCCGACTACGTGCGCGCCAGCCAGGTGCAGGTGGAGGATGTGGTGCTTGGCGGCAACGTGACTGACGGGCTGACCGACGCAGAGCGCAGCCGATACGACGAACTGCATGAACGCGCACTCAACACATTCCCGCGCGACTTCACGCCGGCTGAGGCGGCTGAATACGATGCTCTGCTGGCGAAGCGAAAGGTTCGAGACGACTCCAGGTATTCCAGCTACCAGATCCCCGGTGGCGAGAACTACCGCGAGCTGCTGCTGACGCTGCCGGTCAGTGGCGGCGACCCGTTGGCCGGAAAGTCCCGCGAGGAACTGGGCCGGCTGTACGAGGCCGAGATCGGCTACAACCCGATCGAGGACGATCCAAGCATCACGACCGAGCAACTGCGTGAGGACGTTCGCTCGCTGGGGCCGGCCGCGACTGGCGCGGGCACCAGTGTCAGCGCCGAGATCAGTGGCGGCACATTCCAGTCCAGCCACTTCGAGCAGCCGAACATCCTCGTCCACGTTCGATTCAACGAGCGCACCGACGTGGACGGAAGGCGCGTTCTTTTCCTGGAGGAAATCCAGTCGGATTGGCATCAGGCAGGGCGGAAGAAGGGCTACAAGGAGGACACCGACAAGCTTCGGTCCCGCCAGGTAAAGCTCTGGGCAGATGCCGATAGGGCGCGCGATGCTGGCGACGGCGCGACCGCAGACAGGCTCAGCGCCGAAGCCGACGCGCTGGGGGATCGTGTTCGAAGAAACCTGAGTGCGGTTCCAGACGCCCCCATGAGAGCCACCGACGAATGGGCCATGCTCGCGTTCAAGCGCATGGTCCGCTGGGCTGCTGAGCACGGCTTCGAGCGCATCGCCTGGACGACCGGCGCGCAGCAGGCCGACCGCTACGACATGCGGAAGCAGCTCTCGACGGTTCACGTTTCCACGATGGCTGGCGGCAACTACCGCGTCCGCGCCTACGACCACAATCAGAACATCGTCGTGAATCGGGCGCACGTGACCCCGAGCGAGCTGCCGGACGTCATCGGCAAGGATTTGGGCGAGCGCGCGATCCGCGACGGCGGCGGTGAGTACTCGGGCCTCGACCTGCGTGTAGGCGGCGAGGGCATGGCGTCGTTCTACGACAAGATCCTGCCGTCCGCCGTGAACAAGTGGGCGAAGCGGATGGGCGCCAAGTCGGAGAAGGGTCTTGTGGAGGTCGACCGCGGCAGCATGGATGCGCGTGACCGATTCGACTCTGTGCACGTCCTCGATATCACCCACGACATGGCGACGTCGGCCCTGGCCGGCCAGCCCCTTTTCAGCCGCGTGGACCCCGACGCCACGATCGAGGCCGTCGACACCGCACTCGGCAGTGCGCCGCTGACGATGGATGCCGCGGTGCGGATCAAGGCCCGCATCACCGACGGCTGGGGCAGGAACGCGCCGGCCGTCCACATCGTGCAGTCGGCGGCGGAATTCCCGGATGGGCTTGGCCGGGATCCGGATGCGCGCCTGGCCGAGGGGGTGTTCCTGGGCACGGGCCGGCAGACGGTATGGGTGAATCTCGGCGCCATCGCCACCGAGAGGCGCTTTGCGGAGGTGCTGATCCACGAGGCGCTGGGCCACTTTGGCGTGGAGAGCGTTGTGGGCAAGGCGGAGTGGCGCAGCATCGAGGCGGCGATCAGCCGGCACGTGCGCGAAGGCACCGGCGCCCCCAGCGTGCGGCGTGCGATTGCCCAGGTGAAGAACCGCCCGGATGCGCCCAGCATGGACCCGGCCACGTTTGCCAAGGAGGTCATCGCGGTGATGGCCGAGCATGGCGCACGCAACGGCTTGCTGGCGCGCGTGGTGGCCGCAGTGCGCCGCTGGCTGCGGCAGCATATCCCTGACCTGGCGTGGACCGATGCCGATGTGGTCGGCCTGATCGGGCAGGCTGACAGCTTCCTGCGCGCCGGCCGCAGCCAGGCCGAGAGCCGGGCTGCAGTGCGGGCGGTGGCGCTCTCACGGGCCGAGGACGGCCGACAGGCCATCACCGAGGCTGACCGCGAGGCGCAGAAGCGGGGCCGGCGCCAGCTGCGTGGCATTACCCCAGAGTCGACCGCGGAGGAGATTGATGCTGCGATCGCGGCGCAGGACCGGGTGAAGGCGCGGCTGAAGGACCTGCAGCCGGCAGAGAAGCCCTCGGCCACCACTGCGCCGGATTTCGAGGCCGCGCAGGTGGTGGGGGAGTTCTGGAAGGCACTGACGGCGGGCGAGGGCATCTTCGAATACGGGATGCCGGCAGCCGGCGTGACCGACCTGCAGCAGATCGCCGACGCGGTAATGCCAGCCAAGGCGCCGGACGGCAAGGGCTATACCTTCGAAGACCGGGGGCAGCTGCCCGGAGGAGGGCGGCAGTACGGCATCACCACGCCGAGGGGGCGCGCCGGGGCGCTGGAGTTGCGCCAGGACGGTACGCTGCAGCTCCACATCGGCGGGCTGGAGCAGGGCGAGGGCGAGGGCAGGGCGATCTACATGGCGGTGAACACCTGGGCGGCTCGGAACGGGTACCGGGCGCTGCCAGACGAGGCTGGCCTGACGCCGATCAACTCCTACCGTCGCACCCAGATGATGCAGTCAAGCGCGTTGCGCGACGGTGGCACCGCGCACCTGATGCCGGCCCAGACCCAGCGGCTGCCGCACTGGCGAGAGGGGGATTTCGGCAAGCCGCCGACCGCAGCCGAGCAGCGGTTCAACACCGGCTATCTGTTCATCAAGGGTGCGGCACAGGCGCTCAATACCGTGCCGCTGCTGGATCGGGTACGCTTCAACTTCCAGAGCCGCCGCTTCGAGGACACCAAGGGCCGTGAGTTCACCAACCCCGACTTCGACGCGCTTCTATCCCAGGTCCCGGCGGGAAAGGTTGGAGTGGGGCGCCGCACGGCTCAAAGAGCGGTACTCACAGCATCCGCACTACGCGAACTGGCCGGACAGCCGCTGGATCGCGCGCGTGTCGCCGGGCGACGACTCCTTGATGACCCTGCCGGTGTTGGACCCGACCTGCGTGGTGAAGATGGATCCACCGATCGACTGGTAGCCCCTGCCGCGGTACGGGGTGCGCTGTACAGCAGGGCCCCGGCCGCCGACACCACCACCGAAGACCACGGCCCCGACCCGGAGCGCAGCTTTGCGCCGACGGTGGACTTCGACAAGCTGCGGCGGGAGAGGACGCCGCTGAGCGCGAAGGTGCAGGGTGGGCTGAACTGGCTGAAGGAGCGGGCCTGGCTGCCGATGGTGCCGCTGAACTACCTGGTGGACTACGCCCAGAAGGGGCAGATGCAGGTTCACGAGTTCATGCGCATCCGCGGGCTGATGGACTCCTACCGGGGTGAGCAGCATGCCAAATACGACTCCAGCCAGAAGGCATGGCTGAAGCTGGTGGCGAACGACCGCAAGGGCGCCGACCTGATGGCGGGCGTGATGCATGACTCGACGCTGTGGCAGGTGGACCCATCGCTGGAGGAGAGCGCGCCCCTGACGTTCCGCTACGGCGGGCAGGACTATGCCGCGACGCCGAAGAACGTGAAAGCGACGGTCAAGGAGATCGAGAAGCAGATCCGCGGGCAGTCGAGAGAGGACAAGTCGAAGTTCTACGAGGAGATCAACAAGGTTGAGGCGATGGGCCACGCCGAAGCGTTGCGGCCGAAGCGCCATGCCATTCTGCGCAAGCGCTTCCTGGCGCTGTCGCCGGCGGCCCAAGCCATGTACGTCGAGATCAAGGATGCCTACAAGCAGAGCATCGACGAGTGGGATGCGGTGGTGCTGGAGAACGTGGAGCAGGAGATGGCGCTGGCCGAGGCGCGCGCTGACCGCGAGTTCGAGAAGCGACGGCAGGATCTGCGGGACAAGCTGACGGGGGATGAGCTGACCAGGGCGCTGGAGTCCGTGGCCCGCCACCACGCCGCGGCCACCTCCGACCGGGCCAAGGCGAATGCCAGCCTCCTGCAGCAGATGCGGCGAGACTTCGAGAGCGCCCGCATGCAGGGCCCGTACTTCCCGCTGGCGCGCTTCGGCGAGTACTTCGCAGCCATCCGCAACGCGGCTGGCGAGCTGGTGCGGTTTGACATGTTCGAGAACAGCGGCGAGCGCGACCACTACGTGAAGCGGGTCCAGGCCGACCCGAACAGTGCCGGGCTGGCCATCCGCACGGGTGTGACCTCGAACCGGGACGAGGTGCGCGGCGCGGTGGACGCTGGATTCATGCTGGAGATCGAGCAGACCCTGAGTGAGCACGGCGCAACCGCGACGCTCAAGGATGCGGTGTGGCAGCGCTACCTGGCGACCCTGCCGGGACTGAGCCAGCGCAAGCACTTCATCCACCGCAAGGGGACGCCGGGCTACAGCAGCGACGCCATGCGCGCCTACGGCGACCACATGTTCCACCTGGCGCACCAGATTGCGAAGCTGCGCTACGGCCCGCAACTGCGCCAGTCGATGGAGTTGGCCCGGGAGGAGGCGGCCAACCCGCTGCAGGGCGCGGCGCTGGAGTGGGCGCAGACGCCGATCGAGAAGCGCGAGGCGCTGCTGTGGGCGGCGGGCTACCTGAGCCGGGATGACGAGCTGGGCAATGTGAGTGCGCTTGGAAGGCAGATTGCCAGTGGCCACTTTGCCTCGCTGCCTGACCCGGTGAAGACGCGGTTCCTGGACTCACTGACGCAGGCGCAGCGCGAGCGCGCCCGCAAGGCCGATGCCCTGTACGACTCGACGCAGGCGGACCTGCTGTTGAACGAGATGGAGCTGCGGCTGGAGTGGATACTGAACCCGCAGGGCGGGAGCACGGCGCAGAAGATGACCACCTTCGCCTTCCTGTGGAACCTGGCGATCACTCCGGCGGCGGCGCTGGTGAACTGGACGCAGACGCCGATGCTGGGGATCCCGATCCTGGGTGCCAACCTTGGCGGGGCCACCAAGGCGGCGAAGGCGCTGGCCAAGGCGAGCAAGGAACTGACCCAGTCGAAGCGGTGGCACCTGTCCAACAGCCTGACCGGGGACGAGAAGCGCGCGTTCGACGAGTTCCTGACCCGCGGCCTGCTGGACCGGACCTATGCGCAGTTGATGGCAGGCGTGGGCGACACCGGGGTGAAGTACAGCGCCCTGCGCGAGAAATGGATGGGGCGGGCGGCGTTCCTGTTCCACAACATGGAGCGGATCAACCGCGAGACCACGGCGCTGGCGGCCTACCGGATGGCGGTGGAGAAGGGCATGACCCACAGCCAGGCGGTGGACGAGGCGGTGCGGCTGACCCATCTGGTGCACTTCGACATGACCAACTCGGCCCGGGCGCGCGCGCTGCAGAGCGATGCAGCGAAGGTGTTGATGATCCACCGCTCGCACAGCCTGAACATGACCTACCGGATGCTGCGCGACCTGAAGCAGATGCTGCGCGGAGCAACGCAGGAGGAGCGCAGGATCGCCCGGCAGCAGTTCATGGGCATCATGGGCATGCACGCGCTGCTGGCCGGTGTGGCGGGTGTGCCGTTCTACGGCATTGCGATGGCGGCGGCCGGACTGCTCAAGGACGCCTTTGGCGACGACGACGACGAGCGCACGCCGGAGGACATGCTGAAGAAGTGGCTGTACGACGCCATGCCCAAGGAGTGGGCGGACATTGTGCTGTATGGGGCGCCCAGCAAGGTGAGTGGTTTCAGCCTGTACAACCGCATTGGTTTCCCGGACTTCTTCTTCCGCGACCCGCCCGGGGAGATGGAGGGCCGCACCGAGGCGGAGTACTACATCAACCAGTTCCTCGGGCCGGCGTTTGCGATCCCGACCCAGATGTGGACCGGGATCAGCCACATCGGCAAGGGGCAGGTGGGGCGTGGCGTGGAGAACCTGCTGCCCAAGGGCGTGCGCGATGTGATCAAGGCCGGGCGCTACGCCAGCGAGGGGGTGCTGACGTTCAGCGGAGATCCGGTGGTCGACGAGCTGAGCGCCTGGGAGATGATTGGCCAGGCGATGGGCTTCTCGCCGTTCACGGTGAGCGAGGCCTACGAGCAGCGGAAGGGGAAGAAGGGGTTGGAGGCCCGGATCAAGCTGCGCCGCGCCGGCGCCATGAACCGCTACATGCTGGGTATGCGGCAGGGCGATGCGGAGATGATGCGCGAGGCCATGCGGGACATCCAGGCGTTCAACCGCGCCTACGCGGAGAATGCGATCACCCCGGACAGCCTGCGGCGGTCGGCGCGCGCGCGGCTGCGGCGCTCGGAGCGCGCAGGTGTTGCGGGGATGGTGCTGGACCAGAAGCTGGAGGGGCGGCTCGGGCGGGAGCTGGGGTATTGATGGGCCGATGGCGTTCCGCAATCGGTCGGGGACCCCCAAAAAACACGTTGTTTTTTGAGGGTGGCCCTGATAGCGTTGCGGAAAGAAACGCCCCGTCAAATGGCTTGGTTGCGCGATTCTTGCCCGGACTGCAAATCCGCGTACGCCGGTTCGATTCCGACCCAGGCCTCCAGCATATCAAGCACTTGGCCCGCTTCGGCGGGCCATCTGTTTTCCTCGTGCCCCAATTGCCATCCGAAAACGCCTAATATCCACCCGTTTTCGGGTGGAAAACCACCTGTCGACGGCCTGGTTGTCCGCGGACGGGAGTGGTGATGGCGGCGGGCGCAGGCGCGGCGCCCGGATGGCGAAACTGGTATACGCAAGGGACTTAAAATCCCTCGGCCGCGAGGCCATGTCGGTTCGATCCCGACTCCGGGCACCATACCGCTCGCGCCTTGCGCGCCGAGTGGCCGAACCCCTTCCGATCCTGCCGCCTGCCTGGCGAGCGTCCATCGCCGGCCGCGTTGCGCGGCGGGCGATCATCGGGATTCGGGATTCGGGATTCGGGATTCGGGATCCGGATGTCGCGGCCTACGGCGCTCCAGCCGGACCGAGGGGGAGGACGGCGAAGGAGTCGCCCTGCCGGCTGCCGTCCGGGGCGAAGCGGCGTTCGGCGAAGACGATGTGGGCATCGCCGGCGAGGACGACGGTGCTGCAGCGGGTGCCGTACTCGGGGTTGACGATGAACGGCGGCGAGAGGCGGCGTTCCAGCGACAGGCCGATGCCGGTGTCGGGCAGTTCGGCATCGGGCGCGATGGCGGTGTCGTAAAGCGCGGAAAACAGCGGTTCGAGCAGGCTGCGGTCGCGCGCCGGATCCTGGACGGTGCCCAGGGTCTGCAGCCAGCGCTCCAGTGCGCGCAGGGCGCGGCTGCTCTTGGGCCAGGGCGCGTCGAACGCGCCGTTGGACATCGCGTGCATGCCCGGCGCGACGATCGCCTGCGCCGGCCGCGGATGGTTGCCGGCGAAGGCCAGGGTGCAGCCATCCCACAGCAGCAGGTTGAAGCGCCCGTACTCGCTGGCGGTCGACTGCAGCGCAGTTGCGTGCGCTGGCGCGGAGCCGTCACCACGCACGAAATCGCGCACCAGCCAGCCGCGCGAATGCGGCGCGCTGTCGGCGGCGAGCCCGTTGCGGACATTGGTCACCGCCGCCAGCCGTCCGCGCGTGGATACCTGCAGCCAGCCGCCGCCGGAGACCAGGTCGCGCCCGCCATGCACGTCGGCCGCCTCGGGATCGCTGCCGGCGGCGGCGCTGGCGCGGGCGTGCCGTTCGTCGCGATTGGCGATCAGCGCCAGCCGGTAGCGTGGACTCGTCTTCCAGGCGAGGGCGATCAGGCACATGCGCTCATGCTAGCGCGGTTTCGTCCGACTCCCGACGGGTCAGGCCGTCGCCACCGCGGTGAACGTCAGGATCCATCCGGGGGTGTCGATGCCGGCTGCTACCATGTACCGGGGAGAGTGCGGGGGGGCACCATGAGTCGATACTTCGCCTATGGCGTCTGCATCCTGGCGACGCTGGCGTCGCTGGCGATGGCGTGGATCTGGCCGGCATGGTGGTGGGGCGTGGCGGTCTTCGGCGGACTGTCCCTGGTCGGCACCCTGGACGTGCTGCAGGACACCGCCACCCTGCGCCGCAACTACCCGATCCTCGCGCATTTCCGCTACGGCTTCGAATCCATCCGTCCGGAGATGCGCCAGTACTTCATCGAGGACGACCTGGCCGAGGTGCCGTTCTCGCGCGCGCAGCGCGACCTTGTGTACCGGCGCGCGAAGAACGTGATGGACACCGTGCCGTTCGGCACCGAGCTCGATGTCTACGGCCCGGATTACGAATGGATCAACCATTCGCTGGCGCCGCGGCACGCCGAAAGCCACGATTTCCGCCTGCTGGTCGGCGAGACACGCGCGCAGCCCTACCATGCCAGCGTGCTCAACATCTCGGCGATGAGTTTCGGTTCGCTGTCGGCCAATGCGGTGCGAGCGCTCAACGCCGGTGCCCGGCGCGGCGGGTTCTTCCACGATACCGGCGAAGGCTCGATCTCGCCCTACCACCGCGAGCACGGCGGCGACCTGGTGTGGGAAATCGGCTCGGGCTATTTCGGATGCCGCGACGAGGCCGGTGCCTTCGACGAGGCACGCTTCGCCGCGGCCGCCGCCGATCCGCAGGTGAAGATGATCGAGATCAAGCTCTCGCAGGGTGCCAAGCCCGGGCACGGCGGGGTGCTGCCGGCGGCCAAGGTGACGGCCGAGATCAGCCGCACGCGCGGCGTGCCCGAGGGCGTGGACTGCGTGTCGCCGGCGACGCATTCGGCCTTTTCCACGCCGCTGGGCCTGCTCGAATTCGTCGAGCGCCTGCGCGTGCTCGCCGGCGGCAAGCCGGTGGGGTTCAAGCTGGCGGTCGGACACCCGTGGGAATGGTTCGGCGTGGCCAAGGCGATGCTGGAAACCGGGCTGCTGCCGGATTTCGTGGTGGTCGACGGCGCCGAGGGCGGCACCGGCGCCTCGCCCTCGGAGTTCATCAATCACGTCGGCCTGCCGATGCACGAGGGGCTGATGCTGGTGCACAACACCCTGGTCGGCATCGGCGTGCGCGACCAGGTGCGCATCGGCGCGGCCGGCAAGATCGCCAGCGCCTTCGACATGGCGCGGACGCTGGCGATGGGGGCGGACTGGTGCAACTCCGCGCGCGGCTTCATGTTCGCGCTGGGCTGCATCCAGTCGCGCAGCTGCCACAACGACCGCTGCCCGACCGGCGTGGCCACCCAGGACCCCGCGCGCTGGCGCGCGCTGGACGTGGAGGACAAGGCCGCGCGCGTGTTCAACTTCCACCAGAACACGCTGCGCGCGCTGCGCGACCTGCTCGGCGCGGCCGGGCTGGAGCACCCGGCGCAGCTGGGGCCCGAGCACATCCTGCGCCGGCTGTCGCCGACCGAGGTGCGTTCGCTGGCCGCGCTCTACCGCTTCCTCTCCCCCGGCGAACTGCTCGACCACGTGCCCACGCACCGCGTGTTCCAGGCGTTCTGGGCCAGTGCCCGCAGCGATGCCTTCAGTCCGCCCGAGCGGGTCCGCATCATGCAGGACAGCAAGACCCACTGAGCGCGGTCAGCCCACCTCGGTGGCGTCCTCGACCAGCGGCTCGCCGCGCGACTGGCGCGCGACCACGCTGGTGGCGGTCAGGTCGGCGGTGACGTTGCCGAGCGTGGCGAACATGTCCGGCAGGGTGTCGACCGCGAGCAGGATGCCCAGCGGCTCGGTGGGCAGGCCCATGGCCTGGGTGACCGGCATGTTGGTGGCCATGAAGCTGACCTGGCCGGGCAGGCCGATCGAGCCCATCGAGATCACCGCCGCCAGCGCCGCGCCGGCGACCAGCTGCGGCGCAGCCAGGTCGATGCCGTAGATCCAGGCGACGAAGGCCGCCACGCACAGGTACTGCACCGGGCTGGTCAGGCGGAACAGCGACACCGCCATCGGCAGCACCAGCGACGCCACCGCCAGCGGATAGTTCAGGCGCACGCGCGCGCTTTCGAGCATCGCCGGCAGCGAGGCCAGCGAGGACTGCGTGCTCAGCGCGATCGACTGCGCCGGCAGGATCGCCTTGGCGAACCTGCGCACCGGCTCGTTGCCGGCCAGCGCGATCACCACGTACATCAGCAGGGTCACCAGCAGGTGCAGGCTGCACAGCAGGACGATGTAGCCGCCCAGCGCGGTCAGCATGTCCAGCCCCACGCGTGCGGTGACCGCCAGCATCAGCGCGAACACGCCCAGCGGCGCCACCCACAGCACCCATTTGACGATCATGATCATGGTGTCGATCACCGCCTGCAGCAGCTCCAGCAGCTGGATGCGGCGGGCGGCCTCGATCCGCGACAGCGCGAAGCCGAAGAACAGCGAGAACACCACCAGCGGCAGCATCGCGCTCGCGGCGGCCGCGGCGATGGCGTTGGCGGGGATGATTCCCACCAGCCAGTCGCCGACGCCGCCAGGGACTTCCGCAGGCGGCGGGCCGGAGAAGGCGCTGCGCAGCGATTCGACCAGGGCCTCGTTGCGCGGCAGCATCGACAGCGCCGCCGGCGCCAGCACCGCGGCGAAGGCCGCCGCCACCAGCAGCAGCACGACGAACACCACGATCGCCCGGCGCGCGGTGCGCCCGGACGCGGCGGCGTTGCTGGCGGAGTTCACCCCGACCACCACCAGCGCCGCCACCAGCGGCACCACGGTCATCTGCAGCGCGTTGAGCCAGAGCCGGCCGATGGGCTGGACCGCGTCCGCGGCGCGGACGGCGATTTCGGGATTCCACAGCGCCAGCAGCAGGCCGATGATCGCGCCGGCCGCGAGCGACAGCAGGATCCGGGTGGTGTTCGACATGGGGTGGCGCTTCCTCGGTCAGTGGACGGCGGGTGTGTGGGGCGACCGCACGGTCGGGGCCCGGCGGCGATGGCACAGGATCATGCCATGTCAGGAATCGAGCAGGTGGCGGACGATGGCGTGGTTGTCCTCCAGCTGGCGCAGCCGGGCCTCGTCCTGGCACACGTGCAGGTAGATCTGGTCGAGCAGATGCTGCAGCGCGGCGTGGTAGAGCAGGGGCTCGACGTGGCTGCGCTCGTCGTGGGCCGAGACCAGCAGCTGCAGCTCCACGTGTGCGCGCAGCGGGTTGGCGGTGTGCCGGGTGATCGACACCACGTGCCCGCCGCGCTCGCGGAACAGCCGCGCCAGCTGGCACAGCGCGGCCTGCTGGCCCTGCTCGGAGAACAGCATCAGCACGTCGCCGCGGCCGGCGGTGGATACTTCCGCCGGCACCAGCACCGGATCGAAATGGTGGATGGCGAGGATGCCCAGCAGCGACAGGCGGATGGCGAAGCCGCGCGCGGCCACGCTGTCCTGGCCGATCCCGACCGCGAACACCTTGTCGGCATCGCGGATCAGCTGCGAGATCGCCTCGATGTGCTCGGGCGGATTGATCAGCTGGGTTTCCTCCTGCGCCGCCGACTTCGCCTGCCACAGGCCGCGGGCCAGCGATCCGTCGGGTCCGCTGTGCCCGGCGGGAGCGGCGGCGCCCTGCGGGCCGTTGCGCGCGAGCGAGTCGCCGATCGAGTACTTCAGGTCCGGGTAGCCCTTGAAGCCCAGCTTCTGGCTGAACTTGACCACGCTCGACTGGCTGATGCCCAGGGCGTTGGCCAGCTGCTGCGAGGAGTAGTCGCGCAGCAGGTGGGCGTTGTCGAGGATGAAGTCGGCGATGCGGCGTTCGATCGCCGACATCCGGTCGCGCTCGGAGCGGATTTTCAGCAGGGACGACATCGGGCCGTGGTCAGGCGGCTGCCAGCGGCTCGTAGCCGTGGATGGCGCGGATGCCCAGGCCCGGCGCTTCGCCGATCGAGATCTCCGATTCGCTGAAGGTCACGCCGCCGTCGATGGGATCGAAGGCGCACAGCGAGGGCCCGTCGAGATCGACCTTGGTGATCACGTCCGACTTGGCCACCGCCAGGTGCACGGCGGCGGCGACGCTGATGCTGCTCTCGATCATGCAGCCGATCATGCACTCCACGCCGTACATCGAGGCGATGTCGGCGATCCGGATCGCGTTGGAGATGCCGCCGGTCTTCATCAGCTTGATGTTGATGATGTTCGCCGCCTGGCGTTCGATCAGGTCGATGACCTCCAGCGGGCCGAACACGCTCTCGTCGGCCATCACCGGGGTGTGCACGCGGTCGGTGACGTACTTGAGGCCGGCGATGTCGCGCGCGCGCACCGGCTGTTCCAGCAGCTCCAGCTCCACGCCCGCATCCTCCAGTGCGCGGATGGCGTAGACGGCCTGCTTGGCGGTCCAGCCCTGGTTGGCATCCAGGCGCAGCAGGGCGCGGCCCTCGACCGCGGCATGGATGGCCTTGACCCGCTCGATGTCCAGGCCGATGTCCTTGCCGATCTTGATCTTCAGCGTCTCGAACCCGCGGTCGACCGCGGCGATGGAGTCGGCGACCATCTTGTCGATGTGGTCGACGCTGATGGTGATGTCGGTGGAGATGACCGGTTCTCCGCCGCCGAGCATCTTGTACAGCGGCGCTCCCCAGCGCTGGGCCCACAGGTCGTAGACCGCGATCTCCACCGCGGCCTTGGCGCTGGTGTTGCGCTCGAGCGCGGTCTGGATCAGACGCACGATGCGGTTGAGGTCCTCGACCTCCTGGCCGACGATGCGCGGCGCGATGATCTTGCCCACCGCTTCGATGATCGAGCCGTGGGTATCGCCGGTGATCACCGCGGTGGCCGCGGCCTCGCCGTAGCCGACGTGGCCGGTATCGGTGTGCACCGACACCACGATGTCCTCCACCGCTTCGACGGTGCGCAGCGCAGTCTTGAACGGCGTTTTCAGCGGCACCCGCAGCATGCCCAGCCGGACTTCTGTGATCTTCATGTCGATTTCCCCGGGTTCCCTGTGACGCCTGGCGTCACCGGCGGATTCTCTGGATGTTGGTGATTCGGTCGATGGTGGCCACGGTCGGCCCGGACATCATCGGCGTCATGGGCGTGACCACGACCCCGTTGAGCGGCGCGCGGCCGAGGCTGCGGTCGTCGCGCATCCAGCTCATGCCGTTGGTGTCGTGGATGACCCAGGTCTCGCCCTTGTCGTGCCCCAGGACCATCATCACGTGCCCGGGGATAAAGACCAGGTCCCCGGTCTGCGTGTCCTTCAGCAGCTGCAGGCGCTTCTCGTGGCCATCCTGGTCGCTGAGCGCGATCCGGTCCATGCCGGCGGTGACGCTCTGGCGGCTGGTGTTGCGCGGGATCACGATGCCGAAGCTGCGGTAGACCTCGGACACGAATCCGCTGCAGTCGCGGGCGTTGTAGGAGTGGCCCCAGCCGTAGCGCTCGCCGAGGAACTTGAACGCCTGCCGGACCAGGTTGGCGCGGGTCAGCGGCAGGTAGTCCTCAGACACGTCCGCCGAGCGCGGGATCAGCGCCGGGGAGAACGAGAGCGTGCCGTCGGCGTCGCGCACCGGCAGCTCGACCACGTGGCCGAACAGCGGATGCTGGCCGTTGACGGGTGCGTCCGCGGGCCAGTCGGCCAGCAGCGGCAGCCGCGCGCCCATTTCCAGCTGCAGCTGCGACAGCTGCGGCTTCTCCGGCGTGTACACGGTGCGCTCGACCGCACCGGTCACGACCAGGTAGGGCGCCTTGCGCGTGTAGGCGAAGATCTCGTCCTTGCTGCCGAAGGCGACTGCATCCTTCTCGATCCAGGCCGCGTAGGTCTCGCTGAGGACGAACAGCCAGCGCCGGTCGCGGCTTTCGTGGACCACGGCCACGGGCGTGCCGGGGAACAGCGCGGTTTCCTGGAAGCGGTCGATGTCGCGGTCGCCGGGCGAGTGGAACACGCGCAGATGGGTGGGGAAGGTGCGCATGTCGGCGCGGCGCACGACCATGCCGTAGCGGGTGACCTGGCTCGGCGGCACCCGGCGCAGGTTGAGCGCGCTGACCAGCTGCGCGATCGCGCGGGCGCTGCCTTCCTTGCCGGTCTCGTCGTACAGCGTGCGCGCAGGCTCGCGGGAAATCCCTTCGATCCATGCGCTGACCTGCGCGGCCTCGAGCATCGCGGGCAGGTTCTCGATGTCGTGCAGCGACGGCTCGACCTCGCGCATCGCCCGGTTGTGTGCGGCGATCCCGGCCCTGTCCAGGATCACCCGGTTGTCCTGGCGGTTGCGCGAGAGCCAGTGCTCGACCGTCAGGTGCGCGGAGGTGATGCCGACGCTGTCGGCGAACGTGCGGACCGGTGTCGCCGGATCCGCGTCCTGCTGCGCCCACGCCGCCGGCAGCATCGCCAGCGCGCCGGCCAGCGCGACCGGCGCCAGGGCGGCGCGGGTCCAGGGATGCCGCATTCGAGTCTTCATGTGTCCTCCCCCTGGGAACGGTCCGCAACAGCTCCGCGGGACGGGCGCCGGTGGCCGATGGAGAGAATACTTATTTCTTCCATGAAAAAAATCAAGAATAAATTATTGACGACGGATGACGACCATGCTACACAACATGCGCCGAGCAGCGTGGGCGGGGTGCATCACTTGGGCAGGCCGGAATACAGCACAGGGGAAGTGGCGAGGGGTTGGCCACCGCTCCGGCGTGTCCGGCCGCGGGCGCCTGCGGGGCAGGGAAGGCGTCACCGGCAGCGTCGTTCCGGGGCACTCCGGTATCACCGCCGCACGGCGGCGCAAAGCGATCTCCGCCAGCGGCGGGGAGCATTTTTCATGCCCGGGCGTCGACAGCGGCATCGGTAGCTCGAACACCCGGGAATCTTGCAGTGGGGTCTGAATTTTTCTTGCGCGGGAGGATGAGGGGATGAGAAGCAAGACGTTACGCAAGGCGGCACTGTGTCTGGCACTGGCCGGCTGTCTGGGCACGGTGTCGCAGGTGGCCCTGGCGCAGAGCGCGACCGGCGCCGTCGCCGGACGGGCCCAGAGCGGCGACCAGATCGTCGTCGTCAATACCGCAACCGGGGCCAGCCGCAGCGTCACCGTCGGTGCCGACGGCAGCTACCGGCTGACGCAGCTGCCGGTGGGCAACTACGAGCTGCAGGCATCGAGCGGCGGCCAGGCCAAGGGCGAGCCGATCCAGCTGATCGTCTCCCTGGGCGGCACCACCACGGTGAACCTGGCAGGCGACGGCACGCTGACCAATCTGGACGCGATCCAGGTGATCGGCTCGCGCGTGATCAACCGCGTGGACGTGCATTCGACCGAGTCGGCCACCAACATCCGGCGCGAAGAGCTTGCGCGCCTGCCGGTGGATCAGACGCTCGGTTCGGTCGCGCTGATGGCTCCGGGTGTGGTCGCGACCGGCGCAACCTTCGGCGGCCTGACCTTCGGCGGTTCGACGGTGGCCGAGAACCAGATCTACATCAACGGCCTGAACGTCACCGACCCGTTCCGGCGCCAGGGCTTCTCCACCGCGCCCTTCGGGTTCTACGAGGAATTCCAGGTCAAGACCGGCGGCTACTCGGCCGAGTTCGGCCGCAGCACCGGCGGCGTCATCAATGCCGTCACCCGTTCGGGCAGCAACGAGTTCGAAGGCGGCGTGGAGGTAACCCTGGAGCCGGCGGCATGGCGCTCGGCCGGCGATGACCGCTACCACCATGACGGCACCGTGCACGCGGTGTACAGCCGCGACCGCAGCGCCTGGTACAAGACCAATGTCTGGGCGTCCGGCCCGATCGTGAAGGACAGGCTGTTCTTCTTCGCCATGTACGAGCGGCGGCAGAGCGAGTCCAAGGGCTTCGGCCTGTCGACCGCCAGTTTCTCCGACAACCCCAACAACTTCTGGGGCGCGAAGATCGACTGGCAGATCACCGACAACCATCTGCTGGAACTGCTGGGCTTTTCCGACCAGACCGACGGCGTTACCGATCGCTACGCGTACAGCTGGGATACCAATACCCGCGGCGACTGGATCGGCAACGGGTTCTCGGGGAGCGGCGGCGACAACTATTCGCTGACCTATACCGGCCATTTCACCGACAACTTCGTGGCCAAGGCGATGTACGGCGTCAACGAGCGCAGTGCCATCACCGGCTCGCCGCTGGATGATCAGTGCAGCGTTTTCACCCGCAGTTCCGAATACAACGCGATCCATGGCGTGCCGACGCTTCCGGTGGGCTGCCATCCGACCGGCAACTCCAAGACCAGCCGCTTCGATACGCGCGACGCGGCGCGCCTGGACTTCGAATGGACCCTGGGCACCCACCAGATCCGCTTCGGCCTGGACCAGGAAGTGCTCGAATCGCTCACCTCCAACGTCTATCCGGGCGACGGCCAGCGCTATTCGGCGGTTGTCGTGGTGCCTGGCGGGCCGCTCTCCAACGGTTCGGTGGTTCCGCCGGGCGTGACCGGGATCTTTGACGCACGTCGGTACGTCCAGGGTGCGGAGGTCGAATCGACCGCGCGTGCGTTCTACATCGAGGACAACTGGAACATCACCCCGAACCTGCTGCTGAGTCTCGGCCTGCGTTTCGACAGCTTCAAGTCGGTCGTCGGCGGCGACACCTTCACCGAGTCCGAGTTCGGCGACATGATGGCGCCGCGCCTGGGCTTCAGCTGGGACATGCGCGGCGACGGCACCACCAAGCTGTTCGGCAACGCCGGCCGCTACTACATCCCGATGACCAACCGCCTGGCCGAATACTTCGGCGGCGGCGCGATCGACGAGCACACCTTCTACGTGATCGACGGATGGCAGCAGCTGGCGCACCCGGTCACCGGAAATCCCTATCTGGCGCCGATCATCGGCACCCAGATCGGCCCGGTGGACGCCTCGTTCAACGCCGGTGGCGGCGACTTCCGCACCATCGTCGACGCCGAGCTCAAGCAGGTCTACCAGGACGAGTTCATCCTCGGTTTCCAGCAGGCGCTGAACAGGGAATGGTCGTGGGGCGTCAACGCCACCTATCGCAGGGTGGAACGCGCCATCGAAGACGCGCTGATCAACTCCTCGCCGGCCGCCTGCCCGTGGTATTCGGGCGACTGGCCGATCATCAACCCCGGCGAGACTGCGACCCTGTGGTGCCCGACCACCGAGCAGTGGTTCGAGATCGACACTTCGGTCGAGGGCTACAGGATGCTCGGCAGCGGCCAGGTGGTCGGCTACCCCAGGCCCAAGCGCGTCTACAAGGCGATCGAACTGCAGCTCGACCGCGCCTGGGACGACAGGTGGGCGTTCAACGCCAGCTACCTGTGGTCGAAGACCGAAGGCAACATGGAAGGCCCGGTCAACTCCGACCTGGGCTACGCCGACACCGGCATGGTCCAGTACTTCGACCATCCGGCGGGCGTGGAGCGCTACGGCGTGCTGTTCAACGACTACCGCCACCAGATCAAGCTGCGCGGCAGCTTCAAGCTCAACGATTCGTGGTCCTTCGGCTCGACCCTGAGCGTACGCTCCGGTGGCCCGATCACGGCGTTCGGCGTGGTCTGGCCGGGCGACAACCGTGCCGGCGGCAGTTTCACCAACGAGTTCGGCAACGGCGGCACCGGCTGGCTGTGCGTAGCGCAGTGCGGCGACTGGTCCACGCGCCAGCTCGAGTTCACCGAACGCGGCGCCTTCGGCCGCATGCCCTGGGTCTACAACCTGGGCGCCAACGTGACCTGGACGCTGCCGGTGGACGGCATCGACCTGAAGGCGCGATTCTCCGTCTACAACCTGCTCAACCGGCAGACGGTGATCAACGTGCACAGCCGCTACGAGTCTCAGCCGGGCGTGCAGCGCCCGTACTTCGGCCAGGGAACCGTGTGGCAGTCGCCGCGTTACATGCAGCTGGTCGTGACCTGGAACTTCTGAGCGTTGTCACCCCGCCAGCCGGTGGTTCCGGCTGGCGGCACGCAACCGGTGCCGGCCGCCCGCCGGCACCACCCACAACGAGAACGCGCCATCCTCTCTCCACTTCCGGCCACGACAGTGGCCGTCGTTTTGCGGGGTGCTCGCACGCGACCACCGCAGTCCTGCGCAGGGCGGGAAGGATCCCGTTGTCCTGGCCCGTGGATCGGGCCCGGCTGGCGGAGGGTGGCGGTCCGGAACGGCATGAGAATCCGGCCCGGCGGGCGCCGGGGGCGAAGGCCGGTTGCCCGACTCTGGTGGTGCGGGAAGCGGGTCCGGCCGGTTTCATTGACGCCGTCGATCGGCCCATGTTACATCTTCGTTACGGCGCGTTCGTCGACGCAGACACAAGCTGCGTGCGACGGGGCGCCAGGTGTTATCCATGCCCGGGGGAGCTGGATGGCGTGCGGGGGCAGGGGGCCTCCGCGGCTTCGAGTGCAACGGGCCAAGTACGCACGGATGGGGGACCAGGGCCGGGTGGCCCCAACACGTGGATGCGCACTCCGTTGCGCGCCGCGCGGTCGTTCCTCCGACTCATTTCTGCATGACTCAGGAGCTCCGCATGCCCGTCCACCCCAAGCCCAGCTTCCTCGCCACGGCCATCCTCGTCGGGATCGCGTCGTCGGCGTCGGCCTTCGCGCAATCCGGTGAGCCGGCCCAGCCTGCCGCGACCACCAGCCCGGCGCAGACCCTGGACGCGGTGCGCGTCACCGGCTCGCGCATCAAGCGCACCGACCTGGAGGCGGCGCTGCCGGTGACGGTGATCCAGAAGGCCCAGATCGAGGCCCAGGGCATCACCTCGGCCGAACAGCTGCTGATGCACCTGAACATCGCCGGCAACGGTTCGGACAACCTCGCGGCGAATGCGGGCATCGCGCCGGCCGACCTGCGCGGCAACAACGGCGTGTCCGGCGCGAACCTGCGCGGGCAGGGCGCCGACGCGACCCTGGTCCTGCTCAACGGCCGCCGGGTCGCCACGCACGGCCTGCGCGGCATGGCGGTCGACCTGAACTCGATCCCGTTCTCGGCGATCGACCGGGTCGAGGTGCTGCGCGACGGCGCCTCGGCGGTGTACGGCACCGACGCGATCGGCGGCGTGATCAACTTCATCACCCGCACCGACTACAGCGGCCTGCAGGTCAATGCCTTCGTCGACATGACCGAGGAGGGCGGCGGCAACATCTACAACACCAGCGTTCTGTTCGGCACCGGCGACCTGGACACCGACCGCTGGAACGTGTTCGGCACCCTGTCGCTCAAGAAGAACGACATCCTGCGCGGCGATTCGCGCGACTTCTCCAACGGCTTCCAGCCCGAGCGCGGCCTGTCGCCGGACACGCGCGGAACCCCGTACGCGACGCTCTTCAATATCGCCGGCAGCATGACCGGCACGACCCTGCGCGCGCCCGACGGCGCGACCGTCAACGGCGTCAACCCGCTGAACCTGCCGGGCGCGGCCGGCTGCGAGGCCGGTCACGACATGATGGGGCCCTACGACTACCGGCTGTGGGCGACCACGGCCACCAACGTCGCCTCGCGCTATGGCTGCGCCTGGGACTATCCGGCCGCGGCGGTGATGCAGCAGCCGCAGGAAAGCGTGCAGTTCATCGGCCGTGCCACCTTCAAGATCTCCGACCGCCACCAGGCCTACGCCGAATTCATGGGTTCGGAGGTGGACGTCAACCGGATCTTCGAGCCGAACCAGATCTCCTCCAGCGGGACCGCGACGGCCGCCTTCAACCCCACCACCTGGTATCCGCTCAACGACCTCACCCGCAGCACCTACAACAGCGTCTACGACGCGATGGCGGGCTATTTCGGCGAGGACCAGCTGACCTACGGCGCACCGATCGCCTACCGCTGGCGCTGCTACGCCTGCGGTCCGCGCGAGGTGCAGACCAACACCAAGGCCTACCGCGTGCTGTTCGGCCTCGATGGCCAGGTGGGCTCCTTCGACTACAGCCTGGGCCTGTCGCGCGCATCGAGCGAATCCGAGTCCCGCCTCGGCACCGGTTACCAGTACACCGCGGGCCTGCAGCAGGCGCTGGGCAGCGGCCTGCTCAATCCCTTCCTGATGCCGGGCCAGGAGCAGAGCGCGGCGGCGATGGCGGCGATGGAAGCCGCCTCCGCCGCCGGCGTGGTGCTGTATGGCGGCCGCTCGATCGTGACCACGATCGACGCGGTGGTTTCCAAGGCCATCGCGCCGCTTCCGGGCGGCGAGCTGCAGGTCGCCTTCGGCGTGGATGCGCGCCGGGAGGAATTCCAGTTCAATGGCGACCGCCGCGCCGCTTCCGCGCGCCCGGCGATCTTCAATGCGCCGTTCGACGATGCCAACGCGCTGCCCAACGTCAGCCGCGACGTCAAGGCGGTGTTCACCGAACTCTATTTCCCGTTCCTGGAGACCTTCGAGGCGACGCTTGCGGCGCGCTACGACCATTACGACGGCTTCGGCGGCACCGCCAATCCCAAGGTCTCGTTCAAGTGGCAGCCGTTCGACGCGCTGGCGTTCCGCGGCGCCTACAGCGAAGGCTTCAAGGCACCGGAGTTCAGCAAACTCTTCAGCGGCGTGAGCGAGCTGCAGAACACCGCCCTTGACGTTGCCGACCCGGGCAAGTGCCCGGGAGGCGTGGTGGACGAGACCCGCCCGGGCTGCGAGATGATCCGGCCGGACATCCTGGCCGGCGGCAACCCCAACCTGCGGCCGGAGGAGGCGAAGCAGAAGAGCCTTGGCGTGGTCATCGCGCCGGCCGAGTGGTTCAACATGAGCCTGGACTGGTGGGAGATCGAGCGCATCAACACGATCCGCACCGCGCCCGACCTGGACACGCTGCGCGACAACTACGACATCTTCGAGGCCAACTGGATCCGCGACGCCAGCGGCGACGTGATCTTCATCGACCGCCGCTTCGTCAACTCCGGCGGCACGCTGATGAGCGGCGTCGAGATGGACCTGAACTTCCGGGGTGAACTGGCCGGCGGCCAGTGGCGGCTCAACCTCAACGGCAGCTACCTCGACAACTTCCAGGACAAGCTGCTCGAGTTCATGCCCTACACCGACAACCTGGTCGGCAGCTACGTGCGCTACTACAGCCTGCCGCTGAAGTGGAAGCACACGATCGGCTTCTCCTGGGCCAAGGGCGACTGGTCGCACAGCCTGACCCAGATCTACCGCCACGGCTATGCCGACGAGCCGCCGACCAGCGTCAGCGCGCCGTCGCGGCACTACATCCCCTCGGCGTGGGATCCGGACGTCGACAGGTACATCACCTACAACTACAGCCTCACCTTCACCGGCATCGAGGATCTGCGCCTGACCTTCGGCGTGAAGAACCTGCTTGACGAGGATCCCCCGTTCACCGCGCACAAGAACGACTGGGCCAGCGGCGCCGGCTGGGAGCCGCGCGTCGCCGACCCGAGGGGGCGTGCGTACACGCTGCTGGTGCAGTACGACTTCTGGTGATGGCGCCCGCCACCTCGCCCGATCATCCCCGGAACGGCCTGCTTGCAGGCCGTTTCGCTGTTCTCGCGCTGGCGGCGGCGCTCCTGCCTGCTGCCGGCGCGGCGCCGGCCGTAGCGGAGCCGGAACCGGCAGGGGTGGTGGTGGATCGCCAGCGCGAGGCCTTCGACGCCGCGTTCGACGAGGCCTTCGAGCGTTACCGGCTGCCGGGCCTGGCGGTGGGGATCGTGGTGGACGGCGAGGTTGTCTACCGCCGCACCCGCGGCGAACGCGAAGCCGGCGACGGCAGGGCGATCGATCCGGCCACGCTGTTCCGGATCGCCTCGCTGAGCAAGGCGATGACCGCCGCGCTGCTGGCGCGCCTGGTCGACCAGGGCAGGCTGCGCTGGGACGACCCGGTGGTGAAATACCTGCCGCACTTCCGCATGCACGACGACTGGGTCAGCGGGCAGATCCAGGTCCGTGACCTGCTGATCCACAACAGCGGCCTCGGCCCCGGCGCGGGCGACCTGATGCTGTGGCCGGAGCCGAACCTGTTCACGCGCGAGGACGTGATCCGCGGCCTGCGCCACCTCAAACCGCTCCACAGCTTCCGCTCGCGCTACGCCTACGACAACAACCTCTACATCGTGGCCGGCGAAGTGGCCGCGGCCGCCGGCGGCGCGCCGTTCGACGCGCTCGTCCGCCGCGAGATCTTCGCGCCGCTGGGCCTGGACCGCTGCCAGGTGGGCGCATGGCAGCGCGACGCGGTGGGCAACCTCGCCCAGCCGCACATGCGCCAGGCCGGCGTCGACATCGTGATCCAGGCCGATGGCGAGACCATACCGGATGTGCCGATGATGGCCGCCGGCGGCATCCGCTGCAGCCTCGACGACATGCTGCTCTGGGCGCGGGTGTGGCTGGAGCCGGAGCGTTTCGGCGTCGACGGCGAGGGCCGGCCGTGGCTGTCGGAGGCCCAGCGCGAGGCGCTGTGGCACACCCACATGCCGATGCCGCTGTCGCGGCAGATGCGCGAATGGGACAACAGTCATTTCTCGGCCTACGGCTACGGCTGGCGGCTGACCGATGTCGACGGCACCTGGAAGGTGTCGCATACCGGCACCCTGTCGGGCATGTACTCGCATCTGGTGCTGCTGCCGGAGAAAAAGGCCGGCATCGTGTTCATGGCCAACGGCGGCAACAGCGAGGCCCGGACCGTGCTGCCGCAGGTGCTGCTCAAGATGTTCACCCGCGCCGACGCCGCTGCAGCGCCGACAGTTGCCTACTACGCGGACTGGCTGGCGGCGCAGGCCAGCGCTTCGGCAGGGCAGGCACCGGGGCAGCCCGCGCCGCAGGGGGCCGCGGAGCCGCGCGCGCCGGCGGTCGCCGGGGATCCGCAGCTGATCCCGGGAACCTACCGCGATCCGTGGTTCGGAGCGGTCTCGATCTGTCCGCGCGCCGGCGGCTTCGAATTCGTCGCCGAGAAGTCGCCGCTGCTGGCCGGGCGGGTGATGCGCGCCGGCGACCGGCTGCTGGTGGACTGGCATGCCGAGGAGGTCGACGCCGAGGCCTGGCTGGACTTCCGCCCGGCAGCGTCAGGCCAGCCGGCGACCCTGACCATGGCCAAGGTCGATCCCGAGGCCGATTTCAGCTACGACTACGAGGATCTGGCGTTCGAGCGCACGGAAGGGTGCCCGGCGCCCTGACGCCTGGTGCGGGCACGCGGACGCTTCCCGGCGTGCATGCGCAGCGGGAAGCTTCCTGCGGTCTCCGGCGTCGGGCCGGCGAGGGCGCCCGATCAGGGCTGCGGCCTTGCGGCCGGCGCGATCGGGCGGCGGGGCGCCAGCGGCGCTCAGCCGATGCGTTTGAAGGTATTGGTGTTGCCGAGGACCTCGATCTTGCCGCCGGACTTGCGGAACGCCTTGAGGTCGTCCGCGATCTGCTCGCGGGTGAGGGATGCCTGCTTGCCTGCCGCCTTTCCGGACTTGCGGAGGATTGCAGTGTGCTTTGCCTTGCTTGCCGCCATCAGGGAGCCTCCTGCCATGCAAAAGGGAATCCGGACAGCATAGGTCATCGCCTGTAAAAAATCGTTCATTCGCCGACTTTGACGCGCAAAATGCGGCAAACATCGCCGATTTTGCGGCGAACGGCCGAACTTCAGCCGGCTTTCGCAAAAACACGATACAGGCTACCGAGGGCGGCCAGCGTCATTCCGTCCGCCAGGTGGCGCGCCCACGGGTGCGCCGCCACGCGGATCGGACGCCAGTCGTAATGGGTGACCGGCCGTCCCGGTCGATCAGCGATCCAGCTCCTCGAGCAGACGCTGGATCTGCCGGTAGTGGTGATTGGCGATGAAGGCATCGTCGGTGGGAATCGTACCGGGAAACATCAGCGGGAACAGTCGACCGCCCTGTTCGTTGCCGTCCCGTGACGACTTGTTCCAGGCCGTCAGACCATCGCGTCTGATCCGCATGGCGTCGATCCCTTCGTACCGGAATGGCGTAGATCCATCGCGAAGAGGAACGACCCGGGCCCGTTCGGCGGCATCTTGCACATAGGGCAGGTGATCGAGGCCCAGCACATGTCCCAGCTCGTGCACGATGGCGTTCACGTAGCGGGGGAAGAGCTCGGCATCCCCGCCACCGGGAACCAGCACCAGGCCGCGACCATCCCGCAGCGTGGCGCTCGCGATGCCGCCCTCCAGCCTGAGATGAGGCCCGAAGGCGACGATGACGTCAGCGGAGCTCTGGGTGTGCAGCCATGCGCCGATACCGTGGAATCCCGGTTCGCCGCGCTGGCGCAGAAATGCATGCAGTTCGTCGCCATACCCGTCCATGATGCAGCCTGCCCTGCATGCGAACGGCGGCTGCGTATGTGGAGGCTGCAGCGGCGGCACCCGCTCGGCCAGCGACAGTACACGCACCGGACCTGCATCGATGTCGAGCACGGGGAACTGTTCCCAGGCATAGTCGACGCTGGCATCCGCCAGCCGCTGCAGCGTGGGCATCAACCCCTGCAGTATCGACGGGTCATTGCGCCACTCATCGATCGTCAAGGCGATGAAATCGATGCTCAGGGTCGGCTTCCGGTCCCACATCGTGAGCGGGCATCTGCCGCGGTAGAGCACCAGTGGATCGACAATGGACGAGTGCGCCACCTTGATGCCGTACGGCATGGCTGCCCCCTTCATGTCGTCCCGGGGCGTGAACGCCACCTGCGCGTGCTGTTCCGCCCTCGCCCGGCTGATGCCCCGGCTTTCCCACAGATCGGGCCTGACGAACCTGTACGGCGTCTGACCCACGATCCGGTTGTCGGGTCCGTACAATTCGACGGTGCCGTTGAACTCCCTGACCTGATGATCCGGATGAACCCCGGGCTGGCGTTGCCAGTGGGCCCCGACCCGCGCCATCGCCGGCTTGCCGGCGATCAACGGCACATCCCGGGCCGGCTGATAGAGACGGCAGGACAGCAGGCGACTGCCGTCGGTGAGGGGGTGGATGTCCACCCTGGTGGAGAACCGGGTGGCGGTCACCCAGTCGCCACCGTCTTCGGACGCCAGCAGCGAGCCTTTGCGACTGCGCACGCCCTCATCGCCGGTCAGGAGGCGGATGTCGTAGTAGACGCCGGACAGCAAGTCTGACTCGGGCACGACGTAGACCCGGTCGTGATCGCGAAGCAGGCGCGTGGGGACCGGAACCTGCGCGCCGGAGGTGTCGGTATAGACCAGCTGTACCGTGCGCGAATCCAGCGTGTCCGGCGCCACCGGATCGGAGAAGTTGACCCACATCGACGGCCGGTCGAAACGGATATGCCGGTCGCCGTTCTTCGGCCAGCCGGCTTCCAGCTCGAACGGTGGCGGCCCGCAGTTGGCGGCCCGCACCATGCCGTCGCTGGCCGCGGCCCCCATGTCCAGGGCCAGTTCCGCCCTGACCTTGACCGGCTGCCCCTTGTACCGGCCATACTTCGGGGTCATGGTCACATCGAAGTTCCCGACCGCGCGTTCGCCGGGCACGAACTCGAACTCGAAGGTACCGGCGTCCGTGGTGAACGCGATGGATTCATCGACCAGCGGGGAGCGCGCCGGGATGGGCGTCTGGCCACGCCCCGACTGTGCTTGCGCACCGATGCCGGCGATGTCCCGCAGCGTCCTGGTGATCGCATCACGCGTCTCACCATCCAGCACGCCGGCGCCATCCAGCGTCTTTTGCACCAGGTCACCGACGCCGCCCGCGCCAAAGGGACCGCCGATGCTCCTGAGATCGGCCCGGTAGCTCTCGGCAGTGTGCTTGAAATGAACCGACACGTTGGGTTTGCCGACGCGGTACCGCCCGCCTTCCGGAGGAAGGCCGAACATGTCGACCAGGACCGATCCATGGATCAACTGGGCGTCATCGCGAAAGCTGAGCATGAAGCGACAGGCGCCTGAACTGACGGGGGCCAGATAGAGCCCGGCAAAGGGATGGATCTCGGCATCGAAACGGGCGGAGACCACGCCCGCGCTGCTGCCGGTGACCCGGTTGGTGAGCGCGACCGGTGCCGCATCCGTATCGATGGGGGCGCGTTCCGGTCCAGAATCGACGTGCCCCACCGTGATCGTGCGACGTTTCTCGGTCTTTCCGTCATTCCGTGCGGCACTGCCGGACGTCGAGGGATAGTCATCGTCAGTCACGGTCAGGGTGACCTCGTACCGTCCGGGCGACGGGTAGCGATGGGTGACTCGCCACATGGAGTCCACAGGGCCCTCCACACCCTCCCCGTCGCCGAAGTCCCAACGAAAGTGCAGCGGGTCGCCGGGCACGTCTTCCGCCCAGCCACTCAACTCGACGATCAGGTTCTCCGGGTCGATCAGGGTGGCGGCAATCCGTGCCGATGCCGGATCGGTGTTGACGATCGTGACCGTGTGCGAAGCTCTGGCAAATTCGCCGGACTGGTCCCGGGCGACAGCCGTCACGGTGTACTCGCCATCGTCCGCGTACGTGTGCGAGGCGGTGGTTTCATCCTTGATCGTGGCCGACGTCCCGTCGCCAAAGTCCCAGGTCAGGGTCAGTGGCGTGTAGTACCTGGCCGGAATCGGTTGACCATCCGCGGTCCGGGCGACCGGTGAGTAGCCGTGCTCGCTGTTCCGGATCGGACGATCAGTGATGATCGCCGAAAAGGTCGCTGCAAACCGCTCGCCGGAGCGTGTCGCGCCCGAGATCGTCATGGACCCCTGTTCCGACGTCGCCGACACAGGCGACGGGGGCCAGTACAACGCCCCCACGGCGACCAGCGTCCAGAGCATCAAGGTCCACGGTTGCGTGCGCTTGATGCCCACTCGATTCAGCGCGAACCGATCAGACGCCGGGCCAGTGCCTCGGCCCGTTCACGGTTGACGTCGGCATCACCGAAGCCGGAGACACCGATCGCGAACCGGTAGCCGTTGTTCGCGACCGAGAGCTCGGACATCTTCGGCGCCCAGATGGCGCGGTCACCCAGGCCATCGATCCAGTCGTCGAAATCGACCTGCGTACGCCGTTTCCTGCCGGCCACTTCAACGGTGATGCCTTCGGTCAGCTGCTTCACCGCGTTCTCCAGGCTGGTCACGGCCGCCGCGGGTGAATCGAAGCGTTCCATCAACAGCGTCAGGCTGACCGAGTAGTTGGGCGCCGGCGGCGTGGGCTCGTCGAATGACCGCTTACCCATCGAGGCTTTCATCTTCTCGACTTGGTGACGGGTCCTGGCCTCTCTCAAGGCGTCGGCATCGGGCTTGTCCCAGGTGGCGGTGCACAGGCCATGGGGAACGAACGGTCCACCGGGGGACAGTTCGGCGGCGCCCGCTTCGGCGCCGAACACTTCCCGCAGGACGCCGCCGCGCAGCACACTGCAGGCGAGTTCGCCACGCTCCTTGCCCTTGCTGGCCAGCATGCGATCGGATGCCGACGCCAGGTCGCTGGCCGGCGGTGCGCCGGCCGCGGTCACACACAGGGTCATCAGCGTGGCGAATGCGAGGATCCGCCGGATCCGGAGATCACGGAGGCTCATGCTGTTGTTCCGACTGGTATCGAGGTCGAGTATAGGCAGACCGACCACGAGCGGCAAACACCGGCCCGCCGCGAGCCCCGTCCCGGGCTGCCGGAATCGACGAAGAATGGCCGCTGGGAACGTCGCTGCAGGGCCGTCGAAGTGATTGATTGCATTGGTGGGCGGTGCAGGGATCGAACCTGCGACCCTTGCCGTGTGAAGGCAATGCTCTACCGCTGAGCTAACCGCCCGAAAGGAAGCGCTGTCGCCAGGCGAAGCCTGGCGATCACTCTCCTTCCTCCGGTCGCGGGGGAAGGGGAGGGCAAACCGGGACGCGAATTCTACGGGGCCGGGGCAGGCCCGGCAAGCCCGGCAGGGCGGGGGACAGTGTCGCTCACTCCAGCTGCTCGCGCGCGTAGGCCGCGTCCAGCGCCTCCATGGCGTCGGCCGGCTTGAGGCCGGCGGCTTTTTCGTAGGCGGCAGCAGCCTCGTCCTCCTTCCGGTCGCCGTGCAGCAGCAACAGCACGTTGCCCGACTCGATGTGCGCGATCGGCGACTGCGGGGTCAGCTTGAGCGCGGCCTTGATGTGGGATTCGGCCTCGGCCGCCTTCGCGCCGTAGGTCAGCCCGCCGATCATGGCGCCGATCTTGCCGATGATCTCGGCGTGGTACAGCGCCAGCGCGGTGTGCGCCTCGGCATGTTCCGGCTCCAGCTCCAGCGCGGTGTCCAGCGCTTCGCGGACGCGGCCGGCAATGCCCTGCTTGAGCGCGCGGGCGATGCTCAGTCCCTGGCTGTAGCGGCCGAGCGCGAAGGCGTGGCGGTAGTGGCTGTTGGCCTCGTCGGGCAGCGCGGCGACCGCCGCTTCGGCGATCGCGGCGGCCTTCTCGAAGCGTTTGAGTTTCTCCGCGTCGCTGTCCACCAGGTAGGTGGCATGGATGCCCAGGGCCTTGACCGCGACCGAGGCGCCGACCGGCCCGAGCGCCTCCCCGGCCTCGAACGCGGCCTTGAAGTCGCCGCGGTGGAAGGCGCGCCAGGCCTCCTGCAGCTGTGTCGCCAGCGCGGCCGCGGCGACGCCCGCGGGTGCGGCCTTGCCGGCGGCCTTGATCAGGGCGCCGGCGCGCTTCGCGTCGGGGAAGGGCTCCAGGTCGCCGGCGTGCAGCCGCGGCCAGGCCTTCTTCAGGGCGTCGCCGGCGCAGGCGTAGGGCTTGGCGTCATGCGGAAAGGCGGCCCAGGTGGTCTTGGCCATCTCGGAATCTCCAGGTTCAATCGGTGTAGGCGCGGATCAGCTGGTTCAGGTGCACGCGTTCGGCGTCGCGCAGGAAGGGCGAGAGCAGCATCATCACCTGCACGATGCCGCGCTCGATCGCGCGCTGCTCGTCGCGGTCGCCGAGCACGGAGGCGTAGTTGAGCCAGAAGGTGGCCAGCACCAGGATGTTGGTGGCCGCCGCGTCGATCTCGGCCGCCGAGGCGCGGATCACCCCGGCCTGCGACAGGCCGCGCATGACCAGGCGGGCGCGGTCGTCGGCGCGCTTGACGATCCGCGCGAAGCGGATCCGGAGCCGGCGGTTGCGGCTCAGGATCTCGATCAGGTCGCGGTACAGGAAACGGTAGTCCCAGATGCACTCGAACACCAGGTGCAGCTGCAGCCAGATGTCCTCCAGCCCGGGCAGGCGCCCGTCGGGCGGGGTCAGGGCGTCGTCCATGCGCTGTTCGTAGCGCGCGAACAGCTGCTCGATGATGTCGTCCTTGTTGCGGAAGTGGTAGTACAGGTTGCCCGGGCTGATCTCCAGCTCGTCGGCGATGTGGTTGGTGGTGACGGTCGGCTCGCCCTGGGCGTTGAACATGGCCAGCGCGCAGTCGAGGATGCGTTGTCGCGTATCCCGGGCCATGGTGGCGGTCCGCCGGCCCCGGTCAGCCCTTGAGCTTCTTCACCAGTTCGATGTACTGCCGCCTGGCCTCGTCCTGGGAAGTGCCCTTGAGCCGGCTCCAGGCTTCGTATTTCGCGGTGCCCACGAAATCGAAGAAGCCGGGTTTCTCACCGCCGACGTCGCCTTCGGACCCCTGCTTGAACAGCGAGTACAGGCGCAGCAGGGTGTCGTTGTCCGGCCGCTCCGGCAGCGACCTGGCATCCACCGCGGCCTGCTCGAACGCCTGCTGGTTGTTGGCCATTCCGCTTCCTCCCCTGCACCGGCCCCCATGACACCATGCGCTCCGGGGCGGGTCAATACGGCTGCGGATTGTCCTGCGGCCGCGCCTCTGGCAACGTAAGCGCGGGGAGGGCGCGCGGGGCGCCACGGACAACCAGCGGAGCGCACATGTCCTGTTTCGTCACCGGCGCCACCGGTTTCATCGGCCGTCACCTGGTCGGCAACCTGCTCAAGCGCAAGGGCACCGTCCACGTGCTGGTGCGCGAGGGATCGGGCAAGAAGTTCGAGGCGGTCGCGAAGAAGATGGGCTGGGACCGCAAGCGCGTGCTTCCGGTGGTCGGCGACATGACCGCGGACAACTGCGGACTGGCGCCCGCGCAGCTGCGTGCGCTCAAGGGCAAGGTGAAGCATTTCTTCCACCTGGCGGCGATCTACGACCTGACCGCCAGCGCCGAGGCGCAGGTCGCGGCCAACGTCGAGGGCACGCGGCACGCGCTCGATCTTGCCGCCGCGATCGGGGCCGGCTGCTTCCACCACGCCAGTTCGATCGCGGTGGCGGGGCTGTATCCGGGGATCTTCCGCGAGGACATGTTCGACGAAGCCGAAGGGCTGGACGATCCCTACCTGCGCACCAAGCACGATTCGGAGCGGCTGGTGCGCGCCGAGAAGCGCATCAAGTGGCGCATCTACCGCCCGGGCATGGTGGTCGGCCATTCGCAGACCGGCGAGATCGACAAGATCGACGGCCCCTACTATTTCTTCACCCTGATCAAGAAGCTGCGCCAGACACTGCCGCCGTGGATGCCGATGCTCGGCGTCGAGGGCGGGCGCATCAACCTGGTGCCGGTGGATTTCGTGGCCGATGCGATGGACCACATCGCGCACAAGCCGCGGCTGGACGGCCACACCTTCCATCTCACCGATCCGGAGCCGCTGCGGGTGGGCGAGGTGCTCAACGTGTTCGCCCGCGCCGGCCATGCGCCGGAGATGACCATGCGCATCGACGCGCGCATGTTCGCCTTCGTGCCGCCGGCGATCCGCGGTGCGGTGGGCAGCCTGCCGCCGGTGAACCGCTTCATCGGCATGCTGCTGCGCGATTTCCGCATCCCCCGGCAGGTGCTGAAGTTCATCGTCTATCCCACGCGCTTCGACAGCCGCGAAACCGAGCGCGCGCTCAAGGGCAGCGGTATCGCCGTGCCGAAGCTGGACAGCTACGCCTGGCGCCTGTGGGACTACTGGGAGCGCAACCTCGATCCGGACCTGTTCATCGATCGCACCCTGCGCGGCAAGGTGCGCAACAAGGTGGTGGTGATCACCGGCGGTTCGTCGGGCATCGGCCTGGCGACCGCACGCCGCGTGGCCGAGGCAGGTGCGGTCACGGTGCTGGTGGCGCGCGGCGAGGAGGATCTGTTCAGGGCCCGCGACGAGATGAAGGCCGCCGGCGGCAAGGTGTTCGCCTACACCGCGGACCTGGCCGACATGGCCGACTGCGACCGGCTGGTGGAGAAGGTGCTCAAGGAGCACGGCCAGGTCGACGTGCTGATCAACAACGCCGGCCGCTCGATCAGGCGTTCGATCGAGCTCAGCTACGACCGCTTCCACGATTTCGAGCGCACCATGCAGCTGAACTATTTCGGCAGCCTGCGCCTGATCATGGGCTTCATGCCGACGATGACGAAACGGCGCCGCGGCCACATCATCAACATCAGCTCCATCGGGGTGCTCGCCAGCTCACCGCGGTTCTCGGCCTACGTCGCTTCCAAGGCCGCGCTGGACGCCTTCAGCCGCTGCGCGCAGGGCGAACTGTCGGGCAAGGGCATCAGCTTCACCACCATCAACATGCCGCTGGTGAAGACGCCGATGATCGCGCCGACCAGGATGTACGACAGCGTGCCCACCCTCACCCCAGAGGAGGCCGCGGACCTGGTGGTGAAGGGCATCATCGAACGGCCCAGCCGCATCGCCACCCGCCTGGGCATCTTCTCTGCCCTGGTCAACGCGATCGCGCCCAAGGCCTACGAGGTGATCATGAGCACGGCCTTCGAGCTGTTCCCCGACTCGGCCGCGGCCAGGGGCGACCGGAGCGCGCTCAAGGACGAAACCCCCAGCCACGAGCAGATCGCCTTCGCGGCGATGATGCGCGGGGTGCACTGGTGAGGGGAACCGTGAGCGGTGATCGGTGACTGGAAAAAGCGGGGCGGCGTGCCGGCTGTTGCGGGTGCTCCTGCCGTTGCGAATCCCCGATCCCGAATCCCCGATCCCGGCCCCTAAAACGTCCTGCACTGCCGGAAGCGCACCATGGCTCCGCTGCCGGGCGGCGGGGTGAGCTGGATGCGGGAGGTGGCGACCGCCGGGTAGCGCTCCATCAGCGGGCAGATGCGGCTGAAGGCGTCGCCGTCGATCCTGAGCAGTTCGACCTGCAGCGTGGACTGGCTGGACCAGGCGACGCGGTCGACGTCGGGCAGGGTCGAGAGTGCGCGCAGCACATCCTCGCGCTGCCGGGCGAGGATTTCCGGCGTGATTTCAGTCGGCGCTTCGGCCGCATCGGGCGCCGGGGCGGCCGGAGCGGGCGCCTGGCCGGTGGCGTCGACCACGCTGCTGGCCGCCGCCGCGCTGGCCGGCGCCTTCGGAAGCAGCAGGAACAGCGCGACGCCGACCAGCAGGGCCAGCAGCCACGACAGCAGGATCCGCTGGCGCGCGCGATCGGACGCCGGGGTGAGGATGGCCTTGCGACGGTCCTCGGGAATCAGGTCGCGCAGCTCCGGCCACAGGGCCTGGCCGTCGAGCAGTTCGATGCGCTGCTGCCCGGCGACCGCCTGTGCCTCGGGCAGGATCTTCCCCTGGGTCAGCAGGAAGCCGCCGCTGGCGCTCTTGAGGCGGATCTCGTTGGCCAGGTCGAGCACCACCGGCTTGCCCAGCACGAAGGCGCTGCCGTGCTTGCACGAGAGCAGCCAGTGCTGTCCCTCGCGCTGCAGGATGTAGTCGCGGTCGCCGGACGGGTCCTCCTTGTCGACCACGCGCTGGTAGCCGCGGCGGCCGAGCGCGTCCAGGACCATGTGGATGAACACGCGCCACGACAGCGCGGACAGCGCGACGATGCCCGCCGCGCTTTCGTCGCGTGCCTTCTGCACGAACCAGAAGTAGTAGCTCGCGGCCGCCCCGATCACCAGTGCAGCGATGATCGCGATGGCCAGGATCGTCCCGGTACCCATCTGCATTTCCCCTGTTCCATGAAGCAGGATAACGGAATCCGGGGCGCGGACCGGGCAGTGGCGCTACGGCGGCCCCGGGGCCGGAAGCGGCGCCCCGCTACCGGACCGGGGCGGGTCCAGACCGTCAGGGCGCGGCGTCGTCCCGAAGCCGGCGACCCGGCTTCCCCGGGTCGCAGGTGGCGCCGCGGTCACGCCTTGCGGCGCTCCCGCAGGCAGGCCGCCCGATCCCTACTTCGGCGCCGAAGCGGATTTCCTGGCCGCAGCCTTCTTCGCCGGCGCCTTCCTGGCCGGAGCCTTCTTCGTCACCGTCTTCTTCGCGGCGGCCCGGGTGCCGGTGGCGCGCCTGGCGGCCGGCCTGCCGGGGCTTTGCCGGCGCAGCTCGGCGGTCAGCGATTCGACCCGGGCGCTGAGCTCCTGCAGGTCTTCGCGGGCGGGAACGCCGAGTTGGACCAGGGCGCGCTGTACCCGCGCCTCGAACACCTTCTCCAGCCGGTCCCAGGTATCGGTGGCGCGGTCGCGGGCCTGTTCGACGCGGCTCTCGACCGCATCGCGCACGTCGTCGGCGCGCCTGCCGGCCAGCTTGCGCGCGGCGTTCTCCAGGTTCAGGCCCTCCTTGACCAGGCTCTCGAACAGCCGGGTGCCCTCGGACTGCGCGCGCGCGAAGGCGCCGACGCCGGCCAGCCAGATCTGCTGCGCCGATTCGCTGAGCGTCTTCGTCAGCTGTTCGGCCTGCGCCTGCGTGCCGGCCTTGCCGGTCCTGCCTGCGGTCTTCTTCGCGGTCTTCTTGAGCTTTGCCATGTCTGCCTCCCGGGCACTGGTTCGTTGCCGATGGCCCAGAGTGCGGCCGATGTCTAGAGCATTCACACCACGCCGCTGCGCGCGGTCAGCGGCGGCGCCCGCGCCTGCGGCCGCGTCCGGCGACGAGGGTGTCGGCATCGTCGAGGGCGCGGCGCAGCAGGGCGGTGGCTTCGGTGCGCGGTGGCGGTGCCGGCGGCAGCGAGGCGGCGAGCCCGCGCTGCGGATCGGACAGCACCTCCCGGCGCAGCCCGATGCCGTGCGCGGCGAACGGCGCGGCGAGTTCGTCCGCGCGCAGACGCAGGTCTTCGAGGGTGTTGCGGTAGGCCAGCTCGCACACGCGCGAGCGCGCGGAGAAGCTGAAAAGATTGGTGAAGAACAGTTCGCTGTCCGCGGCGTTGGGCTCGAACAGCAGCTGGTCGATGTGCGGGTACTGGCGCGGATACTTCTCCATCCCGATCTGCATCCGCGACTGCAGCAGGGTGCGCAGGGTCTGCGACATCACGCTGGGCAGCCCGCCTTCGGCCAGGCCCACCTGGTCGGCCTCGCCGGCCTGGCGCGGCGCCAGCGAGGCGTCGAACGGCACCAGCGGGTTGATGCCGATCATCATGTCGACGCCGCGGTCGAGCACGGTGGAGGCGTGCATCGTGCGCCGCAGCGCGCCGTCGAGGAAATGCCGGCCGTTGATCTCCACCGGCGGGTACAGGCCGGGCAGGGCGGAGCTGGCCTGCACCGCCTTCGAAATCGGCACCGCGTCCCAGCCGGGTTCGCCGAAGCGCACGGCTTCGCCGCTGTCCAGGTCGACCGCGACCACGAACAGGTCGGCGTCGAGCCCGCGGAAATCGTTGCTGCGGCCGCGGCGGGTGAACACCTCGCGCAGGAAAGCTTCCAGCCCCTGGTTGTCGAAGATCCCGGTCGGCATCAGGCCGCCGAAGCCGTGCATCAGCTCCGACCAGCGCAGCGCGCGGCCGGGATTGGCCAGCATGCGCCGTCCCCAGGTCAGCGACAGCTGCGGCAGCAGCGAAGCCCGGCGCAGGTACTCGCCGATGTTGGGGCGCAGGAAGGTCTCCGGTCGGAAGCTGATTTCGTCGCTGGAGCCGTTGATGAAGGCGCGGCACATCTCCGCGGTATCGATGCGGTTGGCCAGGGCGGCGGCGAGGAAGGCGCCGCTGCTCACGCCGACGTAGCAGTCCAGGCGGGTCAGGTCCAGGCCGTCCAGGGCATCGGACAGCGCGTGCAGCGCGCCCAGCTCGTACATGCCGCCGATCGGTCCGCCGCCGGCGACGGCAAGCCCGATCCGGGGCTGCTGGCCGGACTTGCGGCGCGGGCGTTGGCTGGCGACGTGGACGGAGAGCATGTGGCCTCGGCAGTCGGTGCCGGCAGAGTGTAGCGGCAACCGACCGAGGGCTTGCTCCACTCGCTGGCCGCCCACACCCTGTAACGCATGGCAAGGCGTCTGGACGAACGGCTCGGCGCGCAGCTGGCGCTCCACCAGCGGCTCCACGATCCGGAGCGCGAACCGCGCAACCGGCTGCCGTGGCTGCCGGAACTGCGGCGCTGGCAGGCCGCGCGCCTGCGCCGCAGCTTCGCGCATTTCCTCGCCGACCCGGCCCGGCGCGAGGCCGCGGCGTTCTTCCTCGCCGACGTCTACGGCGACAGGGACTTCAGTCGCCGTGATGCCGACATCGCCAGGGTGCTGCCGATGATGCGCAGGCTGCTGCCGGCGCGCCTGCTGGAGACGGTGGCCGATGCCATCGAGCTGGGCGCGCTCACCCAGGAGCTGGACCTGGGGATGGCCGCGGTGCTGGAGCGGCTTGCGCCCGGTGGCGGGGAGCTGGATGCCGTGCTCTACGGCGAGGCCTACCGGCTCCGCGGCGCGCAGCCGGAGCGTGCGCGCCAGATCGCGCTGATCGGGCGGGTGGGGCGCGGCTTCGGCAAGGCCCTGCACCTGCCGGGCGTGGCCGCGCTGCTGGCGTTCTCGCGCGGGCCGGCGAAGCTGGCCGGGCTGTCCGAGCTGCAGGGCTTCCTGGAGCGCGGTTTCGCGGCGTTCGCCGCGCTCGATGACGCCGACGCCTTCGTCTCGGAGATCGAGCGCGACGAGTCCGGGGTGTCGCGGCGGCTGTTCGCGGACGAACCCGATCCTTTTGGCTGGTCCGGCTCCTGAGCCGCCGGCCGGGTTGCGTTGCGGCGGCTCAGAACTTCTGCTGGAGCACCCGGCGGATCTCGGCCTCGATCGGATCCTTCATCATCGACAGCAGGAAGCCCAGGCTGGCGGTCACGTGCAACTGCTGCGGGCCCAGCTCGATCCTGCCGTCGACGCCGGGCCGGGTGAAGTTCAGCGCGTCGCCATCCCAGCCGTAGTCGACCTGGAAGCGCTCTGCGAGCTTGACCGCCACCTCCTCGACCGCCTTGCGCGCCTGCGCCCTGGGCATGGAATGGTTGTGCCGGATATCGATCCCTGCCATCTGTGGCTCCCTGGGCTGAGTCGCGCCATTCTGCGCGGTCCGCGCTCTGCGACCAAGGTCCGCATGCTAGATTCCGCCGCCATGGATCCCGTCCGACTCCGCTTCCCCGGCCAGAGCAGACCCGACCGGCCGCTGCCGGTGGGCATGCACGCGATCGTCGGCGGCGACGGCGGGCCGGAGGTGGTCGATGGCGGCGGCGGCGAGGACGCGCTCGCGCTGTGCGTGGACCGGCGCGGGGTCTGGATGACGGTGCCGGAGGGCAGGGGCGGGGTCCACGTCAACGGCCGGCCGATCCGGCGCATGGCGATGCTGCGCGCCGGCGATGCGATCCACGTCGACGGCCACGAGCTGCGCCTGCTGGCGCCGCGGCCGCCCGAGGTGCCCGCGTTCCCGCCGCACCGGGGGCCGTTGCCGGCGGCCGACGCCCGGGTGGTGCTGCGCGGGATCGGCGGCCGTCATCACGGCTGCAGCGTGACCCTGGAGCAGCCGCGGCTGGTGGGCCGGCATGCAGGCTCGGACATCCGCATCGACGATCCGGAGCTGGACGATCGCCATGCGCGGGTGGAGCTGGTCGGCGACCAGGTGATCCTGCGCGACCTGGGTTCGGCCCGGGGCAGCGAGGTGAACGGCGAACCGGTGCGCGACGCGGTGCTTCGCGGCGGCGACCAGGTCGCCTTCGACGGCCGCCACCGCTTCGTGGTCGAAGCGCCGCGGCCGCAGCCGGCCGGTTCCGGCGACGGATCGGATGCGGCGGACTCCGCCCTGGCGGGCGCAGACGGGGCGGATGCGGCGCGGCGGCCTGCCTGGCGCTGGCCCTGGCTGCTGATCAGCGCCACCGTGCTGGCGGCCCTGCTGGCGGCGCTGCTGCTGTTCGGCCCGGCCTGACACCGGCCCGGGGGCGGGCCGCTATCGCAGCCGCCGGTATCGCCACCACAGCCGCCAGCCGAGCAGCAGGCCCAGGATCGCCGCGTACAGCAGCGGTTCGCGATAGTCGGATTTGACGATCCACCAGAAGTGCAGCACCGCCAGCGCGGCCAGCGGATAGACCAGCCGGTGCAGCTGCGCCCAGCGCGCGCCGAGCCGGCGCATCCAGCCGCGGGTCGACGTTGCCGCCAGCGGCACCAGCAGCAGCCAGGCCAGGAAGCCGACGGTGATGTAGGGCCGCCTGGCGATCTCCTCCAGCACGTGCGCCCAGTCGCCGCGCAGGTCCAGCGCCAGCCAGACCGCCAGGTGCAGGCTGGCGTAGGCGAAGGCATACAGCCCGAGCATGCGCCGGAAGCGGATCGGCAGCGCCTGCCCGCTGAGCTGGCGCAGGGGCGTGAGCGCGAGCGTGAGCAGCAGCAGGCGCAGCGCCCAGATGCCCAGGCTGTGTTCGATCGCCACCACCGGCTCCGGCCCGAGCGCGTCGATGTCGGCGCCGCTGGCCACCCGCCAGGCCTGCCATGCCAGGATCGCCAGCGGCGCCAGCGCCAGCGCGTGGATGCAGGCCTTGGCGGTGACGATGGCGCGCGACGTGCGGACGGAGCGCGGCCCGGCTGCGGCATGCGGCATCGGCGTCGGGCCGCCTAGTACCAGCGCTTCAGGTCCATGCCCGCATACAGCGATGCCACCTGGTCGGCGTAGCCGTTGAACATCGTCGTCGCGATCCGGTCGACCAGCAGGCGGTTGCCGCCGCCGGCGATGCGCCGCTCGCTGCGCTGGCTCCAGCGCGGATGGTCCACGTCCGGATTGACGTTGCTGTAGAAACCGTATTCGCGCGGCTGCAGCCGGTTCCAGGCGGTTTCGGGCATGCGCTCGGTGAAGGCGATGGCGACGATCGACTTGATGCTCTTGAAGCCGTATTTCCACGGCACCACCAGCCGCAGCGGTGCGCCGTTCTGCTGCGGCAGCGGCTTGCCGTACAGTCCCGTGGCCAGGAACGACAGCGGGTGCATGGCCTCGTCGATGCGCAGCCCTTCGCGGTAGGGCCAGTGGATCGAGCGGAAGCGCACGCCGGGCATCTGCGCCGGATCGGCCAGCGTGGTGAAGGCCACGTATCTGGCCTTCGACGTGGGCTGGAAGCGGCGCAGCACGTCGGCCAGCGGCACGCCGAGCCACGGGATGACCATCGACCAGCCCTCGACGCAGCGCAGCCGGTAGATGCGCTCTTCAGGCTTGAAGCCCTTGAGCAGATCTTCGAGCGCGATCGTTCCGGGCCTGGCGCATTCGCCCGACACCTCCACCGACCACGGCGACACGCGCAGCGTCTTCTTCGCGTTCGACGGATCGGACTTGCCGGTCCCGAACTCGTAGAAGTTGTTGTAGGTGGTGATGTCCTCGTAGCGCGTGAGGGTTTCGCCGGTGCGGAAGCCCGATGCGGCCTGCGCGCGGGTGACGGTGGCAGTGGTCGGCGGCGGCGCGGCGTCCGCGCAGCCCGACAGCGGCAAGGCGGCGGGCAGCGCCGCCAGCGCCGCGAGCAGCGAACGCCGGTGGCGGAAGACCGTTTCATCGGTAACCGAAGACTCGGGAATCCGCAGTGCATCGCGCAGGTCCATGGGCATGTCCGTGTTCCTCTGTGCAGCTTGGAGTCCAGGCGGCGCGGAAAGTTGCCGGCACCCGCCGCATGGGTGTTGCGCTGCGGCATACTAGGGAGATTCTCCCCGCAACCGGAGCGCTACGCATGTCACGAGCCTACAACTTCAGTCCTGGACCTGCGGCATTGCCCGAGTCCGTGCTTCGCCAGGCCCAGGCCGACATGCTGGAGTGGGGCGACACCGGCGCATCGGTGGTGGAAATCAGCCACCGGGGGCCGGAGTTCCTGCAGGTGGCACGCCAGGCCGAAGCCGACCTGCGCGAGCTGGTTGGCATTCCCGACGATTACGCGGTGCTGTTCCCGACCGGCGGTGCGACCGCGCAGCAGGCGCTGATCGCGCTGAACTTCGCCGATCCCGGGCAGCGCGTGGACTACGTGATCACCGGCCACTGGGGCGCGACCGCGCTCAAGCAGCTGGCGACGGTGGACGTGAACATCGCCGCCAGCGGCGAGGCCGGCGGCTACCGCTCGATCCCGGCGCGCGACACCTGGCGGCTGTCGAAGGACGCGGCCTACGTGCACATCACCGCCAACGAGACCATCCATGGCGTCGAGTTCCGTCCGGCCTGGGGCGAGGTGGCGCCCGATACCGGCGAGGTGCCGCTGTTCGCCGATTTCAGCTCCAGCATCGCCTCCGAGCCGATCGACGTCTCGCGCTACGGGCTGATCTACGCCGGCGCGCAGAAGAACCTCGGGCCCGTGGGCATCAGCGTGGTGATCGTGCGCCGCGACCTGCTCGAGCGCGCCGGGCATCCGCGCGCGGAGATCTTCAACTACGGCGCGCAGCTGGCGCACGAGTCGATGCTCAACACGCCGCCGACCTGGAACTGGTACCTGCTGGGCCTGACCGTGCGCTGGATGCTGGACGAGGGCGGCACCGCCGAGTTCGACCGCCGCAGCGACGCCAAGGCCGGGCTGCTGTACGGCGCCATCGACGGCTCCGGCGGCTTCTACCGCAACAACGTGGACCTCGCGGTGCGCTCGCGGATGAACGTCGCGTTCTCGCTGCACGATGCGGCGCTGGACGATGCCTTCTTCGCCGGCGCGCGCGAGGCCGGGCTGATCGGGCTCAAGGGCCACCGCGTGCTTGGCGGCATGCGCGCCTCGATCTACAACGCGATGCCGGTCGAGGGCGTGCAGGCGCTGGTCGACTTCATGCGGGAGTTCCAGAACACACATGGCTGAGCGCAGGACCACCGGCGCCGGGGGCAAGGGCGCGAAGCAGGCGGCCGCGAAGAAGGCGGCTGCGAAGAAGGCGGCCGCGAAGCGTCCCGCGCGCGCCGGCGGTGCAGGCACGGCGTCGCCTCGCCGTGCGGATCCGGCGAGGCAGGCCCGCCCGGACCTGGCCGCGGTGCGCGAGCAGATCGACGGCATCGACCGCGAGATCCAGGCGCTGATCGCCGAACGCGCGCTGTGGGCGCACCAGGTCGGCAAGGCCAAGGGCAAGCTCGCCGCGGCGATCGACTACTACCGCCCCGAGCGCGAGGCGCAGGTGCTGCGCCGGGTGGTCGACCGCAACGACGGCCCGCTCCAGGACGAGGTACTGGTGCGCCTGTTCCGCGAGATCATGTCGGCCTGCCTGGCGCAGCAGGAGCCGCTGAAGATCGGCTACCTCGGGCCCGAGGGCACGTTCTCGCAGCAGGCGGTGTACAAGCACTTCGGCCACTCGGCCAAGGGCCTGCCGCTGGCCAGCGTCGAGGAGGTGTTCGACGAGGTGGCCGCGGGCAACGCCGATTTCGGCGTGGTTCCGGTGGAGAATTCGGGGCAGGGCACGATCCAGTCCACGCTAGACCTGTTCCTGACCTCGCCGCTGAGGATCTGTGGCGAGGTCGAGCTGCGCGTGCACCAGTACCTGATCTCGCGCACCGGCCACATCGAGGACATCGAGCGCATCTATTCGCACGGGCTGTCGCTGGCGCAGTGCAAGAACTGGCTGCGCGAGAACCTGCCGGGCGCGCAGCGCGAGGCGGTGTCCAGCAACGCCGAGGGCGTGCGCCGGGCCAAGCTCGCCGACGACGCCGCGGCGATCGCGGGCGAGAACGCCGCGCACGTGTACGGCATGAAGGTCATCGCCGGCCCGATCGAGGACCGCAGCGACAACACCACCCGCTTCCTGGTGATCGGCCGCGCGCTGTTCCCGCCGTCCGGGCACGACCGCACCTCGCTGATGGTGTTCATCCGCGACCAGCCCGGCGCGCTCTACCGGATCCTGGAGCCGCTGGCCCGGCGGCAGATCAGCATGAACCGGATCGAGTCGCGGCCTGCCCACGGCAAGCTGTGGCAGTACGCGTTCTTCATCGAGGTCGAGGGCCACGTCGACGAATCGCCGCTGAAGGACGCGCTGGCCGAGATCGACGACTTCGCCGGCGAGGTGCGGGTGCTGGGCTCGTATCCGGTCGCCGTGCCGTGACTGCGGCCTGGCTCGCCTCGCGCGGCGGCCCGCTGCGCGGGGAGCTGCTGGTGCCGGGCGACAAGTCGATCTCGCACCGGGCGGTGATGCTCGCCTCGCTGGCCGACGGAGTGTCGCGGATCGAGGGCTTCCTCGAGGGCGAGGACGCGCGCGCGACCGAGGCGATCTTCCGCCAGATGGGCGTGCGCATCGAGGTTCCGGCGGAAGGTTCGCGCATCGTCCATGGCGTCGGCATCGACGGCCTGCGCGCACCGTCGCAGCCGCTGGACTGCGGCAACGCCGGCACCGGCATGCGCCTGCTGGCCGGGCTGCTGGCCGGCCAGCGCTTCGATACCGTCCTGGTCGGCGACGCCTCGCTGTCGAAGCGGCCGATGCGCCGGGTCACCGACCCGCTGGCGCGCATGGGCGCGATGATCGAGACCGCCGCCGGCGGCGTGCCGCCGCTGAGAATCCACGGCAGCAATGCGCTGCAAGGCATTGATTTGGAAACACAGGTCGCCAGCGCACAGGTGAAATCCGCGGTGCTGCTCGCCGGCCTCTATGCCCGCGGCAGCACCAGCGTGCGCGAGCCGCATCCGACCCGCGACTACACCGAGCGCATGCTCCAGGCGCTGGGCTGGCCGGTCGAGTTCGCGCCGGGTTTCGCCCGGCTCGAGGGCGGGCACCGGCTGCAGGCGCGCGACATCGTGGTGCCCGCGGACTTTTCCTCGGCCGCGTTCTTCATCGTCGCTGCGACCCTGGTGCCCGGCTCGGAGCTGCTGCTGAAGCGGGTGGGCATGAATCCGCGGCGCACCGGCCTGCTGCACGTGCTGCGCGCCATGGGCGCCGACATCGTCGAGACGCCGGCAAGCGGGCAGGGCGGCGAGCCGGTGAGCGACCTGCTGGTGCGGCACGCGCCGCTGCGCGGGATCGAGGTGCCGCAGGCGCATGTCGCCGACATGATCGACGAGTTCCCGGTGCTGTTCGTGGCCGCGGCCTTCGCCGAGGGGGCCACGGTCGTGAGCGGCGCGGCGGAACTGCGGGTCAAGGAGTCCGACCGTATCGCGACCATGGCCGACGGCCTGCGTTCGCTGGGCGTGCGCGTGGACGAAGCGGCCGACGGCGCCACCATCCACGGCGGCACCGAGGTCGGCGGGGGACGGGTGCGGAGCCACGACGACCACCGCATCGCGATGTCGTTCGCGGTCGCGGCACAGCTGGCCGGAGGCGCGATCCGCATCGACGACATCGCCACCGTCGCCACCTCGTTCCCGGGCTTCGACACGCTCGCCCGGCGCGCGGGTTTCGGGCTGGAGGTCGCGGCCGGCTGACGCCGGGCGGTGCAGCCGCACGCCACCGGGGAAGCGATTCCCGCCTGCGCGGGAATGACGATCAAAAGCGAGCGGGCCAGGGGGTCCCTAGCGCGGCGCGTCGAAGCGGATCGTCTGCTGCACGCTGCCCGGCACCGCAACGCCGTCGCGGACCGCGGGCTGGAAGCGCCATCGCTGCACGGCTTGGACCGCGGCGCGGTCCAGCGCCCGGTTGCGGCTGCTCTGCAGTACCTGGATGGACGCCGGGCGGCCGTCGGCGGCCACGTCGATGCGCAGCACCACCTCGCCCGAGGCTCCCGCGCGCAGGGCGGCGCGCGGGTACTCCGGCGGCGGCGCCGAAAGCAGCTGCGGCATCGCGCCGCCGGCCACGGGACCAGATGCCGGGGAGCCGGGGACATCGGCGGCGGGACGCGCTCCGGGCGCGGGCGGCGGTACCGGCGCGTCGCCGAGCTCGACCTGCCCGGAGGGCGTGGCGGCGGCGCTGGGGTCGAATTCGCTGACGTCGCTGCCGGCGGGCAGCGGCGCCGGCAGCGGTTCGAACACCTGGCCCTGCACGTCGGTGGGGACCGGCTGCGTGCGGTAGAACTCGAACTCGTCGCGCTTGCCGCGCCAGACGATCAGGAACAGCAGCAGGCCGGCGACGAAGGCCGCGGCGATCAGCCACCAGGCGCGTCCGCCGGGGAGCGGTCGCGATCGCGCGGGTGGATTGCGGTCGGGTGTGGCGGTCATGTCGGCAGGAGAAGCGGTGCGTCCCGATTGTGGCACAGCCCCGCCAGTGCGCCGGTGGCGCCGCAGCCGGCGTTTCGCCTGCATGCAGCTCGTGCCCGGTTCCGTGCCGCGCCGGGGCGCGACGGGCCCGTGGCCGCCGATCTCGGGCGATAATCGGCTTTTGCGATCCAGGACCTCCAGAACATGCTCGATCCGACCCTGCTGCGCCAGCATCTGGCCGATACCGCCGACCGGCTGCGCGGACTGCGCGGCTTCGACCTGCCCGTGGAGCAGCTGCAGTCGCTCGAGGCCGAGCGCAAGCGGATCCAGGTGCGCACGCAGGAGCTGCAGAACCTGCGCAATACGCGCAGCAAGGCGATCGGCCAGGCCAAGGCCAGGGGCGAGGATGTGGCGCCGCTGCTGGCCGAAGTGGCCGGCTTCGGCGAGGAGCTCAAGGCCAGCGAGGCGCGCCTGGATGCGATCCGCGGCGAGATCGACGCCATCGCGATGGGCGTGCCGAACCTGCCCGATCCCGCGGTGCCTGCGGGCGCGGACGAGCACCAGAACGTCGAGCAGGGGCGCTGGGGCACGCCGCGCGAGTTCGATTTCGAGGTCAGGGACCACGTCGAGCTCGGCGCGCGCCACGGCTGGCTCGATGGTGACACCGCCGCGAAGCTGTCCGGCGCGCGCTTCACGGTGCTGCGCGGCCAGCTGGCGCGGCTGCACCGCGCGCTCGCCCAGTTCATGCTCGACCTGCACGCGGGCGAACATGGCTACGAGGAGACCAACGTCCCGGTCATCGTCAATGCCGAGAGCCTGTACGGTACCGGGCAACTGCCGAAGTTCGAGGAGGAGATGTTCGCCACCCGGCTGGGCGAGCACCGGCGCTACCTGATCTCGACGTCCGAGATCTCGCTGACCAACATCGTGCGCGACCGCATCGTGGAGGCCGAGCAGCTGCCGATGCGGATGACGGCGCATTCGCTGTGCTTCCGCTCCGAGGCCGGCAGCGGCGGGCGCGACGTGCGCGGGATGATCCGCCAGCACCAGTTCGAGAAGGTGGAGCTGGTCTCGATCTGCGCGCCCGGCGACAGCGACGCCGAGCACGAGCGCATGACGCGCTGCGCGGAGACGGTGCTGGAGAAGCTGGGGCTGCCGTACCGGCGCATGCTGCTGTGCTCGGGCGACATGGGCTTCTCGGCGCGCAGGACCTACGACCTCGAAGTGTGGCTGCCTTCGCAGCAGACGTACCGCGAGATCTCCTCGTGTTCGAACTGCGGCGATTTCCAGGCCCGGCGCATGCAGGCGCGCTGGCGCAATCCGGAAGCGGGCAAGCCGGAGCTGGTGCATACGCTCAACGGATCGGGCGTTGCGGTGGGTCGCGCGCTGATCGCGGTGATGGAGAACGGCCAGCAGGCCGACGGCTCGATCGCCATTCCGGAGGTGCTGCGGCCCTATATGGGCGGCCTGGACCGGATCGCGTAGCGCGCCCGGACCGGCACGAGCCCGCGCCCCTGCCGGAACGCGGAACGGTCAGGCGGCTTCGCGCACCGGAGCGGACAGCGTCGCCAGGGCGCGGTCGATGGCCTGCGCGCGATGTTCCGGCGACAGGTTGACGCCGTCGGCGCGCACGAAGCCCACGTCCTCGACTCCGAGGAAGCCGAACAGGTGGCGCAGGTAGGGTTCGACGAAGTCGCTGGGCTGGCCGCCGTGCTCGCCGCCGGCGGAGGCCGCCACCACGATGCGCTTGCCGCGCGCCAGCCCCTCGGGGCCTTCGGCGGTGTAGCGGAAGGTGCGGCCCTTGACCGCGATCCGGTCGATCCACGCCTTCAGCGACGAGGGGATGCCGAAGTTGTACATCGGGGCGCCGAGCACCACCACGTCGGCGTCCAGGAATTCCTGCAGCACCTGCTCCGAACGCGCCTGTTCGAGCTCGTCGGCGGCGGCCAGCGAGCGCGAGGAGAGGTGGACGACGGCGGCGTCGCCGTCGAGGTCGCGGTGGCGGACCTGCAGGCCGGGGATAGCGGCCTGCCAGCGGGCGACGATTTCGGCGGTCAGCTGGCGCGACACCGAGTGTTCGCCGAGGATGCTCGAGTCGAGATGCAGAAGTTTCATGTGGGCTCCGTTGTCGCCTTGCGGCTGGGACGGAGAGACTTTATTTCGTTGCGTATTCAGGATAAATATGCTTCAATGCCACATATTGTTCCAATAATGGTGATCGGTCATGCAGGATCTCAATGATCTCTACTACTTCGCGATGGTCGTGGATCACGGTGGCTTCGCGGCGGCCGAGCGCGCGCTCGGAATCCCCAAGTCGCGCCTGAGCCGCAGGATCAGCCAGCTGGAGAACGACCTGGGCGTGCGCCTGCTGCAGCGCTCCACGCGGCGCTTCGCGGTGACCGACGTCGGCCAGAGCGTGCACAGGCACGCGCAGTCGATGCTGGCCGAGGCCACGGCCGCGCGCGAGGTGGTCGACCGGCTCAGCGCCGAGCCGCGCGGCCTGGTCAAGGCGAGCGTGCCGGTCGGCATCGCCCAGCAGCTGATGCCCAAGCTGCTGCCGGACTTCCTCGCCAGGTACCCCGAGGTGCGCGTGCAGTTGCACGTGAGCAACCGCCGCGTCGACGTCATCAACGAAGGCTTCGACATGGCCATGCGCATCCGTTCGAAGCTCGACGACGATGGCAGCCTGGTCATGCGCAGCTTCGGCGAGATCCAGGAGCTGCTGGTCGCCAGTCCGAAGTACCTCGACCGCGCCGGCCGGCCGAAGACGCCCGACGATCTGGCCGGGCACACCACGATGAGCATGGGCGAGGACGAGGTCCGCCAGCGCTGGGAGCTGCGGGGCCGCGACGGTGAAGTGCGCCGGGTGGATCTCAAGCCGCGCGTGGCCGGCTTCGATTTCCCGATGCTGATGGAGCTGGCCAGGCAAGGCCTGGGCATCACCATGCTGCCCGAAACGCTGTGCGCCGAAGCGGTGCGCAGCGGCGAGCTGGAAGTCGTGCTGCCGGAGTGGCGCCTGCCGCAGGGCATCGCCCACGTGGTGTTCGCCTCGCGGCGTGGCCTGCTGCCGGCGGTGCGCGTGTTCATCGATTTCCTCGCCGAGCGCCTGCCGCCGCTGATCGAGGAATCCAGCCTGGACTGTCGCAAGTCCGGCAGGGCGGACGCGAGGATTGCGCCGCTGCAGCGGGCCGCGGTTTCGAACGGGGCTGCCGCGGCCCCGCCACCGGCCTGAATCCGATGGCGGCGCCTGCCTGCGGAGAGTGCTGAGTCCGCGGCGGGCTGCACCGGGGTCGTCGCGAAGTCCGTCGTCCCTGCGAAGGCGGGGGCATTCGACTCCGATCCGGAGTCCAAGGCTTCGGGCCTTCGCGGAAACGACGGATTGCCGCAGGCGATGGTCAAACCGGCGACAACGCGCTAGCGTTGCACCCGCGCCACGCATCGCATTCCGGAGAGATGGCCGAGCGGTTCAAGGCATCGAGCTGGTCTTGACTGCGCAGGCCGCAGGCCGGAGCGAACATCGCCGCAGGCGATGGTCAAACCGGCGACAACGCGCTAGCGTTGCACCCGCGCCACGCATCGCATTCCGGAGAGATGGC
>CAKTDC010000019.1 GCA_934541015.1 uncultured Luteimonas sp.
CAAGGACGGCAAGGACGGCAAGGACGGCAAGGACGGCAAGGACGGCAAGGACGGCAAGGACGGCAAGGACGGCAAGGACGGCAAGGGCGGCAAGGGCGGTGCCTCGGCCCCGGTGTGGCCCTGCATGCAAAGCGAATCGGCCAAACGCCGTCATCCCGGCGAAAGCCGGGATCCATCTTGATTTTCAGGATGTTGCCGGAGCAACCGGATCCCGGTTTTCGCCGGGACGAGGCAGAAATCCTGGAAGCGCTCCCGGAGAGGCGGCGCGACGCCGGCGCTCAGCCCTCGCCGGAGGGCAGCTTCAGCGCGCGATAGCGCTCCAGCGCGTGTTCGAGATCGGCGTCCAGCAGCGTGCGCTCGATGGTCTGCTGCTCCATGATCGCCTTCTGCCGCATCAGGTCGCGGTGCTGGCCGAGGATGTTGTTGGCCAGCGCCTGCTGCACCGGCTTGCCCTGCAGCTCCAGGTCCGAGGCCTGGCGCAGCAGCGACAGCAGGCTCTGGCGCAGGTTGTCGATACCCATGCGCGAGGTCTTGAGCGCCTCGTCGACCAAGATGATGCGCTCGCCGAAGCCGCGGCGCAGGTCTTCCTCGGTGTTGTAGGACTCCACCATCGCCATTTCCCGGCGGCGGACGGCCTCCTCCGACTGCCGGGTCTGCTGCGCCAGCTTCTCGGCCGCGGCCGCGGCGGCGCGCTCCTCGGGGGTCAGTGCGCGGTCGACCTCGGCCACGCGGATGCCGCTGCGGGCGCTGATCTCGGTGCGCGCGCGGTCGACCGCCGAGGGCGGCAGCGCATCGCCGCAGACGCGGCGGCCGCCCTCGTCCCAGCAGTACAGGCGGCGTTCGGTCTTGTCCTGGGCGCCGGCCGCTGCCGCGGCGGTGCCCAGGCACAGTCCGGCGAGCGTGGCGAGGATGGTCCGCTTGTTCATCGAGGCCGTCCCCCAACGGTTCGATCAATCGGTGTCAGTGTGTATCAACTTGCGTGCCATGGCGGGCGCGATAGGCCTGCAGGCGGGAAAGCGCGTCCGCCAGGCCGGCGTGCCCGCCGGCGTAGGCCAGCAGGTCGTCGAGCGTGGCCACCGCCACCACCGGCACTTGTGACTGTTCCGCGACAGATTGTGCCGCAGATTGGCGGTCGGTATCGGATACCCGCTCCTGGCGGTCCAGCGCGATCACGATGCCTGCCACCGTGCCGCCACCGGCGGCGATGTGTCCCAGCGCCTCGCGGATCGCGGTGCCGGCGGTGATCACGTCGTCCACCACCAGCACCCGGCGACCGGCCAGCGACGCGCCGATCAGGCTGCCGCCCTCGCCGTGGGCCTTGGCCTCCTTGCGGTTGAAGGCCAGCGGCAGGTCGCGGCCACGGCGGGCGAACTCGCAGGCCAGCGCGGTGGCCAGCGGGATGCCCTTGTAGGCCGGGCCGAACAGCAGGTCGAACTCCAGGTCCGCGGCCTCCACGGCGTCGGCATAGCAGGCCGCCAGCGCCGACAGCGACGCGCCCGAGTCGAAGCGCCCGGCGTTGAAGAAGTACGGGCTGACCCGCCCGGACTTGAGCGTGAACTCGCCGAAGCGCAGGGCCTGGACCTCGAGGGCGAGCTGCAGGAAGCGGGAGCGGTGATCGGCCATGGCGTCATCTTCCCACGCCGGCGCGCCGCAGGGGAGATGCGACAATGGCCGGTCCCCACGCTTCCATGGAGATGCCATGTCCGGCCTTCCCGCCTGCCCGCAATGCGGATCCGCCTACACCTACGAAGACGGCACCATGCTCGTCTGCCCCGAGTGCGCGCACGAGTGGTCGCCCGCCGAGCAGGCCGAGCAGGCCGCCGCCGCCGAGGCCGCCGCCCAGGTGCGCGACGCCAACGGCACGCCGCTGGCCGACGGCGACACCGTGGTCGTGATCAAGGACCTGAAGATCAAGGGCTCCTCGTCGGTGGTGAAGGTGGGCACCAAGGTGCGCAACATCCGCCTGGTCGACGGCGACCACGACATCGACTGCAGGATCGACGGCATCGGCCAGATGGGGCTGAAGTCGGAGTTCGTGAAGAAGGCGTAGCGGCGGCGGATTTGCGGCCGACGCTGCGGACGTCATTCCGGCTCCCGAGGTCACCGTAGGCCCGGAGACGTCATCCCGACTCCGGATGTCATCCCGACCCTGGATGTCATCCCGGCCCCGATGTCATCCCGGTCGCCGGACGTCACCCCAGCCCCCGGAGGTCACCCCAGTCCCCGGACGGCACCCCGGTCCCCGGACGTCGCCTGCAGCCTCCGGACGTCATCCCAGCGAACGCTGGGATCCATTTTGCCGTTCGCCCGGCCACATGAACGGCAAAGTCCAAATGGATCCCAGCATTCGCTGGGATGACGGCGGAGGCGTGGGGTCGCCCGGATGAGCCGGGCCAGGGCACGGGCCCAGGGCACGGACCACCACGGCCACCACGGCCACCACGGCCACCACGGCCAGCACGGCCAGCACGGCCAGCACGGCCGGCACGGCCGGCATGGCCGACATGGCCGACATGGCCGACATGGCCGACACGGCCGACACGGCCGACACGGCCGACACGGCCGACACGGCCGACACGCACCAGCGCTTTCCGCTAGGCTTGCCCGACCGCCGCAAACCACCTCCGCATGCGCATCATCAGCTTCAACGCAAACGGCATCCGCTCCGCCGCGAACAAGGGCTTCTTCGGCTGGCTGGAGACGCAGGACGCCGACATCGTCTGCCTGCAGGAGACCAAGGCGCAGGAGGCGCAGCTCGCCGACGCCTGCTTCCGCCCCTTCGGCCACTGCTTCTACCGCGACGCGATCACGAAAAAGGGCTACAGCGGCGTTGCCATCTACAGCAGGCGCAAGCCTGACGAGGTGCGTACCTCGCTGGGCTGGGCGCCGTTCGACGACGAGGGCCGCTACATCGAGGCCCGCTACGGCAACCTCAGCGTGGTCTCGTTCTACATCCCCTCGGGCTCGTCGGGCGAACTGCGCCAGGGCTTCAAGTTCGAGGTCATGGACTGGCTCAAGCCGATCATGGACGAGTGGCTGGCCAGCGGCCGCGACTACGTGCTGTGCGGCGACTGGAACATCGTCCGCGCGCGCAGCGACATCAAGAACTGGACCAGCAACCAGAAGAACTCCGGCTGCCTGCCGCCCGAGCGCGCCTGGCTCAACGGCATGATCGCCGACGACTGCGGCGACGGCCTGGTCACGCCGCCGGTGCACGGCTGGAAGGACAGCTTCCGCGTGCTCAGGCCCGAGGCGGTCGAATACACCTGGTGGAGCAACCGCGGCGCCGCGCGCGCCAACGACGTCGGCTGGCGCATCGACTACCAGCTGGTGACGCCGGAATTCGCCAGGCGCGCCAGCGCCTGCGCCATCCACCGCGAGCCGCGCTTCTCCGACCACGCGCCCTACGTGGTGGATTACGCCGGATGAGCGCCGCCGCGCAGCCGTCGTACAAGGGCTGGCGGGGCATCCGCCGGGCGTTCGCCACGCCCTCGGCGCTCACCATGCTGTTTCTGGGCTTCGGCTCGGGCCTGCCGTTCCTGCTGATCGCGGCGATGACGCTGTCCACCCGGCTGCGCGACGTCGGGCTCGACCTGGGCAGCATCGGCCTCATCAGCCTGGCCAGCTTCTTCTACCTGCTCAAGTTCCTATGGGCGCCGCTGATCGACCGCTACGCCTTTCCGCTGCTGGGGTTCCTCGGCCGCCGCCGCTCCTGGCTGCTGTTCTCGCAGGTGCTGGTCGCGGTGAGTCTGGGCGCGCTGGCGCTGACCCGGCCGGAACTGGGGGTGGCGGGGCTGGTGGCCTGGGTGCTGGTCGGCTCGTTCTCCGGCGCCACCCAGGACGCGGTCGTCGACGCCTACCGCATCGAGATCGCGCCCACGTCCGCGCAGGGCGCGCTCGCCGCCACCTACATCCTGGGCTACCGCATCGCGCTGATCGTCGCCGGTGCCGGCGCGCTGTACCTGGCCGAATTCCGCGGCTGGACCTGGGCCTACATGACGATGGCGCTGCTGATGCTGCTGCCGATCGGCGCCACGCTGCTGGCGCGCGAGCCGGTGGCGCCGGAGGCCACGGTGGCGCGCCGGATCGATTTCCTCGGCGCGTTCTGGCAGCCGTTCTCCAGCTTCTTCCGCAGCAATGGCCTGGCGCTGGGCCTGGCGCTGCTGGCCTTCGTCGGCCTGTTCAAGTTCCCGGACCAGGTGATCGGGGTGATGGCCGGTCCGTTCTATCTCGATTCGGGCTACAGCAAGGCCGACATCGCCACCGTGTCCAAGCTCTACGGCGTCTGGACCGGCATCGCCGGGGCCTTCCTCGGCGGCGTGTGCGTGGCCGCCTTCGGCTACCGCAGGATGCTGCTGGTGGCGACGGTCGGGGTGGCGATCTCCAACCTGGCCTTCCTGCTGATGGCGCAGAACCCCTCGCAGCTGTGGGCGTTCTACGCCGCGATCACCGCCGACAACCTGTTCCAGGGCTTCGCCGGCGTGGTGCTGGTGGCATTCATGTCCTCGCTGACCGATCTCAACTTCACCGCCACCCAGTACGCGCTGCTGGTGTCGCTGGCCAACCTGCCGGGCAAGTTCGTCGGCGGCGTGTCGGGCTACATCGTCGAGGCGTCCTCGTACAGCACCTTCTTCGTCCTCAGCGCGCTCACCGTGGTGCCGACCCTGCTGCTGCTGGCCTGGCTGTGGCGGCGCATCCGCGAGGAGCCCGGGCCTGCGGCCGATGCCGCGGCGGCAGCCGGTTGAACCGGCGCGAGGGTCGGCTGCGCGAGGCTGGGCTATGCTGCCCGCCATGGACACAGCCAGGCCAACGGCCGCCGACGTCGTCGCCTTCTGGCGCCAGGCCGGCCATGCGAAGTGGTTCCGGGGCGGCGACGCGTTCGACCAGGAGTGCCGCAGCCGCTGCGGGGAGGCGCACTTCGCCGCCGCCCGGCGCGAGCTCGACGCCTGGATGGACACCGCCGAAGGCGCGCTGGCGCTGCTGATCCTGCTCGACCAGATCCCGCGCAACATCTTCCGCGGCAGCGGCCACGCCTTCGCCACCGACCCGCTGGCGCTGCACTTTGCCCGGCGCGCGGTCGAGTCCGGGCTGGACCGGCAGGTGGATGCGGATCTGCGCACCTTCGTCTACCTGCCGTTCGAGCATTCCGAGGATATCGCCGACCAGCGCCGGTCCGTCGCGCTGTTCGACTCCCTCGGAAACGCCGGGTACAGCGGTTACGCGGTCGCGCACCTGGAGGTGATCGAGCGCTTCGGGCGCTTCCCGCACCGCAACCGCGCGCTGGGGCGCGAGAGCACGCCCGAAGAGCAGGCCTGGCTGGATGCCGGCGGCGGGTTCTGAGCCACGGGCGTTCCGGCGTTATCCTGCGGACAGGTGTTCCCGGGAGCCGACGTGAACGAACCCCGCGACGCGCGCGAACCGTCCGAGCCTGCGGTACTGCGGCTGGCCGAAGACGCCACCGGCTTCGGCGCGGTCGAGCTGCGCACGGCGCGCGACCTGCTGCTGCGCCCGCGCGCGGTGCTGGAAGCCTACCTGACGCTCGGCGCCACCGGCGGCGGCCGCTACGCCCGGCCGCTGCGCTTCTACCTGGCGCTATGCGGCGTGCTGATGGTCATCCTGTTCCTGACCGGCATCAACATCTCGCGCATGGAGGAGGTTCCGCCGGACGTGCTTGGCGAACTGGTCACGCTGAGCGGCAAGACCACCGATGGCTTCATTGCCGATGTCGAGAACTGGATATCGCTGGTCCTGGTGCCGGTGATGTCGCTGTTCTACGCGCTGGGAATGGTGCCGCTGCTGAAGTTCTGGGACCGGTCCACGGACTGGCGGCGGGCGTTCCGCGCGTGCTTCGCCCTGCTGTGCGCGTGGACGATCGTGATGATCCCGTTCTCGCCGTGGCTCTACCGGCGCGAACTGGTGGTGCCGTCGCTGGTGTTCATGGTGATGGTGCTGATCATCAGCTTCCTGCGCATGGGCCGCGGCCGCTGGTGGCGCAGCGGATGGGGCGCGGCGGGGAGATCGCTGCTGCTGGTGCTGACGATCGTCATTCTCAACCTCATCGGCCCGATCCCGATCGTCGTCATCGCCCTGCTCGGCGGCGTGTACGCGCCGTAGGGTGCGCGTCGCGGATACCTCCGCCCCCGCGAATCCCGCCGTCGCCTGTCGCCGACCGCGGCCCGCGGATCAATAGCGCGGGATCGAGGGATCCACCGACTGCGCCCAGGCGTCGATGCCGCCCTCGACGCTGTAGACGTTGCGGAAACCCTGGGCGAGGAACTGCTCGGCCGCCTGCGCGCTGCGCCCGCCGCCGTGGCACAGGAAGGCGATCGCGGTGTCCCTGGGCAGCGCCTGCAGCTGCTGCAGGCCGTCGCCGTCGAGGCTGCGGAACTCGCACTTGAGCCCGGCAATGGCGCGTTCGTCCGGCGGGCGCACGTCGACCAGCAGCAGGCTGCCCTCGGCGACCCGGGCCTGGGCCTGGGCGGGGCTGATGCCCTGCACCGGGCGCGGCGCGTTGGGGTTGTCGATCACCAGCCCGCGGCCGCGCATGTCGTCGGCGAAGTCGATGGTCATGCCCGCGGCGCGGCGCGCGCCGGCGAGGTCGAACTGCACGCGCACGCCTTCGACCTCGACGGCGATGGCCTCGGCGTCGGCCGGGCCGAGGTTGAGCCGGGTGCGGAAATTGCGGTCGATGTCGACCAGCACCGCGACTTCGCCGCCGGCATCGGCGATCGCCTGTTTCAGCATCGCCAGCGCCGGCGGGGTGATGGTGATCGCGGGCGGAGTGCGGTCGGGCTCGGGCAGGCCCAGCGCCTGGTGCAGCTCGCCGCTGTTGAGCATCTGCAGGATGATGTCGCTGCCGCCCACCAGTTCGCCGCCGATGTACAGCTGCGGGATGGTCGGCCAGTCACCGTAGGCCTTGATGCCTTCGCGGATCTCGCCGTCCTGGAGCACGTCGACATGGGCGTAGTCGGCGCCCAGCGCGTCCAGCGCGGCCACCGCCTTGGCGGAGAACCCGCACTGCGGCGCCTGCGGCGACCCCTTCATGAACAGCACCGCCGGGTTGGCCGACAGCAGGGCGTCGATGCGGGCGCGGAGGGCGGAATCGAGGGACATGGCGGACATCCAGCGGGAAAACGGGCCAACCATGGTAGCGCGAACGCGTGAAGCCGGCCCCGGGGAGGGCGGGAGCGGCGGGCGGTGGCATCATGGCCCGATGCAGGTCCCGCACCGTCCGCCGCGTCGTCCCCGGGCCTGGCTGCCCGCGCTGGCGCTGTCGCAGCTGGCGGTGGCGCTGGCCTGGTGGCGCTGGGGATGGCAGCCCGGGCTGGCGCTGATGCTGCTGTCGCACCTGCCGTTCTGGTGGGGCGTGCTGGCGCCGGGCTCGGCGCTGTACGGACCGGTGCTCAGGCGGTTGCCGACGCGAGAACCGGCGGTCTGGCTGACCATCGACGACGGTCCTTCCGACGACACGCCCGCGATCCTCGACCTGCTCGACGCGCACGGCGCCCGCGCGACCTTCTTCCTGGTCGGCGACCGCGCCCGGGCGCGGCCGGAGCTGGTGCGCGAGATCGCCCGCCGCGGCCACGGCATCGGCAACCACAGCCGCAGCCACCCGCAGGCCTGGTTCTGGGCGCTGGGGCCGCGGCGGATGCGGGGCGAGATCGAAGGCTGCCAGCGCCAGCTGCAGGACATCGCCGGCGCCGCGCCGCGCTGGTTCCGCGCCGTGGTCGGTCACGCCAATCCCTTCGTGTCGGCGCCGCTGCGCGATGCCGGGCTGGCGCGCGTGGCCTGGAGCGCGCGCGGTTTCGACGCGGTGGACGGCGACGTCGAACGCGTGCTGGCGAAGATCGGACAGGGGCTGTCGCCCGGCGCGATCGTGCTGCTGCACGAGGGCGCCGGGCATGGCCGCAGCATCGACATCATCGCCGGGGTGCTGCGGCGGCTGGAGGCCGCCGGCCTGCACGCCGTGGTCCCCGACCCCGTGCAGGCGCCGTCCGCCGCGACATCGAAGGGCATCGCGTGCGGATGAATCGTTCCCGCCGAGGGGCGCGCCTACAGCGGGCGGCGGGCGACGATCAGCCAGTTGTTGAAGGGGGTATTGCCCCAGAACGGCTCGATGCGGGCGTCGAGTCCGCCGGCCGCCAGCTGCGCGCGCAGGTCCGCGACCAGCGGGTAGTGCACGGGCTGCGACGGCATCCAGCGCACCGCCGCGGCGAAGCGGTCGGCGAGGCGGGTGCGGCGGATGCGCGCGCTGCCGTCGTCGAGCGCGGCGCGCATCACCAGCAGGCCGCCGGGCGCGACCATGGCGATCGCGGCGTCGAGCAGGGCCGCCTGCTGCCCGCGGGTGAGGAACTGCAGCACGTCCAGGATCGCGACGTCGCCCGCGTGCGCCGGATAGCCGCGCGCCAGGTCGACCACCTCGAAGCGGACATCGGCCAGCGCGCCGCGTCCGGCGATGCGGACCGCACGTGCGATCTTCGGTGCGTCCACGTCGACCCCGACGTAGGGCATGGCCTGGCCGTCGCCGCGCAGCGCGTGCGCGAGCAGGCCCAGGCCGCAGCCCAGGTCGATCAGCGGCGCCTGCCTGCCGCGCAGCGCCGCCAGCACGCCCGGGTACAGCGGATCGGTGCGCAGCTTGCTCAGCGTGTAGTAGTAGTCGTAGCGGTTGCCGAAGCGGCGCGCCGGCAGGAAGGCGCGGGCGATCGCGCGCGCGGCGGCGGCATCGAGCGGCCGCGGCGTGGCGGCGCTCATGGGCCGGCCAGCATCTGGCGCGCCACGGGAAGGGCCAGGCCCGCCCACAGCGCGTACATCGCGGCGGACGGATGCAGGCCGTCGGCGGCCAGCATTTCCGCTTCGCCGCCGTGGACGCGGCTGACCGCGGTGACGTCGATGAGGGCCACGTCGCGGGCATCGCAGACCGCGGCGGCGGCGGCGTTGAAAGCGTCGATTTCTGCGGCGATCTGCCCGGGATCGCGCCCCGATCCGGCCGCGAACGGCGTCACGCCCCAGTCCGGAATCGACAGCACCAGCACCCGCCCGGCGCGTCCGCCGGCAAACCCGGCCGCGCGCCCGAGCAGGGCGGAGAACTCCCCGCGATACTCGTCCAGCCCACGCCCCCGATACTGGTTGTTGACGCCGATCAGCAGCGAAACCAGCTCGAAATCGTCCGCAGGCGCGGCGGCGTCGATCGCCGCCGACAGCTCGCCGGTGGTCCAGCCGGTGGCGGCGACGATCTGCGGATCGGCCAGGTCGACGCCTTCCCCGCGCAGCGCGCGCGCCAGCTGCGGCGGCCAGCGATCCTCCGCCGCGACGCCCTCGCCGATGGTGTAGCTGTCGCCGAGCGCGAGCCAGCGCAGGCTCACGCCGCCGGCCGCGCCTTCTTCAACGGCACCACCTTGCCGTTGGCCTCCGCGCGCCGGGCCAGCACGCGGTCGATGCGCGCGAACACCTCGCGCAGCTGTTCGGGCTGCGGCAGCAGGGTCACGCGGAAATGGTTGCGGTAGGGCACGTTGAAGCTGTTGCCGGGCACCACCAGCACGCCCTCGGCTTCCAGCAGCTCGAGCGCGAAGTCGTGGTCCTCGAAGCCCCTGGCGGCGTCGCCGACGACGCCGGGGAAGGCGTACAGCGCGCCCGCCGGCGCAGCGAGCGAGAGGTGTTCGCTGGCGGCGCAGGCTTCGATCACGGCGCGCCGCGCCTCGTACAGCCGGCCTCCGGGCTGGCACAGCGGGGTGATGGTGTCGGTGCCGTCGAGCGCGGCCTCGATCGCGAACTGCCCGGGCACGTTGGCGCACAGGCGCAGGGCGCCGAGCAGGTCCATGGCGTGGCGGAACCCGGCGCTGCGCGCCGGCTCGCCCGACAGCATCGCCCAGCCCACGCGCCAGCCGCAGGCACGGTGCACCTTGGACAGGCCGCCGAACGACAGGCAGGGCACGTCGCCGGCCAGCGGCGCCATCGGCTCGAAGCCGGCGCCGTCGTACAGGATGCCGTCGTAGATCTCGTCGCACAGCAGCAGCAGGTTGTGGCGGGCGGCGATGGCGGCGATGCGTTCGAGCATGGCGCGCGGATAGGTCGCGCCGGTCGGGTTGTTGGGGTTGATCAGCACGATCGCGCGGGTGCGCCTGGAGACCAGCGCCTCGATCTCGTCCGGATCGGGCAGGAAGCCGTTGTGCGGGTGGCAGCGGTAGAACACCGGGCGGCCGTCGTTGAGGATGGCCGCGGCCGACCACAGCGGATAGTCGGGCGAGGGCACCAGGACCTCGTCGCCGGGGTTGAGCAGGGCGCGCAGCGAGATGTCGATCAGCTCGCTGACGCCGTTGCCGATGAACACGCGCTCGGCCGAGGCGTACGGGGTGCCCCGGCGCACGTGGTGCGCGGCGATCGCCTCGCGCGCGGCCGGCAGGCCCTGCTGGTGGGTATAGGGATCGGTGTCGTGGATGCGCCCGGCGATCGCGCGCTGCAGGTGCTCGGGCGCGCGGAAGCCGAACGCCCCGGGATTGCCGATGTTGAGCTTGATCAGCGTGCGCCCCTGCGCCTCCAGGTCGCGGGCGCGCCGGGCCAGTTCACCGCGGATCTCGTAGCGGACTTCGGACAGGCGTTCGCGGGTGGGCAGGCTGGGGGCGGACATCGGGTGGACCGGGGCGTGGGGGCGGAATCGGCGATGATACGCCCTGCGCCGGCCGCGGACGCTAGAATCCGCGGCATGACGCCCGCCCCCGCCCGCGCTTGAGCCCCGCGCCTGCCGACCTGCGGGCGATCGGCTGGCGGGCCGAGGTGGAGCCCCGCTGGGAGCAGGCGATGGCCGCGCACCCGGCAGCGAGGCCGATGCGGGTGGTCGAGCAGCACCGCTCCGGCTACGTCGTGGCCGACGCTCCCGAACGCAGTCTGGCGGTTGAATCCCTGCCCGAATGGCAGCGGCCGGCCGGCTACCGCAGGGGCACGGTGGCGCCGGAGGAGCGGCCGGCGGTCGGCGACTGGGTGCTGGTCGAGGACGGCCGGCGGATCGTGGCCCTGCTGCCCCGGCGCAGCGCGATCAAGCGCGGCGCGGCTGGCGAGCACTACCGCCAGCAGCTGATCGCGGCCAATGTCGACACCGTGTTCGTGGTCTGCGGCCTGGACGGCGATTTCAACCCGCGCCGCATCGAGCGCTACCTGCTGCTGGTGCAGGGCAGCGGCGCGCAGCCGGTCGTGGTGCTGACCAAGGCCGACCGCGACGGCGCCGACCCTGCTGCCGCCCGCGCCGCGCTGGCCGACCTGGCGGCGCAGGGCGTGCCGGTGCTGGCGGTGAACGCGAAGGACGACGCGGCGGTCGAGGCGCTCGCGCCGTGGCTGCGCCCGGGGGACACGGCGGTGCTGGTCGGCAGCTCAGGCGCCGGCAAGTCCACGCTGACCAACACCCTGCTCGGGGTGGAGAAGATGCAGACCGCCGCGGTGCGCGAGCACGATGCCCGCGGCCGCCACACCACCACCCATCGCGCGCTGCTGGCGCTGCCCTCGGGCGCCTGCCTGATCGACACGCCCGGGATGCGCGAGCTCAAGCCGACCGGCGAGGAGGAGCTGGCCGACGGCGGCTTCGCCGACATCGAGGCGCTGGCGGAGCAGTGCCGCTTCCGCGACTGCGCCCACGGCGGGGAGCCGGGCTGCGCGGTGCGCGCGGCGATCGCGGCCGGCGCGCTCGACGAAGGGCGTTTCCGCAACTACCTCAAGCTGCGCGACGAGATCGCCGGTGCCGCCGACCGCCTGGCCTCGCGCCTGGCCGACAGGAAGGGTGCGAAAGTCCAGACCCGCGCGTTGAACCGGAGGCTGGACGAGAAGCGCGGCCGCCACTGATCCGCCCCGGTGGCGGCGCCGGGACGGTGCCTGGCGAAAGCGCCGCTGCCGCGCCGGCGACGGCCGGAGATGACACCCGGGCCGCGCCGGTGGCATCGTGCCGCGGTTGCATGACCGGAAGAACCGCGCCAATGGATGCCGACCTCGCCCACCATGCCGCGCTCGATGCGCGCATGGTCAAGGCCGTGCGCGGCCTGCGCGTGCTGACCCTGCTGAGCTGGCCGGCGTCGGTGCAGCAGGCCTTCCTGTCCGATGCCGCCCGGGGTCGCGAACGGATGCCGCAGGTCGACTATCCGGCGCACGACTTCAGCCAGGCGCGGCGTGAACTGGACGCGATCGCGGCGGCCGCCGATCCCGCCCACCCGCTCGGCGCCTACCTGTGCGATTCGGCGCGGCAGTGGAATACCACCGCGCGCATGCTCGAAGCGGCCGGCACCGCCGAGGCCGGGGCGCTGTCGATCGCGCTGTACGGCCATCCCGGAGACCCGCTGCCCGGCGGCGGGCCGAGCACGCGCGAGGCGGCGCGGCATTTCATCGATATCGCCAACGAACTCGACCGCGATCTGCTCGCGCCCAGCGAACAGATCCGCATGTCGGCGATCGCGCTGCAGCTGCAGCTGCAGAACGCGCTGGACAGCTTCTTCGGCGAGCGGGTGATCCGCGTGGAGCTGGATCCGGACATGATCGCCAAGGCCGCCGCCGGTGCCTACCGCATCCGCATCCGCCAGGGCGCGGCCTTCAGCGACTACGACCTGCACCAGCTGCTGCACCACGAGGCGCTGGTGCACTCGCTGACCGCGCTCAACGGACGCGAGCAGACGGTGCTGCCGAGCCTGGCGATGTCGTCGCCGCGGATCACCGCCGCCCAGGAAGGACTGGCGGTGTTCGCGGAGCAGATCACCGGCAACATCGACATCGAGCGCATGAAGCGCGTCAGCCTGCGCACCGAGGCCATCGCGATGGCGCTCGAAGGCGCGGATTTCCTGCAGGTGTCGGGCTATTTCCGCGAGGCCGGGCAGGACCCGGCAGAGAGTTTCGCCTCGGCGCAGCGGGTGTTCCGCGGCGTGCCGCTGCACGGCGGCGCCGCGTTCGCCAAGGACACGGTGTACCTGCGCGGCCTGGTCGAGGTGCACACCTTCTTCCGGCGCGCCCTGCGCGACGGGCGGCTGCACCAGTGCCGCCGGTTGTTCGCCGGCAAGATGACGCTGGAGGACGTGCAGCGCTTCGAGCCGCTGTTCGACAGCGGCGCACTGCGGCCACCGCGCTGGCTGCCTGCGTGGGTGGCGCGGGCGAACGGCCTGGCCGGGGCGCTGGCGTTCTCGCTGTTCGCCAACCGCATCCGGCTGGACCGGCTCTCGGACAGCGGACAGGGTTGAGTGTGCGCCATCGGACCGCAGACCGGGCGGGATGGCATGACGCGGCGTTGCGGGCCAAAGCCCTCACTTCCGCGCGCCGCCGAGGGTCCGCGCCTCGCGCAGGGTTCTGGTGAACAGGGCCAGGAAGCGGGCGGCGGCCTCGGAGGGCGGGCGATCCTCCAGGTGCACGCACTGCACCTGGAAGCGCAGCGGCGGCGAGAACGGACGGCAGGAGGTGACGCCGTCGACGCTGGCGCGCGCGGTGAACTCGTCCACCACTGCCAGGCCCGCGCCGCAACGGCTCAGTTCCGCGGCGATGTAGAAGGTCTGGTTGGAGACGACCTCGTTGACCTGGATGCCTTGCCGCTGCAGTTCGCGGTTGAGCAGTTCGCCCACCGGGCCGCCCGTGGTCAGCCCGACCAGGTTCTGCCCTTCCAGGACCTGCAGCGAGACCCGTTCGCCGGCTTCGGGCAGGGCGGTGTTCTGGAACAGCAGCATCAGTTCGGCGGAGTCGATGTCGCGTCGCTTCATCCGCGGATGCATCGGCGGGTCGTAGGCGATGGCGATGTCGCAGCTGCGCTCGTAAAGCGCCTGAAACAGCTCGTCGTGGTGCAGCGTCAGCACGTCGAACCCGATCTCTGGATGGCGCTGGCGGAAGCGGGTGATCGCCAGCGGCGCGACGTGCAGGCCGAGCGAAGGCACTACCGCCAGCCGGATGCGGCCGCTGGCGAGGCCGCGCAGGTTGCCGACCGCCTTCTGCAGCGAGGTCATCCGGCTGAACACCTCCGAGACCTCGACGAACAGCTGGTGCGCCGCCTCGGTCGCGACTAGGCGCCCGCGCACCAGCCGGAACAGCTCCAGTTCCAGCTGTTGCTCGGTGTGGTGCAGCACCTTGCTGACCGAAGGCTGGGAGACGTGCAGGGCGCGCGCGGCCGCGCTGATCGAGCCGGTGGTGTAGACCGCGTGGAAGACTTCAATCTGGCGGAAGCGCATCGACCTGTCCCGTGACCGCAGGCGGACATCATCGCCCCGGACGCCGGCCGTGTGTTGCCGCTACCGCTGGCCGGCGACGCCCTCGCGGCGCGGATCGGCGGCGCCCTGGAGCCTGCCGTTGCGCAGGAACACGCCATGCAGACCCGAGTCCTCGCCGGAGCCGGACACGATCTCCACGCCGAGCTCAGACAGCTCCCGGCGCAGCTCCGGGGCGAATGCCGCGGCCTCGCCGTTGAAGCGGCTGCCGCGGGCGACCAGGTTCGGCAGCTCGATCGCCTGCTGCAGCGGCAGGTTCCAGTACAGCACCCCGACCAGGGTCTTGGCGATGTAGGCGGGGATCGCGTTGCCGCCGGGCGAGCCGAGGGCGCCGACGAAGCGGCCGTTGCGGTCGAGGATGATCACCGGCGACATCGACGAGCGCGGGCGCTTCCCGGGGGCGATCGCATTGGCCGCCGCGCCACCGGGCGACCACGAGAAATCCGTCAGCTGGTTGTTGAGCAGCATCCCGCCGACGACGCGCCCCGAGCCGAAGAAGGACTCGATGGTGGTGGTCATCGAGACCACGTTGCCGGCGCTGTCAACGGCCACGAAATGACTGGTTCCGCCGGGTTCGGCAGTGGCATCGGCCACCGGCGGGTTCGCGCCCGGCGGTTGCCCGGGCGCCGGTGCGGCCGCCGCCGCGCGTCCGCCGATCAGGGCACGGCGGTGCGCGAGGTAGCTGGCGTCGAGGAGGCCGTCCACGGGCACCGGCACGAAGTCCGGATCGCCGACGTAGTGGTCGCGGTCGGTGTACATCAGCCGGCTGGCTTCGGCGAACAGCAGCCAGGCGCGTGGATCGTCTGGGCGGCGGGAGGCGATGTCCGTGCCATCCAGGAGCAGCATCAGCTGCAGCAGTCCCACGCCGCTCGACGGCGGCGGCGGCACGCAGACCAGGTACGCGCGCAGCGGCCGGCAGATGGCGTCGGTGCGCGCGATGGCGTAATCGGCCAGATCCGCGGCGGTCGTCGTCGCAGGGTGCGGAGGCTGCGCGACGCGCGCGACGATGGCCTCGGCGAGCGGGCCGGACTGCAGCGCCGCTGCGCCGCGGGCCGCGATCAGACGCAGGCTTTCGGCATAGGCGGGGTTGCGCAGGGTGTCGCCCGCGCGCAGCGGAGTACCGTCCTCGCGCGAAAACAGCTTCACCACGTCCGGCGCGGACGCCTGCGGGAAATCGCCGGTGATGTGCCGCCACAGCCGCGGAGTCACCGTGAAGCCCTGCACGGCCCGGGTGGATGCGGCGTCGAACAGATCCGCCCAGGGCAGCCGGCCGTGCTCGCGGTGCATCAGCTCCAGCGCAGGCAGCACGCCGGGAACGCCCGTCGCCCGCCCGCTGAGCGTGGCCTGGGCGGTATCCAGGGCGCGGCCGTCGTCGCCGGTGAACATCGCCGGGCCGGCGCCGGCCGGTGCGCGCTCGCGGCCGATGTAGCTGTCGATCCGGGAGGAGGCGGCGTCGTAGTGCAGCACGATCGCACCGCCGGTCAGGCCGGAGCTTTGCGGTTCGACCAGGCCGAGCATCGCCTGCATCGCGACGGCGGCGTCGACCGCGCTGCCGCAGCGCTGCAGCACCTCCAGCCCGGCGGCGGTCGCGAGCGGGTGGGCGCTGCTGGCCGACCCGGTGCAGGCCCGGGCGGCCGGAGCGGAAGTGAGGGTGCCGCTTGGCCGGATGCCGGCGCAGCCGGAGACCGCCAGCGTCAGCAGCAGTGCCGCGGCGCGGACGGCGACTGGGAGCGCCTGGGGGGAGGCTGGAATCATCGGGCTGTCTGTGGGGGATGCGCGCGCGCTGGCGCCGCCGAGCGACGGCGATGGCGAAACTAGCACCCTGGCGACCGCCGGTTCCATCGTATTGATTGCGCAGGCTCCAACCCCAGGCTATGGGCGCCGGTGCCGGCTTTGGCGCGGGAGTCGCGCCGGGGCCGGACCGCAGGGTGCCGGGCCGGTGGCGCGAAAGCATCGTCTGCGGGCGCGGAACCATGCGCCTCCGGGTGGTTTTTCCGCGGGCGCATGGGCCGGGAAGAGTATCCCGCGCCGGCGGCCCACGGGCGTCCGCGGCGGCCGTCGGACCCCTCCGGAAACGGCGCAGGACGGTCGTTGACACCTGCGATAGCGCCTGCTATACACCGGCGTGACAGCATCATCGCGACGGGCGATGCCACGCGGTGGGGGCGATCGGAAGGGAATGCCGTTGCCGGCCCCGCCGGAGCACGCGGGAAGGGACGATTGCAGAGGTCAGCATCCATGCGCGTCGGGCTCGCGGGCGGCCTTTCGCTCCGCTCCGTGGAACCGGGGCTGGCGAATCATCGCTCGCTTCGCCGCGCCCGGGCTTACGTACATGCGGCGTGCTTCGCGCTGGCGCTGTGGTCGGCGCCGGCGCTGGCGTTTGCCGACAATGTCCCCGACCTGTCGGACGCGACCACGATGGAGCAGGCGGGCATGGTCGACATCCGCAGCCTGGTCCCCGACCTGTCGCAGTCGATCGCCTATGCTACCGGCGACAACTTCGTCGGCGCGCCGGTCGACGGTTACCAGGCGCCGCGCTGCTGGCTCAAGCGCGAGGCCGCCGAGGCGCTGGCGCGGGTGGACGCCGCGCTGCGCGAGCGCGACATGCGCCTGCGCGTGTTCGACTGCTACCGCCCGGCACGCGCGGTCGCGCATTTCGTGCGCTGGGTGAACGACCCTGATGACCAGCGCACCAAGGCCAAGCACTATCCGGACCTGGACAAGCCGCAGCTGCTCGACGGCTACATCGCGGCGGTGTCCGGTCACAGCCGCGGCAACACGGTTGACCTGACCCTGCTGCAATGCGACGGAAGCGGCGCGGCCTGCGAGCCCCTGGACATGGGTACCGGCTTCGATTTCTTCGGCACCCGCGCCAACACCGATTCACCGGAAATCGACGCGCAGCAGCGCAGCAACCGCCAACTGCTGCTCGGGGCCATGGCTGCGCAGGGCTTCGCCAACTACCCGATGGAGTGGTGGCACTACAGTTTCGGTTCCGGCCAGGCGCCCGGGCCCCGCTACGACGTGCCGGTTGCGATTCCCGAGGGCATGGGCCTGCAGGCGCGGATCGAACGGCTGATGCAGCCCTATGACGGTGATGTCCCCGGCGCCTCGCTGCTGGTGCTCAAGGATGGCGAAGTGGTGGTCCGCCGCGGCTGGGGACGCTCCGACCTGGAGCGCGGGACCGGAGCCGGGCCGGCCACCAGCTACCGCCTGGCCTCGGTGAGCAAGCCGTTCACCGCGTCCGCGATCCTGCTGCTGGCGCAGGACGGCAGGCTGTCCATCGACGATCCGGTCAAGCGCTGGCTGCCCTCGCTGCCGGAGGTGGCCGACGGCATCACCCTGCGTCATCTGCTCAACCACAGCTCGGGCCTGCTCGACTACGAGGGCCTGATGTCCAAGCCATGGGATGGCCAGATCCTCGACGCCGGCGTGCTTGCCCTGCTGGAAGGAAAAAACGAGCTGTACTTCCCGCCGGGCAGCACCTACCGCTACAGCAACAGCGGCTATGCGCTGCTGGCGCTGGTGGTCGAGCGCGCATCGGGGATGACCTTTGCCGACTACCTGCGCAGCCGCATCTTCGTACCGCTGGGCATGGACGACAGCCATGCCCGGGTCGACGGTGGTCCGCCGATCCCGTACCGCGCCTGGGGCTACAGCGCCAGCGACGAGGGCTGGAAACGCACCGACCAGAACGCCTACAGCGCGGTGCTCGGCGACGGCGGCATCTATTCCAGCATCGACGATCTCGCCCGCTGGGACGCGGCACTGGACGACGACCGCCTGTTCAGCGACGCCACCCGAGCACTGGCCTTCGGCAGGCATGTGCAGGTCGCCAGCGAGCCGGAAGCGACGTACTACGGCTTCGGCTGGCGCGTTACCGCAGACGGCAGCCGGCAGTGGCACAACGGCGAAAGCATCGGGTTCCGCAACGCCTTCGTGCGCTGGCCGCAGCAGCGCCTGACCGTGGTCTTGCTGAGCAACCGCAACGATCCCACGCCGTACCGCACCGCGCTGGAGATCGGTGCGCTTTTCCTGTACCAGGATCCGTCCGGCGGTCCGGACGCGGGTGATCCCTAGCGCTGACGCAACACAACCTCTGCAGCAACTCCACGACCGGGGAGGTGGCCACGCGGGTGCGGCCCCGGATGCCTGGATTCCGCAACACGGACCGTGACTGTGGCGTGCCCCAGTCCCCATACACCGAGGAGAGATCCATGTCTGTTTGCCGCCGTACGCCGAGGCACCATGTCCTTGCAGCCGCCATCGTGCTGGGGCTGACCGTTCCGTGCATCGCCCTGGCCCAGTCCCAGTCCGAAGACGCCGATCCCGCCGCCGCCAGCGCGAGGACGCTGGACACGGTGACCGTCACCGGTTCGCGCATCAAGCGCACCGACGTGGAAACGGCGCTGCCGATCACCATCGTCCAGAAGGAGGAGATCGAGGCGCAGGGCATCACCTCGGCCGAACAGCTGCTGCAGTTCCTCAACATCTCCGGCAACGGATCGGACAACCTCGTCGCCCAAGTGGGCGTGGGCTCGGACGAGATGCGCGGCAACAACGGCGTTTCCGGCGCCAACCTGCGCGGCCAAGGCGCCGACGCGACCCTGGTGCTGCTCAACGGCCGCCGCGTGGCCACTCACGGCCTGCGCGGCCAGGCGGTGGACCTGAACTCCATTCCCTTCGCCGCCATCGACCGCGTCGAGGTGCTGCGCGACGGCGCCTCCGCCGTGTACGGCACAGACGCCATCGGCGGCGTGATCAACTTCATCACCCGCAACGACTACCAGGGCATCACCGTCAACGCCGGCGTCGACGTGACCCACGACGGCGGCGGCAACATCTACAGCTACAACATGCTCGGCGGCCTCGGCGACATCGATACCGACCGCTGGAACGTGTGGGGCACGCTGAACTGGAAGAAGAACGAGATCCTCACCGGCTCCGACCGCGACTTCGCCAACACCTTCCAGCCCAACCGCGGCCTGTCGCCGGATACGCGCGGCACGCCGTTCGCCACCGTCACCAACTCCAGCGGCGGCATCATCACCGGCTCGCTGCCCGATCCCGACGGCGGCGGCAACCAGTCCTTCATCAACCCCCTCGACCTCCCGGGCGGGCCCGGCTGCGAGGCCGGCGGCGACCTGATGGGTCCCTACGAGCACCAGATGTGGGGCGTGGCCAGCGCCAAGTACGCCTGCGCCTGGGACTATCCGGCGTCGCGGGTGATGCAGCAGCCGCTGGACAGCGTGCAGGCGATGGGCCGCGCCAGCTTCAGGATCGGCGAGAGCCACATGTTCTACATCGAGGGCATGCGCTCGCGCGTCAAGTCGAACCGCCAGTTCGAGTACCAGCAGATCACCTCGGGCACCACCGGCTCGCTCAACCCGACCACCTGGTACCCGCTGAACGACATCACCCGCGACACCTACAACGGGGTGTACGAGGCGATCCGCGAGTTCTTCTACCCTGGCTCCACGCCGCTGGCCAGCGTCGGCAACCTGGTCTACGGCAACCGCATCCCGTACCGCTGGCGCTGCGAGGCCTGCGGCCCGCGCGAGGTGCTGACCACGACCACCGCCTGGCGCCTGCTGACCGGGGTGGAGGGCGAGATCGGCAGCTGGAGCTATGACGTCGGCCTGTCGCGCGCGTCCAGCCGCGGCGAATCCGTCCTCGGCAATGGCTACTACTTCACTGCCGAGTTCCAGCAGGCGCTGGGCAGCGGCTACATCAATCCGTTCATCATGCCCGGGCAGCTGCAGAGCGCGCAGGGCTTGGCCATGCTGCAGGCCGCGTCGGCGGCCGGCGTCAAGTTGTACGGTGGCGAGTCCACGGTCACCACGCTGGATGCGTCCTTCGCCGGCGGCCTCGGCTGGAAACTGTGGGGCGGCGAGGTGCAAGTCGCGACCGGCGTCGAGGTCCGCCGCGAGGAGTTCGGCTTTGCCGGCCAGCTGACCGGAGAAGCCGTGACCCGCGCGATCTACCAGGCGCCGTTCGACGTCAACAACGACCAGCCCGACGTCAGTCGCGATATCAAGGCGGCGTACCTGGAGGCCTACCTGCCGGTGCACGACACCCTTGAGCTGACCCTGGCCGTGCGCCACGACGACTACGACACCTTCGGCGGCACCACCAACCCGAAGTACTCGTTCAAGTGGCAGCCGTTCGACGCGCTGGCGTTCCGCGGCGCCTACAGCACCGGCTTCAAGGCGCCTGAGTTCACCCGGCTGTACGGCGGCAGGCTCGAGGGCGAGTACACCGGCCTCGACCTGGCCGACCCGGCGATCTGTCCCGGCGGCATCCCCAACTCCAGCGTGCCCGGCTGCGAGTTCATCAACCGCCCCGGCCAGGTGTTCGGCGGCAACATCAACCTGCAGCCGGAGGAGTCCGAGCAAAAGAGCTTCGGCGTGGTGTATGCGCCCAACGATCGCTTCAACATCAGCCTCGACTGGTGGGAGATCGAGCGCCTCAACACCATTCGCGCACCCGACATAAACATGCTGCGCGACTTCTACCACCTGTTCTCCGACCGCTGGGTGCGCAATCCTGACGGGACGCTCGACTACCTCGACCGCACCTACGCCAATACCGGCGGGACCCTGATGAGCGGCGTCGAGCTGGATGCCAACCTGCGCGGCGAACTCGCCGGCGGCGTCTGGCAGGTCAATCTCAACGGCAGCTACATCGACAGCTTCCAGCAGCGGGTGCTGCTGGAGATGCCCTACAGCGACAACGAGGTTGGCCAGTACGTGCGCTTCTTCAACCTGCCGCTGAAGTGGAAGCACACCCTGAACTTCGGCTACGTCAAGGGCGACTGGGCGCATACGCTGACCCAGGTCTACCGCCACGGCTACGAGGACGAACTGCCGGTGAGCATGGTCCGCGGCACCTGGACGCCGCCGGATTGGAACCCCGACGTCGATCGCTACATCACCTACAACTACGGCGTCACCTGGACGGGCCTGGAGGGGGCGAAGTTCACCTTCGTGGTGCGCAACCTGCTGAACGAGGATCCGCCGTTCACCGCGCACCAGAACGACTTCGCCTCGGGCGCGGCCTGGGAAGTTCGTGTCGGCGATCCGCGCGGCCGTTCGTACGGTCTGATCGTCGAGTACCGGTTCGAATGATGCCCCGGGCCGCCTGACCGGACGCGGGCCAGCCGCCGCCGGGCAACCCGCGGCGGCTTTCCTCTCATCCCCTCCGCTCCGGAACGAGCGGGCCTTCATGCCGGAGGAGCCACGTGCACATCGATCGCCCCGCCCCGCTCAGTCGCCGGCGCTTCATCGCGGCCACCGCCGCGGCGGCGGTGACGGTCGTGCTCCCGGCGCGGTCCGCACCGCTGCTCGGCGCGCAGGACAGGCGCCGGGCGCTGGCGGCCAACGCCTGGGTCGAGGTCGATCCGGCCGCCTTCGCGGACAACCTGCAGCGGGTGCAGTCCATGCTGACCGGCGGCGCGCTCACCTGCGCGGTGATGAAGGCCGACGCCTACGGCGTCGGCATCGATCTGGTGATGCCCGCCGTCATCCGCGCCGGCATCCCCTACGTCGGCATCGCCAGCACCGAGGAGGCGCGGATGGCGCGGGTCTGCGGCTTCCGCGGCCGGCTGATGCGCGTGCGCGCGGCCACGTCCGCCGAGATCGAGGCGGCGTTGCCGCATGACGTCGAGGAGCTGGTCGGCGACCTGGACGCGGCGCGCGAGGTCGCGCGGATCGCCGGCGGGCGTCGCCGTCGCCGCCACGCGCGCGTGCACATGGCGCTGAACTCGGCGGGCATGAGTCGCAACGGCCTCGATCTCGGCACCGCGCAGGGGCGCAGCGAGGCGCTGGAGCTGGTGGCGACCGAAGGCCTGCGCATTGTCGGCCTGATGACGCATTTCCCCGGCGAGGAGCCGCCGGACGTGCTGCAGGGCGTGGAGACGTTCAAGCGCGAGACTTCCTGGCTTTTCGCCAACAGCGCGCTGCACCGCGAGGACGTGCTGCTGCACGCAGCCAATTCGTTCGCCGTCCAGCACGTGCCCGAATCGCACCTGGACATGGTGCGCCCCGGCGGCGCGCTGTATGGCTACGGCGGCACGCCCAAGCCGCCGTTCGTGCACGTGGCCTCGTTCCGCACGCGGGTGGCGTCGGTGCAGGCCTATCCCACCGGCAGCACGGTGAGCTATGACCGCACCTTCACCCTGCAGCGCGATTCGCTGCTGGCCAACCTGCCGGTCGGCTATTCGGACGGTTACCGGCGCGCCTACTCGAACAAGGGCTCGGTGCTGGTGCGCGGCCGGCGCGCGCCGGTGGTGGGCCGGGTGACCATGAACACCACGATGGTGGACGTGACCGACATCGCCGGCGTCGAGGCCGGGGATGAGGTGGTGCTGTTCGGGAGGCAGGGTGGGGACGAGATCACCCAGGCCGAGATCGAGGAGGTCACCGGCGTGATCCTGGCCGACCAGTACTCGGTCTGGGGCAGCCTGAATCCGAAGATCTTGCGGCGCTGAGGATGCCATCCCCTGCGCGTCAGCGGAAGAAGTTGATGAACCCGGTGATGATCAGCGCGTTGCTGAAGTCGATGAAGAACGCGCCGACCAGCGGCGCGACCAGGAAGGCGCGCGGGGCGGCGCCGTAGCGCTCGACCAGGGTACGCATCACCGCCATGGCGTTGGCGGTGGTGCCGAGCATGAAGCCGATGAAGCCGCCGCCCATCACCGCCGCATCGTAGTCGCGGCCCATCACCCGGAACACCACCAGGCAGAAGGCCGCGACCATCAGCGCCTGCAGCCCGAGGTTGACCAGCAGCGGCATCGCCAGTCCGGCCAGCTCCCACAGCTTGAGGTTCATCAGTGCCACCGACAGGAACAGCGCCAGGCAGACGTTGCCGATCAGCTCGATGGTCGGCACCGACATGCGGATCAGGCCGGTGAAGTCGTCGATGTTGCGGATCAGCGCACCCACCAGCATCGCGCCGACGTAGGCCGGCAGGGTGACGCCGGTGGCCGAGATCAGCCCGCTGACCCAGGCCCCGGCCCACATCGCCACCAGGATCACCACGATGCTCTTGAGCGCGCCGTATTCGCGCTCGGCCTCGGTCTGCGCCGCGGTGGCCTCGGCGAAATCGGGGGCGTGGTGGTCCTGCGGGCGCGTGGAGACCAGCTGGAAGCGGCGGATCAGCAGCGTGATCACCGGTCCGCCGATCAGGCCGCCGATCACGATGCCGGCCATCGCCGCGGCCACCGCGATCGACTCGGCACCCTGGACGCCGGCGGCCTCGAACAGCGGCGCGAACGCCAGGCCGGTGGCCGGGCCGCCGGTGAGCGTGGTCGAGCCGGCGAGCACGCCGAACAGCGGATGCAGGTCGAAGCCCACCGCCACCGCCATGCCAAGCAGGTTCTGCGCCACCGCGAAGATGGTCGCCAGCACCAGGAATACCACCACCTGCCGCCCGCTGATCCTGAGCAGCTTGAGGCTGGCGTTGATGCCGATGGTGGTGAAGAAGGCGATCATCAGCGGGCTCTGCAGGCTGGTGTCGAGCTCGAACAGCACGGTGTCGCGCTCGTACGCGATCCAGGCCGCGATCGCGAACACCAGCCCGCCGATCACCGGCGGCGGCAGGTTGTAGCGGCCCAGCACCGGGATCACCCGGCACAGGGCATAGCCCAGGAACAGGGCGATGCCGGCGAGGGCGAGTGTCTGGACGGCGTCGAGTTGCAGCATGGGCACGGGTTCCTGGCAGTGGCGGCGCGGGCCTGGGCCGGCCGCCGCGGAGTCATGGGCAGCTGTCTGCCGGGGGACGATGTTGCAGCACGCGGCCGGGCAGCGCATCCGTCGCCCGTCCATCGGAGATCACGGCAACGCCGTTGACGAACAGGTGCGCGACCCCCTCGGACAGCAGCGACGGCGCGGCGTAGCTGGCGCGCGGCGCATAGCCTTCCGGGTCGAACACGACCACGTCCGCATAGTGGTCGATGCGCAGGAAGCCGCGATCCGCCACTCCCATCGCGGTCGCGGTCAGGCCGGTGGAGCGGTGGATGAAGTCCTGCAGGCCGATCACGCCGTCGCGGACCACGAAGCGCGCGTACTTTTCCGGGAAGGTGGCGTACTGCCGCGGATGGCCGTCGCCGCCGTCCGAGGCGGTCAGCACCCAGGGCTGGCGCATGAACAGCTCGACGTCGGCGCGGTCCATGTTGAACGAGGCGATCTTCTGGGCATCGACCGCGTGGCGGTTGTCGATGCCGCCTTCGCCGATGATGCGCAGCGCCGCCTCCACCGGATCGATGCCCCAGCCGTCGGCGACGGCCTGCAGCGTGCGCCCGGTCCACGACCAGCCGCGCCCGATCATCAGGATCGCCTCGGCGCCGCCGCGGCGGTGCAGGTTCTCGCGCATCGCGGCGCGGATCCGCTGCGCCGCTTCGGGATCCTCCAGGCGCGCGAACAGCGCGGCGCGGCCGCCGTCCACCGCCCAGCCCGGCAGCAGCGCCGCGCCGATGCCGGTGGCCGAGGCCAGCCAGGGATACTGGTCGGCGGTGACCTGCAGGCCGTCGGCGCGGGCGCGTTCGATCCGCGCGATCACCTCCGCGGCCTGGCCGTGCACGTCCGCGCCCAGCGCCTTGATATGCGCCAGGTGCACCGGCAGCCCCGCGCGCCGGCCGATCTCCAGCACCTCGTCGACCGACGCCAGCAGGCCGATCGAGTAGCTCGATTCGTCGCGCTGGTGGGTGTCGTAGCGGCCGCCGCGCAGCGCGGCCTCGCGCGCCAGCGCCACCACCTCGGCGGTCGAAGCGAAGCTCTGCGGCGGATAGAACAGGCCGGTCGACAGGCCGAAGGCGCCCTCGCATATGGCGCTGGCCACCAGCCGCCGCATCTGCAGCAGCTCGCGTGGATCCGGCGCGCGTGCATCGTGCCCCAGCACGCGGGTGCGCACCGGGCCCAGCCCGACGTAGGCGGCGATGTTGGTGCCGGTGCCGTGGGCCTCGAACCAGCGCCGGTCCCCGGCCACGTCGGGAGTGCCGTTGCCGTCGATGCCGATGAAGATGGTGGTCACGCCCTGGTGCAGCCAGGGCAGGTTGCGGCGCATCGCCGGGTCGGGCGAGCGGATGTAGCTGTCCGGATGGGTGTGCGGATCGATGAAGCCCGGCGCCACGATCTTTCCGCGCGCATCGACGGTACGGCGCGCGCGGTAGGCGGCGGCCAGCCCGGGGCCGACGTCGACGATGCGGTCCCCCGCGATCGCGACGTCGGCGTGGCGTCCCGGCGCATCGCTGCCGTCGAACAGCAGGCCGCCGGCGATCAGCACGTCCACGGCCGGCCTGCCGGCGGGGGAAGCGGCAGGCTGCAGCGATGCCGGCACGCATCCGGCCAGGATCAGGACCAGCGTCGCCGGCAGCAGCCAGGTGCGCCAGCGGCGCCGAAGACGGACAGTGATCATTGCGCTGAGCCTTTCCGGGGCGGGGCCGGCCGGGTTGCGTCCGGGACCCGCGATGCGGCGCGCACGGCGCGACCGGGGGATGGTCCCCGATCCGCTGCTGCCCGTCGAGATCCGCAGTCGGGTGGGCGCATCGCACGGCGCCAGCGCTCTTCGCGGCGACGCTCGTCGCGCGCGACGGTTCCCCGACAGCGTCGAACCGCTAGAATCCCCCTATCTTCCGCGGCGACGACACGATGTCCGACGACCAGTCCAAGACCAGCACCGAATCCGCGGAGGCCTTCCGCCAGGCCGCGCTCGATTACCACAGCCTGGCGCCGCCGGGGAAAATCAAGGTCCTGGCGACCAAACCGATGCTGACCCAGCGCGACCTGGCCCTGGCCTATTCGCCCGGCGTGGCCTACGCCTGCGAGGAGATCGCGGCCGATCCGAGCAAGGCCAGCGACTACACCGCCCGCGGCAACCTGGTGGCGGTGATCAGCAACGGCACCGCGGTGCTGGGCCTGGGCGACATCGGCCCGCTGGCCGGCAAGCCGGTGATGGAAGGCAAGGGCGTGCTGTTCCAGAAGTTCGCCGGCATCGACGTGTTCGACATCGAGGTCGACGAGAAGGATCCCGACAGGCTGGTCGACATCATCGCCAGCCTGGAGCCGACCTTCGGCGGCATCAACCTGGAGGACATCAAGGCGCCGGAATGCTTCATCGTCGAGCGCAAGCTGCGCGAGCGGCTGAAGATCCCGGTGTTCCACGACGATCAGCACGGCACCGCGATCATCGTCGGCGCGGCGGTGGTCAACGCGCTGGAGATCGCCGGCAAGAAGATCGAGGACGTGCGCGTCGCCACCACCGGCGCCGGCGCCGCCGGCATCGCCTGCCTGGACATGCTGGTCGCGCTGGGCCTGAAGCCGGAGAACATCACCGCCTTCGACCGCGGCGGCGTGATCCACAGCGGCCGCACCGACCTGGACGAAGCCAAGCGGCGCTACGCCCGCGAGACGCCCGAACGCACGCTGGCGGGGATCGTCGCCGGCGCGGACGTCTTCCTGGGTCTTTCGGCCGGCGGCATCCTCACCCAGGACATGGTCGCGACCATGGCCGAGCGCCCGATCATCCTGGCGCTGGCAAACCCCTATCCGGAGATCCTGCCGGAGGTGGCCAAGGCGGTGCGCCCGGACGCGATCATCGCCACCGGCCGCTCGGACTACCCCAACCAGGTCAACAACGCCCTGTGCTTCCCCTACATCTTCCGCGGCGCGCTGGACGTGGGCGCCACGGTGATCAACGAGGCGATGAAGCTGGCCTGCGTGCACGCCATCGCCACCCTGGCCAAGAGCGAGTCGAGCGACCTGGGCGCGGCCTACGGCGAGGAAGTGCCGAGCTTCGGCCCCGAGTACATCATCCCGCGGCCGTTCGACCCGCGGCTGCTGACCATCGTCGCCATCGCGGTGGCGCAGGCGGCCATGGACACCGGGGTGGCGCTGCGCCCGATCGGGGACATGGCGGCCTATCGCGAGAAGCTGGCCCAGTTCCACCACCGCACCGCGCTGGTGATGCGCCCGATCTACGACCGCGCCCGCGCCGACCGCCAGCGGGTGGTCTACGCCGAGGGCGAGAACGAGACCGTGCTGCGCGGCGTGCAGACGGTGGTCGACGAGGGCCTGGCGTTCCCGATCCTGGTCGGCCGCCCGGACGTGATCGAGTCGCGGATCCGGCGCCTGGGCCTGCGCCTGCGCAGCGGGGTGGACTTCGAGCTGACCAACCAGGACGACGACCCGCGCTTCAACGAGTACTGGCAGCACTACCACGCGCTGACCGCGCGCCGCGGGGTCACCCCGGAGACGGCCAAGAGCCTGCTGCGCTCGCGTTCGACCCTGATCGCGGCGGTGATGGTCGATCGCGGCGAGGCCGATGCCATGATCACCGGCCTGGTCGGCCGCTTCCACAAGAAGCTCGGCTACATCCGGAGCGTGTTCCCGCTCGAGCCGGGCGTGCAGAGCACCTCGGCGATGACCGGCGTGATCAACGACCGCGGGCTGTGGTTCTTCCTCGACACCCACGTGCAGCCCGATCCGACCCCCGAGCAGATCGCCGAGAGCACCATCCAGGCGGTGTTCCGGCTCAAGCTGTTCGGGATCGAGCCCAAGGTCGCGCTGCTGTCGCACTCCAACTTCGGCAGCCACGATGACCCCAGCGCGCGCAAGATGCGCCAGGTGCTGGAGATCCTGCGCAAGCGGGCGCCGAAGATGGAAGTGGACGGCGAGATGATGGCCGACACCGCCTGGGACGAGGACTTCCGCCGCCGCATCTTCCCCGGCACCACGCTGGACGGGCGCGCCAACCTGTTCGTGATGCCCAACCTGGACGCGGCCAACATCACCTACAACATCGTGCGGGTGATGACCGATGGCGTCGCGCTGGGCCCGATCCTGATGGGCGTGAGCAAGCCGGCGCACGTGCTGACCACCGCATCGCGCCCGCGCCGCGTGGTCAACATGACCGCGATCGCGGCGGTCGAGGCGCAGATCCGCAAGCAGCGCACGGGCGGTCGCGGCGGCTGATCCGGCCCCGCCGGAGTCGGGAGCGCCGCCGCGGCAGCGCTGCCGGCGCCTCCGGATTGTTCCCTGGCGGGCCGTCGGCAGCGCCCGGAGGACAGGGTCGCGGCGACCCGTGCCAACGCCGCCGGCAACCGCCCGCGCCCTCCGACCGGAGACGGGCGGGCGCTGCCCGGACATCCCCGTCCGCCGGTTGCAGGCGCGGGGCATCCGCGCATCGACTTGCCGCATCGCAGCATCGGCGGCGCTCCTGGACGCAGGATTCCGGGCGCGCGCATGGCGCACCGGCAGCGGCGGACTGCGCGATCCCCCCTGCTAGAATCGATGGTCCGACACCCACCACAGAGCGCGGCGCGTGGCCGCGGCGGAGCAGGTGATGAACTGGCTGACCGATGTGCTGCAGAACGACCCGGATCCCACCGAAACCCGCGAGTGGATCGAATCGCTGAAGGCGGTCATCGACAACGGTGGCCCGGATCGCGCCCACCAGCTGCTCGAGAACATGGTGGAGCTCACCCGCCGCGCCGGCGCCCATCTGCCGTTCACGCCGACCACCGAGTACATCAACACGATTCCCCCGCACCTGGAGCCCAAGATCCCCGGCGACCAGGCGATGGAGTGGCGGATCCGCTCGATCATCCGCTGGAACGCGATGGCGATGGTGGTGCGCGCCAACCGCAAGCCCGGCGACCTCGGCGGCCACATCGCCAGCTTCGCCAGCGCGGCCACGCTCTACGACGTCGGCTTCAACCACTTCTGGCGCGGGCCCGAGGGCGAGCACCCGGGCGACCTGGTCGCCGTGCAGGGCCACAGCTCGCCGGGCATCTACGCGCGGGCCTTCCTGGAGGGCAGGATCAGCGAGTCGCAGCTGGACAACTTCCGCATGGAGGTCGACGGCCGCGGCATTCCCTCGTATCCGCACCCGTGGCTGATGCCCGATTTCTGGCAGGTGCCGACGGTGTCGATGGGCCTGGGCCCGATCGCCGCGATCTACCAGGCGCGCAACTGGAAATACCTCGAGCACCGCGGCCTGATGCCGCGCAGCGACCGCAAGGTCTGGTGCTTCCTCGGCGATGGCGAGACCGACGAGCCCGAATCGCTCGGCGCGCTCTCGGTCGCCGGCCGCGAGGGCCTGGACAACCTGGTGTTCGTGGTCAACTGCAACCTGCAGCGCCTGGACGGGCCGGTGCGCGGCAACGGCAAGATCATCCAGGAGCTGGAGGGCCAGTTCCGCGGCGCCGGCTGGAACGTGATCAAGGTCGTCTGGGGCAGCTACTGGGATCCGCTGCTGGCCCGCGACCAGCAGGGCCTGCTGCGCAAGCTGATGATGGAAACCGTCGACGGCGAGTACCAGAACTGCAAGGCCTTCGGCGGCGCCTACACGCGCGAGCATTTCTTCGGCAAGCATCCGGAGACGCTGGCGATGGTGGCCAACCTCTCCGACGAGGACATCTGGCGCCTCAACCGCGGCGGCCATGATCCGCACAAGGTGTACGCGGCCTACCAGGCGGCGATGCAGACCAGCGGGCAGCCCACCGTGATCCTGGCCAAGACCGTCAAGGGCTACGGCATGGGCAGCGCCGGCGAGGCGCTCAACCCCACCCACCAGACCAAGAAGCTCGACGACGACGCGGTGCGCGCCTTCCGCGACCGCTTCAAGATTCCCGTCGGCGACGACCAGCTCAGGGACGGCGCGGTGCCGTTCTACCACCCCGGCGAGAAGTCCGAGGAAGTGCAGTACCTGCTGGAGCGGCGCCGGTCGCTCGGCGGCTTCCTGCCCCAGCGCCGGCGCAAGGCCGACGAAAAGCTCGTCGCCCCGGTGCTCGAATCCTTCGCACGCCTGCTCAAGAGCACCGGCGAGCGCGAGATGTCGACCACCATGGCCTTCGTGCAGGCGCTCAACATCGTGCTGCGCGACAAGCAGGTCGGCCCGCGCTGCGTGCCGATCGTGGCCGACGAGGCGCGCACCTTCGGCATGGAGGGGCTGTTCCGCCAGATCGGCATCTACGCGCCGGAAGGGCAGAAGTACAAGCCGGTCGACCGCGACCAGCTGATGTACTACCGCGAGGACCAGACCGGCCAGGTGCTGCAGGAAGGCATCTCCGAAGCCGGCGCCTTCGCCTCGTGGATGGCGGCGGCGACCAGCTACAGCACCAACAACCTGCAGCTGCTGCCGTTCTACATCTACTACTCGATGTTCGGCTTCCAGCGCGTGGGCGACGCCGCCTGGCAGGCCGCGGACATGCGCTCGCGCGGCTTCCTGCTCGGCGGCACCGCCGGCCGCACCACCCTCAACGGCGAGGGCCTGCAGCACGAGGACGGCCACTCGCACCTGCTCTCCGGGGCCATCCCCAACGTGCGCAGCTACGACCCGACCTTCTCCGGCGAGGTCGCGGTGATCCTCCAGCACGGCATCAAGCGCATGCTCGAGGAGCAGCAGGACGAGTACTACTACATCACCCTGATGAACGAGAACTACGCCCACCCGGACCTGCCCGAGGGTGCGGCCGAGGGCGTCATCAAGGGCATGTACCTGCTCAAGGATGCCGGCAAGGCGAAGAAGGGCGAGCTGCGCGTGCAGCTGATGGGCAGCGGCACCATCCTGCGCGAGGCCATCGCCGCGGCCGAACTGCTCGACAAGGACTTCGGCGTGGTCGCCGACATCTGGTCCTGCCCCAGCTTTACCGAGCTGCGCCGCGACGGCTACGACGTCGAGCGCTGGAACCGGATGAACCCGGAGGCCAAGGCACCGCGCAAGGCCTGGGTGACGCAGTGCCTGGAAGGCCGCCCGGCCGGCCCGGTGGTCGCGGCGACCGACTACGTGCGCAACTTCACCGACCAGATCCGCGCCTTCATCCCGCGCACCTACACCGTGCTCGGCACCGACGGCTTCGGCCGCAGCGACACCCGCGCCAACCTGCGCCGCCACTTCGAGGTCGACCGCCACTACATCGCCCACGCCGCGATCGATGCGCTGGCCAAGGACGGGAAGATGACGGCGAAGGATGCCGCGCGCGCGCTGAAGCTCTACAGGATCGACCAGGAGAAGCCTAATCCGCTGGGGGCCTGATTCTCCAACCCGCCACGCGACGAAGGGCGGTCCCCGGGCCGCCGTTCCCCGGGGTCGAACGCATCGACCCCGGCCCCGGGGCGCGCGACGGATTTCCGGCCTTGCCTGCAACGCCCCCGGCTCCGGCCGTATCTGCATGGATCGGATCCCTGCGCAGAACTGCCGCCATGTCACGTGCCCTTGCCCTGCTGCTCGCCTGCTGCCTGCCGCCGATGCTGGCGGCGCAATCCCTGACCGCACCGGTGGCGGAATCGGCGCCGGCTGCCGACCCCGCGCCTGATCCCGCCAGACAGGCGCTGGATGCCTGGCTGGCGGCATTCAATTCCGGCGAACGTGCGCCGCTGGAGGCCTATCGCGCGCGCTGGAACGCCGACATGGACGTGGACCGGATGCTGGAGTTCCACGCCGAGACCGGCGGATTCCGCCTGGTGCGGCATGAGGCATCGGAAGCGGGCACGGCACGTGCGCTGCTGCAGGAGCTGGAGTCGGACACGGTGGCGCGCATGCAGATGGTGGTGCAGCCCGGCGAGCCTGCGCAGCTCGAGATCCGCACGATCGATCCGCCCGAGGACCTGCGCGTTCCGCGCATGACCGCCAGCGACGCCATCGACGCGCTGGTGGCCAGGGCCGATGCGCAGGCGGCAAAGGATGCGTTCTCCGGCGTGCTGCTGGTGGCCGATGGCCGGGATGTGCTGCTGCACCGCGCCTGGAACCGGTCCGGCGCGGCCAGCGCTGCACCGGTCACGCTGGACACGAAGTTCCGCATCGGATCGATGAACAAGATGTTCACCGCCGTCGCCACCCTGCAACTGGTGCAGGCAGGCAAGCTGTCGCTGGATGGCACGGTGGGCGGGTACCTGCCCGGTTATCCGAACGCCGATATCGCCGCGGTCACCGTCCGCCAGTTGCTCATCCACGCCGGCGGCACCGGCGACTTCTTCGGCCCGGAATTCGATGCGCAGCGCCTGTCGCTGAAGACGCACGAGGACTACGTCCGCCTGTTCGGCGCGCGCGGACCGACGCATCCCCCCGGCAGCGGCCAGCGCTACTCCAACTACGGCTTCCTGCTGCTGGGCGCGATCATCGAGCGTGCCAGCGGCCAGTCGTACTACGACTACGTCCAGGCGCATGTCTTCGCGCCGGCCGGCATGCATGACAGCGGCTCGCTGCCTGAAGCGGTCGCGGTGCCGGGACGTGTGCCGGCGTATACGCGCAGGGACGTCGCCTGGATCGATGCGGCCGACACCCTGCCGTACCGCGGCACGGCGGCAGGCGGCGGCTACAGCACCGCCGGCGACCTGCTGAAGTTCGCGCGTGCATTGCTCGCGGGCAAGCTGCTGCCGCCGGAGCTGGTGGCCGAAGCCACGCGCAACCAGACCCCGTGGTACGGCTACGGTTTCATGACGCGCGAGCACGAGGGCGTGCGCATGTTCGGCCATGGCGGCGGTGCCCCGGGGATGAACGGCGACCTGCGCGTCTATCCGGCGCAGGGCCTGGTGGTGGTGGGCCTGGCCAACGTCGATCCACCCGCCGCGAATCGACTGGTCGACTATTACCTGCTGCGGATGCCGCCGCCGGCTACGCCCGCACGGTAGGGTTCGAAGGAGCGCTTTCCGGAGACAGCATGCCCCGGCGGGGTCGTGGCGCCTGCGGCCGGCCGGTCAGGCTTCGCCGAAGCCCATGCTCGACTGCGCGGCCGGGCGCGAGGGCGTGTCGATGTCGATGGCGGCGCTGGCGAGCACGGGATCGCCGTGCGGCGGGGTGCGCTCCTGCATATTGTCGTCGAGCGGCGGGGCCGGTGTGTCCCGGTAGTGCTTCCACGCCCGGTAGACGACATAGCCGATGGTGCCGGCGGCGAGCAATCTGGCAAGACCCATGTGCAACTCCTGTGTGGATGTCCGCGGAGCTGCAGCATTGCCCGGCGCCGGTAAGACCGGCGTGACCCCGGCGCGGTGCGGGTGTTAAACCGTGCCCGCGCGATGGCCGGCCTGGCCCAGCGCCACCGCCACCGCCTCTTCCAGCGGCGTGGTCGGGCGGCCGATCAGCTGCGAGAGCTCGCGGCCGTCGTGGAACAGCGCGCCCTTGGCGACCTCCACGTCGAGCGCCGGCAGCACTTCCGGCCAGGGTGCCGGGACGCCCGCTGCCACCAGCGCCGCGGTGTACTCGGCCGGCGGCAGGTTGGCGTAGGGGATGTTCTTGCCCGACTGCCGCGAGATCTCCGCGGCCAGTTCGGATAGGGTGTAGGCGGTATCGCCGGCCAGTTCGTAGGTGCGGCCTTCATGGCCTTCGCCGGTCAGCACCGCCACCGCGGCGTCGGCGAAGTCGGCGCGCGTGGCCGAGGAGATCCGGCCCTCGCCGGCGCTGCCGATCAGCGCGCCGTTGGCCACGGCGGCTGCCGCGGACGCGGTGTAGTTTTCGGTGTACCAGCCATTGCGCAGCACGGTCATGGCCAGGCCGGAGTCGGCGAGCATCGCCTCTGTCTGCACGTGCTCGGGCGCCAGGCCCAGCGTGGAGGTGTCGGCGTGCAGGAGGCTGGTGTAGACCACGCGGCGCACGCCGGCCGCCTTCGCGGCGTCGATGAGGTTGCGGTGCTGGATCACGCGCTGGCCGACCTCGCTGCCCGAGATCATCATCAGGGTGTCGATGCCCGACAGCGCGGACGCGAGGGTGTCGGGGCGGGCGTAGTCGGCCTCGCGGACCTCGACGCCGAGGTCGGCGGCCTTCGCCGGCGTGCGCGCGAGGGCGACGATGTCCGTGGCGGGAGCCCGCGTGCGCAGGCGTTCGATGAGCAGGCGGCCAAGCCGGCCGGTGGCGCCGGTGACGGCGATCTTCATGGGAATTCTCCGGTTTGCGTGCGGGACATGCCCAATGTAGGATCAATACTTATCTTTTGGAAGTACATACATGAAAGTAAGCATGAAGGCGGATCGCAGCGTTGCGCCAGTGGCTGGCCGGACGCTGTCCGGCCGCCTGCGGCGCGGGGAACTGCTCGAGGCCGGCTGCCCCTCGCGCGAGGTGCTCAAGCACGTGACCAGCCGCTGGGGCGTGCTGGTGCTGCTGGTGCTGGAAGGCGGCACACACCGATTCAGCGAACTGCGCCGCGCGATCGGCGGCGTCAGCGAGCGCATGCTGGCGCAGACGCTGCAGTGGCTGGAGGGCGATGGCCTGGTCGACCGCATCGCCTACGACGTGGTGCCGCCGCACGTCGAGTACCGGCTGACGCCGCTCGGCCGCGAGGCAGCCGAACGGGTCAGGGGCCTGGCGGACTGGATCGAGGAAAGCCTGCCGCGGATCCTGCGCGCGCAGGCGCGGCGCGGCCAGAACTGAGGTGGCCGGCCATCGTTGCCACCCGGGCGGGTGGCCGCGCACGCCGCGGCCGGCTCAACCCGTCGCGGGCCCCGGGTCCGCATCCCACATGCCGGTCGCTGCAGTCTCGCGCGCATAGTCGGCAAAGCGCCGGGGTGCCGATCCGGTCACGCGCCGGATGTCGTCGCTGGTCGCGTCCGCGCCGCCCTCGCGGAACCAGCGCTGCAGGTCGAGCAGCTGGTCGGCGATCGCCGCGGGCATGCCTGCGGCGTGCATCCCGGCGCGCAGCGCTTCCGGCGGCAGGTCCACGTGGGCGATCGCGCGGCCCAGCGCCCGTGACAGCTCCGCAGCCACCTCGTCCCAGCACAGCGCTTCCGGACCGGTGAGGGTGTAGGCCTGCCCCTCGTGGCCGCCGGCCAGCGCGGCCACCGCCACCGCGGCGATGTCGCGGACATCGACGTGGGCGATCCGGGCCTGCCCGCTGGCGCTGTAGAAGGTCGATCCGGCCCTGATCGCGGGCGCCATGAAACCGGCGGTGTTCTGCATGAAGCTGTTCGGTCGCAGGAAGGTCCAGGCCATGCCGCTGTCCTCGATGGCCCGCTCCACCGCGCGGTGGACCCGGGCAAGGCGGTAGCCCTCGTCGGCGGCGCCGACCACGGACTGCTTCACGATGCGGCGGACGCCGGCGCCGGCGGCGGCCTCGACGGCATTGCGTTCGAGCGATTCCTGGTCGACCGCCTGCGGGGCCAGGAGGAACACGGCATCGCAGCCCTGGAACGCGGCCGCGAGGGTGGCGGGCTGGCGGTAGTCGATGGTGGCCGCGTCGATTCCGCGCGCGGCGGCGGCCTTCGCCTTCGCGGCCGAGAAGAAGGCGGCCCGGAACCGGATCCGCCTGCGCTCCAGCAAGCCCAGAATCTCGCTGCCGACGGTGCCGCCGGCGCCGGTGATGCAGATCATCGCTGGCTCCTGTCCCGGAAGGTCGCGACGGCCCGTCATCGGCAACGCGCTGCGATGCAGGCAACGGGAGCCGGACCGTGGCCCGATGCTAGCAGGCCGGATCGATGGAGCGCCTGTCGCGGGGGACAGCGGCTGCGCTGCCTGCCGCAATCGGTGCGCGTGCCGGGCGGGCGTCAGGCGAAGGCTTCGGCGAGGTAGTCGATCATCACCCGCACCTTGGCCGGCGGCCGCCGGTCGGGCGGGTAGAGCACGTGGATGCCGCCCAGCTCCACCGGCGGCCGGTCGAGCTCCAGTGCCAGCAGCTCGCCGCGCGCGATCGCCTCGTCCACGATGAAGCCGGGCTGGTAGATGATCCCCTGACCGCCGACGGCCGCGGCGAGCAGGGCGTCGCCGTTGTTGGCCAGGAGGTTGCCGCTGACCGGCACCCGCACCTCGCCGTTCGCGCCGAACGCCCAGTGCTCGCGTCCCTGGGTGGCCGAGAGGGTGTAGCCCAGGCAGTTGTGCTGGACCAGGTCGGCGACCGCGCGCGGCACGCCGCGCCGGTCGAGGTAGGCCGGCGCGGCGCACACGCGCATCGGGCTGTCGCCGAGCCGGCGCGCCTGCAGCGGGCTGTCGGCGAGACGGCCGATGCGGATGGCCAGGTCCCAGCTGCCGGCGATGAGATCCAGCTCGGCGTCGCTCAGGCCCAGCTCCACCGTCACTTCCGGATAGCGCTCGCAGAACCCGGGAATGAGCGGAGCGACGAAGCAGCGGCCGAAGGAGAGCGGCACGTTCATGCGCAGCAGGCCGCTGGCCTTGATCCGCTGCGATGCGGCGGCGGCCTCGGCCTCGTCGATCTCGGGGAGGATGCGCAGGCAGGCGTCGAGGTAGTCGCTGCCGGCCTCGGTCAGGGCCAGGCGCCGGGTGGTGCGGTGGAACAGCTTCACGCCCAGCCGGGCCTCGAGCGCGTTGACGTGCTTGGTGGCCATCGCCGGCGACATGCCCAGGTGGCGGGCGGCGGCCGAGAGGCTGCCGTCGCTTGCGGCGCGCACGAACACGCGCATGCTGGTGATCCGGTCCATGCCGCCAATCTAGCAGCAGGGCGGGGCGGGGGCGCCTCGCCAGGCAAGCTCCGGACAACCCCTGGTCGTCATTCCCGCGCAGGCGGGAATCCACGGGCGGTGATCCCCGACGGACCGACCCCCGGGATCCCCGCCTGCGCCGGAATGACGTGCGCAGGATGCCTGCGGGACAGCCCGCTAGTGTCCGCGTTCGATGCCCAGTTCGGCCAGCTCGGCGTCGGTGAACACGCGCGAGCGGCTCTGGAAGGACTTGCCTTCAGGGCCTTCGAGCGAGAAGGTGCCGCCACCGTGGCCGTCCACGGCGTCGATGATGATCTGGGTGTGCTTCCAGGTCTGGTACTGCGCGGTGCCGATGTAGAAGGGGCAGCCGCCGATCTCGCCCAGGTACACGTCGCCCTGGCCGATGGTGATCTCGCCGGGCAGGTAGCAGTTGGCGGCGCTGTTGTCGCAGCAGCCGCCGGACTGGTGGAACATCAGGTCCGGGCCGTGCTTGGCCTTGAGCAGTTCGATCAGCTCGAGCGCGGCGGGGGTGGCGATGACTTTCTCGACCATGGCCGTCTCCTCGTGGCGAATGAAAAAAGGGGGCCGTCGACGGCCCCCCTGGAGTGGATCAGAAGAATCCCTGTTTGTCCTCGCTGTAGCTGACCAGCAGGTTCTTGGTCTGCTGGTAGTGCGCCAGCATCATCAGGTGGTTCTCGCGGCCGATGCCCGACTCCTTGTAGCCGCCGAAGGCGGCGTGTGCCGGGTAGTGGTGGTAGCAGTTGGTCCACACGCGGCCGGCCTTGATCGCCCGGCCCATGCGGTAGGCGACGTTGCCGTTGCGGGTCCACACGCCGGCGCCCAGGCCGTAGAGCGTATCGTTGGCGATTTCCAGCGCTTCGGCCTCGTCCTTGAAGGTGGTCACGGCCAGCACCGGCCCGAAGATCTCCTCCTGGAAGATGCGCATCCTGTTGTGGCCCTTGAACAGGGTCGGCTGGATGTAATAGCCCTCGTCCAGATCACCGCCAGGCTTGGCCTGCTCACCGCCGATCAGCACTTCCGCGCCTTCCTGCTTGCCGAGGTCGAGATAGGACAGGATCTTGGTCAGCTGCTCCTTGCTGGCCTGCGCACCCATCATGGTCTCGGTGTCGAGCGGGTTGCCGTGCTTGATCGCCGCCACGCGCTTGAGCACGCGCTCCATGAACTTCTCGTAGATCGACTCCTGGATCAGCGCACGCGACGGGCAGGTGCAGACCTCGCCCTGGTTGAAGGCGAACATCACCAGGCCCTCGATGGCCTTGTCCAGGTAGGCGTCGTCCTTGTCCATGATGTCGGCGAAGAACACGTTCGGGCTCTTGCCGCCCAGCTCCAGCGTGGCCGGGATCAGGCTGTTCGCCGCCGCCTGGGCGATCATGCGGCCGGTGCTGGTGGAGCCGGTGAAGGCGATCTTGGCGATGCGCTTGCTGGTCGACAGCGGCACGCCGGCCTCGCGGCCGAAGCCGTTGACGATGTTGAGCACGCCCGCGGGCAGCAGGTCGGCGATCAGCTCGGCGAACACCAGGATCGAGACCGGGGTGGACTCGGCGGGCTTGAGCACCACGGCGTTGCCGGCGGCCAGCGCGGGCGCCAGCTTCCAGGCGGCCATCAGCAGCGGGAAGTTCCAGGGGATGATCTGGCCGACCACGCCCAGCGGCTCGTGGTAGTGGTAGGCGACGGTGGTCTCGTTGATCTCGCTGATGCCGCCTTCCTGGGCGCGGATGGCGCCGGCGAAGTAGCGGAAGTGGTCGGCGGCGAGCGGGACGTCGGCGTTGAGTGTCTCGCGGATGGCCTTGCCGTTGTCGACGGTCTCGGCGTAGGCGAGCAGCTCGAGGTTCTGCTCGATGCGGTCGGCGATCTTCAGCAGGATGTTGGCGCGGGTGGCCACGTCGGTCCGGCCCCAGGCGTCGGCGGCGGCGTGGGCGGCGTCGAGCGCCAGCTCGATGTCCTCGGCGGTGCCGCGGGCGGCCTGGGTGTAGACCTTGCCGTTCACCGGGGTGACCACGTCGAAATACTGGCCCTTGACCGGCGGGACGAACTTGCCGCCGATGAAATTGTCGTAGCGGGGCTTGTAGGCGATCTTTGCGCCTTCGGTGCCGGGGGGAGCGTAAACGGTCATGTGCGGTACCTCCTGTCGTGGCTGCACGAACGCCCGGCGGGGGTGCCAGACGCTGTTTTTCTGACCATTGCAGTGTACTGCAGAACGAAATGGCCTCAAAAATACAGACTGTTCTGTAAATGATTCAGTCCGGACGGGCATCAGGGGAATTTGATTTCATACTTTAAGTGCGAACTGTTTGTTGAATGTGGTGGGTTCTAACCTTCAGGGAGCGAGCCGATACTGTCGGCATGGATACCGACAACACCTCTCCCCGCAGCAACACCAGCCCTGTCGGCAACGGCGGCAGCCGCATGCCGGTCCTCTTCGTGCCGCACGGCGCCGGTCCCTGCTTCTTCATGGACTGGAACCCGGCCGACACCTGGGACGGCATGGCCGCCTTCCTCAGGAGCGTCGCCGACACTCTCCCGGAGCGGCCGCGCGCGATCGTGCTGGTGTCCGGCCACTGGCTGGAGCCGGGCTTCAGCGTCACCGGCAGCGCCCGCCCGCCGCTGATCTACGACTACAGCGGCTTCCCGGCGCATACCTACGAGCTGACGTATCCGGCCCCGGGCGAGCCGCAGCTGGCCGAGCGCATCGCCGGGCTGCTGGGCAAGCCCGGCGAGCAGGCGCGGGTCGATCCGCGCCGCGGCTACGACCACGGCGTCTTCATCCCGCTCAAGCTGATGTTCCCCAAGGCCGACATCCCGGTGGTCCAGCTGTCGCTGCGCCGGGACATGGACCCGGTCGCGCACATCGCCGCCGGCCGCGCCCTGGCCGCGCTGCGCGACGAGGGCGTGCTGATCGTCGGCAGCGGCATGAGCTTCCACAACATGCGCGGCTATGGCGACCCCCGCTACACGTCCGTCTCGGCAAGCTTCGACGAGTGGCTGACCGCCGCGGTCGAAAGTGAGCCCGCGCAGCGCGAGGCCCTGCTTCGTGACTGGGAGCGCGCGCCGCACGCCCGCGACAGCCACCCGCCGGGCGGCGAGGAGCACCTGCTGCCGCTGCTGGTGGCCGCAGGCGCGGGCGCCGGCTCCGAGGGCCGCAAGGTCTATTCGGAAGAAGTCATGAAAACCACTCTTTCCGCATTCCGCTTCGGCTGATCCCCCGCAGCCACCAGACAGGAGACACACCATGAAGATCGACCTTTCCGGCAAGCGCGCCGTCGTCACCGGCTCCACCGGCGGCATCGGCCTGGCCATCGCCACCGGCCTGGCGAAGGCCGGCGCCGCCGTCACCATCGTCGGCCGCTCGCAGGAGCGGGTGGACGCCGCGGTCGCGGAGGTGCGCAAGGCCTCGGGCCGCGACGACGCCGTCGGCGCGGTCGCCGACCTGGGCACGGCCGCAGGCTGCGCCGCCCTGGTCGCCGCGCGCCCCGACGCCGACATCTTCGTCAACAACCTCGGCATCTACGGCGCGCGCGAGTTTTTCGACATCGACGACGCGCTGTGGGACGAGTTCTGGCAGGTCAACGTGATGAGCGGCGTGCGCCTGGCGCGGCATTACGCGGAGGGCATGCGCGAGCGCGGCTGGGGCCGGATCCAGTTCGTGTCCAGCGAGTCGGCGCTCAACATTCCCACCGAGATGGTCCACTACGGCGTGAGCAAGGCCGCGGTGCAGGGCCTCTCGCGCGGCCTGGCCAAGGTGCTCGCCGGCACCGGCGTGACCGTCAACGCCATCCTGCCCGGCCCGACCCGCACCGCCGGCTCGGTGAAGATGATGGCCGACCTGGCCGCCGAGCGCGGCGTCACCCCGCTGGAGATGGAGGGCATCTTCCTGGCCGAGAACCGGCCCTCGAACCTGCTGGGCCACTTCGCCGAACCGGAGGAAGTCGCCAACCTGGTCGTCTACGTGGCTTCGCCGCAGGCCAGCGCCACCACCGGCTCGGCGCTGCGCGTGGACGGCGGCACGGTCGAGACCATCGCCTGACGAAGGCCTGATCCGGCCCGCGCGACGGCCGCCCTGCCATGCTTCCCCGCGCCTGCGGGGAGGTCCGCAGGAGGCCCGCCCGGCGATCGCAGCGACGGAACGCTTCCCCCGCCTGCGGGGGAAGTCCCCGCGCAGCGGGGGATGGGGGCAACCCCGCGCGGGCAAACACACACGAATTCCAAGGAGCAACCATCATGCAGAAACACACGCTGGGCCGGAACGGCCCCGAGATCGCCCCCCTCGTCTTCGGCGGCAACGTCTTCGGCTGGACCGCCGACGAGGCCACCTCGTTCAAGCTGCTCGACCGCTTCGTCGAGCGCGGCTTCAACGCCATCGACACCGCCGACGTCTACTCGTCCTGGGGCCCCGGCCTCAGCGGCGGCGAATCCGAGACCGTCATCGGCAACTGGCTGGCGAAGCGCGGCCGCCGCGACGACGTGGTGGTGATGACCAAGGTCGGCATGTGGGAACCGCGCAAGGGCCTGTCCGCCGCGAACATCGCCGCTGCGGTGGACGATTCACTCAAGCGCCTGCGCAGCGACTACATCGACGTCTATTTCGCGCACCTGGATGACGCGGACGTGCCGCTGGCAGAGACGCTCGGCGCCTTCGGGCGGCTGGTGGAAGCCGGCAAGGTGCGCACGCTGGGCGCCTCCAACCACGAGGCCGCGCGCCTGCGCGAGGCGCTGGCGGTCTCCAGTGCCGAGGGCCTGCCGCGCTACGAGGTCATCCAGCCCGCCTACAACCTCTACGACCGCAGCTTCGAGTCGGAGCTGGCGGGCGTGGCGCAGGAGCACGGCCTGGGCGTGGTCAGCTATTTCTCGCTGGCCAGCGGCTTCCTCACCGGCAAGTACCGCAGCGTCGACGACCTCAAGGGCGCTGCGCGCGAGGGCTTCCTCAAGGGCTACTTCGACGAGCGCGGCCTGCGCCTGCTCGACGCGCTGCGCAAGGTCGCCGACGACCTCAAGGCCACCCCGGCGCAGGTGGCGCTGGCCTGGCTGATGTCGCGTCCGGCGCTGACCGCGCCGATCGCCAGCGCCACCAGCCTGGAGCAGTTGGATGACATCCTGGCGGCCGCCGGCCTGGCGCTGCCGGCCCCGGCGCTCGAAGCGCTGGAGCGCGCGAGCAGCGCCGCAGCCTGATCGCACGTCCCCTGGCCCCGTCCGCGCCAGCGCGCGGCCGGGGCCTCGCCTTTGCGCCCGAACCCGGCGAACATAGGGCGGCAACCCTCCCCCGGGGAATCTTCAGAGGACTGCACCATGCTGCCCATCCACGTGCCCGTCGACGAATTCACCACGCCCGACCCGGTCACCGCCACCGGCGACACCGGCATCGCGGCGCTGCGCGAACTGATGGACGCCCACGGCATCCGCCATCTGCCGGTGCTGGACGACGGCCGCGTCGTGGGCGTGGTCAGCGATCGCGACGTGCGCCTGGCCACCGGCCTGGACGATGCCGGCACCCTCGGGCTCTGCGCGGCCGACATCATGGCCGCCGAACCGCTGGCCGTCGCCGCGTCCACGCCGCTGGACCGGGTGGCGTTCCTGATGTCGGAGCGGAAGGTCGGCAGCGTCATCGTCAACGACGACGAAGGCCGGCTGGTCGGCATCTTCACCGCCACCGACGCGCTCAACGCGCTGATCGAGATCGTCCGCAGCGGAGGCGTGCCTCCGCAGTGACCCGGCGCGGGTCCCGCGTCGTGCAGGCCCGCCCTTGCCCCCGCCTCCAGCCCGCCAACCTTCAGACAGGGAGCCAGCATGAGCCGCGACACCAAAGAACGCTACGGAACCGTTTCCCGCCTGTTCCACTGGGGCATCGCGCTGCTGGTCTTCTGGCAGCTGCTGAAGATCTTCGACCGTATCGACGACGGCGAGCACTGGATCGGGCAGACCCTGGTGCCGTACCACATCTCGATCGGCGCGCTGATCCTGGTGCTGGCGGTGCTGCGCATCCTCTGGGCGCTGAGCCAGCGCCGCAACCGTCCCGGGGCGCCGCCGCCGCCGCTGATGGCCTTCCTCGCACGGGCGGGGCACTTCCTGCTCTACGTCGGCCTGGTGCTGATGCCGCTGACCGGCATCGCCATCATGATCGGCAACGGCTACGGCCTGACCGTTTTCGGCATCGAGCTGGTGCCCGGCGGCGGCGAGGTGCCGTGGCTGGCCGCGGTCGGCGGCGCCCTGCATTCGCCCGTGGCCTGGCTGCTGCTGGTGATGGTGATCGGCCACGCCGGGATGGCGCTGGTGCACCATTTCGTGAAGAAGGACGGCGTGCTGCGGCGGATGCTCTGAGGCCTGCACGACGTCCTTGCGCCCGACAGCGTATCGTTGCCCTCCCCCTGCACAGGAGCGTCGCCATGATCCGGTCTTCACTGCTCTCTCTCGCCCTGCTGGCTGCGCTTGCCGCCTGCGGCCAGAAGTCCGCCGATGCCGATCCCGCCGCGACATCGGCGGCCGGCGCGCAGGATGCGGCGGCCGACGCGCAGGCCCCGGCAGGCCACACCTTCGATACCGCCGAAGTCGCTGCGTTCGACCATCCCTGGGCGATGACCTTCCTGCCCGACGGCCGCCTGCTGGTGACCGAGATGGGGGGTGCGCTGAAGCTCTACGACCCTGCGGCAAACAGCACCGGCAGCATCGCCGGCGTGCCCGAGGTGCGGCACGTGGCGCAGGGTGGCCTGGGCGACGTGGTGCTGCATCCGCAGTTCAGCAGCAACCAGACCGTGTACATCAGCTTCGTCGAGTCCGAGGGCGACCTGCTCGGCGCCGCGGTGGCGCGCGCGCAGCTGGCCCTGGACGCGGCCGGCGGCGGTGTGCTGGAGAATCTCGAAGTCATCTGGCGGCAGGTGCCGAAGAAGGGTGGCGACGGCCACTTCGGCTACCGCATCGCCTTCGACGGCGAGGGCAAGCTGTGGGTCAGCTCCAGCGAGCGCAAGGAGTTCGACCCGGCGCAGGACATGGCCAGCAACCTGGGCAAGATCGTGCGCCTCAACGACGACGGCACGCCGGCCGAAGGCAATCCGTTCGCCGACCAGGGCGGGGTGGCCGCGCAGGTGTGGACGCTCGGCCACCGCAACATCCTCGGCATGGCCTTCGACGCCGACGGCCGGCTGTGGGCGCACGAGATGGGCCCCAAGGGCGGCGACGAGCTCAACATGATCGTCAGGGGCGAGAACTACGGTTACCCGCTGGTGTCCAACGGCAACCACTACGACGATACGCCGATCCCCGACCACGACACCCGCCCGGAGTTCAGGGCGCCGGTGGTCAGCTGGACGCCGGTGATCTCGCCGGCGGGTTTCATCATCTACAGCGGCGACCAGTTTCCGGCGTGGAAGGGCAGCGGCTTCATCGGCGGCATGTCCTCGATGTCGCTGGTGCGCGTGGAATTCGACGGCGAGAACGCGCGCGAGGCCGAGCGCTTTGACATGCAGCGGCGCATCCGCGAGGTCGAGCAGGGCCCGGACGGCGCGATCTGGCTGCTCGAGGACGGCACCCGCGGCGGTGCCGGCACCCTGCTCAAGCTGACGCCCGCCGCCGGCTGAGGCGCCGCACCAGGCAGGGCGCCGGTGCCCCCGCGCCCTGCGTGCAACTGGTGCTGCCGGGGGATGGCTCACGAGCGGCGCGGCGTGCTTCGAAGCAGCAGCGCCGCGCCGTTTACAGGGTGCGGATGGTGTCGCCGCCGCGATCGGAGAGCGCGTCCCGCGCCTGGTGGAGTTCGTCCGCATCGAAGGCGTGCACCACGACCGCCGAGCTGCCTTGCTTCAGCGCGCCACGCACCTTCAGGATGCAGGGGTCCTGGTCGGGACGCAGCGACACCAGTCCGCCGAGCAGCAGGCCGGCGAGGCCGCCGAAGCTGGTGATCACCGCCGCGGCGAACAGCGGCGAGGCGACGATGAACGGCAGTCCCGCGGCATACAGCAGCGCGAACACGATCGCGCCCACTGCCAGACCGGCCAGCCCGAGCCTGTAGTGGGCGATGACGATGGTGCGCAGGATGCCGCGGTTTTCCGGCATCAGCTTGCGGTCCCGGAGCGGGTCATGCGGCGTGATCACCTGCACCTGCGAATCCGCCAGGTCCAGCTTCGCGCGCAGATCCCCGGCGACGCGCCGGGCGGTGCTTTCGCTGTCGAATATCGCAGCGACCTTGCTGTCCGACACTTCGCCGGTGACGCTGGAGACGATGCTCATGATGCGACCTCCGTGGCTGGCTGCGACATTAGCCGGCCCGTGGTCGACATCCAGTGAGCGCCGTGCTGCACCTTCACGGTCCCGATGCGTGACTGAACGCCCGTGCTGCTGCGGCCGATGCTTTCACGTCGGCCTGGCGTGGGTCGGCGGATCATTTCCGAAACAGCAAGAGCCGATACATCGAGCCGCAGCGGCGGCCACCATGAAATCCGCTGCACGGCGCGAAGGAACGCGCGAAGGGCGCCGGCCACCCGGCGCCCTTTTTTGTGGCCCTTCTCCCGAATGCGGAGGAGGATCGTCAGTTCCGCCGTCGGAACGACGCCGCGCCCTGCCGGCCGGGGATCGCTCTCCGTTCGGTCAGCCCCGCTCCGCGGTCCGGCCCGGCGCGCGGCGCCGGGTCAGCCCGCTGCGCGGGTTCGTGGACTCCCGCGACACTTGATCCCGATCAATGCCGCAAGCCCGCGGATATCCGATGGTGGCCACTCCGACGGAGGGCATGCCATGTACAACAGCATCCTGGTTCCGACCGACGGCTCGCCGCTGTCCGAGTCCGCGGTCGACTCCGCGCTGGCGCTGGCCAAGGCGCTGGGCGCGCAGGTCACCCTGCTGACCACCATCGAACCGTTCTTCATGTTCGCCTTCGCTCCCGAGCAGATCGCCGAAACGCGGGACGCCTACGAGCAGTACACCCGGGAACACGCCGAACGCCACCTCGGTGAAGCCGAGGCCAGGGCCCGCGCCCTGGGCGTCATCTGCGACACCGTCATCCAGAGCGCCGGCGATCCCCACGAGGCGATCATCGCCACCGCCCGCGAACGCGGCTGCGACCTGATCGCCATGGCCTCGCACGGTCGCCGCGGCATGAAGGCGCTGGTGCTGGGCAGCGTCACCGCCAAGGTTCTCACCCACTCGGACATCCCGGTCCTGGTGTTCCGGCAAAGCGGCGACTGACGCGCCGCCTCACCCGCCCGCCGCCGCCACCGGCGCGAAACTGGCGCGGCGGCGCTCGACGATGTGCCCGTCGGCCACCCGGCCCTCCACCAGCTCGTAGCCGAGCAGCGCGAATACCCGCTCGCCGATGAAGATCGGGCGCGCGTTGCCGTACCAGTCCACGCAGCTGGCGCGGCAGCCATCGTCCACCGCGCGCTCGGGATGGGCCGCGAGCGCGCCCATCGGCGTGAAGCGCAGCTCCTGGTTGCGCAGGTAGAGCACCGCGGCGGAATCGTCGAGATAGCGGCCCATGTCGTTGCCGCGGCGCCGCGACACCACCGGCAGGCCGACGATGCCGCGGCCCGCGCCCTCGGCGCGGTAGAAGAAGCCGTGGCTGCGGCTCTCGCCCTGCGCGGCATCGGGCTGCACGTGCACCCCGCGCGCGGCAGCCTGGTCGCCCAGGGCCACGCTGGTGAAGTGCAGGTCGCCCCCGGCGCTGCCGACGATGATCGCGTCGCCGCCCATCGCCTCGATGCGCTCGGCACCGTGCCCCAGCGACAGCGCGTGCACCGGGCCGTCGCCGGCGTAGCGCAGCGCATGGGCGGTCGAGCCGGGCGGGTCGTCCAGCAGCTCCCGCTGCCAGCGGAAGGGCGCGCTGCCGTACAGCAGCCAGTCGCCCACGAACCGGTTCTGCATCGCGCCTGCCGCGGTTCCGGGCAGGCGGCGATAGGCCGACTCCGGCGCGGCCGTGCTGCCGTCGGCGAAGTCCGACAGCGACACCCGCAGCAGCGCCAGCCCGCCGCTGCTGGTTTCGTCACCCCACATGCCTTCGCCGGCACCGGTGTCGGACAGCAGCACGTTGAGATGGCCGCTGCCGTCGTGCAGGAACGAGAGCTGGTCGACCGGCATGCCGCGCGCCTTCATCGCCGAGGGGGTGGTGCCGTCGAGCGGGATGCGGAACACCGCCGAAGGATCCGGCTGCCCCCGTGCTCCGGTCGAGGTCCAGACATAGACCGAATCGGCCGATACGTAGAACACCCGCCCCGGCGGACCGAGCACCGCGGTGGCGCTGCAGTCGAGGTCGCGTCCGGACAGATCGCAGCGCGTCACCGTGTGCAGGGCGACGCCGCTGGCGAACGGGTCGAGCGGCGCGTCGCTGCGGTAGATGCGCGTGGCCGGCAGGATGGGCCTGAAATCCTCCGGCGCCTGCGCGCCGCTCCAGCGGCGCAGGCCGGGCAGGATGCTGTCGTCCTGCTGGTGCCGGCCCAGGTACACCGGGCTGTAGAACACCAGGGTATCGCCGACCAGGCGGCTGGCGTAGTTGCGCGCGGAGTAGTAGTCGTTGCCGCGCAGCTGCCAGGTGTCGCGATAGCGCAGGCCGCCGTCGCGGTCGATGTCGAACAGCACCAGCTCGGTACCGCCGCGCGCGTAGCTGTAGCCGATCACCACCACGGTGTCGCCGCCGACCAGCATTTCGTCATACCAGCTGCCGCCCGGATTGGTGTCGGGACCGAAGGCGTCGACCGTCGCCACCGGCTGCAGGGCGTCGCCGCCGATGCGGATCGTGAACAGTCGCCCGCGGCGCAGCACCACCAGGTGGTCGCCGTGGCGCTTGACGATGCCGCCCTCGTCCACGCCGGCGGTCTGCACGTTGGTGATCGACTCCGCGGCCGGTGCGGAAACGGCCTCCGCGGCAGCGGGTGCCGGCATGGGGGGCGCCGCCGAGTCCGCAGTCGCGGACATGCCGATCCGCCGCCGCGCCTCGGCCTGCGCGCGCTTGCGCCATGCCGCGAGCAGCGTTTCGAACTCGGCCTCGCTGGCGAAGGGCGTGAGGCCGGCGGCCGGCGTGGCCGCCGGTTGCGCATCGGTTCCCGGGACGGGGGCGCTGCAGGCGGCGGTCAGGCACAGCATCAGCAGCAGTGCGGCTCTGTTCGACATGGCAGACTCCTGGTTCACGCACGGGCCGATTCCGGCGGCAGTCCTGCAAACGCGCGGGACCGGCGATCGGGGTCATGATGGCCGATTGCGCGCATCGAAGCTGCCTGGCTACCGCCCGCCGGTCTCACGCGACCGCGACCAGGATGAACGCCTCCTGCGTGCGGGTGCTGGCCGATGCGGCCTTTCACTCCCGCTTGCCGCCTGGCCGGTCAGCCTGCAGGTCCGCGGTCGAACCGGATCGGCCGGGTCACCGAGGAGGAATACCGATGCATGGGATCAGTCGTTCTGGCACTACCCGGATCGCCGCGCTGGTGATCGCCCTCGTCGCCGCCGGCGGAATGGCGGTGGCGCAGCAGGCCGACCCGCTCACCGCTCCGCAGGTGCGCGCGCAGCTGGAGGCGCAGGGCTACACCGGCATCGACGATGTCGAGTTCGACGACGGCATGTGGAAGGCCGACGCCACCAGCGCGGACGGCAAGCGCACCGATGTCCGCCTGGACCCGCGCACCGGCACGGTGTATCCGGACGATGCCGTCGCCAGCCTCAGCGAGGCCGACGTGCGCGCGAAGCTGTCGGCCGCCGGCTACACGCAGGTGGACGACGTGGAATTCGACGACGGCCTGTGGAAGGCCGATGCCCGGACGGCGCAGGGCACCAGGGTCGAACTCAGGCTCGATCCGCAGACGGGCGAGGTTGTGGGCCGGGAGGCGGACTGACCTCGCGGGCTGCGGCGGGGAGCGATCCCCGCCCGCCAGTCCCCGTACCAGGGAGAAGAACCTTCATTCCGGGCGGATGGGGGCAGCCGAAGCCTCCCCGCGCGCCATCTTTTCCTCGATCGCGGTGAATGCCGAATGCGCGCCGGGCGGAGTTTCGGCGACGCCGGTGGCGAAATAGGCCACGCCGGTGCCGCCTTCGCGGTCGATCCACAGGCCCGAGCGCAGGCCATAGGCGTTGCCGGCGTGGCCGACGCGGGCGATGCCGTCGCCGAACGGGTCGTCTCCGCAGTCGGGCAGGGGCGTCGCCAGCGTCTGCGCGGACAGGCCGTAGCGGCAGAAGAACATCCGCCCGTGCGGATCGCGTGGCTCGTCCTCCTCGAAGGGCGAGGCGTTGCCCGGCGCCCAGGTCCAGGCCGGCGTGGCCAGCGCTTCGACCGATGCGGCCGTGAGCAGCCGTACGCCGTCGACTTCGCCGCCGCCCAGCAGCAGCTGGCCGATCTTCGCCAGCCCGTTGGCGGAAATGCGCAGGCCACCCTGCGGCCCGAAGCTGGCGCCGTTGCGCCCGGCGACCCACTGCGACAGATCGCAGCTGCCGTCGACCGCGGCACGCACCGCGCACGCCGGCCTGCCCTTGCGGTTGTCGTCCACCGCCGGCCTGCCTTCGCTGTCGTAGAGGATCACCGCGCGGCGCACGGTGGCGTCGTCGCAGGCTTCCCAGCCGTAGCAGCCGGCGATGCCCAGCGGCTGCAGCACCAGGCGCCGCATCAGCAGGTCGAAGCGTTCGCCGCTGGCGCGCTCCATGATCGCCGCGACGAGCGGGAAATTGACGTTGGCGTAGCGCCAGTAGCTGCCCGGCGGGTGTTCCTGGTCCCAGGCCCTGGGATCGTCGAGCAGGGTGCGGAACTCGCCGTCGAGCGGGACCTGCCAGTAGCCGGCGCCGTCGGTCAGCCCGGACTGGTGCGACAGCAGCATGCGCAGGGTGATCGGCAGGTCCGGCCAGCGGGGATGGCGCAGCGTCCAGCCGAGGGCCCGGGAGGCATCCGCGTCGAGATCGAGGCGACCGTCCTCGACCAGGCGCATCACGCCGATCGTCAGCACCAGCTTGGACACCGATGCGATGCGCACCGGATCGTCGGCGGTGACCGCGCGCGCGGCGTCCACGTCGGCGAAGCCGCTGGCGCTGGTGGAGACGATGCCGTCGCGGTCGAAAGCCACGCGCACGGTGGCCACGGGGCCAGCGGCGTACGCGCCGCCGGCAACCGCGAACAGCAGGGACAGGGCACAGGCGAGTCGTCTGGGTCGGGTGGGGAGGGGCCCTTTCATATCGGGCACCCTCCCCCCCCAAGAACCGTACGTGCGAGTTTCCCCGCATACGGCTCAAGCCTGCGGAGAACCCCTATGTACGGGGCGGTTTTACAACGGTCAAACTCTGATTGTGTACTTTGGCGTGACATACAGGATGCAGGAGTACCCGGTTGCTGAGGGCGTCCGATCCACCCCTCACCTTGTAGACGAGGTGATGGTCGTGCCACCCGGTGTCCCGCGTGATCTTACATCCACACAACGCGCACAAGCCGTTTTGCTGCCGGAACAGCGAGACCCACTGCTTTCGGTGCTGCATGCTGTCGAGCATGCGTTCCTTCCGCAGGGCCTCTCCATATAGCTCATCAGCAGGATCGAAGGGGTTGTAGCTCCCTTTGACCTTTTTGTGGCGCCTGATCGCGGTGTCTGCCAGCGTGTACAACGCCAGCTTCTTCTGCGTGCCGTCTTCCTTGTGAACCGTGGTGCCGAACATCCAATTCCGATTGCCTTCTGAGCGGAAATACTTCTTCCTGACCCACTTGGCGTTCTTCTTCGGATGCCGGCGTTTCGCCCAGCGCCAGATCGCCCGGAACAACAGGTGATCCATGCGGCTGAACGCTTCCTTGGCCACCACGGGGCGGTGGTAGTTCGCCCATCCCCGCAGCATCGGGTTCAGCAGTCGGATCAGGTCCTTCTGCCGCACCGTCTTGTGACCACTGATGGCTTCCTTCGCCTTGCGGTAGAACGCTTGCACGTTCTTCTTGCTCGGCTTGATGAGCAGTTTTTCCGAGTATTTCCGGAAGTTCCACCCAAGGAAGTCGAAGCCTTCTTCGATGTGCACGATCCGCGTTTTCTCCGCGGACAGTTGCAATCCCCGCTGCGCGAGGAACGCTTCCACCCACGGCTTCACTTCGTTTTCCAGAATCTCCTTCGAGATTCCGGTGATGACGAAGTCATCCGCATACCGCACCACGTTGATTTTCAGCTTCTGGGCTTTCGTCTTGCCGTAGTGCGCACCGAGGTGCGCTTTCAGGCCCGACTCAAGTCCATTCAATGTCACGTTCGCCAAGGTTGGACTGATGACCCCGCCTTGTGGCGTGCCTTCGTCCGTCGACTGCAGCTGTCCCTTGTGTACAACGCCGGCTTTCAGCCATTTTTCGAGCACTTCGCTGTCCATCGGGACGTTGCGAAGCAGCCAGTCATGGCCGATGTGGTCGAAGCATCCTTTGATGTCCGCTTCCAGCACCCATTCGGCCGAGGCCTTCTGGGAGAGAGAAACAAACAGCTGGCCCATGGCGTCGTGCGTCGAGCGGTTGGTCCTGAATCCATAGGAATTCGGGTCGCTCTGCGTTTCCACCACCGGTTCCAGCGCCAACATGTGCAGCGCCTGCATGGCCCGATCCAACATCGTCGGGATTCCCAACGGGCGTTCTTTCCCATTGGCTTTCGGGATGTATACGCGGCGCAGCGGCATAGGCCGATAGCCGCGCTTCTTCAACCTGCCGACAGCTTCCTGCTTTGCAGCCGGACTGTCCCACAGCTCCTTGTCTACTCCTGATGTACGTGCACCTTTGTTTTCCGTCACTCGCCGTACCGCTAAAGCCTTGGCACTGAACGAGCGGGTCAGCGACCGCTGCAGGGCCCTTGCCCTGCGGTGATCGCCTTCCTGTATTGCCTTCACGATTCTCAGCTGCATCGCTCGCACGTTCCGTTCAACCCGCCGCCAGTCGATGGCGTGCCAGTTGTCAGGCGCGTGGGAGCGTACAGACCCGATATTCTGAGTAACTTCCATGCATCGCTCCTTCGTCTTGAGCCAACGGAGCGCGCACGGAGTTCCCCCGAGGGGCGTGGGCGCCCCGGTGGGGTGGATGAATCCCTGACACGGTGGTCAGGTGATGATGAGCTTCAACAGCTTGTTCGTGATCGCAGACCAGCTGGAAGTGGGCATATCCCGCCCATTACAAGCAGGCGTTGGCTTTCTCCAGCCTCCTCTACCCGTGCGTCCAACAGTCTCCCTTGCGGTCAACCTGCCGCCCGCCAAACAGGCCGGGGTGGGCAGACGCATGGGCTTACCACGTTCCTTCCGAATCACAGGATTGAGTTAGAGCCTTCCTCTCCGCCGGTGGTCGTTGCGGTGTTCTGCAACCTGGTGACGTAACCCGTCAATGCAGCGGGTTATCCGACCACATCCCGCGTGTCTCGCAGCCTCCACGGGGCAATCGTATCGACGTTTATCAGAAGTTCAGATATCTTGCTCATATCAACCAGTCTTGCCCCTCACGGACCCTGCTGCTGGGTCGATTTGCGCAAAACCTCGCGGCTTTACGCACCCTTGCGGGGGGACTTTGTCGAGCGGGCTTCACACAAGTCCGTTGCCGGAAATGCATGCCACTCCAGACTACTGATGGTCACACATCAGGTTCCGCTCACCGTCGTCCTGACGGCTGGAACAATGACTCGAAAGACACGGACTCGTGTCGTGATGATTTTCCGTTTTGCGCGGAAATACATTGAAAAACAGGCACGCAACAGGGTTGCGGGAACGTTCCATGCACGGACGAACCTGCCATTGCGGCGGAGTCCGAAAGCGCTGTCCCAAACTCCGCTTGTTTCTAATGTAAGAGCTTTGTTGCTTCGATCTGAGTGACGGGATAGGTCTCGTCAGGACCAGGCGGGCACGAGTCCTCGTGTCGCACACATTGCGCGATCTTAGCGCGTCCGGCCGCCGCGCCCGCGACGCGGTGCCGCATGTGCCGGGCGCGCGCCGCGCCGCTCGTCGTAGACTGGCTGCGTGGCGCGAAATCATCGGTCAAGCGAACTGCGCAGGCCGGGCCGGGATTCCGGGGCCGGTGCGGCGTGGCGCCTGCGCAACGCCTCCAGCCGCGGGATCATGCTGGCCGAGATTCTGGCCCGGGTCTCGCGCGAGGCGCTGCAGGCCGACCACCTCGACGCCATCCTGCAGCGCATCGTCGACTGCCTGGCGCGCGACCTTCCGGTGGCCATCGCCAGCATCATCCTGCTCGACGACGATGGCACGCACTTCGTCCACGAAGTGGCTGCCGGGGACCTGCCGCTGGATTCTCCGGCCGGCGCGTCCTGGCCGGTGACGCTCGGCGCGGCGGGCCGCTGCGCCCGCAGCGGGCAGGCGCAGCTGATCGACGATGTCGCCAGCGATCCCGATTACGTGCCCGGCAACCCCGCGGTCCGCTCCGAATACCTGGTGCCGATCCGCCACCGCGACCGCCTGCACGGCGTGCTCAACATCGAAAGTACCGACGCGGGGTTCTTTTCCTCCTGGGTGCGCACGGTGTTCGATGCGGTCGCCGACCAGATCGCCGGCGCGATCCATCTGGCGCGCACCGCGGAGGCGCTGGAGCAGGCCAATCGCAGGCTGCGCGCGCTGTCGCTCGTCGACGGTCTGACCGGCGTGGCCAACCGCCGCGGCTTCGACGAGCATCTGGCGGAGGTCTGGGAGCGGCAGGCGCAGGCACGCCGGCCGCTGGCCCTGCTGATGGTGGACGCCGACTGCTTCAAGGAGCTCAACGACAGCCTCGGCCACCAGTGCGGCGACGAGTGCCTGCGCGAGCTGGCGCGGCTGTGCAGCCGCGCAGCGGCCGGTGCCGACGAGATGGTCGCGCGCTACGGCGGCGAGGAGCTGGCGCTGCTGTTGCCCGGTCGCGCGGCCCGGCAGGCGGCGGAGATCGCCGAGCGCCTGCGCCGGGAGGTCGAGGCGGCGACGATGCCGCACCCGCAGTCGCCGGTGGCCGACTGGGTGACGGTGAGCATCGGCGTCTGCGCGCTGGATCCGTGGACCGCCAGCGGCTCGTACGCGCTGGTGTCCGGCGCCGACCGCGCGCTCTACGCGGCCAAGGCCGCCGGCCGCAACCGGGTGGCGGTGTACGGAGTGGACGGCCGCTCGTCGCTGGTGCCGCCGCGCTGACCCTTGCCGCGGGCGGCGCCCTATCCGGTGAGATGGGTGTCTTCGCCGCGCTGCAGCGGATCGGGCAGGGCGGCGCCGTCGGGCACGAACGACAGCGCCACCGAATTCAGGCAGTGGCGCTCGCCGGTGGGCGGCGGGCCGTCCGGGAACACGTGCCCGAGGTGGCTGCCGCAGCGCGCGCAGGTGTCCTCGGTGCGGATCATGCCGTGGCTGGTGTCGCGCACGCGGCGGATGTGGGCCGGGTCCAGCGGCGCGCTGAAGCTGGGCCAGCCGGTGCCGGAATCAAACTTGGCGCCCGAGCCGAACAGGGGCAGCCCGCACAGCCGGCAGGCGTACAGGCCTTCGCGCTTGTTGTCGAGGAAGACGCCGCAGAACGGCGCCTCGGTGCCGTGCGCCAGCAGCACGCGGCGCTCCTCGTCGCTGAGCGCGGCTTCCAGCGCGCGGCGCTGCGCCGCATCCGGCGGGGTCAGGTCGAAACGGGTCATCGCAGGCTCCGGTCGGGGCTCACGTCCACAATGGCGGCGCGCGGCGGCGGGGACAAGCCCGCCGCGGGATCACTCTTCAGCCGGCAGCTGGAACCAGGCTTCGATCTCGCCCTTGAGCTTGATCGTCATCGGCTGCCCGCGGCGGTCCAGCGCCTTGCCGGCGGCGACCCGGATCCAGCCTTCGCTGATGCAGTACTCCTCCACGTCGCGGCGTTCGACGCCCTTGAAGCGGATGCCGATGCCGCGCCCGAGCAGGGCCTCGTCGTAGTGCGGGCTGCGCGGATCGTTGCTGAGGCGGTCGGGAGGAGTGTCGCTCATGCGGAACATGGTCTGTCGGGTCGCACCGATTGTAGCCCAGCTGCCGTCACGGACAGGCCGCGACGCGCGGCGGCCTGCGCCCTCATGGTGCTTCCCCGCGTCCCTGCGCCCGTGCCCGCGCGATCACGCGACGGACCAGCGCGCGGTCGACGTGCCGCGAGATCGGCACCGCGCCCAGCGCGATCGCCTGCTCGCGCTGCCAGCGGGTGATGTCGTAGTGGGCGCCGCTGGTCCGGTCCTGGAATGTGTGCCGCGGCATGTCCAGCCTGGCGGCGAAGGCGTGCAGCTCGTCGAGCGTGTCGGCCATCAGGTGCGCCCAGCGCTCGCCTCGCCACGAATGGACAGCATCGTCGACATAGACCGCCATGGCCGCGAGCATAGCAACCGCGCGCGGTGCCGGCTCTGCCGCCGGCGCCGGAGCGCTCGGGCCCGGACCGGGTCAGCGATCGGCGAGCGAGGGCTGGCTGAATTCGCGCCGCAGCCAGTCGTCGATCAGGCGCTTCTCGTAGCGCAGCGAATCGCTGCTGCTGGCGGTGTAGATGCCGTGCAGGTAGTTCAGATCGCGCAGCCGGCGCTCGCCTTCGGCAACCAGGTTGCCGCCGGCGTCATAGCGCCGGAAGCTGAGCTCGATCACGGGCGGATAGATGTCGCGCAGGATCCGGACATCCTGCATCTGCACGCCGTGCCACGGCTCGTAGTGGCCGGCGCGGCCGATGTCGGTGATGGTCACCTCCAGGCGTTCGCCGTCGCCGAGCTGGCCGGTGGCCGACTTGCGCAGGTGCTCGGCGAGCTGGAACACCCAGTTGCCGCGCCGCGCCTCCCAGCGGTTGCCGCTGAGCCTGAGATCGGTGAACTCCGCCGGATCGGTCCACTGGACCGCGACCGGGCCCTGTTCCGGCAGGGCGCGCGGCGCCGCGGGATCGTCGACGTAGCGGACCCTGGCCTGGACCGCGGCACTGGCGGTCAGCGCGGCAGCCGCAAGCAGCACAATCAATGCACGTTTCATCGCAGCACTCCCGGGTGGTCCTGGAGCGATTGTGCGCCGGGGGCGCTTAACGGGAAGGAACGCGCGCCGATCGGCCAAAGGTCCATGTCCGATGCGGTGTGACCTGTCCTCCGACTGCGCTACGCTCGGGCCACGGACTCCGGGATTGGATGGCCGAGATGCGGACAGTCAGGATCGATCGCTGCACTGGCCCCGCCGCGGGCGCACGGTCCGCCGGCGCGATGAAGCTTGCCAGGACGACGTGGCTGGCGGGCATCGTGTTCGCGCTGCTGGCGCTGGCGATGCTGCCCGGCTGCGGCCTAGCGGCGCCGGCGCAGGACGCTTCGCTGGAGCGCCGCCTGGCGGCGCGGGCCTTCGAGGATCCGAAGGCGCAGCAGCTGGCCGCGGCGGCGGCGCTGGGCGATGCCGAAGCGGTGCGCCGGCTGATGCAGGACGAGGGTGTGGATCCGGACGTGCATTTCGGCGGCAGCAACGGGGGCATGCCGCTGCTGGCCTGGCCGATCTACCGCGGAAATCCCGAGGGCCTGCGGGCGATGCTGGAGCACGGCGCGGATCCGGATGCCGCCAAGCCCTACCCGCGGGAAGAAGGGCGTGCCGACAGCAACTATGCCAACGCCATGGTCTGGGCCACCGAGCAGGACGACCAGGCCTATCTGAACCTGCTGCTTGACCACGGCGGGGATCCGGATACGCGCAACGCCAATGACGAGGCCCTGCTGTTCCATGCCTTCATCAAGGGCAACCGGTGGAGGAACGTGCAGCTGCTGGTCGAGCGGGGGGCGGATGTGAACATCCGGTCGTCCCCTGCCAGCACCATCCTCGTGACCTACGCATCGCGAGGTGGTTTCATGATGACGCACTGGCTGCTGGAGCATGGCGCGGATCCGACGCTCGACTATGCCTTCAGGAAGCCGGTGCATGCGCCGGACTCGCATGCGATCGAAGCCATCTTCTGGCACCCGGGCGACCGGGAAGACCCCAACTGGCAGATCCGTTGCCAGCGCTGGCTGCTCGAACGCGGCCATGAGCGCCCGCCGATGCCGGAGCACTACCGGAAGATGCGCCAGACCTTCGGCTTCCCGCACGAGGAGGAGCAGATTCCGCTGCCGGACATGGGCGG
>CAKTDC010000020.1 GCA_934541015.1 uncultured Luteimonas sp.
GGCGCTGGCGCGCGCGCGCAGCCGCGCCGCCGGCCGGACATGAGCGGCACGCAGGCGCCCCGGCGCCCGCGCAAAGCGGCGCCCCGGCGGAGGGCGAGCCGGCTGTCGGCCGCGGAGATCGGAGAGCTGTTCTCGCGCCTGGCGGAGATCGACCCGGATCCGGCCACCGAGCTCGAGTACAGCTCGCCGTTCGAACTGCTGGTGGCGGTGATCCTGTCGGCCCAGGCCACCGACGTCGGCGTCAACAAGGCCACGCGCAGGCTGTTTCCGGTTGCCAACACCCCGGCGAAGATCCTGGCCCTGGGCGAGGAGGGCCTCAAGCGCCACATCTCCACCATCGGCCTGTTCAACGCCAAGGCCAGGAACGTGATCGAAACCTGCCGGCTGCTGCTCGAACGCCACGGCGGCGAGGTGCCCGGCGAACGCGCCGCGCTCGAAGCCCTGCCCGGCGTCGGGCGCAAGACCGCCAACGTCGTGCTCAACACCGTGTTCGGCCAGCCGACCATCGCCGTGGACACGCACATCTTCCGCGTCGCCAACCGCACCGGGCTTGCCCCCGGCAAGGACGTCGTCGCGGTCGAGACGGCGCTGCTCAAGGTCGTGCCGGAACGCTATGCGATGGGCGCGCACCACTGGCTGATCCTGCACGGGCGCTACGTGTGCAAGGCGCGCAAGCCCGACTGTCCGCGCTGCGTGATCCGCGACCTGTGCCGGTATCCGGACAAGACGCCGCCCGACGCAAGCCCGGTGTAGGCGCGCCGCGAGGCGCGAACGCGCTTCGCCCGGATCAGCGGACCTGCGCCAGGCTGCGCGCAAGCGGCCGGCGACTGGCGGAAGGAAGGAACCCGGTGGCGCCCCGCGGCGCTCCTGCGGCAGGGATCAGGCGTACTCGCTCTCGCGCAGCCACTTGGTGGCCACCCACTTCTCGCCGGCGGTGACCGGCGCGCCGCCGTGCAGGGTCTTCGTCATCGGATGCGGGCGGTCGTAGCTGAAGAAGACCGCATTGCCCTTGACCGCCCCGACTTCGAAATGCACGTCGGGGAAGGTGGTGGCGCCGCCGCATCCGGGGGTGTTGAGATACATGACCACCGAGGCCACCCGCTGCCCGCCGCGCTGCAGCTCGCGCTGGTTGCCCGGGCGCGAGGGGTCGAAATAGTCGTAGTGCGGCTTGTACTGCGCACCGACTCCGTAGCGCAGGATCTGCAGGCCCTCGCCCTTCTCGACCTCCCAGTCGAGCAGGCGCGCGATCCGCGCCTCGATCCGCGCGCACAGTTCGTTCTGGCCGCGATGGAAAAACGTGCCTTCGCTGGTCCGCGCCTCGTGCACGATGTTGCCGCCCGCGTCCTCGTCGACCGTGGTGGAGCGCGCGATCCGGGGCCGGGCCAGCTCGATCAGCCCGTCGCACTCCTCGTCCGAGAGCAGCCCGCCGAACACGATCACCCGCGGCAGCAGCATGTTGGCCAGCACCTGCACGCTGCGGTCGCCGGCATCGAGCCGGGCGCTGCCGTTCATCAGCACCGGCGACGGCACCGGCACCGGCACCGGCAGGCCCGCCTCCTCGGCATTCCTGACCAGGTAGCCGCGGACCACCTGCTCCACCACCTCGATCGCCTGCTGCTCCTGCCATCCGCTCTGGAGCATCGCCGCGACAACCGAGTCCGGATCCTTGCCGGCCATGGCCTGGGCCACGATCCACTGCTCGGTTTCAGGGGTCACTTGCAGGCTCGACATGGATCTCTTCTTCCGGAGGGCAATGCGGGGAATGACATGTCAGCGCGAAACCATGACGCTTCCGTGACCGTCTTCGAACTGTCGCAATTCTGCCAAAAAAGCACGGTTTCCGTGCGCACGTCGCAACCCGCATGTCAGTGCAGCACCAGCGCCACGAAACTGTCATCGGAGACGCCTATAAATTCCGCCACCAGCTGCCCTGCCGCGGCAGTTCACATCTCCGGTCGACGTCGCCGCCACGGGACGACGGCCCGGATTTGCTTTGCCCACCCGGACCACCCATCGACCGGAGACACCCATGTCCGTCCGCACCAACTCCAAGACCCTGCTCATGACCTTCGGCGCCGCCTTCGCCCTTGCCGCTTGCGGCAACGGTGCGGACAAGGTCGTCTCGCCCGGCGAGGGTGCCTTCCCGCCTGCCCCGGCCCCGGCTCCGCCGCCCCCGCCGCCGGCCCCGCCGCCGCCGCCGTCCGCCGGTGGCCCCGCCGCCGACTGCCCGACCGGCTTCTCCAACGTCGGCACCGTCGCCAACGGCACCATGCGCGCCTGCCAGCTGCCGCAGCTCATCACCGGCACGCTCGTGGTGCCCGACCGCGAAGGCACCGTCTACCAGATCAACGGCAAGGTCAACGTCGGCGAGGACCAGGGCGGCGCGCGCAACAGCCCGATCAGCGGCGCCCGCGCCGGCACCCTGACCATCGAGCCGGGCGTGACCCTGTTCGCGTCCTCCGGCGCCGACTACGTGGTGGTCAACCGCGGCTCGCAGATTTTCGCCAACGGCACCGCCACCGATCCGATCACCTTCACCGCCCGCCGCCACCTGGAAGGCGAGGTCACGGCCACCAGCATGGGCCTGTGGGGCGGCATCATCCTGCTCGGCCGCGCGCCGATCAACGCCTGCCCGGGCTCGACCGCCTCGGGTACGCCTGAGTGCCAGACCGAGATCGAAGGCACCAACGGCTCGCTGTACGGCGGCGACTACGCCGGCGACAACAGCGGCGTGATGCGCTACGTCCGCGTGAAGTACTCGGGCTACGAGATCGCGCCGGGCAACGAGCTGCAGGGCATCACCCTGGGCGGCACCGGCAGCGGCACCATCCTCGAGTTCCTGCAGGTGCACAACAGCTCCGACGACGGCATCGAGATCTTCGGCGGCACCTCCAACCTGCGCCGTATCGTCATCACCGGCGCCGACGACGACAGCCTCGACACCGACGTGGGCTGGAACGGCGGCTTCCAGTTCGGAATCGTGGTCCAGCGCGCCAACGGCGGCGACCGCATGAACGAGTTCAGCAGCATCAACCGCGAGCCCTACTCGCGCCCGAAGGTCGCCAACTTCACCTTCGTCGGCAACTCGCTGGCCGGCGCCGGCATCGAGCTCAACCAGGGCACCCAGGCCGGGTTCTACAACACCATCGTCACCCGCGCCGACGGCGGCTCGGGCGCCGGCCGCGCCTGCCTGAACATCGCCGACGGCCCCTCGGCCGGCACCTTCCACTCGGTGTTCTTCGCCTGCCCGAACCCGTTCAACAACGCCAAGGCCCAGGCGGCGTTCGAAGCCGGCACCAACAACGTCTCCGACAAGCCCTCGACGCTGACCGACGTCTTCGTCAACGGCACCAACGAGAGCGCGGTCCCGGCGTACGCGAACCTGAACAGCGTCCACTCCTTCTTCGAGAACGTGAACTACATCGGCGGCGTCAAGGACGCCAACGACAACTGGTGGAAGGGCTGGACCTGCAGCCTGCCCGGCCAGCCGGCCTGCGAAGCAAGGTGAAACCAGCGGTCTGACGGAAAGGCGGCCCCGGGCCGCCTTTCCGCACGCACGGCCCTCCGGGCCCCATCCCGCACTGCAGTCAAGGCACGCATCCAATGAAATCCACGCCGATCCGAACAGGCCTGTTCCTGGCCATCGCCGCGCTTCTCGCCTCGCCCTGCGCCATCGCGCAGACGGCGGACGAGCTGCCGTCCGGCACCGTGTCTCCCGACGCCGAGCCGCAGCAGCTCGACGCTGTCCAGGTGCGCGGCGAGTTCATCCCCGAGCCCATGCTCCAGACCCCCGAAGTGGCCTCCTTCGTCACCCGCGAGGACTTCGAGCGGACCGGGGACAGCGACGCCGCCGGCGCACTGAGCCGGGTCAGCGGCCTGAGCCTGGTCGGCAGCAAGTTCGTCTACGTGCGCGGCCTCGGCGAGCGCTATTCGTCGGCGATGCTCAACGGCTCGCCGCTGCCGAGCCCGGAGCCGATGCAGCGCGTGGTGCCGCTGGACCTGTTCCCGAGCAAGGTGCTCGACAGCATCACCGTGCAGAAGAGCTATTCGGCGCGCTACCCCGGCGAATTCGGCGGCGGCGTGATCGACCTGCAGTCGCTGTCGGTTCCCGAAGAGGACTTCCTCAACGTCTCCTTCGGCATCGGCGGCAACAGCGTCACCACCGGCGAGAACGGCCTGACCTACTTCGGCTCCGATGACGACGAGTGGGGCTTCGACGACGGCACCCGCAAGCTCTCCCCCGAGCTGCAGGCCGCGCTGGCGACCGGCAAGCCGGTCAACTCCGCCAGCTTCAGCACCGCCGAGCTGCGCACCATCGGCCGCAGCTTCAACGACCCCAATCTCTACCTGCTGCAGCAGAAGAACAGCATCGATCCGGACTTCAGCGCAGGCGCCAGCGCCGGCTACGCCTGGGAGCTGGGCAATGGCCAGCGCCTGGGCACGGTCCTGGTCGCCGGGTTCGAGAACGAATGGCGCAGCCGCTCCGGCGTCCAGCAGGAAGCGGACTTCATCGACGGCGGCGTCGATTTCAAGAACGACTACGAGTTCTTCTCCACCCGCAACAACACCCGCTGGAACGCGATGATCGGCTTCGGCCTGGAGGGCGAGCGCCACCGCCTCGGCTGGACCACCATCTACGTCCACGATACCCAGAAGGAGGCGCGCAGCAGTTCGGGCTTCGCCTTCACCGCGGGCAACATCGTCCGCGACGACAACACCTCGTGGATCGAGCGGGAGATGGTCAACAACCAGATCCACGGCTCGCACACCTTCGGCGAGTTCGGCGACTTCACGGTCGAATGGCGCGGTGCCAGCGCCAGCGCCAGCCGCGAGTCCCCGTACGAGACCAACATCCGCTACCTGCTCACCGACGGCTACTGGGCGCACATGGCGGGCGGCAACTCCAACAGCGACTTCGTCTTCAGCAACGTCGACGACGACGTCGTCAGCGGCGGCATCGACCTGACCTGGAACCTGCCGACCGACCGCGCCATGAGCGTCGGCGCCGGCGTGGCCTGGTCCGACAACGACCGCAGCTACGCCGAGCGCCGCTTCCGCTACCGCGCCGACGGCACCCTGCCGTTCTACAACCGCTACCAGCGCATCGACTACCTGCTCTCGGACTACAACATCAGCCAGGGCCTGCTCGAGTTCATCGAGATCACCGGCAGCGGCATCGGCGCGGCGGCCTACAACGCCAACCTCGAGACCACCGCCGCCTATCTGCAGCTCGAGGGCGATCTGACCCCGTTCTTCCGCGGCAGCCTGGGCGTGCGCTACGAGGACGCCGAGCAGTCGGTGACGCCGTACGACATCTTCAGCGGCACCCCCGACAACAGCATCGCGCCGCTGAGCAACAGCTACCTGCTGCCGGCGGCGACGGTGACCTGGAACTTCGCCGACAACCAGCAGATCCGCTTCGGTGCCTCCAAGACCATCGCCAGGCCGCAGTTCCGCGAGATGGCGCCGCAGCAGTACCTGGACCCGGACAACAGCAGCCGCCTGTTCGCCGGCAACCCCTACCTGGTGGACAGCGAGCTGCTCAACTTCGACATCCGCTACGAGTGGTTCTTCGGTTCGGGCGAATACTTCACCGCCGGCCTGTTCTACAAGGACATCGACCATCCGATCGAGGCCAACATCAACACCCGCTCCGGCGGCCAGATCTTCCAGAGCTTCCTCAACGCGCCCTCGGCCACGATCCATGGCCTGGAGTTCGACTTCAAGAAGTACTTCGACCTGGGCGCCGGCGGCTGGTGGAGCGACAAGCGGCTGTACGCGGGCGCGAACTACACCTGGTCGGAGTCCGAGGTGCAGGCCGGCGACGGCGATACCGTGCAGCCCTACGGCTACCCGGCGCCGGTGCAGGCGACGCTGTTCATCAACGACGGCGAGCGCATGCAGGGCCAGTCCGACCACATCGCCAACCTGCTGCTGGGCATCGAGAGCACCGACGGCTCGACCCAGGCGACCCTGATCGCGAACTACGTCAGCGAACGCATCTCCGCCCGCGGCCTGCCCGGCCAGCCCGACTACATGCAGGACCCGGGCACCTCGCTCGACCTGGTGCTGAGCAAGTCCTTCCCGCTCTGGAGCAGCACGGGGAAGATCTCCTTCTCCGCGCGCAACCTGCTGGAAACGGACTACAAGGAATACCAGGAAGACGGCAGCAACCGCATCGACGTCTATCGCTACGAGCCGGGCACCAGCTACAGCCTGAGCATCTCGGTGGACTTCTGACCGGCCACGGTTGCGGCTGCATTCACCGGAAAGGGGCCTGCGGGCCCCTTTCATTTCAGTCCTGTTGCATATTCCTGAAGACTGAAATATCGCTGCCACATTCCTGTCTCATCCTGCCCGGCAGCCGCAATCGGCGGCGGACGGCAAGCAGCGATCCTTGAGCAGGGCCCTTTCCAGCACGACTGTGCCGCGGCGTCGCATCGCCGCCTGGATCGAAGCCGTCCTGCTGGTGCTGCTGGCGATCCAGGCCGCGCGCCTTCTCTGGATGCTGATCCCTATCCCCATGGCCACCCACTCCATCCCCGTCGTCGCCGGGGCCGCCACGCAGCCGGTTCCGCTTTCCGGCCACGATCCTTTCGAAGGGCCCGCCGGGGCGGCCGGCACTCCGGCGCAGGACCCGGACGCCTGGACGCTGCACGGCGTGCGCACCGCCTCCGGCGATGGCCCGGGCGCAGCCTTCCTGTCCCGCGGCACGGCCGCGCAGGCGGTGTACACCGAAGGCGCGGAGATCGAGCCCGGACTGGTGCTGGAGTCGGTCGCCGCCGATCACGTCCTGCTCCGCGCCGGCAGCCGCAGCCGGCGCATCGCTCTTCCGCGCGGCGCACTGCCGCAGGCCACGCCCGCCGCCGCGGCCGCGCTGCCGGCCGGCCGGCCCGGCGCGACGCCGGCAGCGGCCTCGTCGGTCGATCCCTCGCAGCTGCTGTCGCAGGCCGGCCTGCAGGCCCGGCGCGAGTCCGGCCGCGTCACCGGCTACGTGGTGATGCCGGGCGGCAACGACGACCTGGCCCGCCAGGCCGGGCTGCAGCCGGGCGACGTGCTGCTCAGCGTCAACGGCCAGCCGCTCGATCCGGAGCGGCTGCAGCAGCTGGCCGAAGAACTCGGACGCGACGCGCGCGCGGAAATCGTTTTCCAGCGCGGCGGGGAGCGCCGGACCACACACGTCGGAGGCGATACGCCTTGATCCGCAACGCAATTGCCTGGTTCCTCATCGTCTCGCTGTGCCTCGCCCCGGCGGCGGGCGCGCTCGCGCAGGGTTCCGCACCGGTGCCGGCCCTGCACCTGCAGAACGTCGAACTGCGCGCCTTCATCCAGGACGTCGCCCGCGCCACCGGCACCACCTTCATCGTCGACCCGCGGGTGCAGGGCACGGTCGACGTCCACCGCGACGAGGCGATGGGCGACGAGGACCTGATCGGCGTGCTGCTGGCGGTGCTGCGCGGCAACGGCCTGATCGCCGTGCCCGCCGGACGCGCGACCTACCGCATCGTGCCCGACGACACCGCGGCGCAGCAGCCGGGCTCGGCCGGCGCGCTCGGCTTCACCACCCAGGTGTTCCGCCTGCAGCGCATCGACGCACGCAGCGCCGCCGAGACGCTCAAGCCGCTGGTCGGCCGCGGCGGCGTGGTCGTGGCCCTGCCGCGCGGCAACGACCTGCTGGTCGCCGACTACGTCGACAACGTCCGCCGCATCCGCGGCCTGGTCGAGCGCATCGACCGCGACAGCGCCAGCATCGACACCGTGACCCTGCGCAACACCTCGGCGCGCGAGATCGCCGGCACGCTTGCCGACATCTACGGCGTCTCCAGCGACAGCGCGGGCGTGCTGTCGGTGCTGCCGGTGGAGAGCAGCAACTCGCTGGTGATCCGCGGCGACGCCACCGTGGTCCGCGAAGTAGTGAAGATGGCGCTCGACCTCGACACCCGCGCGGAGAATACCGGCAACGTGGCCGTGGTGCGCCTGCAGCACGCCAGCGCCGACCAGCTGCTGGGCGTGCTGCAGCAGCTGATCGGGCAGACGCCCGACGCCACCACCGGCGCAGCCGCGGAGGCCGCCCGCGGCGCCAGCCCTGCCGACGCCGCCAGCGCCCAGATCATCAGCCCCGCCGCGGGCAAGCGGCCGACCATCGTCCGCTACCCCGGCTCGAACTCGCTGGTCATCCACGCCGACCCCGACACCCAGCGCACCCTGCTCGACGTGATCCGCCAGCTCGACGTGCGCCGCGAACAGGTGCTGGTGGAGGCGGTAGTGGTGGAAATTTCCGACGATGCCGCCAAACGCCTCGGCGCCCAGCTCCTGTACGCCGGCCGCGACGGCAACGTGCCGGTGACCGCGACCCAGTTCTCCGGTTCCGGCGTCGGCCTGATGCCGATCGCGGGCGCGGCGCTGGCCGGCAGCGGCGACGACGGCGAAGGCGGCATCGGTGACCTCGCGCGCCAGGCCGCCGCGCGCTCCCTGCTCGGCCTCAGCGGCGGCCTGTTCGGCCTCGGCGGGCGCGGCAGCGACAGCGTGTTCGGCATCATCATCGACGCGGTCCAGAGCGACACCGGCTCGAACCTGCTGTCGACGCCGTCGATCCTCACCCTCGACAACGAGGAGGCGCGGATCCTGGTCGGACAGGAAGTGCCGCTGACCACCGGCGAAGCGCTGAGTTCGAACTACGACAACGCCTTCCGCACCATCCAGCGCGAGGATGTCGGCATCCAGCTGACCGTGCGTCCGCAGATCAACAGCGGCGGCGGCATCACCCTGGAGATCAAGCAGGAAGTGTCCGGCGTGGCCGGTCCGGTCAGCGCCGACTTCCAGGAGCTGGTGCTCAACAAGCGCGAGATCGAGACCAACGTGGTGGTCGACGACGGCGAGATCGTGGTGCTGGGCGGCCTACTCGACCAGAACGACCGGCACACGGTCGAGAAGATCCCGCTGCTGGGCGACATCCCCGTGCTGGGATCGCTGTTCCGCAGCCGCTCCCGCAGCGGCAGCCGCACCAACCTGATGGTGTTCCTGCGCCCGACCATCATCCGCAACGGCGACGACGCCCGCCGCGAAACCGGCCGCAGCTACAGCTATCTGCGCGACCTGCAGCTGCGCGGAGGCTCGCCCGAGGCGGCGCTGGACGTGCTGGTGCGCGACTACCTGCGCACTGCCCCGCCGTCCCGCGAGCCGGCGCCCGCACCGGCACCGGTACCGCCCGCGGAGCAATGAGCGATACGCCGCCCCCGCTGCCCTATGCCTTCGCCCGGCGCCACGGCATCGTCCGCCTGGAGGACGCCGGCGGCCGCGCGCGCGTGGGCCTGCGCGAGGGCGGCGACCGCGAGGCGCTGTTCGAAGTGCGCCGCGCCCTCGGCCAGCCGTTCGCGGTGGAGGCGATGCCGCGGCAGGCGTTCGACCGCAGGCTGGCCGACATCTACGCCGACGTGACCCTGGACAACGCCGGCGAGGTGGACGGTTTCGCCCTGCACGGCAGCCTCGACTCGCTGGTCGACGACATCCCCGCCACCGCCGACCTGCTCGAAAGCCAGGGCGATGCGCCGGTGATCCGCCTGATCAACGGCCTGATCGCCGAGGCGGCCCGGCTCGGGGCCTCGGACGTGCACATCGAGTCCTTCGAATCCGGGCTGAGGGTGCGCTTCCGGGTCGACGGCATGATGCGCGAGGCGCTGAACCTGCCGGTGCGCATCGCCCCGCTGCTGGTGTCGCGGGTCAAGGTGATGGCGCGCCTGGACATCGCCGAGAAGCGCGTGCCGCAGGACGGCCGGGTGTCGCTGGCGATGGGCGCCAAGGCGCTGGACGTGCGCGTGTCCACCCTGCCCACGCGCGGCGGCGAGCGCGTGGTGATGCGCATCCTCGACAAGGACGGCGGCGCACTGGCGCTCGACCAGCTGGGGATGGCGCCGCCGGCCCTGGCGGTCCTGCGCCGCACGCTGCGCACCCCCAACGGCATCGTCCTGGTCACCGGCCCGACCGGCTCGGGCAAGACCACCACCCTGTACGCCGCGCTGGGCGAGCTCAACGACGGCCAGCGCAACATCCTCACCGTCGAAGACCCGGTCGAGTACGCCATCGAGGGCATCGGCCAGACCCAGGTCAACGCCCGCGTCGGCATGAGCTTTGCCGCCGGCCTGCGCGCGATCCTGCGCCAGGATCCGGACGTGGTCATGGTCGGCGAGATCCGCGACGGCGAGACCGCGCGCATCGCCGTGCAGGCCAGCCTCACCGGGCACCTGGTGCTGTCGACGGTGCACACCAACGATGCCGCCGGCGCGATCACCCGCCTGCGCGACATCGGCATCGAGCCCTTCCTGCTCGCCTCCAGCCTGCGCCTGGTCATGGCGCAGCGGCTGCTGCGCCGCCTGTGCCCGCACTGCCGGGTGCGCGACGGCGACGCCGCGCTCGCCGCGCGACTGATGGGCCAGGGTTTTCGCGGCGACATCCATCGCGGCACCGGCTGCGAGCGCTGCAACCACACCGGCTACGCCGGGCGCATCGGCATCCACGAACTGATCGTGGTCGACGACGCCATCCGCCGCCTGATCGCCGAAGGCGCCAGCGAAGACGGGATCGCCGCGGCTGCGGCCGGCCAGGGCGAGCGCCTTGCCGGCGCCGCCCGGGCCTGCGTGGCCGCGGGCATCACCAGCGCCGAGGAAGCCTTCCGGGTCACCCGCCAGGAGCCGGACGACGATGGCCTCGTTTGAATACACCGCGCTCGACGAGAACGGCCGCAGCCGGACCGGCTCGCTGTCCGCCGCCAGCGCCGGGGAGGCGCGCAGCGCGCTGCAGCGGCGGCGCCTGCTTCCGGTCCGGCTCGAACCCGCCGCAGAACCGGGCAACCGGCCGCTGTCGAAGGCGCGTTTCGGCCCCAGGGACCTCACCCTGCTGACCCGCCAGTTGGCGACCCTGGCCGCCACCGCCCCGCTGGAGGAGGCACTGCGCACCATCGGCACCCAGACCGACCGCCCCGGCGTGCGCCGGGTGGTCATGTCCACGCACGCGCTGCTGGTCGAGGGCTTCCGCCTGGCCGATGCGATGGCGCGCCAGGGACGCGCGTTCCCGCCGCTGTACCGGGCGATGGTGGCCGCCGGCGAAAGCTCGAGCGCGCTGCCGCAGATCCTGGAGCGCCTGGCCGACCTGCTCGAACAGCAGCAGCAGGTGCGGGCGCGCTTCATCACCACCCTGGCCTATCCGGTCGCGCTGGCGGTCACCGCCGTGATCGTGGTGGTGGCGCTGATGGTGTTCGTGGTGCCGCGGGTGGTGGAACAGTTCGATTCGATGGGCCGCGCGCTGCCGCTGCTCACGCGCATGGTCATCGGCCTGTCGGATCTGCTGGTGCAGTGGGGGCCGGCGCTGCTGGTGCTCGCTGTCGTCGCCGGCGCCGGGCTGGCGCTGCTGGCGCGACGCCCGCCGGTGCGCATGGCCATCGACCGCGGCCTGCTGCGGCTGCCGCTGCTGGGCCGGCTGATCCGCGACGTGCATGCCGCGCGCATGTCGCGCACCCTGGCGACCATGATCCACAGCGGCCTGCCGCTGATGGAGGGCCTGTCGATCACCGCGCGCACGGTCAGCAACCTCGCCCTGCGCGAGGCGACCCGGGGCATGACCACCGCGATCAGCGAGGGCGGCAGCCTGACCGGCGCGCTGCGCCGCGCGGGCGTCTTCCCGCCGGTGATGGTCTACATGGCCGGCAGCGGCGAGAACAGCGGCCAGCTGGGGCCGATGCTCGACCGCGCCGCCGACTACATGGAGCGCGAGTTCAACACCTTCACCGCGACCGCGATGAGCCTGCTGGAGCCCGCGATCATCGTGCTCATGGGCGGCATCGTGGCGCTGATCGTGCTTTCGATCCTGCTGCCGATCCTGCAGTTCAGTGCGCTGTGAAGCCGGGATTGGGGAATGGGGATCCGGAAAAGCGGTCTCGTCTATTCAGGGGCACACCATCGTTGACGGACATTCACTGGAACAAGGCCATGCGTGATTTTCGCTACACCCCGATCTCCAACCCCCGATCCCCGATCCGCGCCCAGTCAGGCTTCACCCTGGTCGAGCTGATGGTGGTGATCGTGATCATCGGCCTGCTCGCCACCGTGGTGATGATCAACGTCATGCCCAGCCAGGACCGGGCGATGGCGGAGAAGGCGCGCGCGGACATCAGCGTGCTGGAGCAGGCGCTGGATACCTACCGCCTCGACCAGCTGACCTATCCGGCCACCGGACAGGGGCTGCAGGCGCTGGTGCAGGCGCCGGCGGGCCTGGCGCGTCCGGAGCGCTACCGCAGCGGCGGCTACATCCGGCGCCTGCCCGACGATCCCTGGGGCAATCCCTACCAGTATCGCCAGCCGGGCCGCGACGGCCGCGCCTTCGACGTGTTCTCCTTCGGCGCCGACGGCACCGAGGGCGGCGAAGGCGACAGCGCCGACATCGGCAACTGGAACTGAGCACGGCAATGCCGGCCGGCAGCCACGCTCCCCAACGTCGCGTGCACAGCCCGCGCACGGGCCGCGCCTGCGCCGGATTCACCCTGGTCGAGATCATGGTGGTGCTGGCGATCATCGGCCTGATGTCCGGCGTGGTCGCGCTCACCCTGCCCGACGAGGCGGCGGCGCTGCACCGCCAGGCCGACCGCTTCGCCGGCCACCTGGTGCGCGCGCGCGAGGAGGCGATCATGGCCTCGCGGCCGGTGCGGGTGCGCGTCGATGCCGTGGGCTATGGCTTCGAGCGCTACGGACGCGACGGCTGGCAGCCGGTCGACGGCTCCGCCTTCGAGGCGCGCCGCTGGAGCGAAGACGTCGCGCCGGCGTTCGATCCGCACCAGACGCAGGCCAGCTTCCTGTTCGATCCCACCGGCGCGGCCGAGCCGCAGGCGCTGGTGCTGGCGAGGGGAAACCGGCGCGTCGCCGTCGCGCTCGATGGCGGCGGGAGGGTCCAGGTCGATGCCGGCGATCGCTGACCTGCGCGCGCGGGGCTTCTCGCTGATCGAACTGCTGGTGGCGCTGGCGGTGTTCGGTCTGGTGGTACTGGCCCTGCTCAACCTGTCCGGGCAGAGCGCGCGCAGCGCGTGGCAGGTCGAAGAGCAGGTGCTGGCCGGAATCGTGGCCGAGAACGCCGCGGTCGAAGCCATGCTCTCGCCAGCCGATGCCCTCGCGGCGCCCGTTCAGGGAGAGGAACTGCTTGGCGACCGGCGCTGGCGCTGGTCGCGGAGCGGCGCTGTCCAGGACGCCGGCCCCGGCCTGCTGCGGATCGACATCCGGGTGGCGGCCGAAGGCGAGGACCGCGTCGCCGCGCAGCGGCAGCTGTTCCGGAGCCCGAGATGAGCCCCGTCCGCAGGTCCTCGCGCGCCGCGCGCGGCTTCACCCTGGTGGAAATGCTGGTGGCGCTGACCGTGTTCGGCCTGCTCGCGCTGGCCACCGTGGGCCTGCTTGCGCATGCCTCCGACCAGCAGGGTGCGGTGCGCGAGCGGATGGAGCGCATTGCCAGCCTGCAGCGCGCCAACGCCCTGCTGCGCTCGGACCTGTCGCAGGCCACGGTGCGCCGCGTCCGCGGTGGCGGCGGCGCCGCCGCACCGGCGGCCTTCGCGGCCTCCCCGCACGACCGCAGTCGCCCCCTGTTCGCCTTCGTGCGCCGCGGCTGGAGCAATCCCGACGCCCTGCCCCGCGCCAGCCTGCAGTACGTCGAATACCGCCTGGTCGAGGACCGGCTCGAACGCCGCGGCTACCGCCATCTCGACGGCGCCGCGGACGCGGGCGAACCGCAGGTGCTGCTGCAGGGCGTGCGCAGCGCGACCGTGCTGTTCCATTCCCATCGGCAGTGGAGCGACGGCTGGGCCGGCGGCGTCGGCGTGCTGCCCGATGCGCTGCTGCTGGAGCTGGAGCTCGACGGTATCGGCGCGGTGCGCCAGCTGTTCCTGCTGCCGGGAGAGCTGTCGTGACCCCGGCGCGCGAACGCGGCATGGCCCTGCTGATCGTGCTGCTGCTGGTGGCTGCGATGTCGGTGCTGGTCATCGCCATGCTCGACGACATCCGCTTCGGCATCCGCCGGGCGGGCAACTCCGAGGCGATCGCGCAGGCGCGCTGGTATGCGCTGGGCGCGGAGGCGCTGGCCGGCGAGCGTCTGCGCCAGGCGCACGCTGAAGGCGTCGACGCCTTCGCGCCCGGCGGCAGCGCGCGGCAGGCGATGGCCTTCCCGCTGGAACACGGCGGCATCCGTGCCCGCGTCGACGACGCCACCGCCTGCTTCAACCTCAACAGCGTGGTCGAGGGCATGCCCGAGGCCTGGCGCCGCAGGGAGCTGGGCGTGCGCCAATACGTGGCGCTGCTGCGGGCGCTGGATTTTCCGGAGCACCAGGCGCAGGCCATGGCCGATGCACTGGTGGACTGGATCGACAGCGACCAGGTGCGCTCGCCGCAGGGCGCCGAGGATGCGGCCTACGTCGGCGGCGACTCCGGCTACCGCACCGGCGGTGCACTGCTGGCCGACGCCAGCGAACTGCGGGCCATCGCGCACCATCCGCAAGCGGCATATGCACGCATCCGGCCCCTGGTCTGCGCGCAGCCGACCGCCGCGCCGTCGCCGGTGAACATCAACGCCCTGCGCCGCGAACACGCGCCACTGCTGGCCATGCTGACCCTGGGCGCGCTTGCGGCGGACGACGCCGGAGCGGTGCTCGCCGCACGCCCCGCCGGCGGATGGAGCGACACCCTGGCGTTCTGGGGCGATCCGCGCCTGCGCGCGGCCCCGGTCCCCAACCAGGTGTACGACCAGGTCGCGCTGCGCAGCCGCTACGTCGAACTCGTGGCCGAGGTCGACTACGCGGGCGCGCAGGTGGCCCTGCACTCCCTGCTCGACCTTGGCGCGCCCGAGCGCGTGCGCCTGGTCGGCCGCCGCTGGACACACGAAGAATGAACACCCTGCTCGTCTTGCTCCACCCTTCCGATGCGCCACCGTCCGCCCTGCGACTTGGCGCGGACGGCGGCATCCTCGCCCGCGACAGCCTGGCTGCCGAGACAGCCGCGCCACGTCCGGCGCGCACCGTGGTGGCGGTGCCCGGCAGCGAGGTCCGCGTCTTCCGCCTGGAGCTTCCGGCGCGCAACCCGGTGCAGGCCGGGGCGGCGGCGCGGCTGCTGCTGCAGGACCGGATCGCCTCGCCGGTCGACGACCTGCACCTGGCCCTCGCCGACAGCGGCGAGCCGGGCATCAAGCTGGTCGCGGCGGTCTCGCGCCAGACGATGGCGCAGTGGCTGGCGCGCTGTGCGGCCCTGGGCCTGGAGCCGGACGCGCTGGTGCCGGACCACCTGCTGCTGCCGCCTCCTGAGGATGGCGGCGTCCGTGTCGCGGCGCTGCACGGCCGCGTGCTCGTGCGCGGACAGGATCTGGCCATCTCCGCCGAGCCGGAGCTGGCGGCCATGGCCGTCGACGGCGAACTGCCGCCTGCAATGGCGCCCGCCGCCGCCGAGGCCATGTTTGCGCGGCAGGCAGTTGCGCCGCCGCTCGACCTGCTGCAGGGGAGTTTCGCGCGCAACCGCGGCAAGGGCGCACGCACGCACGGGCGCCGGCCGTGGATCCTGGCCGCGCTGCTGCTGCTCTCGCCGGTGCTGCTGCTGGCCGCCGATGCGCTGCGCCACTCCATCGGCGCGCAGATGCTCGACGCCCGCGCCGAAGCAGCCGCCCGCGCCGCACTGCACGGGGCCGCCGACGCCGCCGACCCGGTCGGCGAACTGCGCCGCCAGTACGAGGCGCGCACGCTGCCGGCGGTGCTGTCCGACCGCGCCGGCATGCTGCTGGCGGAAATGTCCGCGGCACCGGAACTGCGGCTGGACAGCCTGGAGTTCGATCCGGCGCGCGGACTGGAGGCCGGCATCCTCCATCCCGACGCCGCCACGCTCGACGCGCTGGCCGCCCGGCTCCAGGCGCAGGGCCTGATGCTCACCGTGCTCGACAGCCAGCCCGCGGGCCAGCGGCTGCGCAGCCAGGCCAGGATCGAAGGAGCCGCACGATGAAGGCTTTCGACAGCGCCCGCGACTGGTGGGGTGCCCGCGACCGCCGCGAACGCACGATGCTCACGGTGATGGCGGCCGCGATCGCGGCATTCGTCGCCTGGTACGGCGTCGTGACGCCGCTGCAGGCCCTGCGCGAGCGTGCGCGCAGCGGCCACGACCGCTCCGCCCTGCAGCTTTCCAGGGTACAGGCGATGGCGGCCGCGCTTGCCGCCGACCGCCCCGAAGCCGCCGGCACACCGCCGTCCGCGCAGATGCTGCTCGACGCCGCCCGCGCCGCCGGCATCGAGGTCTCCCGCCACGGCGCCGGCCCGGGCGAGGGCCTGGTCATCGAGATCGACGCCACGTCCGCAGGCGCCCTGTTCGACTGGCTCGACGGCCTGCGCGCACGGCACTCGCTCGCGCCATCGGCGCTGAACATCGCCGCGGACGGCGGCCGGCTTCGCGTCCGCGCGGTGTTCGGAAGCGCGCCGTGATCGGCCACCCGCTGCGCCTGTTCCTGGTCGCGCTGCTGCTCGCGGCCGCGGCCCTGCTGCCGATGCGGGTCCTGCTGGCGGCTGCCGGGCCGGCGCGCCTGCCGTTCTCCGCCGACGCCATCGACGGCCCGTTCTGGAACGCCACCGCGCGCAATGCCCGCTGGCGGGAGCTGGCGCTGGGCGATGTCGACCTCACGCTGCGGCCGCTCGCCCTGTTCCGCGGCGCCCTCGGCCTGCGCGCGCGCAGCCGCGAGATCGACCTGGACATCGAGTTCGGCCATCGCGCCGGCCTGCACCGCGCCGATGGCCTGCTGCAGCTGCCGCCGCGCGCGGGCCTTCCGCTGACGGCCGTGCTCGAGGCCGGCGCGCTGCGGGCCGTGTTCGCCGACGGGCGCTGCGTTGACGCCGGGGGCACGCTGGAAGCGCTGCTCACCCCGGTCGACGCCAGCGCCTGGGCTCCGGTCCGCCTGACCGCGACGCCAGGCTGCGACGGCGACGCGTGGGTGGCGCGGCTGACCCCGCCAGACGGCGCCGCGCCGGCGGGTCCGCCGGTGGAAGCGCGCATCGAGGTCCGCGCCGACGGAAGCTTCCGGACGCAGGCAACGTTCGCCAGCAGCGACCCCGCCACCCGGCTGGCTCTCGCCGCCCGGGGCTTCGAGGCGCAGGACCCCGCCCGGATGGTGCGCAGCGTCAGCGGCCGGCTCTTCGACTGAGCCGGCGGCCGGATTCAGAACGCGAACTGGGTGCGCAGCCCGTACTGGCTGGTGTCGTCGCCGCTGGCCTCGCTCTCGCCGCGGGTGTAGTTGAGCATCACCCGCATGGCCGGATTGAGGTAGTAGTTCAGGCCGAGGATCCAGCTGCGGGCCTCGCGGCCGCCGATGTCGCGGTTGCGCATGCGGTCGTGGCGCGCGGTGATTTCCCACAGCCCGGCGGCGCCGACCGGGGCGGACCCGAACACGCCGGTCGCGCCCCTGTAGGGCTTGTGCCCGCCGTTGAGATGCCAGCTGCCCTGCAGGTACCAGGCCGCGACCTGCTGGTCGACGCCGAAGGCCTGGCCGAAATCGGCCTGTACGTATTCGCCCTGGAAGAACAGCGGGCCGAACGCGCCCGCCGCCTCCACGCCCGCGGCGGTGAGGTCCTCGCCGCTGTCGCCGGCCACGCTCGCCACGGTCAGGAACGGGCCACGGCGGCCGGCATAGTTGGCCACCGCCAGCAGCGCTGAACTGCCCTGGCGCACGCGCTCGTGGCTGAGCCAGGCGCCGAAGTGCAGGGTCGCGTCCTCGCCGCGCACCGGCGCGAACGTGGCGCGCCCGGCGTAGCCGTAGCCCTCGTTGCGCACCGTCCCGGCGCTGCGCAGGTTGAACACCGAGAAGGCGGCGGTATGGCGCTGCCCGGAATGCCGGTAACCCACGCCCTGCTGGAACTGCCGCGCCGTGAACAGGCCCGTGGCCGAAGCGAACGGACGCTCCATCATCAGGATCTCGTTGGAACTGGTGAGCTCTTCCATCGAGCGGTAGGGCTTGAACTGGCCGATGGTGACCTTGCCGTCCAGCACGTCGCGCGCGACCCAGGCCTCGCGCAATCCGTCGAGGTTGCTGTCGGCCGCGAAATCCTGCTCCAGCTTGTAGTCCCAGCCCCAAGCGCTGCCCTGCAGGGTCAGGCGCGCGCGCCGGAACTCGGTGGTGCTTTCCGGATCGGCGATGCCGGGATCGAAGGCATAGCCGTCGAAATGGATGCGCCCGCCCAGCGCGAACGAAAAATCGGGATCGGTGGATGCGACCCTGACGCCACCCCGGGTCTCCACGGCCGCCATCGGCGTTGCCGGTACGGCCGCCGCGGTCGGCTGCAGCAGCTCCGGCTGCGGCGGCTCCGGCTGCGCGGCGGCGACCGGCGGGTCCACAGGCGCCGGGACGGACGCGCGCGCCTCCAGTTCCGCCACCCGCGCCTGCAGCGCCGCAAGCTGGGCCTTGAGCAGCTCGATTTCGTCGTCGCGCTCGCCCGCCATCGCCGCCAGCGGGAACAGCGCCAGCAGCAGCGCGATCGGGAGCCTGGACGTCGACATGGAAGCTTTACCGGGGGCAGGCGGGGCGCCGCGCGCAGAATACTTCAGAAATATTTCATTCACGCTTCAGATTTCAGACGCCAGGCGCAGGCCGTGTGCGATGCGCCCGCGGTCCGCTGGAGCGCGGTTCCGCGGCAGGATCAGGCGCCCCGCCCGGCCTGTCACCGGACTGAAATCTTCCTGCCATGATGGTGCCACCGCCACCGGTTGAAATAGCCCTGCATCGGGTCGGGCAGCAGGCCGTACGGCTCCCGCAAACGCCGGACCTCCGTGCATTTCTCTCCTCCTCCTTGACGGGCCTTCTGGCCCGTTCTTTTTTACGGGGCGCACTTCGGGGCCCGCCTGCGATCAACCGTCATACAGCTGTAACAAAAACATCATTTCATATGCGTATTCCGTCCTGCACAGGGACGGCCGACCCGCTTCCGGAGCCCACGCATGATCGTTTCCAAGGCCCGCTCGACCTTCCTGGCCCTTTCCGCCGCCCTTCTGGTCAGCGCCTGCGGGGCAGGTGGTGACGGCTCCAGCGCCCCGGCACAGTCCGGCGCCGCCGACGGCGCGGTGTCCGGAATCTCCGGCGCCGGCGCCTCCTTCGTCTATCCGCTGATCTCGAAGTGGTCGGCCGACTACAACGCGCTGACCGGCGCCAAGGTGAACTACCAGTCCATCGGCTCCGGCGGCGGCATCGCCCAGATCAAGGCCGGCACCGTCGACTTCGGCTCCACCGACAAGCCGCTGTCGAGCGATGAACTGGCCGAATCCGGCCTGGCGCAGTTCCCCGCGGCCATCGGCGGCGTGGTGCCGGTGGTGAACGTCGAGGGCCTGCAGCCGGGCCAGCTCAGGCTCACTGGCCCGGTGCTGGCCGAGGTCTTCCTCGGCAACATCACCACCTGGAACGACCCGGCCATCGCCGCGCTCAACCCCGGCACCGCCCTGCCCGACGCCAAGATCAGCATCGTCCACCGCTCCGACGGTTCGGGCACCACCTACAACTTCTCCAACTACCTGTCCAAGGTCAGCGACGGCTGGAAGACCAAGGTGGGCGAAGGCACCTCGCTGCAGTGGCCCACCGGCGTTGGCGGCAAGGGCAACGAGGGCGTCGCCTCGTACGTGAAGCAGATCAAGGGCGCGATCGGCTATGTCGAGCTGGCCTATGCGCTGCAGAACAGCATGCCCTACGCTTCGCTGCAGAACGCGGCCGGCAACTGGGTCGAACCGAGCGAGGAGTCTTTCGCCGCCGCGGCCGCGACCGCCGACTGGGCCAGCGCCGCGGACTTCGATCTGGTGATCACCAACGCCCCCGGCGCCGACGCCTGGCCGATCACCGCCACCAACTTCATGCTGGTCCACAGGCAGCCCAGGGATCCGGCGCGCCGCCAGGCGACCCTGGACTTCTTCAAGTGGGCCTTCGAGAACGGCCAGGCCCAGGCCAGCGAACTGCACTACGTTCCGCTTCCGGCCGAGCTGGTGGGCCTGGTCGAAACCTACTGGGCCAACGAACTGAAGTGACGATCCGCCTGCGCCCGCCTCCGCGGGCGCAGGCGCAGATCCACGGACGCCGCTCCGGTCCGTTCCCGTTCGCAGAACCGCAGCCCCCGGGTTCCCTGCGCCACGGGAACACCGGGAACCACACCGGGACACCATGAACGCCGCCACGATCGCCGCCGCACCGACCGCCCAGGACCTGCGCGACGCCCGCGCCGACCGCTGGTTCCGCTACGCGCTGACCGCGACCGTGCTGTTGGTGATGATCGCGCTCGCCGGCGCGGCGCTGTCGATGCTCTGGGGCGGGCGCGAGGCGCTGGCCTCGCAGGGCTGGAATTTCTTCCTGTCCTCGGACTGGAATCCGGTCGAGAACCGCTACGGCGCGCTGGCGCCGATCTACGGAACGATCATGACCGCGGTGATCGCGATGGTGATCGCGGTTCCGATCAGCTTCGGCATCGCCTTCTTCCTCACCGAGGTGGCGCCGCGCTGGCTGCGCGGCCCGGTCGGCACCGCGATCGAGCTGCTGGCCGGCATCCCGTCGATCATCTACGGCATGTGGGGCCTGTTCGTGCTGGTCCCGGTGATGACCGAATACATCACCCCCTGGCTCAACGAACACCTGGGCACCGTGCCCGGCATCGGCGCGCTGTTCCGCGGCCCGCCGCTGGGCATCGGCATGCTCACCGCCGGCTTCGTGCTGGCGATCATGGTCATCCCCTTCATCTCCTCTGTCATGCGCGAGGTGTTCCTGACCGTGCCGACGCGGCTGAAGGAATCGGCCTACGCGCTCGGCGCGACCAAGTGGGAAGTCAGCTGGGACATCGTGCTGCCCTACACCCGTTCGGCGGTGATCGGCGGCATCTTCCTCGGCCTCGGGCGCGCGCTCGGCGAAACCATGGCGGTGGCGTTCGTCATCGGCAACTCGGTGCGGCTGACCGCCTCGCTGCTCGAACCGGGCACCACCATCGCCGCCCTGATCGCCAACGATTTCGGCGAGGCCACCGACACCTACCGCTCGGCGCTGCTGCTGCTGGGCTTCGTGCTGTTCATCGTCACCTTCGTCGTGCTCGCGATCGCGCGGCTGATGCTGATGCGGCTCTCGCGCAAGGAGGGCAGCTGATGAGCGCCACGGGCATGCCGGCGAAGACCGCCGCCGAACTGCGCACCGCCGACCGCCTCTACGCCAGGCGCCGCCTCGGCAATGCCCTGGCGATCGCGCTGGCCTGCGTCACCGCCCTGTTCGGCCTGTTCTTCCTGGGCTGGATCCTGTTCACCCTGTTCACCAAGGCCATTGGCGGCATCAACCTGCAGCTGTTCACGCAGATGACGCCGCCGCCGATGCAGGAGGGCGGCCTGCTCAACGCCTTCTTCGGCAGCGCGGTGATGTGCGCCCTGGCCATCGCCATCGGCACGCCGCTGGGCGTGGCTGCCGGCACCTGGCTGTCCGAATACGGAAAGGCGCGCAGGGCCGGCACCGTGGTGCGCTTCGTCAACGACATCCTGCTCTCGGCGCCCTCGATCGTGCTCGGCCTGTTCGTCTACACCCTGTTCGTGATGCAGACCGGCGGCCGCTTCTCGGCCCTGGCCGGCGCCATCTCGCTGGCGTTCATCGTGCTGCCGGTGGTGGTGCGCACCACCGACGAGATGCTGCAGCTGGTCCCGGCGCAGATGCGCGAGGCCGCGCTCTCGCTCGGCGTGCCGCAGTGGAAGGTGATCGTGCAGGTGCTCTACCGCAGCGCCTCGGCCGGCATCATCACCGGCATCCTGCTTTCGCTGGCGCGCATCTCCGGCGAAACCGCGCCGCTGCTGTTCACCGCCTTCGGCAACCAGTACTGGAACACGAATATCATGCAGCCCATGGCCAGCGTGCCGGTGGTGATGTACCAGTACGCAGGCAGTCCCTACGAGTCCTGGCAGCAGCTGGCCTGGGCCGGCGCGCTGGTGCTCACCCTGTTCGTGCTGCTGGTCAGCCTGGGCGCGCGAGCGTTCCTGCTGCGCAACAGGATCTCCCATGACTAATCTTTTCCTGGACCCGGCCATGAACGACACACCGTCCGCCACCCCGTCGCAACGGATCGCGGTGGCGACCCATGGACGCGGTGCCCCCGCGCCCACCCCGGTGAAGATCTCGGTGCGCGGGCTGGATTTCCACTACGACCGCTTCCATGCGCTCAAGGGCATCGGGATGGACATCCCGGAGAAGCGCGTCACCGCGCTGATCGGCCCGTCCGGCTGCGGCAAGTCGACCCTGCTGCGCGTGTTCAACCGCATCTACGCGCTGTATCCGAAGCAGGACGCCACCGGCGAGATCCTGCTCGATGGCGAGAACATCCTGTCGCCGAAGTATCCGATGAACCGGCTGCGCAGCAAGGTCGGCATGGTCTTCCAGAAGCCGGTGCCGTTCCCGATGACCATCTACGAGAACATCGCCTACGCGATCCGCCACCACGAGAAGCTCTCGAAGAAGCAACTTGATGAGCGGGTGGAGCAGGCCCTGCGCCAGGGCGCGCTGTGGGACGAGGTCAAGGACAAGCTGGGCCAGAGCGCGCTCGGGCTCTCGGGCGGCCAGCAGCAGCGCCTGTGCATCGCCCGCGCCGTCGCCCTGCGCCCCGACGTGCTGCTGCTCGACGAACCCACCTCCGCGCTCGACCCGATCTCCACCAGCCGCATCGAACAGCTGATCGAGGAGCTCAAGCTCGACTACACCATCGTCATCGTCACCCACAACATGCAGCAGGCCGCCCGCGTCTCCGATTTCACCGCCTTCATGTACCTTGGCGACCTGATCGAACACGACACCACCGAAACGATCTTCTCAAATCCTTCGAAGCGGCAGACGGAGGATTACATTACGGGGCGGTTCGGGTGAACCGCCCCGCGGGATCGGGGAGTCGGGAGTCGGGATTCGGACAAGCCGGCCCCTCCCGTCTCCCGCGCCACCCGCTCCTTCGAATCCCCGATCCCCGATCCCCAGTCCCGGCCTCCAGATGACCACCCAACTCAACGACCACATCGTCAAGAGCTACGACGAAGAGCGCAACCGGCTTGCCAGCGAGATCCTGCGGATGGGCGAGATGTCGGTGGCGCAGCTGGAGGCGGCGCTCGACGTCGTCGACCGGCGCGACGACAAGGCCGCCGCGCGGATCGTGGCCAACGACGAGGCGATCGACGCACTCGAACAGGAGATCAGCCAGGACGTGATGAAGCTGGCGCTGCGCGGGCCGATGGCGCGCGACCTGCGCGAGATCCTGGCCGCGCTGCGGATCGCCTCGGCCATCGAGCGGATCGGCGACTATGCCGCCAATGTCGCCAAGCGCTCCACTGCCCTCAACACCGCCCCGCCGCTGCCGCACACCCGCGGCCTGAACGTCCTCGGCCAGCTGGCGGCGAGGCAGGTCCGCGCCGTGCTCAAGGCCTTCGGCGACGGCGACATCGAGGCCGCGCAGCAGGTGCGCGACAGCGATGCCGAGGTCGACACGGTCTACACCAGCCTGTTCCGCGAACTGCTGACCTACATGATGGAGGACGCGCGCTCCATCACCCCGTGCACCCACCTGCTGTTCATGGCCAAGAACCTGGAGCGGATCGGCGATCACGCCACCAACATCGCCGAGAACATCTGGTTCCTGGTGCAGGGCGACGAATCGCTGCCGCCGCGCGACAAGCGCGATGAAACCAACGTCGCCACGACCCCGGTCAGGGGCGCCCCGGGCGCCTGAACCGGGTGCGGTCCGCGCTTGCGCCGGCCCTGCCGGCGGCTCGAAGACCGGAGCGCTCTGCTAGTCTTTCCGGATGACCCAGGTTCCTTCCGACACCGGCCCGCGGCCGGCCACGAGCGCCCTTGCCCGCCGTTTCCGCGGCTATCTCCCGGTCGTGGTGGACGTGGAAACCGGAGGCTTCGACTGGAACCGCCACGCGCTGCTGGAGATCGCCGCGGTCCCGATCGACCTGGACGGGGACGGACGGCTGATCCTCGGCGAACCCGCGAGCGCGCACGTGGTGCCGGCCGACGGCACGGTCATCGACCCGCAGTCGCTGGAAGTGACCGGCATCGACATCGACCACCCCTTCCGCTTCGCCAAGCCCGAGCGCGAGGCCCTGGACCACGTCTTCGCGCCGGTGCGCGCCGCGGTGAAGAAGCACGGCTGCCAGCGCGCGATCCTGGTCGGCCACAACGCGCACTTCGACCTCAATTTCCTCAATGCGGCGGTGGCGCGCAGCGGACACAAGCGCAATCCCTTCCACCCCTTCAGCGTCTTCGACACGGTGACCCTGGCCGGCGTCGCCTACGGCCAGACCGTGCTTGCCCGCGCCGTGCAGGCGGCGGGATTCGAGTGGGACAGCGACAGCGCGCATTCGGCGCTGTACGACGCCGAGCAGACCGCGCGGCTGTTCTGCGAGATCGTCAACGGCTGGACCCACAACGGCGCGACGCCGGCTGCACGGACGTAGCGCCCGGAGCCATGCCGTGCGCGCCGAGGCGCCAGGCGCCGGATCAGGAAGACAGCTTCAGCCCCACGATCCCCGCCACGATCAGGCCCAGGCTGAGCAGCCGGCCGACGCTGGCGGATTCGCCCAGCAGCACGATGCCCAGGATCGCGGTGCCGACCGCGCCCACGCCCACCCAGACCGCGTAGGCAGTGCCCACGGGCAGGTCGCGCATCGCGATCCCGAGCATGCCCAGGCTGACCAGCATCGCGCCCGCGGTGCCGACCGTGGGCCAGAAGCGGGTGAATCCTTCGGTGTACTTGAGGCCGATGGCCCAGCCGATTTCGAACAGGCCGGCCAGCAGCAGGATGATCCAGGACATGGTGTGCCCTCCAGTGTCGAAGGGGCCGTCCCCGGAAAGATCCTGAAACGCCGCGGGGTCGTCCCCGTGGCCCGCACAGTCTGCCACGGCGACGGCCGTGCAGCGTGAGCGCCGGGTAACCGCTCAGGGCTTTCCGGCGCCCGCCGTGGGCGCGGCGACCGGCAGCGTCCTGCCGTGGCGGCGCAGCACCTCGCGCAGGGCGCCGAGCGGGAGCGCCTCGACGGTGCGGCCGTTGCCGGTTTCGGTGGTGGCCATGAGCATCGAATTGTAGATCGCCTCCTCCACCGCCTCGACGCCCGCCTGGAAGACCGCGCTCATCTGCTCGTTGGCCAGCTCCGAGGTCGCCAGGCGCCCTGCGCCAGGTGCGCGCCGCACCGCTTCGGCAGTCGAGAACGCCAGCGCGTAGTCGCCGCTGCCGTTGGACGCCGAACTTCCGGTGCGGCCCAGCGCCATCATCGCCCGCGACGCCACCCGCCCGAGGTTGCGGTCCGACAGCGGCGCGTCGGTGGCGATGACCACGATCACCGAACCGTCTCCCGGCTCCGCCCCGGCCTGCTGCGGCGCTGGATCGGCCTGCGCCAGCGCGTCGCGGAACGCGTACTGGCCAAGCTCCCGGCCCACGGGCACGCCGTCCATCTGCAGCACGCCGCCGTAGTTGCTCTGCACCAGGACACCGACCGTCCAGCCGCCGAGCGATGCCGGCAGGCGCCGGGACGAGGTGCCGATGCCGCCCTTCCAGCCGAACGCGACCGTGCCGGTGCCCGCGCCCACGCTGCCCTCCTCCACCGCGCCGCCGCGTGCGCCCTCCAGCGCGGCGCGCACCGCCTGCGCGTCCAGCGGCCGCGCACGGATGTCGTTGAGCCCGCCGTCGTTGGTCTCGCCCACCACCGGATTGATCGAGCGCACCTGCTCCATGCCCGGCTGGTCCAGCATCCATTCCGCCAGCGCGTCGGCGGCCTTCCAGACGCACAGGGTGCAGGTCAGCAGGATCGGCGTTTCCAGTTCACCCAGCTCGTCGACCTGGGTGCTGCCGACGAACTTTCCGAAGCCGTTGCCCACGTGCACGGCCGCCGGCACGCGCGAAAGATAGGCGTTGCCCGGATGCGGCATGATCGCGGTCACGCCGGTGCGGATCGCATCGCCCTCGCGCAGCGTGACCTGGCCGACGCGCACCCCGGCCACGTCGGTGATCGCGTTGAGCGGCCCCGGCGGGAACACGCCCGGGGCGATGCCGAGCTCGCGCGCGCGGACCCGCGGCTCCCCTGCGCCGGCGTCGGCCGCGAGCAGCAGCGCCGCCGCCACCAGCACCAACGCCAGCGGCCTGATCATCCCGGGCTCCGCTGCCGCACCGCCTCGAACAGCGCCACGCCGGCGGCCACCGACACGTTGAGGCTTTCCACTCCGCTGCCGCTCGCGGCGCCGGGCATGGGAATCGACACCAGCCGGTCGCAGTGCTCGCGCGTGAGCCGGCGCAGGCCATCGGCCTCGCCGCCGAGCACCAGGGCGACGTTGCCCTTGAGATCGAGCGCATACAGCGAAGCATCGGCCTCGCCAACCAGCCCGTAGATCCACACGCCGGTCTTCTGCAGCTCCGCCAGGGTGCGCGAGAGGTTGGTCACCCGCACCACCGGGATGCTGTCGGCGGCGCCGGCCGACGTCTTGCGTACGGTGGCGTTGACCTGCACCGCCTTGTCCTTCGGAATCACCACGGCAGTCACCCCCGCCGCGGCCGCGCTGCGCAGGCAGGCGCCGAGGTTGTGCGGATCCTGCACGCCGTCGAGCACCAGCAGCAGCGCGTTGCCTGTCGCCTGTCCGACCAGCTCGGCAAGATCGTGCTCGTCCCAGGTCCTGGCCGCCGCATAGCGCGCCGCGACGCCCTGGTGGCGCAGCTTGCCCGCGACGCCATCGAGCGCCTGCTGCGACACCCGGCGCACGTCGATCTCGCGCTGCCGCGCCAGCTGTTCGATCCCGGTCAGCCGCGGATTCTTCCCCCCGGCCTCCACCAGCACTTCGCGCACGTTCTCCGCGTCATGCTCGACCGCCGCGGCGACCGCGTTGATGCCGACGATCCACTGGTTCTGTTTGGACATGCGATGGGATTCGGGATTGGGGATTCGGGATTGGAGACAGCGGGAAGCGGGGCTGATTGTACGAATCCCCACTCCCGAATCCGCAATCCCCTTGCTCAGTACTTCTGCTTGACCCGCTTCGCCGGCTGCCCGCGCGGCGGAATCGGCTTCACGCCGCGCTCCTCGGCCAGGCGGAAATCGATCTTGCGCTCCTCCAGGCTGGCCTTGAGCACGATGATGCTGACGCGGTCGCCGAGGCGGAACTCCCGGGCCATGCGCTCGCCGGTCAGGGTCTTGCGCACCGGATCGAAGTGATAGAAATCCTTCGGCAGCTGGGTCACGTGCACCAGTCCGTTGACCTTGGACTGGTCGAGCTCGACGAACAGCCCGAAGCTGGTCACGCCGCTGATGGTGCCGTCGAACTCGCCGCCGACGTGCTGCTCCATCCACGCCGCGCGGTAGCGCTCGTCGACCTCGCGCTCGGCCTCGTCGGCGCGGCGCTCGCGCTCGGAGCACTGCAGGGCAAGGCTCGCCATCTCGCGCGGGGTGTAGGTGTAGGCATCGCGGCGGCCGCGCGCCAGCGCGTGCTTGATCGCGCGGTGCACCAGCAGGTCCGGGTAGCGCCGGATCGGCGAGGTGAAGTGGGCGTAGGCCTGCAGCGCCAGTCCGAAGTGGCCGATGTTCTCGGGCGAGTACACCGCCTGGCTCTGGCTGCGCAGGATCACCGACTCGAGCAGGGTGGCGTCGGCGCGGTCGCGCACCTTCTTCAGCAGGTTGGCGAAGTCCTTCGACTGCAGCTTCGCCCAGGGCGGCATGCGCAGCGCGAACTCCTTGAGGAATTCCAGCAGGTCGGCGTACTTGGATTCCGGCGGCTTGTCGTGGATGCGGTATGGCGCCGGGACCTCGGCTTCCAGCAGGAACCTGGCCGCTTCGACGTTGGCCGCGATCATGCATTCCTCGATCAGCTTGTGCGCGTCGTTGCGCACCAGCATGCCCGCCTGCGTGACCTCGCCGCGGTTGTCGAGCACGAAGCGCACTTCCGACGACTCGAACTCGATCGCGCCGCGCTTCGCCCGCGCCTTCGCCAGCACCTGGTAGAGCTGGTGCAGACGCTCGACCTGCGGCAGCTGCGCGCCGACCTGCGCCTGCGCCTCGGCGTCGCCCTCGCCCACCGCCTTCCACACCTGGGTGTAGGTCAGGCGCGCGTGCGAGCGCATCACCGCTTCGTGGAAGCTCGACTTCACCACCTCGCCGTCGCGGTTGACCTGCATGTCGCAGGCGAAGCACAGCCGGTCGACCTTCGGGTTGAGCGAACAGATGCCGTTGGACAGCGTCTCGGGCAGCATCGGCACCACGAAACCGGGGAAGTAGACGCTGGTCGCGCGCAGCTGCGCCTCGTCGTCCAGCGGCGTGCCGTGGCGGACGTAGTGCGAGACGTCGGCGATCGCCACCACCAGGCGGAAACCCTGCCGGTTCGGCTCGCAGTAGACCGCGTCGTCGAAGTCCTTCGCGTCCTCGCCGTCGATGGTGACCAGCGGCAGCGCGCGCAGGTCGAGGCGGCCGGCAGCGCTGGCGGCATCGACCTCCAGCGGGATCGCCGCGGCCTCGGCGAGCACCGCCGGCGGGAACTCGTGCGGCAGCTCGTGGCCGTGGATCGCGGCCTCGACCACCAGCGACGGCGTGAGTGCGTCGCCCAGCACCGCCAGCACCCGGCCGATGGGCGGGCGGCGGTCGTCGGCGGGCGTAGTGATCTCGCACACCACCAGCTGGCCGTGCTGCGCCTCCAGGCGCGCCTCCGACGGGATCTGGATGTTGCGCTGGATGCGCCGGTCGTCCGGCACCACGAAGCTGATGCCCGACTCCAGGGTGAAGCGGCCGATCAGGCGGTTGAGCCGGCGCTCGAGCACCTCGACGATCACGCCCTCGCGGCGCCCGCGGCGATCGAGCCCGGTGACGCTGCCCATCACCCGGTCGCCGTGCATGACCTTGCGCATCTCGGCCGGCGGCAGGAACAGGTCGTCGCCGACGCCGCTGTCCGGGCGCAGGAAGCCGTAGCCGTCGGGATTGGCGATCACCGTGCCCGGGATCAGCGCCAGCTGCTCGGCCGGCAGGTAGCCACCGCGCCGGTTCTGCACCAGCTGCCCGTCGCGCACCATGGCCGCCAGGCGCTTGCCCAGCGCGTCGAGGCGGTCGGGCGCCTCCAGCCCCAGCTGTCCGGCCAGCCGCTCGGCGGTCAGCGGACCGTCCGCCGCCGCGATCAGCTGCAGGATCGACTCGCGGCTGGCGATCGGCTGCGCGTAGCGGCCGGCTTCGCGTTCGGCGTAGGGGTCGCTGAATCCGGGGCCGCCGCGGGCGGACGGCGCCGACCCCTGCGCCGCCTTGCCGCGCCCGCTTCCCGGTCGCGGCGGCGACGGTTCGGGCATCCACGGGGGCAGCTTCGATGCCTTGCCTGGCGACGGCTTGCCTGCCGACTTGCCGGCAGCCTTGCCCGGGCGCCCCGCTGCCTTCTTCGCCGGCGAGCGCCCCGCGGACGTGCTGCCGGAACCGGCGCCACCGGCCTTGCTGCTGGTTTTTCTTGCCATCCGCGGATGTTACACGCCCGTTCCGCAACACCGCGTGTCCGCCCGGAAGATTGACTTTGCTCCGGGCGGCCTTCAAAATTCGCGGCCCACCTGCCCAGGTGGCGGAATTGGTAGACGCACTAGTTTCAGGTACTAGCGGGTAAAACCGTGGAGGTTCGAGTCCTCTCCTGGGCACCACTGGCTGGAACCGGCGGCCGTAAACGCCGCACCGGTACGAAGGCCCCGCCGCAAGCGGGGTTTTTTGTGGATGCTCCCGCCAGTCATGCAGAAGGTCGAACTGTACCGGGGTGGCCTCCGGCACCTGTTTTCGCAGCCCTTCGACCATCGCGCCCCTGCTGTGCTAGCGTCAGCCGATGGCGCCCACCGCCAAATTCCGAACTGCCCTCGCATCCCGGGTGACGCTGGGCTGTCTGTTCTGCGCCGGAGCCCTTGCGCAGAACGCAGCGCCCCTGCCGTCGACCCCGGCGGAGTACGAGGCATTCAAGATCGCCCAGGACAGGGCCAGCATCGAGGCCTACCGTGCCGGCGACATGGCGCGTACGCGCGAGATCGAACGCGCGGTGCTGGAGGCGGCACGGCGCTTCGACGACCGCAAGGAAGAAGCCCTCTCGATCCACGGTCTGGCCATGGCCGACGCCGCCAGCGGCAAACTCGACGAGGCAGAACAGGGCTTCCGCGACGCCATCGCCATCTGGCAGGCGTCGGGGGACCAGAAAGGCCTGGCGATCTCGCTGCGCGGAATCGGCCGCGTCCAGGAGGCCCGCGGCAACCTGATCGAGGCCACCGACACCCTGGTGACCGCGCTGGACGCGCTGCTAGAGCACGGCACCGCCATGGACCAGTCCGAAGGCTACTACGCGCTTGCGCGGCTGTTCACCAACCTCGAGGACTACGCCGCGGCGCGCCATGGCGCGGAGCGGGCGATCGAGCTGATGGGCGAATCGCCCCCGGACTTTCCGCTCACCCTGAACCTGGCCACGCGCTCGGCCGCGCTGCGCGAGCTGGGCCAGTTCGACGCGGCGGTCGCCGACGGCGAGGCCGCGCTCGCCGCGGCCAACCGCGCCGACAGCCCACCCGGCCGCGCCATCGCGCAGATCGCGCTCGGCACTGCGCTGGGCGCCGCGGGCGACGCAACCCGGGCGCTGGAAGCGCTGCGGGACGGGCACCGGATCGCGGTCGGGATCGACGAGCCGGTGCTGCAGGCCGATCTGCTGCTGGCCGAAGGTTCGGTCCTGGTCGCGGAACACCGCTACGCCGAGGCGATCGGCCCGCTCGACGATGCGCTGGCGATCGCCACCCGCCTCTCCCTGGACAACATCCACCGCAATGCCAACATCGAGCTCGAGAAAGCCCACTCCGGCCTGGGCAACACCGGGGCGGCACTGGCGGCAAGCAAGGCGGCCATGGCGGCGCAGCAGCGCATCGCTAGCCTGCGCAGCATCGGCACAATCGCCGGGCGCGATCCCGAAGCGCGGCTGGCCGCGCTCAACAGCCGCTTCCTTGCGCTGTCGCCCGATGCCGATGCCGATGCCGCATCCGCCCCCCCCGCCACCGGCGGCCGGCTGTCCTACTGGTGGTGGCTGGCGCTGCTCGTGCTTGCAGCCGGCACGGCGTTCGCGGGGCGCCACGCGCTGCGCCTGCGCGCCAGCAAACGCGATCTGGAAACCGCGCACGCGCAGCTGCAGGACCGCTCCCGCCGCCTGCAGCAGCAGGTCAGCCACGACCTGCTGACCGGCGTGGCCACGCGCCGCGCATTCCACGAGCAGCTCGTCGCCCTGCTGCAGCAGGCGAAAGAACGCCACGTCCCGGTGTCGCTGATGATGTTCGACCTCGACCACTTCAAGCAGATCAACGACCAACATGGGCACATGGTCGGCGATGCCGCCCTGAAGCTGCTGGTCGGGCTGGTCCGCGAACACCTGGACAGCGACGACCTGTTCGGGCGCTTCGGCGGCGACGAGTTCATGATCGCCACGCGCCAGCCGCTGGAGCAGGCCATGACGATGGCCGAGCGCATCCGCGTTTCGGTCAGGACACGCTCCAGCGCGCCCGGCTTCGACCTGCCGCCCCTGAGCATCAGCGCCGGCGTCGCCTACGCCGACGGAGAAACCGGCCATGACCCCGACGCGCTGTTCCTGCGCGCCGACGCGGCGCTGTATGCCGCGAAGGATGCGGGTCGCGACCGGGTAGTCGCAGCGAACGCAGCGACGCCGGTGATCGACATGCCGCGTTCCCTGCAGCACTTGGCCGATCCAGGCCACTGACGCAAGGCCCTCCGCCTCCCCGCGGCGGCTACTGGCCGATCCCGGGCGGCAGCGCGAAACAGTCGATGAAATGCCGCGCGAGTTCCCGGTCGCCCCGCAGCCGCAGGCTGCCCTCGGCCTCCGCGTCTTCGACCGGGCGCTTGCCGTAGACCATGAACACGAAGGTGGTGGTGTCGGTCTCGAAGGCCACGTCCGCCGCTTCCGCCTCGCCGCGCTCCACCTCCAGCCCGCCCGCCGACAGCCGCCCGACGAAGGCGTCGCCCGGGAAGCGGAAGGTCAGCGTCATCGACGGCGGCTCGCGGTCGCGGCGCAGCAGGAACCGCAGCGACAGCATCGTCGCCACCGGCGACAGCGGCAGGGTCGGGTCGTGCAGCGGCGAGCGCACCGCCCAGAGCACCATTTCCCGGAAGATCGGCTCGGACTCGCGGCCCCAGGCGGTGAGCGCGTAGGCCTGTGCGCTGGCCGGCGGCGGGAGCCTGCGCCGGCAGACGATCCCCGAGCGCTCCAGTCCGGCCAGGCGCTGGGTCAGCACGCTGGCGCTGATGCCCACAAGGCTCCCGCGCAGGTCGGAGAAGCGGCGCGGCCCGAGCATCAGCTCGCGCATCACCAGCAGCGACCAGCGCTCGCCGAAGAACTCCAGGGCCAGGGCGGCGCCGCAGGCGTCCCGATACCAGCGCTTGCCGCTCCCGGCCTGTTCAGTATTTTTTTCCAACTTCATGGTTGTTTTTTATAACCCAAATGTTCTAGGCTCGACAACGTGCCCTCATCGCCGCGCAACGCGCCGCGGGCGATTGTCCGCAACGCCACCCGCCACGACACCATCGGGACCCAGCCCATGCCGGTCGACCAGAACGCCGCCCTGCGCAGCACCGCCTTCGACCGGGTCCCGGATTCCGCACGCGGCGACGCACCCCACCAGCCCGCCACCCGTGGCGCGCGCCAGCCCCGGCGCCAGCTGCCGGAGATCGAGGGCCGGGGCCTGCCCGGAAGCGTCGCGAACCTGCCGCACCTGGGCGGACATGCCGCACGGCTGGCCGGCTTCACCAGTCACCCGGTCGCCACCTGGGCCGCCGCGATCGGGTCCACGCCACACACGTAAGGAGACACGCGATGAGCTACATCGACGGGTTCGTGGTTGCCGTTCCCACGGCGAACCGTGAGGCCTATCTGGCCATGGCCCGCGGAGGGCAGCCGCTGTTCCGGGAGTTCGGCGCGAGCCGGATGGTCGAGGCCTGGGGCGACGAGGTGCCGAGGGGCAAGCACAACGATCTGTACGGCGCGGTGCAGGCCGGAGACGACGAGACGGTGGTATTCAGCTGGATCGAGTACCCGGACCGGACCACCCGCGACGCTGCCAACGGCCGGATGATCTCCGACCCGCGCATGCAGGCGCTGGGCGACATGCCCTTCGACGGGCAGCGCATGATCTTCGCAGGCTTCGAGCCCCTGATCGACCTGGGATCGGGCGCCGCCGCGGGCTACATCGACGGCAGCGTGGCCCCGGTGCCCGAGGGCAACCGCGATGCCTACCGGCAGACGGCCGAGGTCACCGCCGCGCTGTTCCTCGAATATGGCGCCGTGCGCGTGGTCGAAGCCTGGGGCGACGACGTTGCCGACGGCAAGCGCACCGGTTTCCGCCGCGCCACGCTCGCCGGACCCGGCGAGCAGGTGGTGTTCTCGTGGATCGAATGGCCATCGAAGGACGCCCGCGACAGCGCCTGGGCCCGGCTGATGGAAGACCCGCGGATGCACGCGGTCGAAAGGCCGTTCGACGGCAGCCGGATGATGCACGGCGGATTCATGCCGATCCTGGACGCCTGAACCCGCTCCCGTTTCCCGCACCGTCCGATGAGGAGTTGAAGATGGGCAACCGCCATGGCGAGTGGATCTGGTTCGAACTGTGGACGAGCGACCCGGACGCGGCACAGGCCTTCTACGGCAGCGTACTGGGCTGGAACGCCGCGGACGCGGGCATGCCGGAGATGGATTACCGCCTGTTCCGCAGCAGCCACGGCGAAGTCGCGGGGCTGATGCCGCTGCCCGCCGAAGCCGCGCGGGAAGGCCCGGCCTGGCTGGGCTACATCGGGGTCGACGACGTCGATGCCGCCGCGGCCGCGGTCGAAGCCGCCAGCGGCACCGTGCACATTCCGCCGACCACCCTGCCCGGCGTCGGGCGGATGGCGATGGTTGCCGATCCGCAGGGCGTGCCCTTCCACGTGATGCGCGGCGAGAGTCCGGAGCCGAGCAGGGCCTTCAGGCAGTGCCGCATGCTCGAAGGCAGCGACACGCTGGGCCACGCGGTCTGGTGCGAACTGTCCTCGCCCGATCCCGCAGCCGCCATCGATTTCCACCGCCGCATCTTCGGCTGGGGCCAGGAGGGCGGGCTGCCGATGGGCGACGCGGGGCAATACGCCTTCCTGCAGGCGGGCGATGTCGGCTTCGGCGCGGCGATGCCGGTCATGCTCGGTGGCCGCAAGGGCTGGCTGTTCTACTTCCACGTGGCCGACATCGATGCGGGCGTGGACAGGATCGTCGACGGCGGCGGCGCGGTGGTGCAGGAGCCGATGCAGATCCCCGGCGGCGGCTGGGCGATGGTGGCGCGCGATCCGCAGGGCGCAGCGTTCGGGCTGGTGGGCGCCCGCGTGCAGCACGACGCCTGAGGCAGGAGGAAGCCGCTATGACCGAACTGATCAAGTGCCTGTGGTTCGACCACGGCCAGGCGCGCGCGGCGGCGGAGTTCTATGCCGCGACCTTTCCCGACAGCCGCGTCGGCAGCGCGCACGCGGCGGCCAGCGACTTTCCCGGCGGCGCCCGCGGCGACGAGCTGACGGTGGAATTCACGGTGCTCGGGCAGAAGTGCGTGGGCCTCAACGGCGGGTCCGCGTTCCGGCCCAACGAAGCGGTGAGTTTCATGGTGGTCACCGCCGACCAGGCCGAGACCGACCGCTACTGGGACGCCATCGTCGGCAACGGCGGCAGCGAAAGCGCATGCGGCTGGTGCAAGGACCGCTGGGGCTTCTCCTGGCAGATCACCCCGCGGGTGCTGCTGGAGGCGACCACCGATCCCGACCGCGCCGCCGCCGGTCGCGCGATGGCGGCGATGATGACCATGCGCAGGATCGACATCGCCGCGATCGAGGCCGCGCGCAGGGGCGATTCCGCGGGCTGATCGCCACCGCGGGCCGGCGCCGGCCTTGCCCGGCGCCGCAGCCGGGCCGCAATGCCGGGGCCTGCGGCCGCGCCCGACAGCCGCTGCGCACGCGGCACCCGGGCAACAGCGGCGGCGACGGTACCGCACACCCCGACGCTACAATGGGCACTGGCTCCCGACCCCCCGCCCATGCCCGCCGACACCGTCCGCCCCAGCTTCCACGGCTTCGAACAGATTCCCCTTCGCGAATACGCCGAGCGCGCCTACCTCGACTACTCGATGTACGTGGTGCTCGACCGCGCCCTGCCCTTCCTCGGCGACGGCCTCAAGCCGGTACAGCGGCGCATCATCTACGCGATGAGCGAGCTGGGCCTGAACGCCACCGCCAAGCCCAAGAAATCCGCGCGCACCGTCGGCGACGTGATCGGCAAGTTCCACCCCCATGGCGACATCGCCTGCTACGAGGCGATGGTGCTGATGGCGCAGCCGTTCTCGTACCGCTACCCGCTGATCGACGGCCAGGGCAACTTCGGCTCGACCGACGATCCCAAGTCGTTCGCAGCGATGCGCTACACCGAGTCGCGGCTCACCCCGATCGCCGAGGTGCTGCTGGGCGAGCTCGGGCAGGGCACGGTCGACTGGACCGCGAACTTCGACGGCACCCTGGAGGAGCCGAGCTGGCTGCCGGCCCGGCTGCCGCACCTGCTGCTCAACGGCACCACCGGCATCGCGGTCGGCATGGCCACCGACGTGCCGCCGCACAACCTGGGCGAGGTCGTCAGCGCCTGCGTGCGCCTGCTCGACGACCCCGACGCCAGCGTGCGCGACCTGTGCGATCACGTGCGCGGCCCGGACTATCCCACCGCCGCCGAGATCATCACCCCGGCCGCCGATCTGCGCGCGATGTACGAGACCGGAAACGGCAGCGTGCGCGCCCGCGCCACGTTCGCGAAGGAAGGCGCGAACATCATCGTCACCGCCCTGCCGCACCAGGTCTCGCCGTCGAAGGTGATCGAGCAGATCGCGGCCCAGATGCGGGCGAAGAAGCTGCCCTGGCTGGAGGACATCCGCGACGAATCCGACCACGCCAACCCGGTGCGCATCGCCCTGATCCCGCGCTCGAACCGGGTCGACGCCGAACAGCTGATGGGCCACCTGTTCGCGACCACGGACCTGGAAAAGAGCTACCGCGTCAACCTCAACGTGATCGGCCTGGACGGCCGCCCGCAGGTGAAGAACCTCAAGGCGATCCTCGCCGAGTGGCTGGTGTTCCGCGGCGAAACGGTGACCCGCCGGCTGAAGCACCGGCTGGAGAAGGTCGAGCGCCGCCTGCACCTGCTCGAAGGCCTGCTGATCGCCTTCCTCAATCTCGACGAGGTCATCCGCATCATCCGCAGCGAGGACGAGCCCAGGCCGGTGCTGCAGGCGCGGTTCGAGCTCAGCGACGACCAGGTCGACTATGTCCTGGAGACGAAGCTGCGGCAGCTGGCCCGCCTGGAGGAAATGAAGATCCGCGGCGAGCAGGACGAGCTGGATCTGGAGCGCGACCGCATCATCGCCACGCTGGGCAGCAGCGCCAGGCTGAAGAAGCTGATCAAGGACGAGTTGCTGGCCGACGCCAAGAAGTTCGGCGACGCGCGCATGTCGCCGCTGGTCGCGCGCGGGGCGGCGCAGGCACTGGACGAGACCGAACTGGTCGCCAGCGAACCGGCCACCATCGTGCTCAGCCGCAAGGGCTGGGTGCGCGCGGCCAAGGGCCACGACATCGATGCGGCGGCCCTGTCCTACCGCGAGGGCGACGCGCTGCTGGCCGCCGTGCGCGGCCGCACCACGCAGCAGGTCGCCTTCCTCGACAGCGCCGGCCGCAGCTATTCCGTGCTGGCGCATGCGCTGCCCTCGGCGCGCGGCAACGGCGAGCCGCTCACCGGGCGCTTCTCGCCCGCGGCCGGGGCGTCGTTCGTCGCGCTGGCCAGCGGCGGCGACGACGACCGCTTCATCCTCGCCTCGTCGCACGGCTACGGTTTCGTAACCCGCTTCGCCAACCTGACCAGCCGGCAGAAGGCGGGCAAGGCGATGCTGACGCTGTCGGAAGGCGCAGCGGTGCTGCAGCCGGCGGCGGTCGCCAGCCTGGCCGACGACCGCATCGTCGCGGTGACCAGCGCCGGGCATCTGCTCGCCTTCCCGGTCTCCGAACTCCCGGAGCTCGACAAGGGCAAGGGCAACCGCATCATCGACATCCCCAAGGCCAAGCGCGGCACCGAGCGTGTGGTCGCGGTGGCGGCCGTGCCGCCGGGGGGAACCCTGCTGGTGAAGTCCGGCGCCCGCACCATGAGCCTGTCGTTCCGGGATCTGGAGACCTACGCCGGCTCCCGCGCCACCCGCGGCGGGCTGCTGCCCAGGGGCTGGCAGAAGGTGGACGGGCTGTCCGTCGAATAGGCGGGAGCGGAACGTCCAGGTCTGCCTGTTCGGACACGCTTCCATTCCAATGGCGGAAGCATTCCGGCGTCCCGGCATTCCGTATCGCTTGAAAACGGTCTTCTCCCAGGTGGGAGGCCACTTTCACCTCCACCATCGGAAGGACGCCGCGTCTGGTTCGCTGCTTCGGGAGCAAGTGCCTTGCTGCCCAAACGAAGTGGAGTCGTCAAGGAACCTCTGAACAACGACCGTCATCCCCGCGAAGGCGGGGATCCATGGACGTTGACCCGCTGAAAATCAGAGTCCATGGATGACCGGACATTCGTCCGTTGCAGAGCGATTCCCGCCTTCGCGGGAATGACGATCAAAAGCGAATTGTCCAGAGGTTCGTTAACGGATCGATGGGGCGTCCCGGGCCGGGGAATTGCGGAAAGCAGCGCATGGATGCGCTGCGGCGGCGAGTCAGCCATGGGTGAACGCGCACCGCTTGCGCGGCACTGCCGCGCGTGCGCGTGAACGCCCGGCGCGCTGCGCCGGGCCGGACCGCGGAGCGGGCTGACCGAGCCGGGGAGCAATCCCCGGCCCGGGGCGACCCTCTGTCCGCAAGCCCCGATCCAGCTCTGCTCTTGCGATTTCCCCGCAATTGGGGGAAGAACCTTTGAACATCACCCCGGTGAAGACCATGCATTCGCCAGGATGACGATCCGGGGGGGGAATGACGGCTGCGGCGAAGGGCAATCCCGCGGGCGTGACATCCTGCGGACTCGCCTGCGCAGTCACGATCCTGCAGGTGGCATCGTGTAGCATCGGGGCACCGGAAGCGGCGTCCTCCGGACGCACTACGGGCAGTCACCGCTGCCGACAGCAGGTACACCATGCAACCGGATTTCTGGCACGAGCGCTGGCAGGGCAACCGCATCGGCTTCCATGGCGATGCGCCGCTGCCGCTGCTGCTCGAGCACTGGCCGGCGCTGGGGCTGGAGGCAGGCAGCCGCATCTTCGTCCCGCTGTGTGGCAAGTCGCTGGACATGGTCTGGTTGGCCGCGCAGGGGCATCGCGTGCTCGGCGTGGAGATTTCCGAACTGGCCGTACAGCAGTTCTTCGCCGAGCTCGAGCTGGTTCCGGAAACCCGTGCCACCCCCTGCGGCACGCACTACAGCGCCGGTCCCTGGGAGCTGATCTGCGGCGACGCCTTCACCCTCACCGAGGACGCACTGGCCGGGTGCGCAGGCGTATACGATCGTGCCGCCCTGGTCGCCCTGCCGCCGCGGATGCGCCGGACCTACGCGGCGACCGCGCTGTGGCGCCTGCCCGCGCGCTGCCGCGGGCTGCTGGTCACCCTGGAATATCCGCAGGAGCAGAAAGCAGGCCCGCCGTTCGCGGTCGACGAAACCGAAGTGTGCGCGCTGCTGGAAGCCGACTGGATGGTGGAGCTGCTCGAACGCCGCGACATCCTCGCCAGCGAGCCGCCCTTCCAGGCTGCCGGCGTCACCGCCCTGTCCACCGCCGTCTACCGGTTCGAACGCCGCGGCTGAGGCGACGCCGCACGTCCATCGCACGGGTACGGGGGCCGGCACCCGGCAGCCCCGAACCCGATCCTCCGCGCCGGCACTCAGCCGGCGCTGCCTTCCTCGCCCATCCTGCTCTGCTGGTAGTTCTCCAGACCGATCATTCCGATCAGCCGCAGCTGCTTCTCCAGCCAGTAGGTATGGTCTTCCTCGGTGTCGGCCAGCTGCGCGACCAGCATCTGCCGGCTGACGTAGTCGCCGTGCCGCTCGCACAGGGCGATGCCCTTGGCCAGGTTTCCGCGCACCTGGTACTCCAGGTCCAGATCCTTGCGCAGCATCTCCTCCACCGTCCTGCCCGGCTCGAACGGGTCCGGGCGCATGTCCGGATCGCCCTCCAGGAACAGGATCCGCCGCAGCAGCGCATCGGCGTGCTGGGTCTCCTCCTCCATCTCGTGGTTGATCCGCGCATGGAGCGCGTGCAGGCCCAGGTCCTCGTAGCGCCGCGAATGCAGGAAATACTGGTCGCGCGCGGCCAGCTCGCCGCGAAGCAGGAACTTGAGGTAGTCGACGACTTCGGGATGTCCTTTCATGCAGCGGCTCCTTGGCGGTGATCGCGGGCAGTATGGCCCACGCCGCAGGGCGACGGCGGGATGAGAATAGATGCATTTCCCATTCGCGAAACGGCATCATGTGCCGTCCTGTCCGGCCCGCTTCCCGCATGCTGATCCGCTGGCTCCGCCGCCTCCTGCTCGCCCTCATCGTCCTTGTCCTGGTCGCCGCGGCCGCGGCGTGGCTGCTGCTGCGGGGGAGCCTGCCGCAGCTTGACGGCGAGGCCGCGCTCACCGGGCTGGGCACGGCCGTGACCGTGGAGCGCGACGCGCTCGGCGTGGTCACCATCGACGCCGCGGACGAGGCCGACGCGATGCGCGCCCTGGGCTACCTGCACGCGCAGGAGCGCTACTTCGAGATGGACCTGATGCGGCGCACCGCGGCCGGCGAACTGGCGGAGCTGTTCGGCCCGCTGGCCTTGGACGCGGACAGGCGCCATCGCGTCCATCGCACGCGCGCGCGCGTGGACGCCGACCTGGCGGCGGTGGCCGGCGCACGCATGCCGGTGCTGCAGGCCTATGCCGATGGCGTCAACGCCGGTCTCGGCGCGCTCGACGTCCGTCCCTGGCCGTACCTGCTGCTGCGACAACCACCGCGGTCCTGGCAGGCCGCCGATTCGGTCCTGGCCGGCCATGCCATGTACTTCGACCTCCAGGATGCCGGCAACGCGCGCGAGCTGGCGCTGTGGAAGATGCGCCCGCACCTGCCGGCGACGCTGTTCGAACTGCTGACGTCGCCGGGCACCGCCTGGGACGCTCCACTGCTGGGAGAGTCCTTCGGCGACGCGGTCCTGCCGACCGCGGATGAACTCGACCTGCGCGCGCTGCCGGCGCCCGCAGACGCACCCGTCGTCCCGCTTGCGCCCAAGGGCACGCCCGGCAGCAACAACTTCGCCGTGTCCGGCGCGCTCACCGCCGACGGGCGCGCCATCGTCGCCGACGACATGCACCTGGGCCTGCGCGCGCCCAACCTCTGGTTCCGCGTACGCCTGCGCTATGCCGATCCCGCGGCGCCCGGCGGCAGGGTCGAGGTACAGGGATTCACCCTGCCCGGCCTGCCGGCGGTGGTCGTGGGCAGCAACGGCCGGATCGCCTGGGGCTTCACCAACAGCTACGGCGACTACGCCGACTGGCGGATCGAGGCAGCCTGCCCGGATGGAGAGGCCGCGGCCTGCCCGCAGCTGCTGACGCATGTCGAAACCATCGCCGTGGCCGGTGGCGATCGGATCGAATTCGCAGTCCGCGAGACGCCCTGGGGACCGGTGCTGCATGCGCTCGACGACGGCAGGCTGCTGGCCCTGCGCTGGAACGCGCACCTGCGCGGTTCACTCAACTTCGGCCTGGCCGATTTCGCCCGCGCGCATGATCTCGACGACGCGCTGGCGATCGCCGACGGCATCGCCATGCCCACGCAGAACCTGGTGCTCGCCGACGCCGGCGGCCGGATCGCCTGGCGCCTGCTGGGACCGCTTCCGGACCGCCGCCCCGGATGCCCCGACCCGCTGTCCACCGGGGACAGCGCGTCGGTGGACGTGCCCGCCGCCGCCCCCTGCCAGCCGTGGCGGATGGATACCGCCAGCTCCCCGGTCGTCACCGGCGCCGACCGCCTGTGGACGGCCAACGCGCGGGTGCTCTCCGGGGACGACCTGGCGACAGTCGGCGACGGCGGTTACGCCCTGGGCGCACGCCAGCAGCAGATCCGCGATCTCCTGCAGGCGAAGCAGCGCTTCGGCGAACGCGACCTCCTCGCCATCCAGCTCGACGACCGCGCCCTGCTGATGACCCGCTGGTGGGAGCTGATGCGCGGCTTCGCCAGCAACCCCGACACCCCGGCGCTGCGCGATCTGGCCGGAGCCTCGGCGCAGTGGCAGGGGCGCGCGAGCGTGGATTCGGTGAGCTACCGGCTGGTGCGCGCCTGGCGGCTGGCGGTGCATGCGCGCGTCCTCGACGGACTGGTCGCGCCGGCGCGCGCCGCCATGGGCGGGGACTTCACGATGCCCGACCTGCCGCAGGCCGAGGGCGTGGTGTGGCCGCTGCTCGAGCAGCGCCCGCCGCACCTGCTCTCCCGCCGCTTCGACTCCTGGGAGGCACTGCTGGAAGACGCCGCGCGCACGGTCCGCGATGACCTCGCACAGCACGGCCCGCTCCCGGCACGCACCTGGGGCGAACGCAACACTGCGCGCATCTGCCATCCGCTGGCCGACGCCGTGCCGCTGGTCGGCCGGCGCGCACTGTGCATGCCGAGCGATCCCCTGCCCGGCGACAGCATGATGCCGCGCGTCCAGGGTCCGGCGTTCGGCGCATCACAGCGCATGGTGGTTTCCCCCGGGCACGAGGCCGACGGCATCGCGCACATGCCCGGCGGGCAGAGCGGACACCCGCTTTCGCCCTTCTGGGGCGCGGGACATGCGGCCTGGGTGGAAGGTCGAGCCACCCCATTCCTGCCGGGCGAACCTGTCCACAAGCTGACTCTGCACCCGGCCCCCTGATCCCTCCACGACAACCGATGCGGCAGCATTCGCGCTGCCGCAGCGCCTGCGCGTACCCCCCGAGTTCCTGCCCCCATGCACGATCGTCCCCTTCCGCACGCCACCCGTCGGCCCGCTGACCGGGCCCCTGCCCGTCCTCCGTTAGCCCTGAAAGAACGACACGACGGGGTCTGGGCGGGACGCGCATGATCGAGTTCGGACATCTCAGCCACGTCGGCCTGCGCCGCGAACTGAACGAGGACACCTACTACGGCGACAGCGAGCTCGGGCTCTGGCTGGTCGCCGACGGCATGGGTGGCCACGAGTACGGCGAGGTCGCCAGCGCCCTGGCCAGGGAAACGATCGTGCGCGAGATCCGCCAGGGCACGCCGCTGTCGCAGGCGATCCGCATCGCCGACGAGGAGATCATCCGCGCATCCAAGCGCCGCAACGACAGCCTGCCCATGGGCACCACCGTGGTCGCCGCCAGGGTCGTGGACAACCGCTTCGAGGTGGCCTGGGTGGGCGACAGCCGCGTCTACCTGTGGCACGAAGGGCGCCTGCTGCAGCTGTCACAGGACCACAGCTACGTGCAGGAGCTGATCTCGCAGGGCACGATCAGCATCGACCAGGCCCGCAGCCATCCGCATCGCAACGTGGTCACCCAGGCCCTGGGCGTGACCGATCCGCAGGCGCTCAACGTCGAAACCATGTCCGGGCAGCTCGCGCCGGGCATGCAGCTGCTGCTGTGCAGCGACGGCCTGACCGAGGAAGTCGACGACAGCGGCATCTCGACCGTACTGGCCCACACCGAATGCAGCGCGCAGGAATGCGTCGACGGCCTGGTCGCCGCCGCCCTCGACGGCGGCGGCTCGGACAACGTCACCGTGGTGCTGGTGCGGAAGCACTGACGACGATCCCATCGCCGGATGCGATCTGGAGCCATGCCTGGTGCTGGGCCGAAGCCGGGACCAGGGGCTCGGGCCTGGGCGCCGCAGACGGGTGCCAGGAACTGGAACTGAAACTGGTGCTGGAACTGGTGACTGGTGACTGGTGCTGGTGCTAGTGACTGGTGCTGGCGGGACCGGGTACTGACGCTGCGCGCTGGGAGCTGGGGCTGCAGGCCAGGAGCTTGCATGCGGCAGCCCCTGCCACTGCGCTTGCCTCGCCATCGCGGCGCACGTGCCGCCACCTGGTTCGTCATCCCGGCGCACGTGCCACCACCTGGCTCGTCCTCCCGGCGGACGTGCCACAACCTGGCTCGTCCTCCGGGCGGACGTGCTGCAACCTGGCTCGTCATCCCGACGCACGTGCCGCAACCTGGCTCGTTATCCCGACGCACGTGCCGCCACTGGCTCGTCCTCCCAACGCACGTACCACCATCTGGCTCGTCATCCCGACGTACCTGCCGCCACCTGGCTCGTCGTCCCGGCGCACGTGCCACCACCTGGCACGTCCTCCCGGCGGACGTGCCGCAACCTGGCTCGTCATCCCGACGTACCTGCCGCCACCTGGCTCGTCGTCCCGGCGCACGTGCCACCACCTGGCACGTCCTCCCGGCGGACGTGCCGCAACCTGGCTCGTCATCCCGACGTACCTGCCGCCACCTGGCTCGTCCTCCGGGCGGACGTGCCGCGACCTGGCTCGTTATCCCGACGCACGTGCCGCCACTGGCTCGTCATCCCAGCGAAAGCTGGGATCCATTGTGATTCCGGGTGAAGCCAGATGGATCCCAGCTTTCGCTGGGATGACGGCTGCGGTGGGATGACCGCTGCGCTGGGATGACCGCCGCGGTGGGATGACCGCTGCGGTGGGATGACGGCTGCGGTGGGATGACGGCTGCGGTGGGATGATCGCTACGGTGGGATGACCGCTGCGCTGGGATGACCGCTGCGGTGGGATGATCGCTGCGGTGGGATGACCGCTGCGCTGGGATGACCGCTGCGGTGGGATGACGGCTGCGGTGGCATTGCCCCGGACGCTGCCCTCCCGTCCGGCCTTCGCCATTCGAGCTCACAGGCCGTCGCCCTGGTCCCAGAGGCTCTTCCCGCTGCGCCCGCGGATCGCCTCCACCCGCGCCAGGTGCAGGGCAAGCTCCGCCTCCGGCAGCGCGATCAGGGGACGCGGACCGAGGGCGGCCTGTCCGATGCCGATGGCGCCCGCCGGCTGCGCCGTGGTCTCCTGCACCGGCATGCCGAATCCGATCTCGCTCTGCCCGGCGGTGAGCGCGAGATAGGCCTCGGCCAGCAGCTGCGCGTCGAGCAGGGCACCGTGCAACTGGCGGTGCGAATTGTCGATGCCCAGCCGCCGGCACAGCGCGTCCAGCGAATTGCGCTGGCCGGGGAAGCGTTCGCGCGCCAGCTCCAGCGAGTCGAGCACCGAGACGCGCTCGCGCATGCGGCCGTAGCGTCCGTCCAGGCGCGAGAGCTCATGGTCGAGGAAGCCGATGTCGAAGGCCGCGTTGTGGATCACCAGCTCGGCGCCGTCGACGAAGGCGAGGAACTCGTCGACAACTTCCTCGAACCGCGGCTTGTCGGCGAGGAACTCCAGCGTCAGCCCGGTGACCTCCTGCGCGCCGATTTCGAACCCGCGGTCGGGATTGAGGTAGCGGTGGAAGGTGCGGCCGCTGGGCCTGCGCTCGAGCAGTTCGACGCAGCCGATCTCGACGACGCGGTTGCCCTTCTTCCAATCGAGGCCGGTGGTTTCGGTGTCCAGGACGATTTGGCGCATGGGAGCGGGGATTCGGAACTCGGGATCGGGGATTGGAGATCGGGAAGAGCGGGGAAAAGGCGGTTCAGGGAGCGGCGGCCCGCTGGCGGATGGCTTCGTCGCGGGCGAGGACGTCGACGCGTTCGTTGTCCGGGTCGCCGGCATGGCCCTTCACCCAGCGCCAGTCGATGCGGTGGCGGCGGGCGGCGGCGTGCAGGCGCTCCCACAGGTCGCGGTTCTTCACCGGGTCGCCGCCGGCGGTCTTCCAGCCGCGCCGCACCCAGTTCGCCATCCATTCGGTGATGCCCTGGCGGACGTACTGCGAATCGGTGAACAGGGTAACCTCGCAGGCTTCGGTCAGGGTCTCCAGGGCGACGATCGCCGCCATCAGCTCCATGCGGTTGTTGGTCGTCTGCGGCTCGCCGCCGACCAGCTCGCGCTCGCGTTCACCGTAGCGCAGCAGCGCGGCCCAGCCGCCGGGGCCGGGATTGCCGAGGCAGGCCCCGTCGGTATGGATGGAGACCTGCTTCATGCCGCCGGCGACAGGTGCAGGACCCGCCCGCGCCGCCGCACCGGGGTCAGCGGCACCACCCTGCGCTCGGCGCGAAGCACGTAGGCCGCACGCATCCCCGGACCGTTCTGCAGCTCCGGCGACACCCGCGGCTTCCAGATCGGGCCGACGCCGAAGGAGATCGGGTCCGGCTCCAGTCCGCAGGCGCGCAGGCGGCGGCGCCAGAACAGCGGCTCGGACGCGGCCAGCCCGCTGCCGCGCCAGCGCCAGCGGTACGGCGCCACCGGATTGAGCAGCAGCAGCCACAGCCGCCCGCCCGGCACCAGCAGGCGCGCCGCCTCCTCGAGCAGCTGCCCGGCCTCGCCGCCGCGGGTCAGCACGTGCTGCATGACCACGGTGGCGAAGCAGTCGCCCGGCAGCGGAAACGGTGCCGCGCAGACGATGGTGCCGCGCCAGCGCCCGCCCGAGCGCGACAGCCGCAGCCCCCGGCCGCCCCCGCCCGTGGCCGACGCCGCCGGCGCCAGCCACAGCCAGGGCTGGCCGGGACGTTCGCCAAGTGCCTGTTCCACCACGGTTTCCTCGCTCAGGGCCAGCGCCTGGCCGGCCGCGGTTCCGAACCAGTCGGGGGAATCGCCGGGTTGACCGGTAGGGGAAGTCGCGGGCATGGTCCCATTCTAGGCCAGCCCGGGTTCCGGACGACGATGCGGCTCCAACCCCTGCCAGCGCTCTCGGACAACTACATCTGGACCCTGGCCGACGCCGATGGCCGGGCGCTGCTGGTCGATCCCGGCGAAGCCGCACCGGTGCTGGCCGCGGCCGGCCAGGGGCTGCGGCCGGTCGGCATCCTCCTCACCCACCACCATCACGACCACATCGGCGGCGTCCCGGCCCTGCTCGAACGCTGGCCCGGCCTGCCGGTGCTGGCGCCGGCCGATCCGCGCATCGACGTGGCGACCGACACCCTCGGCGACGGCGACCGCGCCACGCTCGCGGGATGGAGCTTCGAAGTGCTGGCCGTTCCCGGCCATACCTCCAGCCACATCGCCTTCCACGGCCACGGCGCGCTGTTCTGCGGCGATACCCTGTTCAGCCTGGGCTGTGGGCGCATGTTCGAAGGTAGCGCGGCCCAGATGCTCGGCTCGCTCGACCGCCTGGCAACCCTGCCCGGCGACACCCGGGTCTGCTGCGGGCACGAATACACGCTGGCCAACGCCGCCTTCGCGCGCGTGGCCGATCCCGGAAACCCGGCGCTGCTGCGCCGGCACGAAGAGGTCAGGCGCATGCGCCAGCACGGGCAGCCGACGCTGCCGTCCACGCTTTCCGACGAACTGGCCTGCAACCCGTTCCTGCGCGTCGATGCGCCCGGGGTGCGCGCGACCCTGCGCGAACGCGACCCGGGCCTGGCGCCGGACCGCGTCGCGGCGTTCGCCGCGCTGCGGCAGTGGAAGGACGGATTCCGCGCATGAGGCGGCGACAGGCCGCAGCGCTGCTGGTCCTGCTGCTGCCGCTGGCGGCAACCGCCACAGGGGGCAGCGGAACACTCCAGGCGACCGCGGACGCCACCACCGAAGCGGCGCCGGCGACAGACGCCGCCGGCGCCGGCCAGCCCGCAGACCCACCGCCTCGCGCAGTCGCGGCCACCCCCGCCGGCACCCGCAGCGGCCTGGAGATCTACCGCAAGTTCCGGGCAGGACTGGCCCAGCCGCAGTGCGCGCCCGGCGCCAGCGCACGCTGGCGCCAGCACTTCGCCCACGTGCCCGCGCAGATCGCCTCGGGATCGGGCGACACCCTGCCGATGTTCGGCTACGTCGTCGACGCCCTGCACGAGGCCTACCTGCCCACCGAGTTCGCATTGATCCCGTTCGTAAAAAGCGGCTATCGGCCCGGTGCGCGCAGTTCCTCCGGCCCGGCGGGCCTGTGGCAGTTCATCGCGATCACCGCGCGCAACCACGAGGTCCCGATCCTCCCCGGCTACGACGGCCGCCTGTCGCCGGTCGATTCCACCGCCGCCGCCGTCCGCTACCTCAAGACCCTGCACGGCATGTTCGCCGGCGACTGGAAACTTGCGGTGATGGCCTACAACGCCGGCGAATACCGGATCCTGGGCGCGCTCAGGCGCGACGGCCAGCGGCCGGCGAACGCCGACACGGAGCGTCTGGCCGTGCCCGACATCACCCGCGCCTACGTGCGCAAGCTGCACGCCCTGTCCTGCCTGCTGGCCGAGATGGAAGGCGAGGAACGCTGGATGCGGGCGCTCGACCGGCCGGTGCCGCTGCTGGCGCCAGTCGCGGTCGCCTCCGGCAGCCGCGACCTGGACGGCCATGCCCGGCGGACCGGCGTCGACGCCGGCCTGCTCAGGCGGCTCAATCCCGCCCTGCGCGAAGGCTTCCCGCGCAGCCGCGGCGGGCTGCTGGTGCTCTCGCCGACGCCGGCGCAGGCCTCGCCCTCAGCCCGGCTGCCGGGGGAAGGCCTGGCGGCCGCACCCGCCGCAGCCCGGAGCGGCGACGGTGACGGGGACATCTCCGACGCGGTCGCGATGGCGGTCGAACCGGAACCGCCGCCGCGCACACACGTGGTGGTCCGCGGCGAATCCGCCTGGACGATCGCCCGGCGCCACGGCATCGCCGTCAACCAGCTGCTCGCCTGGAACCGCCTGGGCACCGGCGCCGTGCTTCAGCCCGGCATGGTGCTGAGCATCGATCCGCCGCGCTGAACGTTGCTCGGGCGGGAACCCCCGCGGGCAAGCGTGTCAGAATACGCCGTCGTCCATCACGCGAGCATCCCATGGGTTTCCTGCAAGGCAAACGCGCCCTCATCACCGGCATCGCCAGCCAGCGCTCGATCGCCAACGGCATTGCCGAAGCGATGCACCGCGAAGGTGCCGAACTGGCTTTCACCTACCAGAACGAGAAGCTGAAGTCGCGCGTCGACGACGTCGCCGCGCGCCTGGGCGGCGGGCCCTCGTATCCGCTGGACGTCACCGACGACGCCCAGATCGAAGCGCTGTTTTCCGATCTGGGCAAGCACTGGCCGGACGGCTTCGACATCCTCATCCACGCCATCGCCTTCGCCCCGCGCGAAGCGATCGCCGGACAGTTCCTCGACGGGCTCTCGCGCGAGGCCTTCGCCATCGCCCAGGACATCTCCGCCTATTCGCTGGCGGCCCTGGCCAAGGGCGCGCGGCCGCTGATGCAGGGCCGCAAGGGCGCGGTGCTGACGCTGAGCTACCTCGGCGCGGTGCGCACCCTGCCCAGCTACAACGTGATGGGCGTGGCCAAGGCCAGCCTCGAAGCGACGATGCGCTACCTGGCCTACAACCTCGGGCCCGAGGGCATCCGCGTCAACGCGATCTCGGCCGGCCCGATCAAGACGCTGGCGGCCTCGGGCATCGGCGGCTTCCGCAAGATCCTCGGCCACGTCGAAGCGCACACGCCGCTGCGGCGCACGGTGAGCATCGAGGACGTCGGCAACGTCGCCGCCTTCCTGTGCTCGGACCTGGCCTCGGGCATCACCGGCGAAGTCACCTACGTCGACGCCGGCTACAACATCGTCAGCATGACCGGGATCGGCGGCGAGGAATAATCCGCGGCAGCTGCGAGGCATACCGAAAGACCCGGCAGCGCCGGGTCTTTTTTTGGGTTCTTCTCCCAAGCGCGGGAGAATTATGGTTCTTCTCCCAAGTGAGGGGTCGCTTTCACTTCCGCCGTCGGAAGGACGCCGCGTGCTGCCGGCCGGGGAATTGCGGAAAGCAGCGCATGGATGCGCTGCGGCGGCGAGTCAGCCATGGGTGAGCGCGCACTGCTTGCGCGGCACTGCCGCGCGTGCGCGTGAACGCCCGGCGCGCTGCGCCGGGCCGGACCGCGAAGCAGGCTGACCGGGCCGGGGAGCAATCCCCGGCACGGGGCGACCCTCTGTCCGCAAGCCCCGATCCAGCTCTGCTCTTGCGATTCCCCCGCACTTGGGAGAAGAACCTCTTTTGTTCCCCTGAATGAGGGCCGCTCTTCGTCTTGATCTTCGGAGGGACGCCACGCCCTGTTCGCCTGGGACGCAAACCTCAGAGCTTGTCTTCCAGCACCGTGATCTTCATCGAACTGCGCAGCGACTGCACCAGCGTCTGTGCGTCTTCCTGCCCGAGCACCGCCGAGAACTGCGAGCCGAACATCTTCACCACCTCGGCCGGCGCCTCCTCCGGATTGCCCGCCACCACCTTGTCGACCGAGAACAGCACGATCCCGCCGTCATCGAGCGCGACCTTGCCCGCCGACACCTCGCCCTCCCCGGGAGCCGGCGCGCGGAAGTAGGCTGCGGTCGCCTCGCTGGTCGGAACCGAGGCATTGCGCGGGATACCGGGAATCGTTTCCGCAGGCACGCCGCGCTCCGCGGCGAGCTCCTGGATGCTCTCGCCCTTCCGCAGCCGCTCCAGCAGCGCGTCCGCCTCGGCCTCGGCGCGTTCGGCCGCGCGGGCTGCGCGGATGTCGGCCACGACCTGCTCACGCGCCTCGGCCACCGTCTGCGGCCGCTCGGGGCTGTGCGCGACCACGCGGATCAGCACCGTGCGCTGCTCGCCGAGCTCGATCGGATCGCTGACCGTCCCGTCCTGGATCAGGCTCTCGGAAAACGCCGCGCGCTCCACCGCAGGCAGCGCCGCCACGCCCTCGCCTTCGCCGCGGGCGAACGGCCCGACCGTGTGCACCTCCAGCCCCGCATCCTCCGCCGCCGATTCGAGCGAGGTCGGGTTGCGGTACACGATGTCGACGAAACGCCCGATCAGGTCGTTGAACGCGCGCTCGGCTTCGGACTGGGACAGCTCCGCGGCCAGCTGGTCGCGCACCGATTCGAACGGCACCTGGCGTCCGCGCTCCACCTCGCGCACCTGGATCACGTGCCAGCCGAACTGGCTGCTGACCGGATCGGACACCGCCCCGGGTTCAAGCGCGAACACCGCGTCCTCGAAGGCCTTGCCCATGCTGCCGTCCTGGCGGATCCAGCCCAGGTCGCCGCCGTTGGCGGCCGAGCCCGGATCGCCCGGATTGGCCTTGGCCAGCCCGGCGAAATCCGCGCCAGGCGCGCGCGCCTGGCGGGCGATGTCGGCTGCACGCTCCTGCGCAGCCGCGCGCGCGGCCGCATCGGCGCCGGCCTCCAGCGGCACCAGGATGTGCGAGACCAGGCGCTGCTCGGGTTCGGCGAACCGCACGCCTTCGCGCGCGTAGCGCTCGCGCAGCGCGGCCTCGTCCGGCGCCGCCTGCGGCGGCAGCGCGCTGCCGTCGATCTCCACGTACTCGATCGTGACCAGCTCGGGCACGCGGTAGAGCGCGGCATGAGTCGCATGCCGTTCCTGGATCTCGGCTGCGCTGACCGCCCCGGTATCGGGATCCGGCGCCGGAAGCAGCAGCACGCTGACGTCGCGGCGCTCCTCCAGCAGCCGCATCATCCGCCTGGCCTCGCCCGGGGTCACGAATGCCGACTCGGCCACCTGCGTGGGAATCACCCCCTGCAGCAGGCCCTCGCGCACCATCTCCTGGAACTGCTGCGGCGACTGTCCCTGCGCCTGCAGGGTGATCTGGTAGCGCTCGGGACTGAACTGGCCGTCCACCTGGAAGGCCGGGAATGACTGGATCGTTTCCCGCACCAGACCATCGCCCACCGCGATGCCGCTGCCGCGCGCCTCGAGCCGCAGCACCGCCTGGTCGATCAGCGTCTCCAGCACTGCGCGCTTGTTGTCGATCGACTCGAACGCGCGCGCGTCGAACTGCTCGCCCTGCGCCGCGCGCTGCGCGCTGCGCTCCTGCTCGAAGGCACCGCGGAAGTCGTCGGTGGTGATCTCCTGCGACTGCCACACCAGCTTGCGCACCAGCCACCAGTCCGGCGCCGCACGCCACCACGAAGGCGGCGCCTCGACCTTGGCCGCGTAGTTCGCGCTGCTCTGGAACAGGTACTGCTCCATGCCGAAGAAGGCGAACGGAACCGCGAGCAGGCACACGATCGCGATCGCGACCCAGCCGGACATTTTTTCTCGAAGGGCCTGGAGCATGGCATGAGAGGCAGTGGACGTAGCCCGACAGTTTAACCGCTTGCCTCCCTGTGCGGGCCGCGAGTGGATGCCGCACGGAGCACGCGGTAAACAGGGGCAAGCGAACCAGGGGGAGTGTTTCAAGGGCTGGTGACGGGCCCCCACCCGGCCTCCCCCGCAAGCGGGGGAGGAGCCAGAAGCTCGGCGGTGCGGCACATCCCCACCCCACGTGCGGGGGGGCGGCCGACTACGTGTACGGACTGATCGCCGCAACCCTCCTCCCCCGCTTGCGGGAGAGGCCGAGGGGGGCCAGCACCTGCACGGCATCGCCTCCCGCAAACTATTCCGGAGACGCCTCCCGCCCCGCAAGCGCAAGCCAGGCAACAAAAAACCCCCGGTTTCCCGGGGGTTTTCTGCGACATCTGGCGGAGCGGACGGGACTCGAACCCGCGACCTCCGGCGTGACAGGCCAGCATTCTAACCAGCTGAACTACCGCTCCATAAATCTGCAACTGCCGCTTGCAACTACCGCGCCTCCCTTGGTGGGTGCTGAGGGTTTCGAACCCCCGACCCTCGCCTTGTAAGGGCGACGCTCTACCGCTGAGCTAAGCACCCGTCAGGGAACTCAGTAGCCAGTCAGTTTACTGCATCCTTGAGCGCCTTGCCAGCCTTGAACACCGGGCTGTTGGAGGCGGCGATCTGGATCGGTTCCTTGGTGCGCGGGTTCAGGCCGGTGCGCGCGGCGCGCGCCTTCACCGAGAACGACCCGAAACCGATGATGTTCACCGAGTCCCCGGCCTTCAGGGTCTGGGCGATGGTGTCCAGCGCGGCATCGACCGCCCTCGTGGCATCGACCTTCGACAGTCCGGCGGTCGTCGCCACCTTGTCAACCAGTTCGCCCTTGCTCATTGCCATATCTGTGCTCCTTGGCGGTAGATTCCGCCACCTGGTGATGGACCGGGCCGCACCGGGAATCCGGCGATCGCCTCGATCGTTCGTGAATCCGTAACGCCCGCATTCTACGCGCTGTCGGTCGTGTTTTCGACACGACCGGAGGCGTGAAGACGCGCCCATTCATCGTCGCCGGCACAGCGATGGCGCCGGAAGGGACGGCGTCGGGGCCGCGGATGAACACGACCCCGCCGGCATATCCGCGTGAAGCGGAAACCGGGCGCGTCGCGCCGCCAATATGCCGTCCCGCAGGTTGCTTGTGCTCGCCATTCCCGCGCAGGCGAGAATTCAGCGGCTTTCATTTCAACGGGTTAACGCCCATGGAGGACCAGCGCTCCGCACTGTTGTGACGCACCTCCCGCCTTCGCGGGGATGACGACGGTTGTTCAGATGCTCCCTAGTGCTTGACGCTGGGACGGCTGTCGCGCTTGCGCGGAGCCCTGGCCGCCTTGGACTTGGCCGGCGGCGCATCCACCACGGCCGACGACGGCTGCGCCGCCGGCGGCGCCAGCGGCCGCTCCAGCGCCAGATCCAGCACCTCGTCGATCCACTTCACCGGATGGATCTTCAGGTGCTGGGTGACGTTCTTCGGAATGTCGACCAGATCCTTGCGGTTCTCCTCGGGAATGATGACCGTGCGGATCCCCCCGCGCAGCGCCGCCAGCAGCTTCTCCTTCAGTCCGCCGATCGCGGTCACCTTGCCGCGCAGGGTGATCTCGCCGGTCATCGCCACGTCCGAACGCACCGGGATCTTCGTCAGCATCGACACCAGCGCGGTGGTCATCGCGATGCCGGCGCTGGGGCCGTCCTTGGGCGTGGCACCGTCGGGGACGTGCACGTGCACGTCGTGCTTCTGCAGGAAATCGACGTCGATGCCCAGGCGCTCGGTGCGCGCGCGCACCACCGACAGCGCCGCCGACGCCGACTCCTTCATCACGTTGCCGAGCTGGCCGGTCAGCAGCAGCTGCCCCTTGCCCGGGACCAGGGTCGATTCGATCTGCAGCAGATCGCCGCCAACCTCGGTCCAGGCCAGGCCGGTGACCAGCCCGATCTCGTTGTCCTGCTCGGCGCGCCCGAAGTCGAAGCGGCGTACCCCCAGGTACTTCTCCAGGTTCCTGCCGGTCACCGACACCGCTGCAGCCGGCTTGGCCTTCGGCCCCGCCAGCGCGATCTCCTTGACCACCTTGCGGCAGATCTTGGCGATCTCGCGCTCCAGGTTGCGCACGCCGGACTCGCGCGTGTAGTAGCGCACGATGTCCTGGATCGCGCCCTCGGCGATCTTCAGCTCACCCTCGCGCAGGCCGTTGGCCCTGGTCTGCTTGGGCACCAGGTAGCGCAGCGCGATGTTGATCTTCTCCTCCTCGGTGTAGCCGGGGATGCGGATGACCTCCATGCGGTCGAGCAGCGGGCCGGGGATGTTGAGCGAGTTGGAGGTGGCGATGAACATCACCTCTGACAGGTCGAGATCGACCTCGAGGTAATGGTCGTTGAAGGTGTGGTTCTGCTCCGGATCAAGCACCTCCAGCAGCGCCGAGGACGGATCGCCGCGGAAGTCCATCGACATCTTGTCGATCTCGTCGAGCACGAACAGCGGGTTCTTCGTCCCCGCCTTGTTGAGGTTCTGCACGATGCGGCCGGGCATCGAGCCGACGTAGGTGCGGCGGTGGCCGCGGATCTCGGCCTCGTCGCGCACGCCGCCCAGCGCCATGCGCACGAACTTGCGGTTGGTCGCCTTGGCGATCGACTGGCCCAGCGAGGTCTTGCCCACGCCCGGCGGCCCGACCAGGCACAGGATCGGACCCTTCATCTTCTGCACGCGGCTCTGCACCGCCAGGTACTCGACGATGCGCTCCTTGACCTTTTCCAGGCCGTAATGGTCGGCGTCGAGCGTGTCCTGCGCGGCCTTGAGGTCCTTGCGCACCTTGCTGCGCTTCTTCCACGGCACGCCCAGCAGCCAGTCGAGGTAGTTGCGCACCACCGCGGCCTCGGCCGACATCGGCGACATCTGCTTGAGCTTGTTGAACTCGTTCTTCGCCTTGGTCTCGACCGGCTTGGGCATGCCGGCCTCGGCGATCTTGCGCGCGATCTCCTCGAGGTCGTTGGGCGCCTCGTCGATCTCGCCCAGTTCCTTCTGGATCGCCTTCATCTGTTCGTTGAGGTAGTACTCGCGCTGCGACTTCTCCATCTGCGACTTCACCCGGCCGCGGATGCGCTTCTCCATCTGCTGCACGTCGATCTCGCCGTCGACCAGGCCGACCAGCATCTCCAGCCGGTCGGCGGTGTCGAAGGTTTCCAGCAGCTTCTGCTTGTCGGCCAGGCGGATGCCGATGTGCGCGGAAATGATGTCGGCCAGGCGCGCCGGCTCGTCGATGCCCGAAAGCGTCTGCAGCAGTTCCGGAGGCAGCTTGCGGTTGCTCTTGACGTACTGCTCGAACAGCGACACCAGCGAGCGGGCGATCGCCTCCACCTCGCGCGGCTCGCGGCTGTCGACCGCCTCGACCGCCTCGCCCACGCCCCACAGCGTGCCGTCGGTTTCGCGGACGCCGCTCACGCGCACCGGCGCGACGCCCTCGACCAGCACCTTGATCGTGCCGTCGGGGAGCTTGAGCAGCTGAAGCACCTGGGCCAGCGTGCCGACCTCGTACATGTCGGCGGCCGCCGGATCGTCGGTCTCGGCCGACTTCTGCGCCACCAGCAGGATGCGCTTGTCGCCCTCGGTGGCCAGGTCGAGCGCACGGATGGATTTGTCGCGGCCCACGAACAGCGGGATCACCATGTGCGGGAACACGACCACGTCGCGCAGCGGCAGCACGGGCAGTTCGAAGGTTTCGGGCCTGGAGCGTTCGGTCATTGCGGGTTCCGGGGGGGGAGCGGGGGAAGGCCGCGCCATCGGCGGCGGCCGCGCGGGACGGGCCCGCATGGGAACCTTATGGGGCCAGTCGGAACAGGATGCAAGCGCGCGCCGCACACGCAGCGTTCTGGCGGGCGGCTGCCCGCGCGGACGCGGCAGCCCGCCCTTCGCGGACGGCGGTCCTGGACCCGGCGGCGCGGCCGCGGCTACTCGGCCGAGGCGACCTTCTGCTGCGCCGGCGGCGTCTGGTAGATCAGGTAGGGCTCGGACTTGTGCTCGATCACCGACTCGTCGACCACCACCTTGCTGACGTTCTCCAGCGACGGCAGGTCGTACATGGTGTCGAGCAGCACCGACTCGACGATGGTGCGCAGGCCGCGCGCGCCGGTCTTGCGCTTGATCGCCTTGCGCGCGATCGCGGCGAGCGCGTCGGGGCGGAACTCCAGCTCCACGCCCTCCATCTCGAACAGCTTCTTGAACTGCTTGCTGATCGCGTTCTTGGGCTCGGTGAGGATCTTCACCAGCGCCGACTCGTCCAGCTCCTCGAGGGTGGCGACCACCGGCAGGCGGCCGACGAACTCGGGGATCAGGCCGAACTTGATCAGGTCCTCGGGCTCGACCTCGGCCAGCACCTTGCCGGTCTCGGTCTTGCGCTCGGAGCTCTTGAGCTTGGCGCCGAAACCGATCCCGCTGGCATCGGTGCTGCGCTGCTGGATGATCTTGTCCAGGCCGGCGAAGGCGCCGCCGACGATGAACAGGATGTTGCGGGTGTCGACCTGCAGGAACTCCTGCTGCGGATGCTTGCGCCCGCCCTGCGGCGGCACGCTGGCAACGGTGCCCTCGATCAGCTTGAGCAGCGCCTGCTGCACGCCCTCGCCGGACACGTCGCGGGTGATCGACGGGTTCTCGCTCTTGCGCGAGATCTTGTCGATCTCGTCGATGTAGACGATGCCCTGCTGCGCCTTGTCGACGTCGTA
>CAKTDC010000021.1 GCA_934541015.1 uncultured Luteimonas sp.
TCCTCGACGGTGATCACGCCTTCCTTGCCGACCTTCTTCATCGCGTCGGCGATGATGTTGCCGATCGACTCGTCGGAGTTGGCCGAGATGGTGCCGACCTGGGCGATGGCCTTGTCGTCGGCGGTGGGCTTGCTGATCTTCTTCAGCTCTTCCACGGCGGCCTTCACGGCCTGGTCGATGCCGCGCTTGAGGTCCATCGGGTTCATGCCGGCGGCAACGGCCTTGGAGCCTTCGCGGATCAGCGCCTGGGCCAGCACGGTGGCGGTGGTGGTGCCGTCGCCGGCGTTGTCGGAGGTCTTGGACGCGACTTCCTTGACCATCTGCGCGCCCATGTTCTCGAACTTGTCGGCCAGCTCGATCTCCTTGGCGACGGAGACGCCGTCCTTGGTGATGGTCGGGGCGCCGAAGCTCTTGTCGAGCACGACATTGCGGCCCTTCGGGCCGAGGGTTGCCTTCACGGCATTGGCGAGCGTGTTGACGCCGCGCACCATCTTCGCGCGCGCATCTTCACCGAAACGGATTTCTTTGGCAGCCATTTGAAACTCCGGGAATAGGGATTGGGGATTGGGGATTCGGAAAAGCGTGGGAGCGACGGATTCGAGTCGGGTGGGATCGTGAGCGCAGTGCGCTGTTCCGAATCCCTGATCCCCAATCCCGAATCCCGTCGCGGTGATCGGCGCTTAGCCGAGCACCGCGAAGATGTCGTCTTCCTTCACCACCAGGTACTCGACGCCGTCGAGCTTCACCTCGGTGCCGCTGTACTTGCCGAACAGCACCTTGTCGCCGGCCTTGACCTTGGGCGCGCGGACGCTGCCGTTGTCGAGGACCTTGCCCTCGCCCACGGCGACGACTTCGCCCTTGATCGGCTTCTCGGTGGCCGAATCCGGGATCACGATTCCGCCGGCGGACATCTTCTCTTCTTCCATGCGCTTGATGACGACGCGGTCGTACAGCGGTTTGATGTTGCTCATGTTCAATCCTCGCAAGTGATTGATTGCACTGGTAAAGGGGCTGCGATCTTAGCACTCGGCCATAGCGAGTGCCAGCATCGCGGTCGCGAAAACCCCGATCGGACCGGGGATGCCGGGAATGTGGGTATGCGGATCGGGCTTTCAAGGGCTGCCGGCGGAATTTTCCGCTTTGCGGCCTGGGCGGCGGCTGGGGACGCATGTCCCCGGCGGCGGCGCTGCCCAACCGGAAGGCAGACGCCACAAGGGGAACCGCACGCCACGCGTCAGTGCCTCCGGAGCCAAGCCCCGCCGTGACCCGTCAGATCGCGTCGAAGCTCAAGCCGCCGCCTCTGAAAATTGTGGTTCTTCTCCCAAGTGCGGGGGAATCGTCAAAAGCAGAACTGGTCCGGGCTTGCGGACAGCGGGGCGTCCCGGGCCGGGGATTGCTACCCGGCTCGGTCAGCCCGCTGCGCAGTCCGGCCCTGACCGAGCGAAGAGCAATCCCCGGCCGCCAGGGCACGGCGTCCTTCCGACGGCAGAAGTGAAAGCAGCCCCCACACTTGGGAGAAGAAGCAAAATTGTCCCCGGCACCATTTTTCTAGTCCGGGAGCGGGAGCTCGAGGGTCTCCTTGACCTCTTCCATCACGATGTAGCTCTTGGACTCGCGCACGTGCGGCAGGGTCAGCAGGGTGCTGCCCAGCAGGCGCCGGTAGGACGCCATCTCCGAGATGCGCGCCTTGATCAGGTAGTCGAAATCGCCCGACACCAGATGGCACTCCAGCACGTTCGGCAGCTTCAGCGCCGCGCGCCGGAACTCCTCGAAGATGTCGCCGGACTTGTACGCCAGGCTGATCTCCACGAACACCAGCAGCCCCGCCTTCACCGCCGCCGGCGCCAGATGCGCGTGGTAGCCGGTGATCACCCCGTCGCGCTCCAGCCGGCGCACCCGCTCGGTGCAGGGCGTGGTGGACAGCCCCACCCGCTCGCCCAGCTCGGTGAACGCGATGCGCCCCTCGCGCTGCAGGATGCGCAGGATCCTGCGGTCGATGCGGTCCAGCTCCTTCGTCTTCATCGGTCCTGCCATCCGGAGGAAATACAGGAATATTAACTACCCATATCGTTCCAATCAGTGAAATAAACCAGTAAATCGTTCCTATACTGGCGGAATCACGGGAGCTGCCGTCCTGTCTCCTTCGGCCGCGGCCAGGCAGGGGGCGCCGGCGTCCCAGGCAAGGGGCAGCACTCCTTATCTTTATCGATCGAGGCGAAGCGAAGACCATGCGCATCCTGATCCTGGGTTCGGGCGTGATCGGCGTCACCAGCGCCTGGTACCTGCGCCAGGCCGGGCACGACGTGGTCGTGGTCGACCGCCAGCCCGGCCCCGCGCAGGAGACCAGCCTGGCCAATGCCGGCCAGGTCTCACCCGGCTACGCCTCGCCCTGGCCCGCGCCCGGGATTCCGCTCAAGGCGGTCAAGTGGCTGCTTTCGCGGCACGCGCCGCTGGCGATCAGGCCCACCGGCGACCCCGACCAGTACCGCTGGCTGTGGGCGATGCTGCGCAACTGCACCCACCACCGCTATGCCGTCAGCAAGGCGCGCATGGTGCGCCTGGCCGAGTACAGCCGCGACTGCCTGGAGCGCCTGCGCCGGGACACCGGCATCGAATACGAGCAGCGCACCCTCGGCACCACCCAGCTGTTCCGCACCCGCGCCCAGCTCGACGGCGCCGCCCGCGACATCGCCGTGCTGCGCGACTACGGCGTGCCCTACGAACTGCTCGACCGCGACGGCATCGTGCGCATCGAACCGGCGCTGGCGCAGGTGGCCGACACCCTTGAGGGCGCGCTGCGCCTGCCCGGCGACGAGACCGGCGACTGCCACCTGTTCACCACCCGCCTGGCCGCCATGGCCGAGGCCGCCGGCGTCGAGTTCCGCTTCGGCCAGACGGTCGAGGCGCTGCAGGCCGACGGCGACCGCATCGCCGGCGTGCGCATCGACGGCCGCACCGAGACCGCCGACCGCTACGTGCTGGCGCTGGGCAGCTGGTCGCCGCGCCTGCTGGCGCCGGTCGGCATCCGCCTGCCGGTGTATCCGCTCAAGGGCTATTCGCTGACCCTGCCGATCGTGCGCCCGGAGATGGCGCCGGTGTCCACCGTGCTCGACGAGAGCTTCAAGGTCGCGCTGACCCGCTTCGACGACCGCATCCGCATCGGCGGCATGGCCGAGGTCTCCGGCTACGACCTGTCGCTGCGCCAGCGCCGCCGCGAGACCCTGGAGCTGGTGGTGCGCAGCCTCTACCCGGACGGCGGCGACATCGACCGCGCCGAGTTCTGGACCGGCCTGCGCCCGTCCACGCCCGACGGCCCGCCGGTGGTGGGCGGCACCAGATACCGCAACCTCTGGCTCAACACCGGCCACGGCACCCTGGGCTGGACGATGGCCTGCGGCTCGGCGCGCTATCTTGCCGATCTGATCGACGGCCGCGAACCGGCCATCGACAGCGAAGGCCTGGACATCTCGCGCTACGCCCGGCCGTGGCCGGACGCCCCGGCCGCGCTGCGCTGACCCCGGCCCGCACGGAACCCCGCACATGCGCCCGACCCAGGCGACCATCGACCTCGACGCCTTCGCCCACAACTACCGCCTCGCCCGGGCGCTCGGCGGCGGCCGCGCGCTGGCGGTGGTCAAGGCCGACGCCTACGGCCACGGCGCGGTGGCCTGCGCACGCGCGCTCGACGGCGAGGCCGACGGCTTCGGCGTGGCCTGCATCGAGGAGGCGCTGGAGCTGCGCGAGGCCGGCATCCGCGCGCCGATCCTGCTGCTGGAGGGCTTCTTCGAGGCCGACGAACTCGCGCTGGTCGAACGCCACGACCTGTGGACCGTGGTCGCCTCGCCCTGGCAGGTCGAGGCGCTGGAACGCCACCGCGTCGCGCGCCCGCTGCAGGCCTGGGTCAAGCTCGATTCGGGCATGCACCGGCTCGGCCTGTCGCCGGGCGAGTACCTCGACGCCTGGCGTCGCCTGCAGGCACTGCCGTCGGTGGCCGCGCTGGTGGCGATGAGCCACTTCTCCCGCGCCGACGAACTCGCCCACGCCAGCACGCCCGAACAGCTGGCGACCTTCGACGCCGCGCTGGCGCAGCTGCCGCAGGGAACGCCGGCGAGCGTGGCCAATTCCGCCGCGCTCATGGCCTGGCCCGCGACCCGCCGCGACTGGGTGCGGCCGGGCCTGATGCTCTACGGCGCGCACATGCTCGACGCGCCGCGCGCCGAGGCCGACGCCCTGCGCGCGGTGATGACGCTCGAATCGAAGGTGATCGCGGTGCGTGAGCTCGACGCCGGGCAGCCGATCGGCTACGCCGGCACCTTCATCACCACCCGGCCCACGCGCGTGGGCGTGGTCGCGGCCGGCTACGCCGACGGCTACCCGCAGTACGCCACCTCGGGCACGCCGGTGCTGATCGACGGCCGCCGCGGCGAACTGATCGGCCGGGTCTCGATGGACATGCTCACGATCGACCTGACCGACCACCCCGAAGCCGGGCTCGGCAGCCGGATCGAGCTGTGGGGCGCGGGCCTGCCGGTGGCCGAAGTCGCCGCGCGCAGCGGCAACAGCCCCTACCGCCTGCTGACCGGACTCAAGCGCGCACCGCGGCGGTATGCCGGCGGCGCCGTACGCTGAGAGAACCGGGGCCAGGGTACGTTTTCCCCTTGCCCCGCGGCACCGGTACGCGGGCAGCCCGCGGGAAGCTTTGGCGCCGACCCCGGCTTTCGCCTCAGAACCGCCAGGCCGCCTGCAGCATCGTCTCGCCGTCGTTGGGCTGGCGGATGCTCGCGTTGGAGATGTGTCGCGCCAGCAGCGAGAAATCGCCCCAGCGCCAGCCCAGCGTGGTGATGAACTGCGGATTGCCCGACAGCGCATCGGTATGCCCCACCTGCAGGCCCACGCCGAAGCCGGTGGTGAAGCCGTTGTCGCGCTGGTAGCGGTAGCCGCCGTGGACCACGGTCACCGTGTGGTCGAGGTCGTAGGCGGTGTCCGCGCGCGGGCGAACGTGGGTCGCGCCCAGCTCCCAGCGCAGCTCGCCGCGCTCGCCGAACGGGCGCCATTCCGGCAGCCAGGTCACGGTGGCGATCGGCGTGCTCTCGTTGTCCCGGGTCAGCGAAACGCCCGCCGCAACCTCCAGGTTCGACTGCGCCAGCGCAGGCAGCACCGGCGCGGCCGCGAGCAGGGCCAGGGCGGGGACGAGGCGGCGCGGAAGCATGCGGAACGATCGCGGCATGGGCAGGGTCCGGGGAAACGGCCGGAAGAATAAGTCCTGGCGGGCGAAAACGCAGCAGTTCCGGCCCCCGCCGGTCGGCACGCTGCGTTCCACGCTCCGCCGCCGGTTACGCTATCGGGGCCACCCCAGGGGACGCAGCGCTTGACCACACCGCCACCGCCCCGGCTGTCCGGCCTCGCCGCAGCAGACTTCGCGATCCAGACCGGCGCCCGCGCCGGCACGCTGCGGGTCCGCGCGTCCACCCGCGACGACGCGGTGTTCGCGCGCTTCTTCGACGCCTACGACCGCGCCTTCGTCCTGCCGGACGAGAAGGAGGGCCGCGAGGGCTTCGTCGAATGCCTGGCGCTCAACCACGGCCCGGCGCAGGCATGCCTGCTCGAGCGCTACGGCCCCTTCCGCGAGTGGGTGCTGGTGGCCGAACGCGACGGCGGCGTGGTCGGCGGCGCCAACTTCATCTGCCACCTCGTCGCCGGCCACGGCGGCGGCGGCGCACTGGCGATGAACCTCAACTACGTGTTCGTCGCGCCCGGGCACCGCGGCCGCGGCCACCTGCGCGACATGGTGGCCGCGTGCCGGCGGCTGGCGCGCATGTCCTTCAGCGGCGACGGCGTCGACACGCTGCCGCTGCTGGTGTTCATCGAACTCAACGATCCGCTGCTGATGAGCGCGGCCGACTACGCGCTCGACAGCGCGATCGCCGGCGTCGACCAGTTCGACCGGGTCGCGATCTGGGCGCGGCTGGGCGCGCGCATCCTCGATTTTCCGTACCGGCAGCCGCCGCTGTCGGCCGGCCAGGGCGCGGACGAGGGGCTGATGCTCGGCGTGCTGGGCGCGCCGGGGGAGACGCTCGATGCCTGCCTGCTTGGCGGCCACCTCGAACGCTTCTTCGCGATCTCGGTGCTCAAGGACGGCGATCCGCGCGCCAGCGCGGAGGCCGCGGGCCAGATCGCGCTGTGCGCCGGGCGCTGCGCCGCCGCGCAGGGGTTTGCATTGCTCGATCCGCTGCCGCATCTTCCCGCACTGCGCGCCGCCGGCGCCGACCACGGGCCCGCGCCGCGCCGGGGCTTCCGCGAACGGCTGTCCGGCCTTGCCGCCGGACGCTGAGCCGCGCGGCATCACGGGGGAACGCATGAACGCCGACACGCCGACGGACACCCTGCTGCAGGACGCACTCGCCCTGCGCGAACGCGACGGCAGGCTGCACCTGACGCTGTCGTTTCCCATCGACCAGCGGCGCATGCAGGCGCTGGTGTCCGACGGCAGGGGCCGCTGCTTCTGGGACCGGGCGCTGCTGGCCTCGCTGCGCGGCGACGATCCCGCCGGGGACGACTACCAGGACAGCCGCCGCCTGGGGCAGGCGATCGAGCCGCTGTTCAACGACATCGCCGACCGCCAGCGCGGCCTGTTCATCCAGGACTTCCTGCTCGACACCCCGAGCGCGCCGCGCCGGGCCGGCGACAGCGATGGCGAGAACGTGTTCGACGAGATCGAACTGCTGTTCCCCGCCGGCGTGCGCTGGGAAACCGAGGGCGACCGCTTCTCGATCGCGCTGCGCGAGCCGGCGCGGCTGCGGGCGCGCTGCCGCGCGTTCTGGGTGGCGCACTCCAACACCTCGCTGACCTACCACCTGTCGCTGGAATTGCCGTACGCGCACGGCCATGCGCACTACTACGCGCTGTCGCTGCTGCAGAAGGCGGTGTTCCCCAGCGAGGGCACGGACTGGCTGCAGCAGCCGGACGAGGACGGACTGCGCCTGCGTCCGCGCGGCGCCTCCACTGGGCAGTCGCTGCAAGACTATGTCGCCGGCTGCTTCGAGCGCCACGCCGCCAGCCTGCTGTCGGGCATCCGCGTGCTGCTGCGCAGGGGCGGCCTGGCCATGGCCGAACCCACGCACGACCGCAGCCTGTGGCAGCGTCTGCTGCTGGACCGCGACCCGGACGAGCCGCCGGCGCAGCCGGCCGCCGCCGCCGACGCGCCGCGGCCGCTGGGCGACCTGCAGTGCCGCGCGGTGTTCCTGTTCGAGGACCCCTGGTTCTTCGCCCTGCTCAAGCCCGGGCTGCGCGCCGGGCTGCGCGACATCGCCGAGATCCGGGCCGAACGCGGGGCCGACCACCACAACCGCTACGACGAGCGGGCGCTGGAGGCGCCGCGCCTGCCGGCGCAGCACCTGGACTACTACTTCCTGTCGGGCTTCCTGCAGAACATCATCGACTTCCTGCGCCAGGACGTGTCCGAGATCCAGGACGGCACCGATCCGATCTACCCGCCGGCCGACATCGACGACCAGGACAGCCACTTCCTGGTCTACGCCACCCAGACCTCGGTCTACGAAGTGGTCCCGCGCTCGCGCAGCCTCGACGTCGGGCGCGGCTGGATCGGCACCTGCCCGTACCTGTTCCTCGTGCACCTGATGACGATGCACAACGAGTCGCTGGTGCGCCAGTACGAGCGCCGCGTGCGCCGCCTGATCGGCAAGCTCGAGGACGACGGCCTGCTCGATCCCGACGCCGCGCGCGCCAACCGCGCCTATTCCACCCACGTCGCCGACGAGGCCTTCGAGGCCTTCCGCCGCTTCCGCCTCGACACCTTCAACCACATCGCCAAGCACCGCTACTTCAACGTGTTGCGCTACGACACCGAACGCGAATTCTACGAATCCATCGAAACCGTGCGCGGCATCCAGCAGCGCGAGGAATACTGGGCGAAGGTGGTCGGCGAGCTGGAGCAGACGGTCGACGACCTGCGCGGGAACGAGACCCAGAAGTCGGAGAAGTTCCTGGAGCGCGTGCTGTTCTACGTCGCCTTCCTGGGCATGCTGCAGGTGGTGTTCCAGCTGATCGACTTCGGCTTCGACGGCGAATGGGGCAAGCTGCGCTACGCGCTGGCCGCCAGCCTCGCCACCGTGGTGGCGATGCTGGTGCTGCTGCACTCGCGCGGGCTGCTCGACAGCCGCCGCTGGAGCCGGTGGTGGCGAAGCCGCCGCGGCCGCGACGACACGCCGCCACGCGCCTGACGCCGCGGCGCCGCGTGCACGGACGGTCGAGCCGACGCCATCCCGGTAAAATATTATACTTGCGGGTTCATTATTCGACCGGCGCCCGGCCGCCACCCGGACAGCGCCGGACGCCTCCGCTACCCTATCGACCCCACTCCGACGCGTCCGCCTTGCCCGCACTCGCCTGCCTCTGCAGCTGTCCCGACGCCGCCTCCGCACGGCGCATCGCCGATGCCCTGGTCGGGGAGCGGCTGGCCGCCTGCGTGCAGATCCTGCCCGGGGTCGCGTCGGTCTACCGCTGGCAGGGCGCCGTGGAGCACGCGGACGAATGGCTGCTGCTGGTCAAGAGCGGGCGCGACCGCCTGCCGGCACTGACCGCGCGCATCGTCGAACTGCACCCCCATGAAGTGCCCGAGGTGATCGCGCTCGATGTCGCGGGCGGGCTGCCGGCCTACCTGGACTGGATCGCGCGCGAAACCGGCGACGGAGCGCCGGCGTGAACCTGCGCGGGGGCTGGAAGCGGTGCCTGGCGGCGATCACCCTGCTCGCGGCCGCGCTGCCGGCGCTGGCGGCGGTGGACGAGGAGGACCTGCTTCCGGTCGACGAGGCCTTCGTGCTGAGCGCGCGCGCGGTTGCGCCGGGCGAGGTCCGGATCGACTGGAAGATCGCCGACGGCTACTACCTCTACCGCCACCGCATGGGCGCCCGGGTGGCGCAGGGCTTCAACGCCCGGCCGCTGCAGCTGCCGGCGGGCCGGCCGCATGTCGACGAGTTCTTCGGCGAGGTCGAGACCTACCGCGAGCGCGTCAGCGCCACCCTGGCCGGCACGCCCGCGCCGGGGGTGCAGGCGCTGCAGCTGGAGGTGAAGTACCAGGGCTGCGCCGACATCGGCATCTGCTATCCGCCGCAGACGCGCACCCTGACGGTGCGCCTGCCGGCCGCCGCGACGCAGGCTTCGCCGCTGGCCGGACTGGGCCGTCCGGGCGCGGGGGCCGCCGACGTGCCGCTGCCCGGCATTGGCGGCGGCCAGGCGCGGGGCGTTCCGCTGCCGGCCGAACAGGCCTTCGTGTTCGAGGCCATCGCCGGCGACGGCGACACCATCCTCATGCGCTTCACCCCGGCGCGCGGCTACTACCTCTACCGCGACCGCAGCAGCTTCACCCTCTCCGGCCACGACGGCCTCCACGCCGGCACCCCGCGCTGGCCGCAGGGCAGGCAGCACCACGACGAGTACTTCGGCGATGTCGTCGTCTACTTCGACCAGATCGACGTGCCGCTGCCGCTGCGCCGCAGCGTCGCCGACGCGGCCCGGGTCGAGCTGACCGCGACCTTCCAGGGCTGCCAGGACGAAGGCATCTGCTACCCGCCGATGACGCGGACAGTGCAGGTCGCGCTGCCCGCGGGCACGCTGGACACCCCCGCCCCCGCGCCGGCAGAAATGGGGTCAGGGACATCTTTCCCCTCCGTTGGTACAGATGCGGCTGAATCACCGGCGGGAAATGTCCCTGACACCATTTCTGATCCCGATGGCGCAGATGCGGTGGCATCCCCGGGAGAAAATGTCCCTGACACCATTTCCGATTCCGCGCGCAGCCTGCCGCCGGCACGGACGCTGTCGGCAGGCACCGTGCTGGCGGCGCTGGCGCTGGCCCTGCTCGGCGGCCTGGTGCTGAACCTGATGCCGTGCGTGCTGCCGATCCTGTCGCTGAAGGTGCTCGGGGTGGCGCAGAGCGGGGGCAGCCGCGCCAGCGCGCGCAGCCACGCGCTGTGGTACACCGCCGGCGTGCTCGCCGCCTTCGTCGCCATCGGCGCGCTGGTGCTGGCGCTGCGCGCGGGCGGGCAGGCGCTGGGCTGGGGCTTCCAGCTGCAGCAGCCCTGGGTGCTGGCGGCGCTGGTCTACCTGATGTTCGCGGTCGGCCTGAGCCTGTCGGGGGTGTTCACCGTCGGCTCGCGCCTGGGCAACCTCGGCCATGGCCTGGCCTCGCGCAGCGGGCCGGTGGGCGATTTCTTCACCGGGGTGCTGGCCTGCGTGGTCGCCAGCCCCTGCATCGCGCCGTTCATGGGCGGCGCGCTGGCGGTCGCCTTCACCGCGCCGGCAGCGCTGGCGCTGGCGGTGTTCGTGATGCTCGGCCTCGGGCTCGCGCTGCCCTTCCTGCTGGTGGGGCTGGTGCCGGCGCTGGCCGACCGGCTGCCCAGGCCGGGCGCGTGGATGGAAACGCTCAAGCAGGTGCTGGCATTCCCGATGTACCTCACCGCGCTGTGGCTGCTGTGGGTGTTCGGGCGCCAACTGGGGCCCAGCGCCATGGCGCTGGCGCTGGCCGGGCTGCTGCTGCTGGCGTTCGGGCTGTGGTGGTTCGAGCGCAGCCGCTGGAAGGGCGGCTGGCTGCAGCGCGGGCTGGCGCTGGCGCTGATCGCCGCCTCCCTGCTGCCCGCCATGCACGCGGTGCGCCAGGGCCCGACCGCGACGGCGATCGCGCCTGCCGGCAGCGGGGAATCCATCGCCTATTCCGCCGACGCGCTGGCCCGGCTGCGCGCGTCGGGCGAACTTGTGTTCGTCAACATGACCGCCGACTGGTGCGTGACCTGCAAGGCCAACGAGCGGCGCGTGCTCAGCCAGCCGCCGTTCCGGGAGGCGCTGGCCGCGGCCGGCGGACACTACATGGTCGGCGACTGGACCAGCGTCGATCCGGAGATCGGCCGCTTCCTGGAAAGCCACGGCGCCGTCGGCGTGCCGCTGTACGTGATCTATCCGCGCGGCGGCGGCGAGGGCGAGGTGCTGCCGGTGCTGCTGGGCGAGCAGGCCGTGCTCGCGGCGATCGAGCGCGCACGATGAAGCCGACCCCTCTGCGGATCGTCCTGGTGGCGCTGGTGGCCGGGCTGCTGGGCATCGTCGCCAGCCTGCTGGTCGGCGGCCCCGGGCCGCTGCTGGGCACCGATCTGGGCCAGCGCGTGCTCAACGACGCCCTGGTCGAGGCGACCCCGACGCCGGAAGGCACCGCCGTCGCCCGCCGCGGCGGACCGGTGCCGTCGCTGTCGGTGGCGGCGCTCGACGGCACCGCCATCGCGCTGCCCGCGGACTTCGCCGGCCGGCCGCTGCTGGTCAATCTCTGGGCCAGCTGGTGCGGGCCGTGCATCGAGGAGATGCCGGAACTGGACCGCTACGCCCGCGAGCAGGGTGCCGGCGGGGTCCAGGTCCTGGGCATCGCGCTGGACGACGCTGACGCCGTGCGCGACTTCCTCCGGCGCATCCCGGTCGGCTACCCGATCGCGGTCGAGCCCCCCGGCCCCGCCGACGCCGGCGTGCAGTTGGGCAACCCCCGCGGCGTCCTGCCCTACACCGCCCTGGTCTCCGCCGACGGCCGGCTGCTCAAGCAGAAGATCGGGCCGTTCGTGCCGGGCGAGATCGACGACTGGGCAACCCCGTAGCCACGCGACGCGGGTCACGGTTTCGAGTGAAAACTCAAACATCCGCTTAAATTCGGCAAACATCTGCGAACTGGACAGCAATGGGCTGTTCCCGCAGACTGCGCGCCTGTCTTTCCGCGGTCCCCCCATGGCAAAGCTGCTGCTGCTGCACGGCCCCAACCTCAACCTGCTCGGCACCCGCGAGCCCGAGGTCTACGGCCACACCACGCTGGCCGAGATCGATGCCGACCTGCGGCAACGGGCCGCCGCCGCCGGGCACGCGCTGGAGAGCTTCCAGGCCAACGCCGAGCACGCCCTGGTGGACCGCATCCAGGCCGCCCGCGCCGACGGCACCGCCTTCATCCTGATCAACCCGGCCGCCTTCACCCACACCAGCGTGGCCATCCGCGACGCCCTGGCCGCGGTGGCGCTCCCCTTCATCGAGATCCACCTGTCCAACCCGCACGCGCGTGAGCCGTTCCGCCACACCAGCTACCTCAGCGACCTCGCCGTGGGCGTGATCTGCGGCTTCGGCCCGCTCAGCTACGGGCTGGCGCTGAACGCGGCGGTCCGGCAGATCGAAGGAGGCTCCGGATGAACATCGGTATCGCCAGCGCGCTGGCCGTCCTGCTTTCCCTGCTCCCGACCGCCGCGTTGGCGCAAACCAGCGACGAGCCCGCGACGGCTGCAGCGGAAACCCGCCGCGTCCAGCATCCCCAGAGCGGCACCGACCTGCCGATTCCGGCGGGCTGGTACCTGCGCGAAGAGCACAAGGCGGACGGTTACGCGGTGTTCGTCTCCAAGGAGGAGATCGTCACCGGCGGGCGCTTCCTGACCGGTTTTTCGCTCAACTGGTTCGCCGAGGTTCGTGCCCGGAAGGGAGTCACCCCCTCCGGATACGCCGCTGCCTTCATCGACCAGATCATCCAGACCAGACCGGGCGCCAGGCGCGAACAAGCGGAAATCGCACCCGGCGTGGTCGTACATGAGGCCCGTTACAACCACGACTCGGACGGACCGCCCACGATGCTTCTCTATTTCGCCATCGGCGATGATCGCAACGACACCCTGCGGCTGGCCTGGTACGAGGCTCCCGAATCGACGTGGGACGCCGACTGGGCCTCGGGCGAAGCCGTCGTCCTCGAATTCCTGCGCAGCGCCGCTCGCGCCGCATCCAACTGAGATCTGCCATGGACCTTCGCAAGATCAAGAAGCTCATCGACCTGCTCGAGGAATCCAACCTCTCCGAGATCGAGATCAAGGAGGGCGAGGAGTCGGTACGCCTCTCGCGCAGCTTCGGTGCCACCCCCGTGGCCTACGCCCCGGCGCCCCTCGCCCCGCGCGCCGCCGCGGCCGCGGCCGGCGACGAACCGGTGATGCCGATGCGTTCCCCGGTCGACGGCCCCACCGGCGGCCGCGCCCCGGCCGAACCCGCAGCCGGCAGCGGCCTGCCCGACGGCCACGTGGTGAAATCGCCCATGGTCGGCACCTTCTACGCCTCCCCCGCCCCGGACAAACCACCCTTCGTCACCGTCGGCCAGACCGTCAAGACGGGCGAGACCCTGGGCATCATCGAGGCGATGAAGATGTTCAACCCCATCGAAGCCGACGCCTCCGGCACCGTCCTGGCGATCGTCTGCGAAAGCGGCCAGCCGGTCGAGTTCGACCAGCCGCTGTTCGTGATCGGCTGACCGAAGCCGGGAATCGGAAATGGGGAATCGGGAATCGGAACGGCGGCCGCACGAGCGGCTGGAGGTCTGGCGCGACGCCATGGACCTCGTGGAAGCCGTTTATCGATGCTCCGCCTCGTATCCCTCCGATGAGCGCTACGGCTTGACCAGCCAGATCCGTCGCTGCGCCGTCAGCGTTCCGTCCAATATCGCGGAAGGCGCTGCACGTCGCTCGACGCCGGACTACGCCAGGTTCCTGTCCATTGCGCGCGGATCCCTCTCCGAGCTCGACACGCAGCGCCAGATTGCCGTCCGCCTCGGTTATCCCGGCGACCACGACGGCATAGCCGAACTCGTGGACCGCGTCTTCGCCAAGTTGACCGCACTGATGAACGCAATCGATCCACGAAAGAAGAACGAGGACGTGGCGCCCCGGCGCTCTTCCGATTCCCGATTCCCGACTCCCGATTCCCGGTCATCCCATGCTCGATAAAGTCGTCATCGCCAACCGCGGCGAAATCGCGCTGCGCATCCTGCGCGCCTGCCATGCGCTGGGCATCCGCACGGTCGCGGTGCACTCCACCGTCGACCGCAATCTCAAGCACGTGGCGATGGCGGACGAATCGGTGTGCATCGGCCCGGCGCCGTCCAACCGCAGCTACCTGGACATGCCGGCGATCATCGCCGCGGCCGAAGTCACCGACGCCCAGGCGATCCATCCCGGCTATGGCTTCCTCAGCGAGAACGCCGACTTCGCCGAACGCGTGGAGCAGTCGGGCTTCATCTTCATCGGGCCCAGGGCCGAGACCATCCGCCTGATGGGCGACAAGGTCGAGGCGATCCGGGCGATGAAGGAGGCCGGCGTGCCCTGCGTGCCCGGCAGCGGCGGACCGCTGGGCGACGACGTCGCCACCAATGTCAGGATCGCCGCCGAGATCGGCTACCCGGTGATCGTCAAGGCGGCCGGCGGCGGCGGCGGGCGCGGCATGCGCGTGGTCCACACCGAGGCCGCGCTGGCCAACGCCATCAGCACGACCAAGACCGAGGCCAAGGCCGCGTTCGGCAACGACATGGTCTACATGGAGAAGTTCCTGGAGAACCCGCGCCACGTCGAGATCCAGGTGCTCGCCGACGGCCAGGGCGGCGCCATCCACCTGGGCGAGCGCGACTGCTCGATGCAGCGCCGCCACCAGAAGGTGGTCGAGGAGGCGCCGGCACCGGGCATCAGCGACGAGCAGCGCGCGGAGATCGGCCGGGTCTGCGTCGAGGCCTGCATCCGCATCGGCTACCGCGGCGCCGGCACGTTCGAGTTCCTGTACGAGAACGGCCGCTTCTACTTCATCGAGATGAACACCCGCATCCAGGTCGAGCACCCGGTCACCGAGCTGGTCACCGGCATCGACCTGGTGCGCGAGCAGCTGAAGATCGCCTCCGGCCAGAAGCTGTCGATCCGGCAGGAGGACGTGGTCCTGCGCGGCCACTCGATCGAGTGCCGGATCAACGCCGAGGATCCGGACAGCTTCCTGCCCTCGCCGGGCCTGGTCCAGCACTTCCACCCGCCCGGCGGCCCCGGCGTACGCGTGGACTCGCACATCTACGAGGGCTACACCGTGCCGCCGAACTACGATTCGATGATCGGCAAGCTGATCGTGCACGGCGCCGACCGCGAGCAGGCGATCGCGCGCATGCGCGTGGCGCTGAGCGAGATGGTCGTGGGCGGCATCAAGACCAACATCCCGCTGCAGCAGCGGATCATGGCCGACCAGGGCTTCCAGGCCGGCGGCCAGAACATCCACTATCTCGAAAAGCGCCTGGCCGAACGCAGGGACAAGGCGCTGTCGATCGGCTGAGGCATGGACGAATCGACCGCACAACTGTTCGAACTCGCGCGCGGGCTGGCCGGCAGCGTCTGGGACGGGCTGCCGGTGATGGAAATGACCCTGTGGGTGGTCGGGCTCACCGTGGCCGGGCTGGCGCTCGGCCTGCTCTGGGCGGTGGCGATGCAGGCGACCGGCCTGCTCAGGCGGCGTTTCGGCTGGTATCACGCCCTGCTCAAGCTGCACTTCCTCGTGCTGCCGCTGCTGATGGGCTTGCTCGGCTTCCAGTTCGGCTCCAGCATCGCCGTGCATCGCGCGATGCACGATCTGGCCGACCATTACCAGCCGCAGCTGCAGGCCCTGGTCAACGACAATCTCGCGGCATATTTCGCATCGCTCGACCTGGAAGCGTTTCCGGCGCTCAACAGCGGCGATGCCTCGATCGAGGAGATCGCGCGCACGCTCAGCGCCGACTTCCTGGGCCGGAGTGACTGGCTCGATCATCCGGCACTGCAGGAGCACCCCATCGGCCAGCATGCACAGCAGCACATGGCCACGCTGGGCGAGCGGGTGATGTCGCTGTCGCTGGACGGGATTCCGCCGCCAATCGCCGCTGCCCTCGGCGTCGACCAGCCCGTGCTGCAGCAGCCGCTCGACGACATCCTGCGCCAGGGACTGGACGCCGGCACGCTGACGGTCCTGGTCAAGGACCAGGTCGACAGCTTCATGAAGGGCGGCTACATCATCAACGCCCTGCTGTTGCTGCTGCTGGCGGTGGTGGTCTGGGGCGAGGTGCTGATCGCCCGGCTGGCGGGATGGCACGGCCGGTCCGCGCCGCCAGCGCCGTCATCCGGAACGGGCACGGACTGATCCGCACACATCGGCGGTCGCAGCCTGCGCCTGCACCCCGCAACCGGAATCCACCATGCCTTTCCTCGAACTCGCCATCGCCTGCAGTGAATCCGAACAGCCACGCATGGAGCGCGCGCTGGAAGAGGCGGGCGCACTGGCGGTGACGATGCAGGACGCGCATCTGGATGCCGCCGACGAACAGGCGATCTTCGAGCCGGGCGTCGGCGAGACGCCGCTGTGGGGCGAAATGGTGCTGACCGCGCTGTTCCCGGACGACGTGGACGCGCTGGCGCTGCTGGCGTCGCTGGAATCGTTCGACATGGACGTGGACTGGTCGCGCGCGGGCTTCCGCAAGGTCGACGACCAGGACTGGGAGCGCGCGTGGATAGACCAGTACGTGCCGCTGCGCTTCGGCGCCCGCACGTGGATCGTGCCGTGGGATCGCGAACTTCCGGAAGAAGCCCGTGCCGACGATGCCGCGATCGTGCGCCTCGATCCGGGGCTGGCCTTCGGCTCCGGCACGCACCCGACCACGTCGCTGTGCCTGCAGTGGCTGGATGCGCTCGCTGAGGCCGGCGACCTGCAGGGCAAGGCCGTGCTCGATTTCGGCTGCGGCAGCGGCATCCTCGCGCTGGCCGCGCTGAAGCTGGGCGCGGCGCGCGCGGTCGGCATCGACAACGATCCGCAGGCGCTCGCGGCCACCGCCGACAACGCGCAGCGCAACGGCGTCGCCGACCGGATCGAAGTGCTCCCGCCGCAGGCCCTGCCCGCCGCCGGCCCCGACAACCTGCCCGCGCAGGTGTTCCCGGTGGTGGTGGCCAACATCCTCGCCTCGGCGCTCGACGCGCTGGCCGAAACGCTGGCCGGCTACACCGCCAGCGGCGGGCGCATCGCGCTGTCGGGAATCCTCGACGGACAGCAGGAAGAACTGCTGCGCCGGTTCCGCCCCTGGTTCGAGCAGCTGCAGGTCAGCCACCTGGAGGACTGGGTGCGCATCGATGGCGTGCGTCGCTGAGGCCGGCGCCCGGCTCGTGCTTGAATAGCGCCATGTTCTGCAACTGCCCGCATTGCCGCGCCCTGGTCGCGACCGATCCGGTCAGCGGCCTTCCGCCCGAACGCTGCCCTCGCTGCGGCGGCGCGCTGCGCGACGCCACGACGCCCGCCAGCGAACCGGAAGCCGCATCGCCGGTGCCGCACGCGGCGATGGAAGCGCCCGCCGCCGACACCGCCGCGCCGGTCGCGCCGGTCGCGCCGGCGGACAGCGTGCCCGCCCCTGCGCCCGCCCCTGGCCCGGCCACGGCCGTCGAATCCGCCGCTCCGACGGCCAGCGATGCAGCCGCTGCGTCGACCGCTCCGCCGCAGCCGTTTGCCGGCGTGATCGCCTCGCTGCTGCGGCACCGCCATGCGCCCGCCGACACCGCCGTGTCCGGCGACGCGCCGGAGACGGCATCGACCGCGCAGACCCAGGCCGAAGCCGCGCCCGCGGCGGAGGGCGGCGCCATGTCCGCGCACGCGCCGACGGCCGATGCCTCCGCACCTGCCGGTGCCACCGACGCCGCTGCCGCAGCGCCGGCCGCGGCAGCGCCCGATGACAGTGATGTGACCGCTGTCATCGTCACAGACGACAAGGGCGGCAACACCGCGATCGTTGCCGGTCCCGACCGCCCGACCGGCGGATCCGATGCAGCGGACCGCCTCGTTCCGTCTCCGTCACCGGTGTCGATCGAGGCAGCCGATTCCGCAGCGGTGGACGATGCCGCCCACACGCACGCGGCGCAGCCGTCGGCGATCGCCGCGGCAGCGCCCGCGGAAACGGACCAGGCCCGGGGGCCCGCGGCCGACATTGAAGTCCAGGCTGCCGCAGCCACGCCCGCCCTCCCGGCCACCACACCCGCAGCCGATCCGGACGCGCTAGCGGCACGTCGGCCCGCAACCGCAACCGCCACCGGAATCGAAGTCGAAATCGCAGCCGAAGACGAAACCGCCGCGGCCGCCGTCGATCCACCCGACCCGCCTGCGCCGCTCCCGCGCCGGCCAGCCGCCCCGAGCTTCGCCGCCGGCGCCGCGCAGACACCACCGGTGCCGCGCCGCCAGCGCTGGCTGGCGGCGACGGCGATCGCCGTGCTGGCGCTGATCCTGGCGGTGCAGGTGCTGCTGGCCGATCGCGACAACCTTGCCGCCGACGCCCGCTGGCGCCCGCTGCTGCAGCGGATGTGCAGCATCGCCGGCTGCACATTGCCGCCCTGGCGCGAGCCCGATGCGCTCAGGCTGCTCGCGCTCGACGTGCGCGCGCATCCGTCGCGGCCCAACGCGCTGCGCGCCAGCGCGACCCTGCGCAACGACGCGGCCTGGCCGCAGGCGTGGCCGCAGCTGGTGCTGACGCTGTCGGACGTCGACGGCCGCGTGCTCGGCGCGCGCGCCTTCGACGCCGGCGAGTACCTGGGCCAGGCGCCCACGCAGGACGGCCTGGCCAGCGGACAGAGCGCGATGATCCGCGTCGACGTGCTCGAACCCGCCGGCGGCGCGGTGTCGTATGCGTTCGATCTGCGCTGAGCGCGCGAAACCGTTGGCGCGGGGCGCGGCGAAGCGCTAGACTCCCAACCCCGCCGCAACATGCCACGGACCCGCCCACGGGTCGGATCGCCTGTCCGCTGGAAGCGCATTGAACCTCACAGACCGCAACAATCCTGCATCGCGCCAGGCGCCTCGCGCACCGCTGCGCGAGCACGTCGCCAACTCGGTGCGCCGCTATCTCGGCGATCTCAACGGCAGCCACGCCGACAACCTCTACGAGATCGCGCTGCGCGAACTCGAGATCCCGCTGTTCGTTGAAGTGCTCAACCACTGCGGCGGCAACCAGAGCCGCGCCGCCGGCATGCTCGGCATCCACCGCGCCACCCTGCGCAAGAAACTGCGCGAATACGGCATCGAGTAGGCACGCCGCCAGGCGCGACGCCTCTGGTTCCACCGCAACGCCGTGAATGCGGCATCGCGCCCCACGGCGCTCCCGCCCGGACCGCTCACCCGCCCGACGCGAACCAGTACCGCGTCAGGTGGAAGAACACCGGCGCGGCGAAGCACACCGAATCGATGCGGTCGAGCATGCCGCCGTGGCCCTCGATCATGTGCCCCCAGTCCTTGATCCCGCGGTCGCGCTTGATCGACGACATCACCAGCCCGCCGAAGAACCCCATCAGGTTGATCGCCAGCGCCATCGCGCCGGCCTGCAGCGGCGTGAACGGCGTGATCCAGTACAGCGCCGCGCCCAGCGCGGTGGCCGAGGCGACACCGCCCACCAGCCCCTCCCAGGTCTTGGAAGGCGACAGCTTCGGCGCCACCAGGTGCCGGCCCAGCAGCTTGCCCCACACATACTGCAGCACGTCCGAGGACTGCACCACGACCACGAGGAAGGCGATCAGCAGCAGGTTGCGTCCCGGATCGGGCTCCTGTCCGCCGATGCGCAGGTTGAGCAGGGCCGGCACGTGCGAGATGCAGAACACGCTGATCATCAGCCCCCACTGGATCTTGGAGGTGCGCTCGAGGAAGTTGCGCGTGTCGCCACCGGCCGTGGCCAGGATCGGCAGGAACAGGAAGGCGTACACCGGGATCCACAGCGTCAGCATCCCGTACCAGCCCGAGTAGACCAGCCAGTACTGGTACGGCAGCACCACGTAGAACGCCGCCACCAGCGCCCAGTAGTCGCCGCGCCGGGTCGGCGTGAGGGTGATGAACTCGCGCAGCGCGAACAGCGAGACCAGCGCGAACAGCACGATCACGCCGATGCGCCCGCCCAGGAAGGCCAGCCCGACCACGATCGCCATCGCCCACCAGGCGCGGATGCGCGAGACCAGGTTGGCGACCACCGGCGACGGCCGGCCGCGCAGGCGCCAGCGCAGCGTCTCGGCCACCAGCGTGGCGAACACCAGCACGCAGCCGATGCCGAAGAACAGCAGGGCCGAATCCGACAGCCCGCGCAGCCACGCGATCATGCCGCGCCTCCGCTCGCTTCCGCGGCAGCGACGCCCCCGTCCGACAGCGCCAGCAGCTCGGCGCGCGCGCGTTCGAGGAAGCCGGCCTTGTCCTCGCCCGCGCGCAGCCGGATCGGCGCGCCGAAGCGCGCCGTGCACAGCAGCGGCAGCGGAATCAGCCGCCCCTTGGGCATTACCCGGTGCAGGTTGTCCAGCCACACCGGCACGAACTCCAGCTCCGGCCGCTGCACGGCCAGGTGGTAGATGCCGCTCTTGAACGGCAGCAGGCCCTCGTCCATGTTGCGCGTGCCCTCGGGGAAGACGATCAGCGAGGCGTCGCCGTCGACCGCGTTGCACAGCGTCTGGATCGCGTCCTCGCTGCGGCGGGCGCGGTCGCGCTCGATCAGCACGCCGTTGAACACACGGTTGATCACGTAGCGGCGCAGCGGATCGCGGTTCCAGTAGTCGGCGCCGGCCACAGGCCGCACCCGGCCGCGCAGCTGCGGCGGCAGCGCCGACCAGATCATCACGAAATCGCCGTGGCTGGCGTGGTTGCCGTAGTACACGCGGCGATCCGCCGATGGCGCGCAGCCCTCCCACAGCGCGCGCGCACCGGTCAGCGCGCGGATGGTGCCGCTGAGCAGGCCAGCCACCAGTGCATCGATCATCCCGTCGTCCTCATTCCGGCATCAGCGCCCAGTACAGGGTGTATCCCAGCGCCCAGCAGCCAAGCAACAGCGCCCGGACCCGCGCCAGGCCGATCCGCGGCCGCAGCCAGCGCGCCAGCAGCCACGCCGCCAGCGCGAACGCGGCAAACCGCAGCCCGCGCGCGACCGCCGTCGCCGCCAGGAACACCCCCATCCCCAGCCCCGCGCCCTCGGCCATCGCCGCGAACAGCTTGTAGGGCACGCCGCTGAAGCCGCCCAGCACCAGCCCCAGCCAGCCGTGCTCCTGCATCTGCGCCAGCGCACGCAGCATCAGCGCGTCGCCGATCGCCGGCAGGCGGTCGAACACTGCCAGCACCAGCATCTGGTTCGAGCGCGCGGCCAGATACACCGCAAGACCGCCGGCCAGCGCCCCGGCCAGCGTCCACGCCGCCGCAGCCAGGCCGCGGCGCAGCCCGTGCAGCGCCACCCAGGTGATCCAGACATCGGGAATCACGAAGAACAGGACCGCTTCGGCCAGTCCCCAGGCCAGCGCCACGCCGCGCAGCAGCGCCGGGCCCGGCCCCGCCGCGCCCCGCTCAGCCCCGCGCATCGTCACCTGCTGCGGCTTCGGCCAGTCCCGCGCGCACCCGGCGCACCACGGTGAGCGCGCACAGCAGCGCCATGGCGGCGACCACCCAGTTCACCACCGCGCCGCCGATCCAGCCCAGGGCCAGGAGCAGCCCGAGCACGCCCACGACGAAGGCGCGGTCGCTCTTGCCCATCGGTCCGTCGTAGCGCCGGGTCGCGCCCACCATCAGGCCAAGCACGCCGGCGTACTCGGTCAGCGCCGCCAGCAGCACCAGCAGCCACAGCAGGTGCGGATGCACACCCGCCACCGCCAGCAGCGACAGGTACAGCGCGGCATCGGCGACCACGTCGCACAGCTCGTTGAAATAGGCGCCGGCGCGCGATTTCTGCCCGAACTCGCGCGCCAGCATGCCGTCGACCGCGTTGAGCGCCATGCGCAGCAGCATCCACGCCGGCAGCAGCAGCAGGAGCCGCGGCTCGGCCGGCGCGCGGTACCAGACCACCAGCGCCACCTGCAGCGAGAACAGCGCCGCAAGCAGGGTCACCTGGTTCGCGGTCGCGCCGGCGCGCGCCAGCGCGGCCACCGCCGGCCGCAGCAGGTCCTGGAAACGCCCCTTCAGCGCGTAGATCGACACCGTCCCTGCCTCCGTCGCATCCGCCGCAGACTACAATAACGCCCCCACCCGCACCGCTGCCGCAACGATGCCCGATCTGCTGCCCGTCCGCCGGGCCCTGCTCTCCGTGTCCGACAAGACCGGCCTGGTCGACCTGGCCCGCGCCCTCGCCGCGCGCGGCGTGGCCCTGCTCTCCACCGGCGGCACCGCGCGCGCGCTCCGCGACGCCGGCCTGCCGGTGCAGGACGTCTCCGAAGCGACCGGCTTCCCGGAAATGATGGACGGCCGCGTCAAGACCCTGCACCCGGTGGTCCACGGCGGCCTGCTCGGCCGCGCCGGCGTCGACGAGGCGGTGATGGCCGAACACGGCATCGCGCCGATCGACCTGCTGGTGCTCAACCTGTATCCGTTCGAAGCGGTCACCGCGAACGCCGGCTGCACCCTGTCCGAGGCGGTGGAGAACATCGACATCGGCGGCCCGGCGATGCTGCGCAGCGCCGCCAAGAACTTCGCGCGCGTGGCGGTGGCCACTTCACCCGACCAGTACCCGGGCCTGGTCGCCGAACTGGAGGCCAGCGCCGGCCAGCTGTCCGCGGCGACGCGTTTCTCGCTGTCGGTGGCCGCGTTCAACCGCGTCGCCCAGTACGACGCCGCGATCAGCAGCTGGCTGTCGTCGATCACTGACGCCTCCGCCGCGGTCCCGGCGCGCAGCCCCTTCCCGGCCCAGGCCAACGGCAGCTTCGTCAAGGTCATGGACCTGCGCTACGGCGAGAACCCGCACCAGCAGGCCGCCTTCTACCGCGACCTGCACCCGGCGCCGGGCTCGCTGGCCACCTTCGAGCAGCTGCAGGGCAAGGAGCTGAGCTACAACAACATCGCCGACTCCGACGCCGCCTGGGAATGCGTGCGCCAGTTCGACGCGCCGGCCTGCGTGATCGTCAAGCACGCCAACCCCTGCGGCGTCTCCGTGGGCGCCGGCTGCGCGGACAGCTACGAGGCCGCCTACGGCACCGATCCGACCAGCGCCTTCGGCGGCATCATCGCCTTCAACCGCCCGCTCGACGCCGCGACCGCGAAGACCATCCTCGACCGCCAGTTCGTCGAGGTGCTGATCGCGCCCGACTACGACGACGGCGCGCTGGAGTACGCGAAGAAGAAGGCCAACGTGCGCGTGCTGAAGATCGCGCTGGCGCCGCCCTCGGCCGGTTTCATCGACGTCAAGCGGGTCGGTTCGGGCCTGCTGATGCAGACCGCCGACGACCGTATCGTCACCCGCGACGGGCTGAAGGTGGTGACGCGGCTGGCGCCCGGCGAGGCCCAGTTCCGCGACCTGCTGTTCGCGTGGAAGGTGGCGAAGTTCGTCAAGTCCAACGCGATCGTCTATGCGAAGGACAACCGCACGATCGGCGTTGGCGCCGGGCAGATGAGCCGCGTGTACTCGGCGCGCATCGCCGGCATCAAGGCCGCCGACGCCGGCCTGGTGGTCGAAGGCTCGGTGATGGCCAGCGACGCCTTCTTCCCCTTCCGCGACGGCATCGACGCCGCGGCCGAAGCCGGCATCAAGGCGGTGATCCAGCCCGGTGGCTCGATGCGCGACAGCGAAGTCATCGCCGCAGCCGATGAACACGGCATCGCCATGGTGTTCACCGGCGTGCGCCACTTCCGTCATTGACCGTTTTTCTTGCCATCATCCCGGCGGAAGCCGGGATCCATTCCACTCTTGGGAACCTCCGAACAACCCGCTTTTGATCGTCATTCCCGCGAAGGCGGGAATCGCCCTGCAACGGACGGATGTCCGATCATCCATGGACTCTGATTTTCAAGGGTTCACGTCCATGGGTCCCCGCCTTCGCGGGGATGACGGCTAATTGTTCAGAAGTCCCCTTGCCGTCGTGCTTGCTCTTCCCAGGACAGCAACGGCAAATGGATCCCGGCTTTCGCCGGGATGACGAACCGGGAGGCCCCTCATGAAAATCCTCGTCATCGGTTCCGGCGGACGCGAGCACGCGCTGGCGTGGAAGCTGGCGCAGTCGCCGCGGGTGTCGGAGGTGATCGTGGCGCCCGGCAACGCCGGCACCGCGATCGAGGACCGCTGCCGCAACGCAGCGGTGAAGGTCACCGACATCGACGGCCTGCTGCGGCTGGCGCAGGACGAAGGCGTGGCGCTGACCGTGGTCGGTCCGGAAGGGCCGCTGGTCGCCGGGGTGGTCGACCGCTTCCGCGACGCGGGCCTGCGCATCTTCGGCCCCACCGCCGCCGCCGCGCAGCTGGAGGGCAGCAAGGCCTTCGCCAAGGACTTCCTCGCCCGCCACGGCATCCCGACCGCGTTCTACTCGGTGTTCACCGAGGTCGAACCCGCGCTCGCCTACGTCCGGGAGAAGGGCGCACCGATCGTGGTCAAGGCCGACGGCCTGGCCGCGGGCAAGGGCGTGATCGTGGCGACGACGCTGGCCGAGGCCGAGGCCGCGGTGCGCGACATGCTCTCGGGCAACGCCTTCGGCGCCGCCGGCGCACGGGTGGTGATCGAGGAGTTCCTGGAGGGCGAGGAGGCCAGCTTCATCTCCATGGTCGACGGCCGCACCGCGCTGCCGATGGCCACCAGCCAGGACCACAAGCGCGTGGGCGACGGCGACACCGGCCCCAACACCGGCGGCATGGGCGCCTACTCGCCCGCGCCCGTGGTCACGCCCGGGGTGCACGCGCGGATCATGCGCGAGGTGGTCGAGCCGACCGTCGCCGGCATGGCCGCCGATGGCGCGCCGTTCAGCGGCTTCCTCTACGCCGGGCTGATGATCGACGCCGAGGGCGCGCCGAAGGTGATCGAGTTCAACGTGCGCTTCGGCGATCCGGAAACCCAGCCGGTGCTGCTGCGCCTGCAGTCGGACATGGTCGACCTGGTCGAAGCCGCGCTCGACGGGCGACTCGACAGCATCGAAGCGCAATGGGACCCGCGCCCCTCGCTGGGCGTGGTGATGGCGTCGAAGCCCTACCCCGACACGCCTGCGACCGGCGACGTGATCGCCGGCCTGCCCCCACCCCGACCCTCCCCCGCACGCGGGGGAGGGGGCATGGGGGCGGCTGGCGTCGCGATCTCCGGATCTGTTCCCCCTCCCCCGCGTGCGGGGGGTGAGGATGATCCGGCTGCGCAGCACGGCTGCGCGGATCATCCGGCCGCACGGCGCGCTGCGCCGGGCCGGACGGGTTGGGGTGGGGGCCCCGCAGCCAAGGTCTTCCACGCCGGCACCACGCTCGACGCCAGCGGCAACGTCATCACCGCCGGCGGCCGCGTGCTCTGCGTCACCGCCCTGGGCGACACCGTCGCCGAGGCCCAGCGCAACGCCTACGCCGGCGTCGACGCGATCTCCTGGGCCAGCGAGTTCCACCGCCGCGACATCGGCTGGCGCGCGATCGCGCGCGAGCAGGGCGACTGAGCCGTGCCCGGTCGCGTCGAACCCTTCCGCGCGATCGCCATCAGCCAGCTGGCGCGCACGCTGGAGGCCGGCGGCCGCTCCGTGGTCCACATGGAGTTCGGCCAACCCTCCACGCCGGCACCGGCCGCCGCGCTGGCGGCGGTGCGCGAGGGCCTGGACCGCGACCCGCCCGGCTACTGGGAAAGCGAGCCGCTGCGCGCGCGCATCGCCCGCCACTACCGCGAGCGCCACCGCGTCGAAGTCGATCCGGCGCGCATCATCCTCACCTGCGGCGCCTCGCCTGCGCTGCTGCTGGCCCTGCTCTCGCGCTTCGAGGCCGGCGACCGCATCGCCTTCGCGCGCCCGGGCTACGTCGCCTACCGCAACACCACCGTTGCCGTGCACATGCAGCCGGTGGAGATCGGCTGCGGCGCGGACACGCGCTACCAGATCAGCGCCGCCGCGATCGCCGCGCTCGACCCAGCCCCCGCCGGCGTGATCCTGGCGAGCCCGGCCAACCCCACCGGCACCATCCTTCCCGGCGACGAGCTGCACGCGATCGCCCGCGTCTGCCGCGAGCGCGGCATCGCCCTGGTCTCCGACGAGATCTACCACGGCCTGCACTACACCGAAGCGGCGCACTCGCTGCTCGAATACGCGCCCGACGCGCTGGTGCTCAACAGCTTCTCCAAGTACTTCAGCATGGTCGACTGGCGCCTGGGCTGGCTGCTGGTGCCCGACGCCCTGGTCGACACCGCCCGCGCCTACGCCGGCAACCTGTTCCTCACTCCGCCCTCGCCCAGCCAGCAGGCCGCCCTGGTGGCGATGGACTGCATCGACGAACTCGAAGGCCACCGCGCGGTCTACGCGCGCAACCGCGACCTGCTGCTCGACGCCCTGCCCTCGCTGGGGCTCGAACGCATCGCCCCGCCCGACGGCGCGTTCTACATCTGGGCCGACGTCGGCCACCTCACCCGCGACAGCCTGGCCTTCTGCATCCGCATGCTCGAAGACACCGGCGTCGCCCTGGCCCCGGGCGTGGACTTCGACCCGGTCGACGGCCACCGCTTCATCCGCTTCAGCTTCGCGCCCGCCACCGCGCACATCGAGGAAGCACTGCGGCGCCTCAAGCCCTGGTTCGCCGCGCAGCCGCGCATCGGCTGACCGCGCGCGGCGGTCAGATGTTGGCGGCCTCCGGCGGCAGGCTGGTGGACAGCGGCGCGGCGCCCTCGCCCGATGCCGGCTGCTCCGGGCAGCGCGCGTCGAGCATGTACGAGGTCATCGACAGCGCACCGTAGCTGTAGCCCTCGACCAGGGTCCCGGCCGGCCGCCGCGCGGCGGCCGCCAGCCCGGCCACGTAGAGCAGCGGCAGGAAGTGGTCGGTGATCGGCACCGCCGTGCGGTAGTCCGGATGCGAGGCCAGCGAGGCGATCTCGTGCGGCGCCTCGCGCATCAGCCCGCGTGCACGCTCGTCGAAGCGCCGCGCCCAGTCGAAGCCGGCATCGGGCTGCTTCCAGTCGATCGCGCGCAGGTTGTGCACCACGTTGCCGCTGCCGATGACGAGGATCCCACGCTCGCGCAGCGCCGCCAGCTTCGCGCCAAGTTCCACATGCCACTCCAGCGGCTTGCGCGTGTCCAGCGACAGCTGCACCACCGGGATGTCGGCATCCGGGAACGCGTGCACCAGCACCGACCAGGTGCCGTGGTCCAGGCCCCAGGAATCGATATCCGGGCCCACGCGGTCGGGCCTGGCCAGCTCGGCGACTTCCTCCACCAGCTCCGGCAGCCCCGGCGCCGGGTACTCCACATCGAACAGCGCCTGCGGGAAGCCGAAGAAATCGTGGATCGTCCGCGGCCGCGGCATCGCCGTCACCGCCAGCATCGGCACGTACCAGTGCGCCGACAGCGCCAGGATCCCCCGCGGCCGCGGCACGCTGGCCCCGAACGCCCGCCAGGCCTCGGTGAAGCGGTTGCTCTCGAGCGCGTTCATCGGGCTGCCGTGGCCGAGGAAGGCGGCGGGCATGAGGGGGATGGGCATGGCGCTCGCTCCATTGACAGGGACGCTGCAGATCTACTTTAGCAACCGGTACACACCGCAGAAAGAAACCCCTGTGGATCGCTCCTTCTGTTCACCTGCCAACCTGCACGCTCCAGGCACCGCCCGTATGATCGTCTCCCTCGCACGCCGACGACCTGTACGCCATGGATACCGACGACACCATCGAGTACTTCCTCTCGCGACACAGAGCCGCGCTGCACTGGATCCTCAGGGATGCCGCAGGCCTTTGGCTGCGCGAGGATCTCCGATCCGAAGCCTGCTGGTCCGTCCTCGAACTCCAGGCGGAAACAGGCGCGGCGTTGGATCTGCGCGCCGAAGCCGACGCCAGCCAGGTACTGGACCACATGCGTCACCGCGCCCGCAGGGCGGGCGGCGGCCTGTATCGTCTGCAGCACCCTGATCAGGCGGACGATTCCGACAATCGCAGCACACCGGGCTGGGACCGCCTCATCGCCGACGAAGGCGACCATCCCGCAAGTCTGCTCGAAGCCCTGGAATCGCTGCTCCCGGAGCCGCCGGAGCTTCCCTCCTCCCATTCGCTGGCAGCCGGTTGGGCGCACCTGCTGCGGCGGTTCGACAACCAGTTCGCACGCGTTGCCGTGTTCCTGCTGATCTCGCCGTCATGGTGCTACGCCTGCTTTCGAAACGCGAAGCACCTGGCCGCGACGCAATGGCCATTGCCGCAGGCGACCGCAGAGAGCGACAGCACCGACGCATTGCGGCCATGGCGAAGCTTCAAGCTTCCACCGCGCGGGCGCGATACCGCGTCGGGCCAGCATGTCCTCGATTTCTGGCGGCGGCCGGTGCAGCCCACCGCCGGGCAACTCTGGCTGCTATGAGCGACAGCCGGCACAAGCCTCGTTGCTTCGCCAGGAAAGGCCTGAACAGATCATCCCTGCCCGTCATTCCCGCTTTCGCGGGAATGACCTAGCGAAGCAGCGGCAGCTGCCCCCCCCTGTTCATCCCGCAACACCTCGGCGCGGCGGATCATCTGCTGCACCTCGGGGACGGCATGGATTGCCGCCAGTTCCACCTCGGGATGCGCATTGGCGAACACCCTGAAGATCTCGTCGGCAAACGCCTGCCCCACGGAGGCAACCTCGGCGAAATCCAGTACCACGCAACGGAACCGGTCGACCCGCTGCATCAACCGCTTGGCCTGCGAACGCGACACCAGATTTTCGTCTCCGACCCGGGCCAGTCGCACCGGCACGATGGTCTTGGCGAAGTCATAGTCATCCGGGCCGCTGGAATACTCGTCGAACACATCCTTGATCAATCGCGCACTGTCGCGCGCGATCTCCATGAACACCGTTGTGCCCGCTTTCGTCTCCACCGCCTCGAACTCATCCAGCAGGTCTTCCTCCTCGCCGTCATCGTGGTCGAACAGCAGCCCCCCGGAATGGATCTGGAAGCGGTCGAAGATACGCGAGGTGAAGAAGATGCCCTCGCCGGTATGCCGCGCAGGGTCGGTGGTCAGTTTGCCCTTCGAGAGCTCCAGCAGCGCCAGCCGTTCGTCCGGCAGGTCCAGCGCGCGGGTGATCTTGCGGAAGATGCCCACGCCATCGTCCGACACGCCCAGCAGCAACCGCTCCGCGTCGCAGTCCATGAACACGGTCAGCTGCCCACCACTCGAGTGATCCACGGCGTTGTTCACCATCTCGGTCACGCCGTGGTGCGCGATGTCCAGCACGTTGCGCGGAAGCCCCTGCAGCAGCGGCAACAGGTCCTGGAACCACACCCGGTCCTCTGACAGACCGGCCCGCGCATACCTGAGCTCCATGCGACGGTTCGACCCGAGCGCGTAATGCGGCCGCGTCGTGCCGGCCTTGCGCAGATAGCCCCCTGCGACCAGACGACGCACCTGGATGCTGATCCGGGCGCGCGACAGGCCCAGCTGCCCCGCCACCATCGCGACCAGGTCGCGCGGGTGCTCGGCCACTGCCTTCAGCAGGGCGGCTTCGATTTCGGGGGAGCGGTCGGGGCGAGCCATCCTCCGATTGTAAAATTAAGCGGCCTTACTTGCTAATTAAATACCGGAAATTGCGCAGGATATCGATGGAAACGGCAAAGAATAAATCTTAAGTAATTGATTTATATAATTTATCTGCGGAGTGGTGTCGGACTCAGTCTTTCGGTTTGCGCTTTTGCGCTCCCGGGCGCTTTCCCCGCGATAACAGCAGCCGCAGCAGGTCCAGCAGCACCTCCCGCTCCGCCTGCTGCAGCAGCGCGAAGTCATCCAGCAGCCGACGGTCCTCGTCGCGGGTCCAGGCCCCTCGCGCCTCGCCCACGCGCACGCGGCCGAACGCCAGCTCACCCACGTCCATCTCCAGCAGCTCGGCCAGGCCCTCGAACTGCTCGAGCTTGGGCAGGTTCCTGCCGTGCCGCCAGTTGGCAACCGCCTGGCCGCCCACCGTCAACCCGCGCAGAGCGAGCAACGCAGCGAGCTTCTCGTCGCTGAGGTGGGCTTTTCCGCTTCTTTCCAGCGCGTCGGCGAAACGCTTCGCGAAAGCGGCACGGCGTTGCTGCATATCCATGCGCAAACGGTACGGACCGGCCAGCCCGTAGACTCAACGCACGTCTTTGAAATAGATCAAAGCTGTGCTTTGATGACGCTTTTCCTCTGTTGCCGCCATGCCGAAGCCACTGCCGGACGAACCGCCCGCCATCGTCGAGGACGGTGGGCAGGTAGGCCATCCCGCCACCGGGTCCTGGCGCACGCCTCCTGGTGAACCTGCCGCGAACACGCCTGCGGGGGCGCACTAGATGCCGGTCCTGGACTGGATCGGGAAGTCGGCCGTGGTCAGGCACCACCGCGACGTTCCCTACCGGCTGCTCGAACCCGTGCCGGAGCTGTCCTGCGGCGACGCCGACAGCGGCAACCTCATCGTCCAGGGCGACAACCTGCATGCGCTCAAGGCGCTGCTGCCCCGTTACGCCGGGCAGGTGAAGTGCATCTACATCGATCCGCCCTACAACACCGGCAACGAAGGCTGGATCTACAACGACAACGTCAACAGCCCGGAGATCCGCCGCTGGCTGGGCGAGGTCGTTGGCAAGGAAGGCGAGACGCTCGACCGACACGATCGCTGGCTTTGCATGATGTATCCGCGGCTGGTGTTGTTGAAGCAATTTCTTTCAGAAGACGGAGTCATTCTTATTTCACTAGATGACGTTGAATCAGGGCATCTGCGTCTTCTGCTGGATGAAACATTCGGCTTCTCAAATCGTATTGCAACGATTGTCTGGAATACGCGAAATACCGATAACAGGATCAAAACCCACCTCTCCCCAGACCATGAATCCATCTTCGTATATGGGAAGTCCGACGCAGCTCGAATTCAAGGGCGTATTATTGACCGTTCCGATTTCAGGAACCCTGATAACGACCCTCGCGGCCCCTACGTTACTGACCCGCTAAAAGGCAAGGCCACGGCATCAGAACGTCCCAACCTCCATAACTACAAAATGGAGCAGCCCGGAACAGGAAATGCCTGGAAGCCAGACCCCGCAAAGGGATGGATAACGGATCGAACAGGCTACGAGAAGCTCCTTCAGGACAATCGGATCTGGTGGCCGCCAAATCCAGCAACAGGATGGCCGCGCAAGAAGAGATTCCTATCCGAGACCCAAGCGCGCATGCCTGCGTCGTCGTTCTGGCCTGAGTTCAAAACACACTCCGGAGCGCGTGAGTTGGATGAAATCCTGGACGAGCGTGTCTTCGCTTTTCCAAAACCAACCACTCTCATGCAGAGAATCGTGGATTACTGCGCCCCACCCGGAAGCATAGTCCTCGACTCATTCGCTGGATCAGGAACAACAGCGCACGCGGTGCTGAAGCAGAACGCCGAAGATGGCGGCAACCGCCGCTTCATCCTCGTCGAAATGGACGAAGGCATCGCCCGCAACGTCACCGCTACTCGTGTCACGCGTGTCGCACAGGGTTACACCAATGCCAATGGAGAGCAGATCGCAGGCCTCGGCGGCGGGTTCCAATTCTGCCGTCTGAGCAGGGAACCGCTCTTCACCCCGGACGGTCGCATCCGCGACAACGTCCGCTTCGCCGAACTGGCCGAGTTCGTGTGGTTTGCCGAGACGGGCACCGGCTATCGCAGGCCAAGGTCGCTGTCACCACTGCTGGGCGTACACCAGGGCCGGGCCATCTACCTGCTCTACAACGGCATCCTAGACGACCGCTCGGTGGACGGCGGCAATGTCCTGACAGGACCGGTGCTCGACTTCCTCCCGCGGCGCGACGGTCCGCGTGTCATCTACGCTGCCGCCTGCCGCCTGGGCACCCCGCGTCTGCAGCGCGAAAACATCCTGTTCAAGCAGACGCCCTACGCGCTGGACGTGGCCCCGTGAGCGGGTTCGCGCCCAAGCCTTACCAGCAGGACGCGCTCGATAGCGCACGCAGGTATTTTTCCAAATGCCATGAACTTGGCAGCCCGGGCCTGGCCTTCACCGCCACCACCGAGGAACTGTGGAAGCGGGGACTGCCCTACAACCGCATCGTCGGCTTCGCGCCGGACATGCCGTACTTCTGCCTGCGCGTGCCCACCGGCGGAGGCAAGACCTGGCTTGCGTCCAAGGGCATCGCGCTGGTCAATGCCCACCTGCTCCGGGTGGATCACAGCATCGTACTGTGGCTGGTGCCCTCCAGGGCGATCCGCGACCAGACGCTGCGGCTGCTGAAGGACCGGAGCAGCGCGCTCCACGCCGCCCTCTCCGACGCTGGCCCCACGACCGTGCTCGGCCTGGAGGAGGCCCGATCGCTGACCCGGGCCACGCTCGACACCAGCACCGTGGTGATCGTGTCCACCGTCCAGGCCTTCAACCGCGAGGACAAGGACGGACTGAAGGTCTACCAGTCCAACGGCGCACTCATGCAGCACTTCGATAGCCTCGACGAGGCACAGCGCGCGCAGTTGCTCACCGACGGCAGCGGCAGCGTGCCGTACTCGCTGGCCAACGTGCTGCGGATGCGCCGCCCGTTTCTGATCGTTGACGAGGCGCACAACAACCGCACCGACCTGGCGTTCTCGACCCTGGCCGCGTTCAATCCCAGCGGGATCCTCGAGCTGACGGCGACGCCGGATACCGAGAAGACTCCCAGCAACATCCTGCACAGCGTGTCCGCCGTTGAGCTGAAGACGGCGGGAATGATCAAGCTTCCGGTGATGCTGGAAACCGAGGCCGACTGGCAGAAATGCCTGGCCTATGCCGCCGACCGCCGCGAGCAGCTGCAGGCGGCCGCCGACGCGGAGCAGCGCAAGGGCGCGCCCTACCTGCGCCCACTGGTTCTGATACAGGCACAGGCACGCCACCGGGAGCGCGACACCCTGCACTGGGAGCGCGTACTGGCAGAACTGGTGGAGAACCAGCGCATTCCGGCCGATCGCATCGCTGTGGCAACGGGCGAGCGCAACGATCTCGACGCCGTCGAGAAGAAATACCCCGCCGGCATCGCTGACCCGGCCTGCCCGGTCCGTTTCGTCATCACCCAGCAGGCGCTGGCCGAGGGCTGGGACTGTCCTTCGGCCTATATCCTCGCCAGCCTGGCCGGAACCCAGTCGGAAACCGCAGTCGAACAGTTGCTTGGCCGCGTCCTTCGTCAGCCAGGCGCCGCACCCCGTACGACACCGGCACTGAACCAGTCGTATGCCTACGTCATGTCCGCCGACTTCACTTCGACCGCGAGCGCCCTGCGGGACCGGCTGGTGGAGGGCGCGGGCTTCGAGCGCAAGGCGGTGGAGGAGTTCGTGCGCGCAGCCAGCCCCGCACAGGCCAGGTTCGACCTCAGTTCGCGCGCTGGCCGCATCGTGGTGACCCCGGTCGCGGTACCGCTTGCATCGGCACCGCGGATCAGGGAGTTGCCCAGGGACCTGCGCGGCAAGGTGTCCTGGAACCGCAAGGCTGGCGAACTCACGATCCTGCAGCCGCTGACCGAGGCGGAAGCCGACCGGCTTGCCGGCACCGTGGACAGCGACGGCGAGCGCGAAGCCCTGGTGCGCGCAGGCGAGGTCAGCCGCACCACTGCGATCGAGGTGCGCCAGAGCCCGGCCGAGCGCAGCGAAGCGCTGTCCGTTCCCGCGCTTGCGATACGGGTACAGGGCGAACTGCAGTTCTTCGACGATCTGGAGGTCCTGGACTACCCGTTCGATCTTTCGGGCTACGACGCCTATCCGCAGACCCGGGACCTGCAGGTGCTGGGTCTGGCCGACCGCATCTCCAGCGGCGGCGCCATCGACGTGACCAGCGAGGGCCGGATGATCGTCGGCTTCATCGCCGATCTCGACCGCGATCTCGGCATCGCGTACAGGCCCGAGCATTGGGACGAGACCCGGCTCGCAGCCTGGCTGTGCAGGAACCTGCCCGACGCCAGCGTCACCCATGCGTCGAAGTGGGCGTTCGTGCAGAAGTGGCTGCAGCGGCTGCTGCAGGAACCGGACTGCGATCTCGCACGCGCCAACCGGCAGAAGTTCCTCGTGCGGAACCTGCTGGAAACCCGTATCCGTGCGCTGCGACGGGAAGCCGTCGGAGCGGCTTACCAGCAGACCCTGTTCGCCGATGGCCGCGATGATCGGGTTCGCGTCGGCGGCGAGTTCACCATCGACTTCGACCCCGATGCGTACGCCCCTGCGGCCGACTACGACGACCGCTACGGTGCATACGATTTCCGCCACCACTACTACGGCCGCATCGGCGACTTCGACAGCCGCGAGGAGTTCAAATGCGCCTGCTGGCTGGACCAGCAGGCGGAACGCGGCAGCATCCGCTTCTGGGTGCGCAATCTTGTCAGGAAGCCGGGGGCTTCCTTCTTCCTCCAGAAGGCGGACGGCCGCTTCTATCCCGACTTCGTCTGCCTGCTGCCCGACGGCAGGATCCTGGTCGTGGAGTACAAGGGCGCGCAGGGCTGGACGGACGCACAGGACGACCGCGACATCGGCAACCTTTGGGCCGAGCTCAGCGGCGGCAGGTGCCGGTTCGTGATGGTGCGTGATCGCCAATGGCAGCAGATCGAGGGTGCGCTGCGCTGAGATCCCATCCCGCTGGCGTGTCGCGCGCTCCGACGAGGCTCGAACGCCGCTGCTGACGCAGGGCGCGACGCCTCCATGAGTCAGTGCCAGTGCCGTCATCCGCCGGGACCTCCATCGCGTCAGGGCACGGGTCTGCTAGGCTCGCCGCGTCTTCCCGGAGACTCCCGATGGCCCACAGTCAGTTCGACCTCCTGCGCCAGCGCCGCTTCCTGCCCTACTTCACCGTGCAGGCGCTGGGCGCGTTCAACGACAACGTGTACCGGCAGGCGATCATCGGCCTGCTGGGGGCGATGCTGGTGGCCGGTGCGATCTCGGCCGAGTCGCGGGCGCTGTACACGCAGCTGGCGCCGGCGATCTTCATCCTGCCCTATTTCCTGTTCTCGGCCACCGCCGGGCAGATCGCGGAGAAGCTGGAGAAGCAGCGGCTGATCGTGATCACCACGACGATGGAGATCGCGATCATGTCGCTGGCCGCGGTCGGCTTCGTGCTGCAGAACATGCCGCTGCTGCTGGTGGCGCTGTTCTGCACGGGGCTGCAGTCGACGCTGTTCGGGCCGGTCAAGTATTCGATCCTGCCGTCGGTGCTCAAGCCCGAGGAGCTGACCGGCGGCAACGGCCTGGTCGAGATGGGCACCTCGATCTCGATCCTGCTGGGGATGATCTTCGGCGGCTCGATCTTCCTGCTCGCCGGCGCCGCCGGGCCGTACGTGGCGGCGGCGTCGATCATCGCGCTGGCGGTGGCCGGCAACATGGTCGCGCGCCGCATCCCGCGGGTGGACGCGGGCGAGCCGGGGCTGCGCGTCGACCTCAACATCGCGCGCCAGTCCTGGCGCATCTGGAAGCTCACCCGGCGCCAGCCGGCGGTGCGCAACGCGGTGCTGGGGGTGTCGTGGTTCTGGTTCATCGGCACGGTGCTGACCGCGCAGCTGCCGGTCTACGCCGAGACCAACCTCGGCGGCACGCAGGCGCTGTACATCTTCGCGCTGGCGCTGTTCTCGATCGGCGTGGGCACCGGCTCGCTGCTGTGCGAGAAGCTGTCCGGGCGCACGGTCGAGATCGGCCTGGTGCCGCTGGGCGCGTTCGGGGTGAGCGCGTTCATGCTCGACCTGTACTTCGCGCGGCCGGGGCAGGCGCTGGCGGCGGGGCTGTCGGTGCGCGAGTTCGCCGCCGCCGCGGGGAACTGGCGGATCATCATCGACCTGACCGGCATCGGCCTGTTCACCGGCTTCTTCGTGGTGCCGCTGTTCGCGCTGATCCAGAGCCGCACGCCGAAGGCGGAGCTGGCGCGGGTGATCGCCGGCATGAACATCCAGAACGCGCTGTTCATCGTCGCCGCGGCGCTCATCGGCGTCGCCCTGCAGCAGGTGCTGGGCTGGAACATCCCGCAGGTGTTCCTGGCGCTGGCGATCGCCAATGCGCTGGTCGCGCTGTGGATCTTCAGCATCGTGCCCGAGTTCTTCATGCGCTTCGTCAGCTGGCTGATGGTGCGCACGCTGTACCGGCTGGAGCTGCACGGGATCGAGAAGCACGTGCCCGACGAGGGTGCGGCGCTGGTGGTGTGCAACCACGTGAGCTACATGGACGCGCTGATCCTCTCGGCCACGATCCCGCGGCCGGTGCGCTTCGTGATGTATTACCGGATCTTCGACATCCCGGTGATGCGCTGGATCTTCCGCACCGCCAAGGCCATCCCCATCGCCAGCCCGAAGGAGGACGCGGCGCTGATGCAGCGCGCGTTCGACGCCATCGACGCGGCGCTGGCCGGGGGCCAGATCGTGGGCATCTTTCCCGAGGGCGCGCTGACGAAGGACGGGCAGATCGCGCCGTTCAAGTCCGGAGTGGAGAAGATCCTCGCGCGCGCCGCCGCGCGCGGACAGGTGGTGCCGGTGGTGCCGATGGCGCTGCGCGGGATGTGGGCCAGCATGTGGAGCCACCGCGACTCGCGCCTGGGCCGCATGCGCGTGCCGCGGCGCCTGCGCGCGCGGGTGGAGGTGATCGCCGGGGAGCCGGCCCTCGCGCCCGCACCCACCGCCGCAGCGCTGGAGGCCACGGTGCACGCCCTGCGCGGCGATGCCGCATAGCACCATCGTCCATCCCGGCTGGCCGCCCGATCGGATAGGCTGGCGCGGGGAAATCGCCGCCATGCCCGGATGCCGCGCCGCCGCGCCGGCCCCCGCTTCGTCTTGTCCGCAGGAGAACTCCGCCACATGAGCGCCACACCGCCCTCGGGGCCATACGTGCCCAACCACCTGGTCTGGGCGATCCTGACCACCCTGTTCTGCTGCCTGCCGCTGGGCATCGTCTCGATCGTCTATGCCGCGCAGGTGGACGGCAAGCGTGCCGCGGGCGACCTGGCGGGCGCGCGCGAAGCCTCGCGCAAGGCCGGCAACTGGGCCCTGGCCTCGGCCCTGGCGATGCCGGTGCTGCTGGCGCTGTGGTTCTTCCTGTTCGGAGGTCTGGCAATATTGGGGGGCCTGAGCGGCATGTAGGCCGCGTCGCCTGGTTCCATCCGTTGATTCCCATTGAACGACAACCGGAGTGTCCACATGTCCACAGTGCTGCCTGATCCGCCCGCATCCACCGCGAACATCCCCAACCACATGGTCTGGGCGATCATCGCGACCATCCTCGCCACCTGCCTGTGCTGTCCGCTGGGCCTGGTCGGCATCGTGGCCATCGTGTTCTCGGCCAAGGTCAACAGCCTGCTCAGGGCCGGCGACATCGCCGGTGCGCAGCGGGCATCCGATACCGCCAAGATCTGGTGCTGGGTCGCCACCGGCCTGGCCATCGTCGGCCTGCTGTGGACGATCTACTCGTTCACGATGGGTGGCGGCATGCAGCAGTACCAGATGCTGATGGAGCAGATCCAGCAGGCGCAGTGAACCCCACGCTGAAACCGCTGCACCTGGTCGCCCTGGCGGCGACGGCCCTGGCGGCCGTCGCCGGCGTCTGGCTGCTGCGCAACTTCGATCCCAACCAGGCCACCGGGCTGTTTCCGACCTGCATGTTCCGGGATTTCACCGGCTACCTGTGCGTCGGCTGCGGGATGACGCGGATGCTGCACGCGCTGGTGCACGGCGACGTGCCTGGCGCGTTCGGCATGAATCCGCTGGCGATGTCGCTGCTGGCGATCTCGCCGCTGCTGGCGGGGTGGAAGTTCGGCTGGCGGCCGGACTGGCTGCGGCCGCTGGTGACGGCGCTGGCCGAGCCGAAGCTGTGGCTGGTCGTGCTGCCGGGCTACTGGATCGCGCGCAACCTGCCGTGGTTCCCGTTCACGCTGCTGGCGCCGGGGTGACGCCTGGCCGGGTCGGGGTGGAGACCCGGCTTTGCCCGCGCCCTCATTCCCCAGCCGCGTACCACCGTTCGATCAGCCAGCGCGAAATCGACAGCCGCGGCGAGACCAGCAGCCCTTCCCCGGCGGTTTCGCCGCGCAGCGCGGCGCCGACTTCCTCGCGGGTGAACCAGCGGGCATCTTCGAGTTCCTCATCGTTGGCGCGCGGTTCGTCCGGCTCGGCCTCGGCGACGAAGCCCAGCATCAACGACGACGGGAACGGCCAGGGCTGCGACGCCAGGTAGCGGCAGCTGCGCACGCGCACCGCGGATTCCTCGTACACCTCGCGCACCAGGGTCTGCTCCAGCGTCTCGCCCGGCTCGACGAAGCCGGCGAGCGTGGAATAGCGGCGCGGCGGCCAGTTGGCCTGCCTGCCCAGCAGCAGGCGGCTGCCGTCGCTGACCGCAACGATCACCGCCGGGTCGGTGCGCGGGTAGTGCTCGCTGGCGCAGGCCGTGCAGCGGCCCAGCCAGCCGGCGCGCTCGTAGCGCAGCCCGCCGCCGCAGGCGCCGCAGTAGCGGTGGCGGGCGCGCCAGTGCAGCACGGCGCGGGCCTGGGCGAAGGCGGTGGCCTCGCGCACGGGCCAGGTGGCCGCGGCGGTGCGCAGGTCCACGCGCGCGTCCGTCGCCGCGGTGGCGGCTTCGGCCGGCAGCGCGAACCACGCCCCCGACCCGTCCAGGCCCAGCAGCACCGCCGATTCCAGCTCCGTCCCGCTGTCGCTCCCGGTCAGGAGCAGCGGGCCGCCATCGCCAGCGGCCAGGGCGCGGCCGTCCGCATCGACCACCAGCACGCGCGCCTGCGGCCACAGCGCGCGCAGGCGGTCGCCGTCGTTGCGCAGGTACTCGGCGCGGTCGAGCGCGGCGTCGACGAAGGCGAAGGACATGGGGCGGCCCCGGGCCCCTAGCCCGTGGTGAAGCTGCTGCCGCAGCCGCAGGTCGACTTCGCGTTCGGGTTGCGGATGGTGAACTGGGCGCCGTGCAGGCTTTCGCTGTAGTCGACCTCGGCGCCCATCAGGTACTGCAGGCTCAGCGGGTCGACCACCAGGGTGACGCCGTCGGTGACCACGGCCAGGTCGTCCTCGGCCTGTTCCTCGTCGAACTCGAAGCCGTACTGGAAGCCCGAGCAGCCGCCGCCCTGGATGTAGACGCGCAGCTTCAGCGCGGGATTGCCTTCCTCGGCGATCAGCTCGCGGACCTTGCCGGCCGCGGCCGTGGTGAAGTCGAGCGGGCGCTCGAGCGCCTGGTAGCCCGGGTGGAGAGCGAGATTGTCCATGCAGGCAGGATGGGGCGGGCGGCGGCCAACTTCAAGCACCGCCGGCGGGACGCGGCGTCTCCGCGGCCACCAGTTCGGCCCAGGTGAAGGTCTGCTCGACCGCCGCGCCGCGCTCGGGCGCCAGGCGCACGCTCACCCGCAGCGGCTCGAAGCCCGCCGGCAGCAGGATCTCGCCGTCGATCTGCTGGAAGTACTTGAACGAATACTCGCGGCCCGGGGCGTCGTGCTGCTGGCGCAGGTCGGCCCAGGACAGCCGCTCCAGGCGGCCGCCGCGGGTGCCCTCGATCGACATCGTCAGCTGGCCCACGCTGGGCGTGCCGCGATCCAGGCTCTGGGTGAGCGTGGCGGTGTACTGCCAGGCCTCGCCCGCCTGCCGCTTCAGGCCCAGCTCGTGCACGGTCAGGCCGCGCCGCTGCGCGGTGGAGCCGACGAAGCGCTCGTAGAAGGCGATGTCCGCGCGCAGGCCGGCGATCTCCTCGTCGCGCTCGGCCAGGGTCACCTGCAGGTCGCGGTTGGCATCGCGGCTGATCTGGTCGGAGCGGGTGAGCGTGGCCACGCTCTGTTCGAGCTGGTCGATCCGCGCCTGCTGCTCGGCCAGCTGCCGGTCCGGGCTCTGCCCGCCCGAGAAGACCGTCCACAGCCCCCAGCCGCCGAAGGCCAGCGAGCACAGCAGCAGCGCCAGCAGGCCGTAGGCCCAGGCGTGGCGGCTGCGGGCGGGCGCCGGCGCCGGCCGGGCAGGAGGCTCGGTGGCGGTCAAGGCGGGCGGCCCGGACGTCTCCGCGGAAGGGTCGCCGGAATCGGTCATCGCCACGGTATAGCGAGCCGCTTAAGCCTGCGTCAAGCCGAAGCGGTCCATATACTGGTCCTTCGTTCATGGCCGCTGTGGCCGCCGGGGGAGTGCCGTCATGTCGGAAGCCCACCTGTTCGCCGTCGGCGTGCTGCTGGCCTGGCTGGCCGGCATCCGCGCCTACCTGACCGTCTTCGGCGTCGGCATCGCCGGTGCCCTGGGCTGGCTCGACCTGCCGCCGGCGCTGGAGGCCACCACCTCGCCGTGGGTGCTCAGCGTGTCCGGGGTGCTGGCCGTGGCCGAGTTCTTCGCCGACAAGATCCCGGGCGTGGATTCGGGCTGGGACCTGCTGCAGACGCTGGCGCGGATTCCCGCCGGCGCCTTCCTCGCGGCGGCGGCGCTGTCGCCCGACGGCGACCTCGCCGCGGGCATGCTCGCCACCGGCGCCGGGGTGGCGCTGACCAGCCACGCGATCAAGGCCGGTTCGCGGGCCCTGCTCAACACCTCGCCCGAGCCGGTGAGCAACCTGGGCGCGTCGGTGGGCGAGGACGTGGTGGTCGTGGGCGCGCTGGCGATGGCCTGGGCGTATCCGTGGATCGCGCTGGCGATCGTGGCCGGCATCGGCATGGTGTTCGCGCTGGTGCTGTGGTGGGTCTGGCGCAAGCTGTTCCGGCGCACGCCGAGACCGGCGGCAGCCTGAGGGCTGCTCGCGGGATACGGACCCCCGACCCGTCCGGTCCGGTGCAGCGCCGGGGGCGCTCATCGTTGGGCGAGCCGATGGCTCGCAGGCGCTTCTCGTCACCCCCCGCAAGCGGAGGAGGAGCTTCCGGCAGCGAGGCGATGCCCCTCCCGCCCGCAAAGCGGGGGGAGGTCGGGAGGGGGGCATGTCCGCCGCATCGCCTCTCCAGCGTCAGCCCACGTCGCATCTGGAGTACCTCCGCACCTGCACCCGCCCGCCTCCGGCCGGCCCCCACCCCGCCCCTCCCCCGCGTGCGGGGGAGGGAGTCCATCCGCGCCCTCTGCAAGCCCGCCGGCGCCTACCCTGCCCCGCTTGCGGGGCGAGGATATTCCGGCTGCGCGGATCATCCGGACACGGGGCGCGCTGCACGGGGCTGGACGGGTCGGAGGCCCGAGGCGCCGTCGAACCCGGGCTTCGGGGCTTGAAGTCGCCACCGCCTTCGCTTCGACACCGGACCACCGCTCACGCCCGCGATGACCCCGCGGCGGATGCGCACGCTCCCGCCGCTGGCCGCAACCGGCGGCGAAACACGTGACCCCAGTCAGGTGCCGACGACGCGTCGGAGACCGCGACAGGGGACGTTCGATGCACGCCAGGCCCGCTGCGCGACACCGGCCCGACACCGATCCGGTGCCGGTGTCGTGCGACCCATCGCCATCGGCCGACGCCGCGCCATGCCTGCCGGCTCGCGCCAGCGGGCGGCGGCCCGCCCGCGCCGCGTGCCGGGCAGAAACCAGTTGCCTCAAACCCGTCCACCCGGCACAGTTCCGATGATGTCCGGGGCCAACGATCCACGCCGAGCCGAGTTTCCGCCGACGCGCTACTGGCGCCGGTGGAGCGACGACGCGCCGCCTCCGGTATTTCCGCAGGAAAGTGCCCCGGCACCGCTGGCCGACCTGCGCCCGGAGCAGGTGGCCAGGCCCGCGGCGGACGGCCAGGCCAGCGAGCGCCCCTGGCGCGTGCTGATCGTCGAGGACGACCCCAGCCAGGGGCTGTTCGCCGAGAGCGTGCTCCACGGCACCGGCATGGAGACGCAACTGGCCTCGGTCACCAGCGAGGTGATGTCGGCGATGGAGGACTTCCGGCCGGATCTGGTGCTGATGGACCTGCACATGCCGGGCATGGACGGTGCCGAGCTGACCACCCTGATCCGCAACCACCCCGAGCTCGGCCGCACGCCGATCGTGTTCCTCACCGGCGATCCGGATCCGGAGCGCCAGTTCGACGTGCTCGACATCGGCGCGGACGACTTCCTCGCCAAGCCGGTGCGGCCGCGGCACCTGGTCACCACGGTGCAGAACCGCCTGCGCCGCACGCGCGCGCTGCAGGCGCCGCCGGGCGACGCGCTGCACCCGCTCACCGGGCTCCACACCCGCCAGCACATGTTCCAGTGCCTGACCGAAGCGATCCCGCAGACGCGCCAGGGCGCGCTGTATTTCCTCGAGATCGAGGGCATCGCGATCCTGCGCAACCGGTATGGCTACGCTGCGCTGGAAACCATGCTGACCGACGCCGGGCGCTGCCTCGGCGACCTCGTCCAGGGGCGCGCAGCCTCGCGCCTGAACGACAACACCTTCCTGGTGTTCGCCCCGGACCTGGCGGACGGCGACCTGATCGGCCACGCCCGCCAGCTGCGCGACGGCCTGGCCGAACACGAGTTCGAGATCGCGGGCCAGCGCCTGCGGCTGCGCGCGCTGATCGGCTACGCGCGGCTCGCGCGCGGCTTCGAGGACGCCGGCAGCGCGCTGACCGCGGCCGAACAGGCGCTGCGCGCCGCGCGCCAGGAAGCCTTCGGGATCGCCGAGTGGGAGCCGCCGGCGCCGGACGAGCAGCCGCAGGACCAGGCGCTGGCCGGGCACGTCGCGCGGGCACTGGAGAGCGGCACCGGCTTCGAGCTCGCCTTCCAGCCGATCGTCGCCGTGGCCGGCGGCGACGAGGCCCGCTACCAGACCCTGCTGCGCCTGCGCATCGACGACGACCGCCTGTATTCGGCGGCCGAGATCCTGCCGATCGTCGAGGCCAGCGCGCTGATGCACGACGTCGACCGCCATGTCCTGGAGCTGGCGATCGACACCCTGCGCCGGCACCGCGAGGAAGGCCACGCGCTGCGCCTGTTCGTGACCCAGTCGCCGCGCAGCCTGGTGCGCGACGGCTATGCGCAATGGCTGCTGGACAACCTTGAGATCGCCGGCGTGGAAGGCGCCTCTCTGGTGGTCGACGTGCGCCAGGACGACGCGGTGATCCACGCGGTGTCGCTGCAGGAGTTCTGCAGCGCGATGGTGCCGGCCGGCGTGCAGCTGTGCCTGAGCCAGTACAGCCCGGACGCCGAGTCCAACGCGCTGCTGGCGCAGCTGCCGATGGGCTTCGTGCGGCTGGCGCCCAGGTTCTCCTCGCAGCTGGGCGACAGCCGGGTGCGCGACGAGATGCGCGCGGCGATCGAGCACGCCCACCGGCTCGGTCTGCTGGTGGTCGGCCAGCAGGTCGAGGATCCGCAGGCCGCGGCGACGCTGTGGATGAGCGGGGTCGACTTCATCCAGGGCAACCTGGTGCAGCGCGCGACCTCGGTGATGGATTTCGATTTCCAGAACTCGGTGCTGTAGGGGCGTCCGCCGATGGCCATCGTGTTCTCCCACGCGCGCCCCTCCACCCTGATGCTGCGGTGGTTCGCACTGGGGGCGGCCGGCGGCGCGGCGCTCACCATGCTGCTGCACGTGATCGGCATGGAGGGCCCGTGGCAGGGCGCGGCGCTGGTGCTGGCGCTGCTGGCGATGTTCGCGCTGATCGCCATGGTCTACGGCATCCAGCAGCGCGAGCGGCAGCTGGAGGAAATCAGCGACCGCGCGCGCCGCGACGAAGTCGAACTGGACCAGATGCAGCGCGAACTCGACCGCCACACCCAGCTCGAGCAGGACCTGCGGCTGGCCAAGCAGGCGGCCGATTCGGCGGTGCTGGCCAAGGGCGAATTCCTGGCCACGATGAGCCATGAGATCCGCACCCCGCTCAACGGCATCGTGCCGATGCTCGACATGCTGATGCAGGCCAGGCTCGCCCCCGACCACGCCGAACTGGTGCGTACCGCCTACCTGTCCTCGCAGCAGATGCTGCGCATCGTCGACGACATCCTCGACTACTCCAAGCTCGAGGCCAACCGGCTCGAACTCGAAACCACCTCGTTCAACCTGCGCGAGCTCCTCGAATCGGTGATGCAGCTGATGGAGCGCCCGGCGCAGAGCAAGGCGCTGCGGCTGCTGCTGCAGATCGAGCCTTCGGTGCGGCTGCCGGTACGCGGCGATCCGGTGCGCCTGCGCCAGGTGATCGGCAACCTGGTCAGCAACGCGGTGAAGTTCACCGACCGCGGCTCGGTCTCGCTCAGCGTGCGCCGCGTCGGCGAAACCGCGGCGCACCACCAGCTGCGCTTCGAAGTGCGCGACACCGGCATCGGCATTCCGCCGGAAGCGCAGCCGCGGCTGTTCCAGGCCTTCAGCCAGGCCGACGCCTCCACCACCCGCATCTACGGCGGAACCGGCCTGGGCCTGGCGATCTCCAAGCGCATCGTCGACCTGATGGGCGGCCAGATCGGCGTGGACTCCGATCCCGGGCACGGCGCCACGTTCTGGTTCGAGATCCCGCTGCTCAAGGTCCACGGCGACATGCCCAGCGAGGTCAAGACCCAGCAGGGCGGACGCCTGCTGCTGCTGAGCGCCGATCCGCGGCTGCGCCTGCGGCTGGGCATGCTGCTGCCGAACTGGGGCCTGCGGGTCAACGCCGTGGAAACCACCCAGGAAGCGCTCGACCGCCTGCGCACCGCGGCCAACCAGGGGCCGCCCTGGGCCTATTCGATCATCCTCGCCGACCTGGCCGGCATGCGGCATACCGCCCTGGCCCTGCACCGCAACCTCGGCCGCCAGTCGGTCTACGGCGACCTGCGGCTGGTGTGCCTGTACGGCGACGATCCGGTGCCGGAGGAACTGCGGCGCAGCGTCACCCTGCTCAGCCGGCAGGCGCCCGATGCAGACCTGCGTGCGGTCCTGCTCGACAGCGCCCCGCCGCGCAGCGGCGACGAAGCCGCCGCGCCCGCACAGGCGCATGCCGCCGCGCCCGCGCACGCCCGTGCGCCCGCACCGTCCGCGGATGCGCAGGCGCCGGCCGCGGACGGCGTGCGTTACGCCACCCGCCGGCCGCGCGTCCTGCTGGTGGAGGACAACCCGGTCAACCTGATGGTCGGGCAGCGCCTGCTCGGCGTGCTCGGCATCACCTCAGACACCGCCGCGAACGGCGAGGCCGCCCTGCTGCGCATGTCCGCATCGCGCTACGACATCGTGCTGATGGACTGCCAGATGCCGGTGATGGATGGCTACACCGCCACCCGGCGCTGGCGCGAAACCGAAGAGGCCGCCGGCGACGGCCGCCACCTGCCGATCATCGCCATGACCGCCAACGCCATGACCGGCGACCGGCAGAAGTGCCTGGACGCCGGCATGGACGACTACCTGCCCAAGCCGGTCACGCGCAGCGAACTCGAACGCGCCCTGCACCGCTGGTTCGACCCGGAACAGCCGCCCCTGCCGGTGGAGCGTGGCGTCACCGCGGATGCCCCCGCCAACGCCAGCGCCCCCGCATTCGCCGCAGCCGGCGACGCCGGCGCACCGGCCGAAACACCCCACCCGCCCGGCCTGCCCGAGCTGGAGAACACAAGAACGATGACCGCGCAGAAACCCCAGCCGCCGATCCTCGACGAGGACATCCTCGAAGAGCTGCGCACCATGCTCGGCGACGAGGTCGACCGCCTGGTCGACATCTTCCTGGAGGACACCCCGCGCCTGGTCGGCGCGCTCGAGAATGCCGCCGTGGGCCCCGACTACGACGCCCTGCGCGACGCCGCGCACTCCCTCAAGTCCTCCAGCGCCAACCTCGGCGCCATGTCGCTCTCGGCCGCGGCCAAGCGCGTCGAACTGGCCGCCCGCGAACGCTCCCTCGACCGCCCCGTGGTGGCCGTCGCCCTGATCGCCAACGAGTTCAAACGCGCCAAGCTGCGCCTGCTGGGCGAGCGGGTGGCGCGGCAGGGGGAGTAGCGCCGCCTCGCGCGATGCGCCCTGCAGCGGCGAGCGCTCACTGACGGCAGACCGCTGACGGATCATGAAGAGCAGGCCCCGCGACGACGCCATGACCGGCCTGTACCGGGACGACCCGGCCTTGGCGCTCGAGGTCATCAACGCGATCCTCGAAGACGGGGACCAGGCGAACGGCAGGCCGTGCTCCGCCAGATCGCCCCGGTCTTCGGCGGCGTCCAGCCGGTTGCCGACCAGGCGACGCCCGATCCGGCCCGGCGTTCGCGGACGCTGTCCTCCAGAGGCGATCCGGTCCCGGGCAGCCTGCCGGCCATTCTCAAGGCCACGGGCTGCGGCTTGCCGTGCAGCCCGCCTTTCGCGCCCGAAGCCGGCATGCCGCTGAACGACTGCCAGCGCTGGGGGCCGCAGGGGGCCTTCGCGGGGCCTTCCTCGCCAATGTGCCGATTCGAGTGTCGGGGTCGTTTTCCGGAGCCCGCGCCCGTCTGTGACACTTGGACCTGTCACAGAACCTGTCACAGGCCGTTTCGTCGCCATCCGCGCGGGAGCGGCGCCCGGCCTCCCGAGGTGCCCCCCAATCTGGCTGTGACAGTCGAACTGTCACAGAAAAGCCCGCTTCAAGGGCGGGCTTCGATCTCGTAACTTGTTGTTTATATTGCAAAATCTGGTGGCTATGGGTGGAATCGAACCACATTATGAGTACGTGGGATATGAAATATCCAATTAGCCGTCAACCGACGCGCTCGCAAAAATCCCAGCAATCACCTGCGGGGCTGAATCCGTAAAAAAGACCGTAAATTCATAGGCTTATAAAATTTACAGCGACTTTACGCATTCTCGGCCGAAATCTCCTCAGGCTGGCTTCGGGTGACATGGCGCAGATTGAGGTTGTAAATCCACTGTCACGGCCACTTGTCGCGGCCATGACCCCAACACTACTCTTGGGAGAATGGATGGAAGCATACCCAAGGCGGACATTTTTCGTGAGCTCGACCATGCCTCCAGTCCGGAAGGTTGGTGGCCCGACCTGAGCGATACGCTGCTCGAGCTTGGGGCCTCCATCGCACCGGCCGATCGTCCAATTCTGGCTCCACTGGTTGCCTATCTCGCCCGGCACTCCCTCAGCTTGAGACTGTATGCGGGCACGAAGGCCCCGGTCGAGCCCCCCAGAGAAATCCACGACTCCCATCCGGGCAGCGCGACCCTATTTCGTTATCGTCATGGCCGATCGGCGGGTCTTGAACGACTGACCAGCATCGCGCTCTGTGCGCTTCTCGAGGCCAGCGAAGATGGCCGGGGACCGCCAAAGCGCCTGCTGTCCATTGTGCGGGGAGCGCTCGACAGCCCCAACTCGCCCCTGTCGGGTGCCCTCGGTGCCATTTCGTCCATTCCCGAGCTTGTCAGGATCCTCGAATCCGACGAGCCGACCAGAAGGGCGCTCCCTCCGCACTTCCTTCGGCTCTGGGAGTCTTGGCTGCGCGACACCCTGGTTCGCTGGATGCTGGCCGAGCCGGATCGGCTGAGGCAGGCGCTGGAGCTCAGAACTCTGGCCCCTCAGCTTGAAGATCCGTTGATCCCTGTTTCGACGGAGCCGGGGCAGGTTGAGGGCGGCGTCTGCATGAAAGGATGCAGCACTCCACCGTCCAAGGAAGGGGAAGAAGAAACAACACCGACTCGTCATGGCCGCGCGGCGTCGGACCAGTTGGAAAGAGAGAGCGCGGGTGATCTGTTGGCACCCGCCGACTACCGGTTACCCGCCTCCTTGGATGAGCGCCTGTGCCGCGAAGCGGTACGGCATGCACAGCAGGAACTGGAACGGGATCGAGTGATAGCAGAGCCTTTTGGGGCCGTCGCGCTTCTCCTGTCGGGTGGTATCCGCGAAATCGACCTGCGGGATGTCGTGTGGGGGGCAGGGGAGGCCGCTCGACCGCATGCTATCGATCCTGACGCCCCGGTCCTTTACAGGCGACTGAAGCGGCCAGCGGACGCCGTCGATCCTCCTGGCCAGCTGGCCGGCTCGCTGGAGCCAAGCACCGACGTGCTGGCATGGCCGCTGCCGGATTCAGTCCATGCCTTGCTGATCAAGCTGGCCGGCGGCGCTGCACTTCCCGGTCAAGCAGTCCTCCCGATACTTGCAGCGTCGCCGGCTTCCCCATACCGAATGCGCGATGCCATCGCACAGCTCGTGCCTGGTGCCAAGGTGGGCGCCTTGGCTCCCCGTTTCGCGCTAGCGTCCCAGATCTCCGCTGTCTTGGGAACGGAGATTGCCCAGCTGGCGATGGCGGACACCTTTGGGATGCCGTCGATCCCCGCGTACTACTCATCGCTTCCCGAGGCCGTTCTTGCCCAACTCATCGCCAGTATTCAGTCGCGGCGATTTGGCGAACGTGTATGCGTGCCTCCTGATCGGCATGCGTACGTGGGATCACGACTTACTCTGACCGACGCAGCTGCAAAGCGATGGCCGACCATGCTTCGGGGCGCACTAAAATCGGCATCGCAGCATTCGGCAGGGGACTTGGCCGAGTGGCGTGCACACCGGAATCATCTGGTGGCGACGCTATGCGCCGCGACGGGTCACCGACCAGAAGACGCGTTAGGGCGAATCTTCCTGGGCGACGTGATCCCCGAATACGGCCTCATCATCCTCCAGGACAAGCAGGTCGACGCACTGCGGGCGGCGCGCATCGCAGCAACCGGTCGACTCTGGCTGTCGGATCTGCGCCGCTATCTGGACCGCTTGGTCGAGATCGCCGTGAGGCAGCGGGGACAGCCAGCAGGCGAGTTCGCGACATCAGTCTTGCGGAACGAGGAGCCGCTTTTCAGCGTGCCTGCCCCGGATGGCTCTCGAGTCCCTATGACGGCTGCGTCGCTGCGTGAAGGGATGCCCCCGGAACTACAGGCCGTCGACAACTTTTTCCGACACCGATTGAATCAGCTTCTGCTCGCACGCAAGGTGGACCCAGAGCTTCGGCACGCGCAGCTTGGCTGGGTTGTTTCGCCAGCGCACGTTCATTCCGATCTTTCGCCGCGGGCACCAACCGATATTGGCACGGCCCTTGGTTCGGTCATAGACGACCTGTTGGTATCCGATGGCTGGTATCTGCCGTCAGCCCGAAAGACACGATGGACCTGGGCGGGAGTCCCCATGCCGCCACCCGTCGACTGGGGTGCGGTCTTCGCCACGCAGAAGCGACAGCAGGAAGAAGAGCTCAAGCGCATCCGACTACGACTGCGCGAGCGATGGAAGGAATACGAGGGTTCCGTCATGTCACGGGTGGCGGATGCGATTCAGGAGTTTTGCCCGACGCTACGCGTAGACGTCGACAAGAAATGCATCGTAAGACTCGGAGGAGCAGAGAGCGTTGTAGTCATGGGGGGTGATCACCACGCACTGATCTGCGACCGCGTGCGACAAGGCGACCAGGATCAGTCAAGCGGACTGGAAGCAGTCATGGCCAGGGTCTTGTTGTATCGCCTGGTGCGCCGGGCTCGTGACAAGGGACTGATTCAAGGTCCGATTCCAGGTCGGCCCTATCTGAGCGTTACCGCGGATCCCTCGCCGTTCGTGCCGGGCTTGGGCATCGCTGTCCGTCAGGCATACGCCATTCGGCAGGGGATCGAATCAAGGGCGCGGACAGGGCGGGTGCGGGATCAGGGGCAGCTAACCGTCTGGTCCATTCTGGCTTTCTCAATGTACCGACGCATGATATGGGCGCGAGCGGCAACAAGTGCTGCCCGGACAGCAATGAGGGCCAAGGGGCGAAGCCATGTCCTGCGGATTGCCGCCCGGCTTGACGCTTCCGGCATGCACATGGTGTTCAGCGGCGTGCCGGCCACCCTCCTGTCGCGACGGAAGCAAAGCGCGCCTACGTCTTCCGCTCCTACGCTGGATGCGATCGAAGATTGGGCGCTTGCCCATCTCTCTTCCGAGGTCGATTGGGGTCCGCGAGGCACCATCACGGACAAGATCGAAGCGACCTTGGTGGCAGCCTCCAACATTGAACTTTCAGGGATCGAGCGCTTCCTCTTTCAAGCTGGTCCACAAACGGCTGCCGAGATCCCTATCCGGTGCGTCGCACGAGATGATGCGTGGCCAGTGCACACCTTGGACCCTATTCCGAGTGGCGAGGACTCCGCCGGGCGTGGGCCACCCATGGCGGACACACATCTGAAAGAGACCGGTCTGCGAGTTCAGCGCGCTGACTACGGTCGTTTGGTAGGGCTTCTGAACAAGCGAAAGTTCGGACGCATCCGGGCAGCAAAAGCTGCGAACCCCAAGATAGCCTCTGACGGCAAGATTGGATGGAGGCGCGCACTCAGGCAGGAACTTGAGAAGCTCAGAGAAGACGTCGGCAGCGAGTCAAACCTGGCTGTTCTGGTGGGGTACGTGTTGGATCACTTGAGATATGGCAGCGAGGATGGGAATCGTCTTTCCCAGAACTCACTCCGTCGTGAGATATCACAGATCAGCTGGCCACTGCTCGTGCTTCTTGCCGACAGAAGCTTGCTCGGACTGACGGCAGAGGAACTCCGGCGACTCTACAGGGAGACTTTGCTTTCCAAGTCAGCGAAGGCCATGCCTCACGCTTTCGAGGAGCTTCGTCGTTTCCATCGGTATCTTGTTCGGGTCCATGCCAGGCCATCGGTCGACATGGCCGAGCTTGCAGCTTTGGCCGGGTCGCGACAGTCGGATATTGAACCTGGACTGTTGACTCAAGCAGAGCTCAGCGCAACTGCCGATCAGCTGCGACTCGATTACGAGAACGAGGCCACGCGAGCTGACGCGAGCCCTGACTTCCTGCGCCTCGCGCGGCTGCGCCGGGTGTTCTACCTGATCCTCGAGGCCTCTGGCATCCGGCCGGGATCAGCCTATGGACTGACGATGGGTGACATCCATCTACTGGACGGTACGGGTGATTTCGTCCATGTACGGAGGACGGGAGACTACGGCGAAGCGAAGACCAACACGTCGCTTGGATTCGCTCCACTCGCCAGCGATCTGTGGAACGAGAACCGTCAGTGGTTGGTGGATTGGCTCGAGGAGGAGCGGCTGCTCCATCCTGAAAATTTGCGCGAGATTCCGTTGTTCTCTGCGAAGACGGGCGGCCTGACTCGCGTGCATGATCATCATCTCACTGGTCGGATCAACGCACTGCTGAAATGGGCCACCGGCAATCGCAACGCCCACTGCTACTGGCTTCGCAAGGTGCGAATCTCGGAGCGTTTCCGGGCGCTGGCATGCAAGGAGGGCCCTTCTGCGCGCGGCGTATACGGAACGATGGTTATGTCGGGACACGCTTGGATTCAGGTTACGATCGAGCGTTATCTGAATGATCCGGCCAGTCTGTTGTTCGTGGATCTAAGGACTGGTTCCGAAGCCTCTCGTGCACTGCTGTTGGCGACGTCGGGCCTTAGGCATGGTCCACTGGATGTCGCATGGAGTCGGGCCGGCCACGATGGGCCGGCGAGGATGGCGGTGCTGCTCGACAGGCTCGATGCGGAAATTGTGGAAGCTCCACCGGAGCATCGCACGTCGCCGCCCCCACTTCGCCGGTTCAAGCCTTTGCGGCCAATCCACGTGGATGCCTATGCCCGTGCCATGCAGCGACATAGGAGTCGTGCGGAGGCCGTCCTTGACGCCGGAATCACGATTCGGCAGGCGATCCAGTTCGATACGGCTGCCTCCGAACTATTCGTGCGGCGCGGTTGCGCGCCGTGGAAGGTTCAAAATCATGATGGTTCGAGGCACATTCTACGTGTTCCGCGAAATATCGAGGGAAGCGAAAAAGTGTTTGAACTCCTGGATCGTGATCCTTCCGATGCGGTATCAAAGCTCTCTGAGTCGTGGGTCCGCTACGCGCACCCGGAGCGCCTACACGGCAAGGGTGTCGTCATGCGGGTTGAAGCGGATCATCTACCATCCGTTCTTGAGTTGGTTGCAGAATCTGGGTTGAAGATGCAAGTGGTGACCGTCGATGGGCACCACTTGCTGATGGAAGGCCAACGTGAGAAACATAAGAAAGGACACGGTTCGGTGCTGCGCTGGGTGTTCTCCGTCATCTGGATCTACAATCAGGCGCATGTCCACGCTGGCTAGAGCGACAACTGGACCTGCAGACGCCCGCCGGGCAATGCGCGATACACATTCTTCCTGACAAGCTCGACGGGGCCGACAAAGATGGCGCTGTGCTTCACAACGCGCTCATACACATCATCGACTTCAAGGGGGTAATGCGCGGCGGGAAGCTCAAGGAAGGCGATGTCGCCGAGGAGCACCACATTGGCATCAGGCGCGGGGGCGCAGACGCCGATCACCTTTGACCGAAGGTGGCGATGTCCGTCGTTCTCAGCGTCTGGTTCTGTGAAATCAACGAGCGAGATGTGTGGGAAATCGACGCTTTTTCCTGCAACGTCTAGCGCCGCCGTGAGTTTGCTTTTTTCGTAGGTTGTCGCGAGCGCGCGCAGAAGATCAAGGCAATGAGGATGCGTCACGGCCTGCGTCAGAGGCAGCGGAGGTTGGCGCTTGGAGTTCTCATGAAGCTCTTGCGCAGCAGTCGCCAGGTCCGAGATCATCGTTTTGCTGAGATCGAACATGTCGTTGTCGCTGCAAATAGGAAGGTGGATGCAGCCACCCCAGAGGGTTGGTGCGCCGAGTTTGGAGCCGTAGCAGTTGGCAAGCGCGCGCAGGAGTTTGGGAATATGTGCGAGCTTGTCCATGGACTCCTTGTCAAGCAGAAGCGGCGTTCCGGGTACGGCGTTGCATGCGAAGGTCAGCCGGATGCAGCGAGAGAGGTCGAGGGTTTTCATTCTGTGTCTCCAGGAGGAAAGTGGAAAAAATGGGGTGCAGGGCATGAGCCGATGGCGCTGGAGCGCCTCGGAGGAATCTGTGGAATTGGTGTCCCGGCCCTGCGCGGGCAGCTGATGAGAGCGACCGAATGGAATCTGCAATGCAGATCTCTGGTGCTTCGGGTCGCTCGGATCTTTGACCGGATCGCGAGCGAGATCAGGAGTTGATTCACCTTTTTGCGCTAGCTCAGCGTCGAATCTGGCGCCGCCGGTGCGAGGTGGATTGAGACCGTTCCCGCAACTCGCGGCATCGGATTCGGTTGATTTCCTGACCAACCGCGCTGCGTGCGGGAGCGCGGGTCAAAATGCGCTGTGCCTGCAGGCAGAGCCGGTCTTTCTGGATTGATGCGTGGGGCGCGGCTGAGATCGCAGATGAATTAAGAGGCCAGCAGTTCTGCTGGCGACACGCAACGGAGCGAGGGTGCGAGCGTTGCAGTTGGCAAAGATGCTTACGGCACCAGTGCCGGCAATTAAGCAGCCGAGGACTGGCACAGTTGCAATGCGCTCGCCATGAGGGCGACAGGGGCATGGCCCTGTGCATTGATGAAAAGAGGAGGCTTCCTCAGTTCAAAATGAAAGCGACAAGTTGTCGCCGAGATGAGGGAGGCTGGCCCCTCGTGGCAGCACCAACCACAGATGCTTGCCGTGATCATTATCAGACCCCAGGCTTGGCGTCAAGCTTTGGCGCGTGCGCGTGCGGCATCACGCCGATGCAGAAACTGGCGCGTGCCGCTTAGCTCCACTTCTTGAGTCCGCTAAAATGGGAGGTGCCCACCCAGTCGTACAGCGTGTGCTTGTGGATCCCGATGCGCGCGGCCACATCCACCACCGTGAAGCCGCGCTCGAACACCTGCTTCACCGCTTCGGTCATGAACTCATTCGTGTACTGCTTACCATGGGGCAGGGAGACGCAGGGGGCAACCATGAAGTACCTGTTGCGCGGGGCACACATCGGGTCACAAGTGGCCATTGAGATTGACAAGGCCCGCTACGAGCATCTGGCACATGCCCGGAAGACATTGGTGGACGCTGGTGCCTTTGAAGAGCGCTACGAGCTCTTGTTGGGCAACTACACGGCCTTTGAGGTGTTCTGCGCCGAGGTGTCGCTGAAAGGATCGTATGAGCTCGATATCCGCTACGAAAAGTGGGCGCGCGTCATCTCAGAAGCCAACCGCCACGCCATCAACTTCCTAACGATGACCAGACTGTATCGCGACCAGGTGAAAGGGGGGTTTAAGCACCTCGAACTGTCCGAACCCTTCAAACATCAGGCCAAACGCTTGCTGGATGAGGCGTACACCAATGACGACCAGTTCCGCTTCACGGAGACCTTCAGGAACCATGTCCAACACGTGGCCTTTGCCGTGCATGGCTTGAAAGGGCGACCCAAAGGCGCCCCCTTGCTTGAGGGCACATTGGTCTATTGCCAGAAGAAGCATCTGGCCGAGGATCCCAAGTTCACGAAAGAGGATCTGGCCGTGCTTGACGAGAACATTGACCTTCTGTCGATGTTCCGAGGCTACATGGCTAAGATGAGCCGCATCCACATCGCGTTGCGCAAGCAGATCAAAGAAGCATGCACAAAAGCCCGTGCTGAACCGCCCCGGGATTCCTGGAGGCTCCAACCTTTGAGAGGATGGAGTCATGACCAAGCCAGTGAAGTATTCCCCGGAAGTGCGGGAGCGAGCGGTGCGGATGGTGCTCGAGCACCAGGACGAGCACGGTTCGCAGTTGTCAACGCCGACTGAAATCTGACCCACTTTGACCCGTTATCGCCGATTGAAATCTGACCCACCCAAGCCCGTTC
>CAKTDC010000022.1 GCA_934541015.1 uncultured Luteimonas sp.
GGGTTGTGGCCATGATGAACCATCGCATCTCGGGACTGACGACAGGATATCCTATTTATGACACAGTAGGACTAACGTTCAAGGGGGTACAGCATGCTTGGCAACGACACAAAGCGTTTTCCGATGCGGAAGCTTCCACTCTTCGTGGCGGTCGCCAGCTGCCTTTATGGCGCGGCAGCCCTGGCGCAAACCACGCCGGCCGACGAAGAAGACGAAGCACCTGCACAGCGGACCCAGCAGACCCGCGAGGCCACGGAGCTGGAAAAAGTCACGGTCACCGGCTCGCTGCTTCGTCGCGTCGAGTACGACTCCATTTCGCCCGTCCAGGTCATCACGGCTGACACCAGCGTTGCCGTGGGCATGGTCGACACCGCCGAGTTCCTGCAGAAGTCCAGCATTGCCGCCGGCTCCACCCAGGTAGGCGAGCAGTTCAGCAGTGCCGTGCTCGAAGGCGGCACCGGCGTGCAGACGGTCAACCTGCGCGGCCTTGGCGCCCAGCGCACCGCGGTCCTGCTCAACGGCCACCGCCCCGGGCCGGCCGGTACCCGCGGCGCCGTCGCTGCTTTCGACCTGAACGTGATTCCCTCGTCCATCGTCCAGCGCATCGAGATCCTGAAGGATGGCTCGTCGTCGATCTACGGCTCCGACGCGCTGGCCGGCGTGGTCAACATCATTACCCGCCAGAACATCGACCGCCCGGAGATCACGATCAACGCCCGTACGCCGTTCGACCTGAACGGCGGCGAGATCTATCAGGTTTCCGGCGCCACCGGTTTCAACTTCGACAGCGGCAACATCACCCTGGCCGCCGAGTACTACCGGATCGAGCCGCTGAAGGCCGGGGCTCGCGACTATCTCAAGTGCGCCCAGGACCTGGTCCGCGACCAGAACGGCAACATCATCGACCGCGAAGACCGCTCCACCCTGGTCGGCACCGGCCTGGAAGGCTGCAACACCACCAACCTGTATGCGAACACCGTCATCGATGCCCTTCTCGGCGATCGTTACGTTCCCACCAACGGGCCGACCGTGGGCCTGCTGCCGGGTTTTCGTCCGCGCCCGACCGGTACCACCAACCGCTACGACGGCCCCGGCGGCCAGGCCTACTACGAAGACTGGCTGAACTTCCCGGTATTCAACGAGGTCTACATCATCCCGAAGAACGAGCGCCTCAGCGCCTTCGCAAGCGCGAACTTCTCGTTCGGCAGCGTGAACTGGAACAGCGAGTTCCTGTACAACAATCGCAAGACCAGCGTGCAAAGCCTGCGCCAGTTCTTCCCGCTGACCGGCGGCACCACGGCGGGCCTGCACCCGGCCCTGTCGCCTGCCCTGCAGGCGGCATACAACGCCCGCTACACCTATCTGGACGGCAGCAGCTTCCGCACCCCGGTGCCCACCGGCATCGCCCAGGTGGTCATGCCGTACTGGTCCAAGCAGGAGATCGATATCGACTACTACTACCTGAACACCGGCCTCGACGGCCTGTTCGGGTTCACCGATACCTGGGCGTGGGCGGCCAACCTGTCCTATTCGCGCTCCAGCGGTGATTACAACGTGCTCGGCATCGACACCCGCAAGACCGGCGACCTCAGCTATGTGCGCACCTCTCCGGTCGTGGATTACTACGATCTGAGCAAGGGCTATCTGGACGGCAGCGGCATCGATGACCTGGTCGAGGCGGTCGGCGTCTGGTACGAAGGCAATACCGTCTACGACCAGTGGGTGTTCAACGCGGTTGCGACCGGCGAGCTGTTCAATCTGCCGGCCGGCGCAGTGGGCGCGGCGTTCGGCGTGGAATACCGCAGGTTCAGCATCGACGACCAGCCGCACCAGCTGGAACTCGATGCTGCGGTCTGGGGCGTCAGCACCGCCCAGGTCACCAAGGGCACCGAGAAGGTGAAAGAAGTCTTCACCGAAATCGAGATTCCACTGCTCAAGGGCCTGCCGGGCGTCGAATCGCTGACCGCGAACATCTCGGCGCGGGGCTTCGATTACGATTCCATCGACGAATCCGACTACGTGTGGAAGGTCGGCCTGGGCTGGCAGGTCGTGCCCTCGTTCCGGCTGCGTGCCACCAAGGGCACCTCCTTCCGCGCCCCGGGCCTGTACGAGCTGTTCCTGGGCAACCAGAGCAGCTTCTTGACCCAGCTGAGCATCGACCCCTGCATCCAGTGGGGCCAGACGAACAACGTCAACCTGCGTGCCAACTGCGCCGCCGCGGGCATCCCCGAAGACTACGCGGGCAACCCGGTCACCGCCCAGGTGTTCCAGGGCGGCGGCGGCGAGCTTCTGGAGCCGGAGACCTCCAACGCGTTCACTGCGGGCTTTGTGTGGACACCGGAATTCGCTCCGATCAGCGTGGCCGTGGACTACTTCGAGTTCGAGGTTCTCAACCAGATCGGTGAGCTGACCGCAGGGGCCATCGTTGGCGGCTGCTACGGCATGGAGGTCTACCCCAATGCCTACTGCGATCGCATCGTGCGCAATCCGCCGAACCACGCCGAAGCACCGAACAAGATCGAGGAAGTCTACGCCAGCTACATCAACGTGGACCGGCAGAAGGTCCGCGGTTACGACCTGCTGGCGCGCTACGAGGACGACTTCGCCTTCGGCGGTCTGGATATCCAGGCCGAGTTCACCTACATGACCGAAGACTTCTTCCGCACCTTCAGCGCCACCGCATCCGACGGTTTCGCCACCACGGAACGCAACGGCTCCATTGGCCGCCCGAAGCTGGTGGGCAACCTGCGCACCGCGCTCAAGCGCAACGACTTCACCTACACCTGGAGCATGGAGTACGTGGGCAAGAGCCGGCGCCAGACCCCGCTGTCCAGCAACCCCGCCTATGAGGCCGACGAGGCCGACTATTTCGGTTGGCAGCGGGCTGTCTACGACACGGTGGCGGAAGACCGCCTGTACCACACCGTCTCGGTACGCTACCAGCAGCCGAAGTGGAGCCTCCTGGTCGGCGTCCGCAACCTGTTCAACACCGAACCGGACACCATTTCCAGCGGCGTTGCCGGCCGTTTCGGCAACATCCCGCAGGCGTCCACCCAGTACGACCTGTTCGGACGCTCGCTGTTCGTCCGCTACAACCACAGGTTCTGATTCCGGAACCACCAGTGAAGCACGGGAAGCGGCGCGAAAGCGCCGCTTCTTTTCTGGCCCTTCGCCCAGCTGCCGGGAAGCCTTCCAGCCCCACCTTCGGAAAGACGCCATGTCCTGCCGGCCGGGGACCGTCCGCCGTGCAGACGACCGCAAGCCCTGCGGGGACGACGCAAGCCGCGACCATGTCGTCAGCACCGCCATGACGTCAGACGGATTCCCCCAGGGAGACCCGCGGACTATCCTCCCGTTCTCCCGGAGCAATACCGCGACATGCCCAGACCCTCGCCGCTGCACCGCATCCTGGTGCTGCTCCTGGCCTTCGCCGCCAATACCGCCGTGGGGCAGACCGCAGGCCAGCCCGGGCGAGGCGATCCAACCGTGGATCCGATGCTGGTGGCCGCCGGTTTCCTGGACAGCCATCCCGATCTGCTCTACCGCTCGCGCGGGCTGGATGCGTACGGGGAAAAGGATCACCCCAGGGCCTTCGGGCAGTTCAAGCGCGCGGCCTGGTATTCCGACAAGCCGTCCCAGGCCATCGTCGGCGAGATGCTGTGGATCGGCCTGGGCATCGGCAAGGACCGCGCCCTCGCCTATGTCTGGATGGAGCTTGCCGCCGAGCGCGGCTATCGAAGCTTCAGCGAGAAGCGCGACATGTACTGGCAGCAGCTCGACGAACACGAACGTGCCAGGGTGGAACAGGAAGGACCTGCGATCCGCGCGGAATACGCCGATACGGTCGCGGGGGAACGGCTGGCGGCGGTGTTGCGCCGCGAACGCCGGAAAATGACCGGCAGCCGCCTGGGCTCCAATACCAGTCCACTGGTGGTCCACGTGCCGGGAGTGGGCTCGATCGATGGTTCGCAGTACTACAGTCCGAAGTACTGGGACCCGAAGCAGTACCGGGAATGGCAGGACTCGATCTGGACCGGGGTTCGAATCGGTACGGTCAGCGTCGGCGGAGTCGAACAGCTCAAGGATCCAGCACCGTCCGCGCAGCCGCCGACGCCTCCGGCTGATGCCGACCCTTGAGACCGGGCCGCTGGCGGTACGGACGGAACCGGGGCGCGCAGCCGCGACATCGTGTGGCCCGGCATCCTGGACGCCCGGACGGAGCATCGCGCCTGCCCCCTGTCCACGTGCCTGCTTATGCGGTAAAACCCGCTTTACGGCCATACTGTCCGGTACGTTCATCTGTCTGGGAGGACAGTCCATGCCAAGGCTCCTTGCCGCTGCCGTCGCCACCACGCTGCTCTGGTTGGCACTTCCCGCACTTGCCGCCGATCCCGCCATCGGCCGCTGGAAGACCATCGACGACGAGACCGGGCAGGCCAAGTCGATCGTCGAGATCGCGCAGAACCCCGACGGCAGTTTCAGCGGCCGGATCGTCGAGCTGCTCAACCCGAGCAGACCCAACCCGGCCTGCGACAAGTGCAGGGACGACCGCAAGGGCAAGCCGATCACCGGCATGGAGATCATCCGCGGCATGAAGCGGGACGGCGACGGCTACGCGGGCGGCACCATCCTCAAGCCTGACGAGGGCAAGGTCTACAAGTCGAAGATGAAGCTGATCGACGGCGGCAGCAGGCTGGAGGTCTCCGGCTGCGTGGCCTTCATCTGCAAGTCGCAGGTGTGGCTGCGGCAATAGCCGGCGCGGACCTCCAGCGGGAACCGGCCCCTGCGCCCGCCGGGCCCCGGGGCAAATCGGCCACGTGCGATAATCCGCGTCCCCCGCTAGCCGCCCCGCCATGCATCGTCCCGCGCTCGTCACCAACGCCCTCCCCTACGCCAACGGTCCGCTGCACCTGGGCCACCTGGTGGGCTACATCCAGGCCGACATCTGGGTGCGCGCGCGGCGCATGGCCGGTGCGACGGTGCACTACGTCTGTGCCGACGACACCCACGGCACGCCGATCATGCTGGCCGCGCAGAAGGCCGGGACCACGCCGGAAGCCTTCATCGCCGGCATCCAGGCCGGGCACGAGCGTGATTTCGCCGACTTCGGCGTGGCCTTCGACAACTACGACTCGACCAACTCCGAGGCCAACCGCGAGGCGACCCTGGCGATCTACCGCGCGCTCGACGCCGCCGGCCACATCTCCCGGCGCTCGGTGCAGCAGCTGTTCGACCCGGAGAAGGGGCTGTTCCTGCCCGACCGCTACGTCAAGGGCACGTGTCCCAGCTGCGGCAGCGCCGACCAGTACGGCGACAACTGCGAGTCCTGCGGCGCGACCTATGCGCCGACCGACCTGAAGGAGCCGCGCTCGGTGCTGTCGGGCGCCACGCCGGAGCTGCGCGAGTCGGAGCACTTCTTCTTCGAAGTCGGGCACTTCGAGGCCTTCCTGCGCGAGTGGCTGGCCGGCGATGTCGCCGTGCCGGGAGTCAAGGCCAAGCTGCTGGAATGGCTCGACGGCGAAGGCGGCCTGCGCGCCTGGGACATCTCCCGCGACGCGCCCTATTTCGGCTTCGAGATCCCCGGCCACCCGGGCAAATACCTCTACGTCTGGCTGGACGCGCCGATCGGCTATCTGGCCAGTTTCCGTGTCCTGTGCCAGCGCGAGGGCCTCGACTTCGACGCCTTCCTCTCGCCCGGCAGCGATACCGAGCTGCACCACTTCCTCGGCAAGGACATCGTCAACTTCCACGGCCTGTTCTGGCCGGCGGTGCTGCACGGCAGCGGCCACCGCGCGCCGACGCGGCTGCACGTCAACGGCTATCTGACCGTCGACGGCGCGAAGATGTCGAAGTCGCGCGGCACCTTCGTCATGGCCCGCACCTACCTCGACCAGGGCCTGCACCCGGAGGCGCTGCGCTACTACTTCGCGGCCAAGTCCTCCGGCGGCGTGGACGACCTCGACCTGAACCTGTCGGACTTCGTGGCGCGGGTGAACGCGGACCTGGTCGGCAAGTTCGTCAACCTGGCCAGCCGCTGCGCCGGCTTCATCGGCAAGCGCTTCGACGGCCGCCTCGCCGACGCCCTGCCCGATCCGGCGATGTACGCGCGCTTCGTCGCGGCGCTGGCGCCGATCCGCGAGGCCTACGAGCGCAACGAGCCGGCCACGGTGCTGCGCCTGGCGATGGCGCTGGCCGACGAGGCCAACCGCTACATCGACGAGCACAAGCCCTGGGTGATCGCGAAGCAGGACGGCGCCGATGCCGAACTGCAGGCCGTCTGCACCCAGGGCCTGAACCTGTTCCGCGTGCTCGCCGGCGCCCTGCGCCCGGTGATCCCCGGCGTCGCCGCGCAGGTGGAGGCCTTCCTCGCCGCGCCGCTGGCGTCGTGGTCCGACCTCGACCACCCCCTGCTCGCCCACGCGATCCAGCCCTACACGCCGCTGTTCACGCGGATCGACCCGAAGCAGATCGACGCCATGGTGGACGCCTCGAAGGACACCCTCGCCGCGAAGCCGGAGGCCACGGCCGCGAAGGCGGAAGCGGCGAAGCCGGCGGCCGCACCCCGGCCCGCCGGCACAGCCGGCGGGCGTTCGTCGGCGCATGCGGCAGCGGCGCATGGGCGCGCCTCCTCCCCCCCCGCGAGCGGGGAAGGGAGCGAAATCGTCTCCATCGACGATTTCGCCAGGCTCGACCTGCGCATCGGCAAGGTGCTCGAATGCGGCTTCGTCGACGGCTCCGACAAACTGCTGCGCTTCCTGCTCGACGCCGGTGACCTCGGCCGGCGCCAGATCTTCTCCGGCATCCGCGCCAGCTATGGCGAGCCGGAGCGACTGGTCGGCCGCAGCGTGGTGTTCATCGCCAACCTCGCGCCGCGCAAGATGCGCTTCGGGATCAGCGAGGGAATGATCCTCTCGGCCGGCTTCGACAACGGCCCGCTCGCCCTGCTCGACGCGGACGCGGGTGCACAGCCGGGCATGCCGGTGCGGTGAGAGCCGGACGCGTGTGGTGAGAGCCGGATCGGTGCGGTGCGGGCCGTACCGGTCCGGTGAGACCCGGATCGATACGGTGAGGACCCGGATAAGTGCGGTGAGACCCGGATCGATGCGGTGCGAGCCGGACCGATGCGGTGAGACCCGGACCGGCAGCAGTCGCGCCCTGATGTCGTCATTCCGGCGAAAGCCGGAATGACGGGCGGCAATTCCGAATCCCGGCTCCCCACGCGCCCCCGCCTGCGCTACGCTCCGGACAAGCACCGCCGCATCCACGTCTGCGGCGCCGGCCCCGAGGACCGCCCGTTGCTGGCGCTGGCGCACGAGCGCCGGTACGCCGGCAAACGCATCGCATGATCACGCCCTGTCCGCCCGACCTGGTCGAACGCCTCGACCGCCTGCTGCCGCAGACGCAGTGCGGGCAGTGCGGCTTCGACGGCTGCCGGCCCTACGCCGAAGCCATGGCGCGCGGCGAAGCGGGCATTGATCGCTGCCCTCCCGGCGGCGACGCCGGCGCGCTCGCGCTGGCGCGGCTGCTCGACGTGCCCGCGAAACCCTACGACCGCGAACGCGGCGAGCACAAGCCGCCGGCGGTGGCGCTGGTCATCGAAGCCGACTGCATCGGCTGCACCAAATGCATCCAGGCCTGCCCGGTCGACGCGATCATCGGCGCGTCCAAACTGATGCACACCGTGATCGAACCGCTGTGCACCGGCTGCGAACTGTGCGTGCCGGCCTGCCCGGTGGACTGCATCGTGATGCGTCCGGCCTGAAACGCACGGAGCGGGCACTCGCCCGCCCCGCCACCTGTCGCGCAGTCGACGCCGCTATTTCGCGCTGCCGCCCGCGGCGCAGGCCGAGCATATCCGCTCGACCTCGTGGCCGCGCGCGCGCAGCTTCTCGACCACGCCGTCCTCGCCGATCAGGTGCAGCGCGCCGACCACCACCAGGGTGTCGTCGGTGCCCGGGCGCTGCAGCATCGCCTCGACCCTGGGCACCCAGGCGTCGTTGCGCGCGACGTTGATGCGCCGGTACAGGTCGGGGAACTGCTGGCGCATCTCGACGGCCATCTCCTGCCACAGCGTCGCCTTGTCGCCGTTGCGCCAGGCCGTGTGCAGCTTCTCGATCGCGGCCTGGCCTTCCTCGCCCGACTTCAGCGCCTCCTGCAGGAACTGCAGCTGCTCCACCTTGCCCATGCCGTCGAGGAAGGCGATCTGCTCGGCGCCGGTTTCCAGCCCGGTCGCGGGCTTGCCCGCCTGCGCGGCACGCTCGGCCATGTGCCTGTCCAGGCCCACCGACGGATCCAGGCCGTACTTGGTCAGCTCCGCGATCGTCACCATGAGGCCGACGAACCAGGGCTCGAACATCTGCAGCACCTGGCCGTTCATCTGCATCTGCGCCAGCGTGCCGGCGTTCGCCGCCACCCATGCCTCCAGCGCCTGCGCCGTTTCGGGCGGCAGTTCGCTGTCGAGCGCGGTGCCGTCGGTGCGCAGCGCGGCCTGGCCCATCTGCATCGCCAGCGCCGGCGAGCCCATTTCCTCGGGCGAGATTTCGAACACGAGGCGCTCGGCATCGGCGAACGCCGCGTCGACGTCCTGCGACAGCGGGTAGTCGCTGCGCCTGAGCATGTGGAACGAGCCGAGCAGGTAGACCGAATTGTCGGCGTCCGACACCTTCCACAGCAGCGGCACGGGGCGGCTGCCCGCGGCCGAAGCCGGCGCCTCGGCCACGGCCGCACCGGAAAACGCCATCAGCGCGATCGCGGCGGCCAGCGGGCGGATGAGGCTGCGGCGCCAGCTCCTTCGGATTGTCATCGGTACTGCTCCTTGCGTGGGGGATGGGTGGCCTGGACGTCGCCCCGGCCGCTGATGTGACCGCCGGCTCAGCCGCCGAAGCGGTAGATCTTCTCGCCGGCGGTGATTGCCAGGTCCAGCCGGTTCTCCGGCGGCGGCAGCGGACAGGTCGCGAACGCGGTGAAGGCGCAGGGCGGGTTGTAGGCGCGGTTGAAGTCCAGCACCACGTTGCCGGCCGCGTCCGGGGCGGCGGTGTCCAGGTAGCGCCCGGCGCCATAGCTGCCGTGGCCGCTGGTGCGGTCGGCGAGGATCAGGAACAGGCCTCCGTCCGCGCCCTCGAGCGCTTCCAGCGCATAGGTGCCGCCGCCGTGCTCGAACTCCACCGCGCCGGGGTTGGGCATCTTCTGCAGGGTGCCGATGATGTCGGCGATCTCGATCGTCCGCCCCGGCGGATGGGCGACGAAGCGGCCGCTGACCCGCCAGGCCGCGTCCGCCGGCCAGTACTCCAGCTGGCTGAAGCCGGTGCGGGTCTGCGCTTCGGCGTGCTTGACGCGCACGGCGGTGCGGTTGCCGCGACGGATCAGGCTCAGCTCGCCGGCGCCATCGTCGAAGCCAACGCGCGTGGGGCTGTCGTGCTCGTCCGACAGCAGCTCCACCCGCCCCTTGAGCGGCTCGCCGTCGACCGTCAGCGGCACGCCGCGCTCGGGCACGAGGAACACGCGCCCGCCCTGCTGCTGCAGCATGCCCAGCTTCTCCGGCCCACGGGCGATGCGGATGCCGCTGGTCGCGCCGCTGCCGATGTAGTGCGCCTTGAGCTCCAGCCAGTGCATGCCGACCAGGCTGGTCCAACCATCCGGGGCCAGCAGGTTCTCGCGCCGCTGCTCGCGCCAGCGCTCCGTGTCGGCCAGGAATGCCGGATCCTGCCGGGCCGGCGTCGCTTCCGCCGCCTTGCCATCCGTACCGCCATCGCTGCCCACGCCGCACCCGGCGAGCAGCAGCACCGCGACCACTGCCGGCAACAGCCATCGTGTCTTCATCAGCGCCCCCTCATGAACCATCGATCGATCTCGGCCAGCGCGAACCGCGTCCAGGTCGGACGCCCATGATTGCATTGACCCGAGCGCTCCGTCGCCTCCATCTGCCGCAGCAGCGCGTTCATCTCCGGAACCGTGAGCCGCCGGTTGGCGCGTACCGCGCCGTGGCAGGCCATGGTCGAGAGCAGTTCGTCGCGGGCCTCGCGCACGCGGCGGCTCTGGCCGTGCTCGTGCAGGTCGGCGAGCACGTCGCGCAGCAGCGCCTCGGTGTCGCCGTGGGCGAGCAGCGCCGGAACGCCGCGCAGCAGCAGCGACTGCGGGCCGGCGCGGGAGACGTCGAAGCCGAGATCCGCCAGCGTCGCCGCCTCGCGCTCGGCCAGGTCGGCCTCGCGTTCGGCGACAGCCACGGTCTGCGGCACCAGCAACGGCTGCATGCGCAGGCCTTCGCCATCATGGGCGGTCTTGAGCTTCTCGTAGCCGATCCGCTCGTGCGCGGCGTGCATGTCGACCACGATCAGCCCGTCGGCCGCCTCGCTGAGGATGTAGATGCCGTGCAGCTGGGCGACGGCGTAGCCGAGCGGCGGAATGCCGCGCTCGTCGTGCGCCGGCAACGGCGCCTGCGCCGCGGCTTCCGCAGCCGGCGCGGCGTACAGTGCGGCGTAGGCGGAGGCGGCCTCGTCGAGGCGCAGCGAGATGCTCGACTGCGGCATCGGCCGCGACCACGCCGGCGCTGCCGTCGGCTGCGCCGGCGCGCCCTCCACCGCCTGCACCGGCGTTACCGCAACCGTCCCCGCGCGCGTTGCCGCCAGCGCGGCGTGCAGCGTGCGATACACGAAATCGTGGATCAGGCGCGCGTCGCGGAAGCGGACCTCGTGCTTGGCCGGATGCACGTTGACGTCCACCCGGGTGGGATCGATCTCCAGGAACAGCACATAGGCCGGCTGCCGCCCGTGGAACAGCACGTCGGCGTACGCCTGCCTGACCGCGTGGGCGACGCTGCGGTCGCGCACCGGGCGGCGGTTGACGTAGAGGTACTGCTGGTCGGCGCTGGCCCGCGAATACGCCGGCTGCGCGATCCAGCCGTGCAGGCGCAGGCCCGCGGCCTCATGCTCCACGCGCAGCGCGTGCCGCGCGAACTCCTCGCCCAGGGCCTCGACGATGCGCTCTTCGGCGAACAGTTCGCGGCCGCCCTTGTAGCGGCGCGTCGGCCGGCCGTTGTGCGAGACCCGCAGCTCGACGTCCGGGCGCGCCAGCGCCAGCGAACGCAGCCACTCCTCGATATGCCCCAGCTCGGTGCGCTCGGCGCGCAGGAACTTGCGCCGCGCGGGCACGTTGTAGAACAGCTCGCGCACTTCCACCGTGGTTCCCGGCGGATGCTGCCTGGGCGCAACAGCGCCGACGCGACCGCCATCGACCTCCAGCGCGACGCCGTGCGCATCCTGCGCGCGCCGCGTGGCGATGCTGAAGCGGCTCACCGAGGCGATCGAAGGCAGCGCCTCGCCGCGGAAGCCCAGCGTGGCCACCGCCTCCAGGTCGTCGAGGTTGGCAATCTTGCTGGTCGCGTGGCGCGAGACCGCCAGCGGCAGCTCTTCGGCGGGCATGCCGGCGCCATCGTCGCGCACCCGCACCAGGCGCACCCCGCCTTCCTCCAGGTCCAGGTCGATGCGCGTGGCACCGGCGTCGAGCGCGTTCTCGACCAGCTCCTTGACCACGGACGCGGGCCGCTCCACCACCTCGCCCGCGGCGATCTGGTTGATGAGGGTATCGGGGAGCTGGCGGATCGACACGCGGCTGCCGGCGCGACGGGCGCCACCATGGGGAACAGCGTCGATGATAGCCCAGGCTCCCGGCGCGACGGCCGGATCAGCGGCTGCCGGCAGCGGTGGCGGCGGCCGCCCGCGCCGCGTACATGGTGCCCGGCGGCGGCTGGTTGACGAAGAAGCTGTCGATGCCCTGCAGCAGGGCCGTGGCCAGCTGGCGCTGGAACGCCGGATCCTTCAGCCGCTTCTCTTCGTCATGGTTGGAAATGAACCCGGTCTCGACCAGCATCGCCGGCATGTCCGCATTGCGCAGCACCGAGAAGTTGGCGTACTCGACCTGCGCCTTGTGGGTCTTGCCGACGCCGCGCAGGCCGTCGAGCACGTGCCGCGCCGCGTCCTGCGAAGCCTTCATGTTGCCGCTCTGGGCCAGGTCCAGAAGCACGTTCGACAGCGTGTCCTTCTCCAGCCGCACGCCGCCCACCAGGTCGGAGGCGTTCTCGCGGTCGGCCAGCCAGCGCGCCTGCTGCGAGGAAGCCCCGCGGGTGGACAGGGTGTAGACCGACGAGCCGTAGGCGGCGCGGTTGTGCGCGGCATCGGCATGGATGGACACGAACATGTCGGCGCCCGCCTGGCGCGCGCGGCGCGCGCGCTGCGGCAGCTCCACGTATTCATCGCGGTCGCGGACCAGGTAGGCGCGCATGCCGGGGGTGGCGTTGATCTGGCGGGCCAGTTCGCGGGCGATCGCCAGCACCACGTGCTTCTCGTAGCTGCCGCCCGGGCCGATCGCGCCGGGATCCTGCCCGCCGTGGCCGGCGTCGATGGCGATGACCAGCGGCCGCGTCCCCGCCTGGGCCGCGCGCTTGCGCGGATCGGGCAGGGGCGTGGCCTGCGCCGGTGCGGCGGGTTCGGCCGCAGGCTGGGCCGGAGCAGCGGAGGCCGCGACTGCGGGCGCCGGAACCGGCCGTGCTGCTGCCTGCTGCCGGGCGATGAGCTGCGAGGTGGCCTCGGCCGACGCCTTTTCGCTGGCTGCGGCCACCTCTGCCAGGGAAGCTCCGGCGGACGCGCCGGCGTCCGGCTGCGGGGACTGGACCCGCGCGGCCACCGCGGCAATGGGGTCCGCGTCGCCGGGCCACTCCAGCACCAGGCGCACGCCGTCGGCGCCGGTTTCCAGGCGCGGAGGCAGCGCCGCCACCGCGGCACCGAGTTCGAACACCACCCGCGCCGTGCCCGGCACCGGCTGGCCGTTGCGCACCGCCCGGACCACGCCCACGCCCGCCGGAACGGCCAGATCCTTGGCGAAACGGCTGCCGGGGAAGTCGACGACCAGGCGGTCCGGGTTGGCCAGGGTCAGCACCCGGTACTCGCCCGCGGCATCCATGCGCATCTCGACGCGGGTGCCGGTGGCGCCCTGGGAAATACGCAAGTCATTGATTTCAGAGGCGCGCGCAAGATTCCAGGCCAGCGCGGCGATCAACGCCACACCGAGCAGGATTTGCTGGACGTTGATCCCCCTGATGCGCATGCGCGTTAGTCAAGCATTAAATTGCCGTTGGCGCAACAGGTTTTCCCTTGCAAATCCGCCACCTGCCGAACCTTGCTAGGGTTTCGGTTCAGGATGTGCGGGCAACTCGCCTGCAGACGCCAGCGCGGCCAGCCAGCGCCTGCCCGCCGCCCCCCCTGCCACCAGCTCGGCCGAACGACCGGATCCGGACAGCGCCAGGCGGATGTCGAGGTCCGGGGACGGCAGCCCGGCGCGGCCGCGATCGGGCCATTCCACCAGCCACAGCGCCGGCTCAAGACCGTCGAGCCCCAGGAACTCGAGCTCGCCCGCGTCGCCGATGCGGTACAGGTCCAGGTGCACGGCCTCGCCGCCGGCCGGCAGCCGGTAGCGTTCGACCAGGGTGTAGGTCGGGCTGCGCACCGGCCCGGTCACGCCGAGCGCCCGCAGCCAGGCCCGCGCCAGGGTGGATTTGCCCGCGCCCAGATCCCCGTGCAGGAACACCACGGCCGGCTGCGGCCCGCTGGCCGCCAGCGCACGGGCCAGCGCCTGCGTCGCCGCCTCGTCGGCCAGCTGCAGCGTGGTCATGCCCCGGGCCTGCCGTTGACCAGCGTCCGCAGCGGCACGAACAGGTCCGACGGAAGCAGCCCGCGTTCCCCCTGCAGGGCGGCGACGTCCTCCGCCGCCGCATGCAGCAGGGCCCCGAAGCGCGCCGCGTCGAAGGCCGGCAGGCCCTGCGCGCGCAGCGAGGCGATGCAGCCGGTCAGCACATCGCCCATGCCGGCCACGGCCATGCCCGGATTGCCGGCCGCGACCACCTGCGGCAGTTCGCCGGGCGCAACAACCACGGTGCCCGCGCCCTTGAGCACCACGACGCAGCCGAAACGCTCGCAGAGCCTGCCGGCGGCGACGTAGCGGTCGGCCTGCACTTCGGCGGTCGGGCACTGCAGCAGCCGCGCGGCCTCGCCCGGATGCGGCGTGATCACCGCATCGGCCGGCAGCGCGGCTCCGTCCGTCGCGACCAGATTCAGCGCATCGGCATCGATCACCAGTGCGCGGCGTGAGGCCAGCCCCGCCGCGAGCAGGGCCCGGCCCCATTCCCCCTGCCCCAGCCCCGGCCCGATCGCGACCACGTCGGCGCGATCGAGCAGCGGCGCGACATCCGCACCCGCCTCCACCGCATGCGCCATCGCCTCGGCGCGCCGGGCGAGCAGCGGCGGAACATGACCGGCGCGGGTGGCGACGCTGACCAGCCCGGCGCCGCAGCGCAGTGCGGCCTCGGCGGCGAGCAGGATCGCCCCGCCCATGCCGTGATCGCCGCCCACGCACAGCACGTGGCCGGAATGCCCCTTGTGCGCGTGCCGTGCCCGCGGCGCGAGCGCCTGCGCCAGCATCGATGCGTCCAGCCGGCGCGCCACCGGCGCCACGCCGGCCAGGAGCTCCGGCGGCAGTCCCAGCCCGGCCACCGCCAGCGAGCCGGTATGCGCCAGCGCGACGCCGGTGTGCAGACCGGCGTGCGCGGCGATGAACTGCAGGGTGTGCATCGCGCGGATCGCCACGCCGGGCACGTTGCCGCGGTCGGCATCGACGCCGCTGGGCACGTCGAGCGCGAACACCGGCGCCCCGCCGGCGTTGACCGCTGCGACCAGCGCCGCCGCCGCCCCTTCCGGCGGGCGCTGCAGCCCGATGCCGAACAGGGCATCGACCACCAGGTCGGCATCGCCGATCGCGCCGCCGGACTCCTCGATCGCGCCCCCGGCATCCAGGTAGTCGCGTTCTGCACGCTGCGCCTGCGCGGTCCGCGGCGCGTGCCCGGCCAGGCGCAGCACGCGCACCCCGCGTCCGGCCTGCTGCGCGTGCCGCGCGAGCACATAGCCGTCGCCGCCGTTGTTGCCCGGACCGCACAGGACGGCGATCTTCAGGGCCTCCGGCCACAGTCTCAGCAGCTCGCGCCAGGCCGCCTGCCCGGCCCGCGCCATCAGCGTGAAGGCATCCCCGCTGCGCGCCTGGGCCTGCGCCTCCAGCGCACGCAGCGCGGCGCTGTCGTAGAGCTGGTTCACGTGCGTGGCAGGCGGGACGATCATGCGCGGATTCTATACTTCGCCGATGGCCACTCCCCCGTCCCGTCCCGCTGCCGTCGATCTGGCGGCCCTGGCCGCGCGCATCCGGGCATGGGCGCGCGAGGCCGGATTCCAGCGCTGCGGCATCGCCGGCATCGACCTGGGCGAGGACGAGGCCCGGCTGCGCGACTGGCTGGCGCAGGGCCTGCACGGAACCATGGACTGGATGGCGCGCCACGGCGACAAGCGCTCGCGGCCGCAGGAGCTGGTGCCCGGCACGCTGCGGGTGATCTCGGTGGGTCTGGACTACGGCCAGGACGACGCCGAGGCCTGGCGCACGCTCAAGGACGGGCAGCGCGCCTACGTCGCCCGCTACGCGCTGGGCCGCGACTACCACAAGCTGATGCGCAACCGCCTGCAGAAGCTGGCACAACGCATCGCCGCGGACATCGGTCCGTTCGGGCACCGGGTGTTCGTGGATTCGGCGCCCGTGCTCGAGCGGGCGCTTGCGCGCAACGCCGGCCTGGGCTGGATCGGCAAGCACACCTGCCTGATCGACCGCGACGGCGGCTCGTGGTTCTTCCTCGGCGAAATCTACATCGACCTGCCGCTGCCGGTCGATCCGCCGGCCAGCGCCCACTGCGGCACCTGCGCGCGCTGCATCGAGGTCTGCCCCACCCGCGCCATCGTCGCTCCGCACCGGCTCGACGCGCGGCGCTGCATCTCCTATCTCACCATCGAGCACGAAGGCGCGATCGACGAGGCGCTGCGCCCGCTGATCGGCAACCGGATCTTCGGCTGCGACGACTGCCAGCTGGTCTGCCCCTGGAACAAGTTCGCCCGGCGCACCGACGAACCCGACTTCCGCGCCCGCAACGATCTCGACAGCGCATCGCTGGCGGAGCTGTTCGCGTGGACTGAAGAAGAATTCCTGCAGCGCACCGAAGGCTCGGCGATCCGCCGCAGCGGACACGCGCGCTGGCTGCGCAACATCGCCGTGGCGCTCGGAAACGCGCCGACGACACGCGAAGTCCTGGCCGCGCTCGAATCCCGCCGCGACTGGCCCGACCCCGTCGTCCGCGAACACGTCCGCTGGGCCCTCGACCGCCACCACTCCCCTTAGGATCGCCGCAAGGCGCGACCGCGACATCACAGCCACCGCATGGACGACTTCACACGCCGGGCAAGGATCCGGGCAGCGGATCTCCACCCCTCCAGCGACACCCCATCCAGGCACGCAGCGCTGCGCATCCGGAAGCGCGGATGCCAGGTGCCGGAGGGTGAAGATCGCTGCGAAAAGGATCCCGGGTGTACGGGAGCCCGGTCGCGCCTTACGGCGCTCCTGCCGAACGCCTGATCTCAGCCAGAAGCGCCCGCGTGACCGGATCCCCGGCCTCCGCCTCGCCGCGCAGGGCGGGCAGCAGCGTGTTCGCAAGCTGCTTGCCCAGTTCGACCCCGAACTGGTCGAAGGCGTTGATGCCCCAGGCCACCGACTGCAGGTAGACGCTGTGCTCGTACATCGCGACCAGCGCGCCCAGCGCGCGCGGCGTCAGCGCGTCGAGCAGGATCAGCGTGCTCGGCCTGCCGCCGGCATAGGCGCGATGCGGGTCGTCGCTGGCCTGGCCGTTGGCCAGCGCTTCGGTCTGCGCCAGCAGGTTGGCGAGCAGCGCGCGATGGTTGTCGTCGTGGCCGTGCGCGCTGCGCACCACGCCGATGAAGTCGGCCGGGACGATCTGGGTGCCCTGGTGCAGCGCCTGGAAGAAGCTGTGCTGGGTGTCGGTGCCCGGCCCGCCCCACCACACCGGTACCGTATCCACCGGCAACGACGCGCCGTCCAGGCGCGCGGATTTCCCGAGGCTCTCCATCACCAGCTGCTGCAGGTAGCCGGGCAGCAGCCGGAGCCGCTCGTCATAGGGCAGCACCGCCTGCGTCGCCAGGCCCAGCCCGTTGCGGTTCCAGACGCAGGTCAGGGCATGCCAGTACGCCAGGTTTTCACGCGGCGGCGCCGTCAGGGCATGCATGTCGAATTCCGCGGCGCCGGCCAGCAGGTCCCCGAACCGCTCCATGCCGATCGCCAGCGCGATCGGAAAACCCACCGCCGACCACAGCGAGTAGCGCCCGCCAACCCAGTCCCACATCGGCAGGATCCGCTCCGGCGCAATGCCGAAGGCCTCCGCGCGCGCGACGTTGGCGCTGACCGCGTACACGCGCGCATCGTCGCCCAGCCAGTCGCGCACGATGCCGCCGTTGAGCAGGGTCTCCTGCGTGCCGAAGGTCTTGGAGATCAGGATCGCGGCCGTCGTGTGCGTATCCAGCCCCGCCAGCGTCCGCTCCACCGCATTGCCGTCGACGTTGGACAGGAAGTGCAGCCGGAAGCGCGCATCGGGCTGCGCGAGCGCGTCCACCACCAGCCGCGGCCCGAGATCGGAGCCGCCGATGCCGACGCTGACGATGTCGGTCACGCCGGTCGCGGCCAGCGCATCGATCATCGCCGCCATCGTCCGCCGCGCCGCTTCCGCCTGGGCGCTGCACGCCAGGGCCACCGGCGAGGTCGACGCCTGCCCGCGCAGCGCGGTATGCAGGGCCGCCCGGCCTTCGGTCGGATTGACGGCCTCGCCGTCGACCAGCCGGCGCATGGCCTCGCCGAAGCCGGCTTCGGCGGCGAGCGCGAACAGCGCGTCGACGGCGGCGGCATCGTAGCGCTGGCGCGCGAAGTTCGCGTACAGCGGACCGGCGCACAGCGCGAGCGCGGACACCCGCTCCGGCTCGGCGGCAATCAGCCCGTGCAGCGGGACAGACCGCACCCGCTGCCCATGGGCGGACAGACCAGCCAGCGCGTCGGCAGGCGTCACGCAGCCTGCTCGGGAATCGACTCGCTGGTGTGGGTGAGCCGGTTCTGCCGGTCGACGTAGACCAGCCTGGGCTTGAACCCGGCGGCCTCGGCCTGATCGCAGTGGCCGTAGGCGCAGATGATCACCAGGTCGCCCGGCTGCGCCTTGTGCGCGGCCGCGCCGTTGACCGAGATGATGCCGCTGCCGGCCTCGCCGCGGATGGCGTAGGTGGCGAAGCGCTCGCCGTTGTTGATGTTGTAGATCTCCACCTTCTCGTATTCGCCGATGCCGGCGATGTCGAGCAGGCGACCGTCGATGGCGCACGAGCCTTCGTAGTGCAGCTCGGCGTGGGTCACGGTGGCGCGGTGGATCTTGGCCTTGAGCAGGGTCAACAGCATTGCGGGGGAACCGGGGAGACGGGCCGGAGCCCGGACCTCTCCAAGTATAGGCGCCAGCCACTGCGTCTCAAATCGCCGTTGCCGGCGATTCAGCGGATGAACTCGAGATTGTCGATCAGCCGTGTGCGCCCCAGGCGGGCGGCGACCAGCGCCGCCAGCGGCGTCCCGGGCGCGGATCCGGGCATCGACAGGTCGGCGCCGCGGATCACGGCGTAATCCACCTCGAAGCCCGCCTGCGCCAGCGTCGCCGCCGCGTCAGCCTCGATCGCGGCGAAGTCGCCGCCCGCGCGGGCCTGGTCGCGCATCGCCTGCAGCGTGCGGAAGATCATCGGCGCAACCGCACGCTCGGCCGGCGAGAGGTACTGGTTGCGCGAGCTCAGCGCCAGTCCGTCGCGGTCGCGCACGGTGTCCGCGGCCACGACCTCCAGCGGGAACGCCAGGTCCGCGACGAGATGGCGGATCACCGCCAGCTGCTGGTAGTCCTTGCGGCCGAAGACCGCCAGATCCGGCTGCACCTGGTTGAACAGCCGCGCGACCACGGTGGCGACGCCGTCGAAGTGGCCCGGGCGATGTGCGCCGTCGAGCACCCCGGTGATCCCGGGCACGCGGATGCTCACGGCATCGCCCACGCCGAAGGGATACATGGCCTCGACCGCCGGCATCCACAGCAGGTCGCAGCCGGCGGCCTCCAGCCCCGCCGCATCCTGCTCCGGCGTTCGCGGATAGCGCCCGAAATCCTCGCCGGGACCGAACTGCGTCGGATTCACGAACACGCTGGCGACCACGCGGTCGGCGCGCTGCCGCGCCAGCGCGACCAGAGAGAAATGCCCGGCGTGCAGATTGCCCATCGTCGGCACCAGCGCCACGCGCAGCCCGTCGCGCTTCCAGCCGGCCACGCGCGCGCGCAGGACTTCGAGCCGGGCCGGCGCCTCGATCACGGTGCGATCAGTCGTAGGCGTGTTCGGCGGACGGGAAACCGCCATCGCGCACCGCAGCGACATAGGCGCGGATCGCGCCGGCCACCGAGCCGCCTTCGCCGAGGAAGTCCTTGACGAATTTCGGCCTGCGGTGCCCGCTGTCCAGTCCCAGCAGATCGTGCAGCACCAGGACCTGGCCATCGCAGTGCGGCCCGGCACCGATCCCGATCGTGGGGATCGGCGAGTCGCGTGTGATCTGCGCGGCCAGCGCCGACGGCACGCATTCAAGCACCAGCAGCGAAGCGCCCGCCGCGGCCACCGCGGCAGCGTCCTCGCGCAGCTGCCGCGCAGCGGCCTCCTCGCGGCCCTGCACCCTGAATCCGCCCAGGCGCAGCACCGACTGCGGCGTCAGCCCCAGGTGCGCCGATACCGGGATCTCGCGCGCGACCAGGTGGCCGATCGCTTCGAGCTTGTGCGGCCCGGCGCCTTCGAGCTTCACCATCCCCGCGCCCGCGCGCAGCATGCGCACCGAGGCGTCCAGCGCCTGCGCCGGCGTGGCGTCGGCGGCGAACGGCAGATCGGCCAGCAGCAGCGCGCGCCGCAGTCCACGCGCGACGTTGCGCACGTGGTATTCGATGTCGTCCACCGTCACCGGGAGGGTCGAATCATGGCCCTGGACCACCATGCCCAGCGAATCGCCGACCAGCACGATGTCCACGCCACTGGCGTCGGCCACGCGCGCGAAACCGGCGTCGTAGGCCGTCAGCATCGCCAGCCTGCGGCCGTCGCGCCTGGCCTCGTCGAGGCCGGGGACGGTCACGGGCTTCGGCGGAGCCGGTCGCTGGGTCACATCGGTGTTCATGGCGCTGGGGGGGGCGATCGCCGTGGCTGCAACAGACGCTAGGGTAGCGCTTCGATGCCGCCCGCATCCAATGCCGCCAGCGCCTGGCGCGCCGGTCCCGCGCCCGGAATGACCGCCTCGGGGGCGATCTCGACCAGCGGCAGCAGCGCGAACGCGCGCTCGTGCAGGCGCGGATGCGGCACGCGCAGACCAGGGAGATCGATGACCGCGTCCGCGTACAGCAGCAGGTCCAGATCCAGGGTCCGCGGGCCCCAGCGGTCGCTGCCGTCGCCGGCGCGCACGCGGCCCAAGCGCTGCTCGATGGCCAGCAGGGCGTCCATCAGGGCGCGCGCCGGAAGGCCGGTCTCGATGCCGGCCACGGCATTGAGGAAATCCGGCTGCGCCTCGTTGCCCCACGCCGGCGTGCGATAGCGGCGCGAAACGGCCAGCACGCGGGTCGCGGGCAGCCGCGCGAGCTCGCGCAGCGCGCCGTCGAAGGCGGCATCGACATCCCCGACATTGCCGCCCAGCCCGACGTACGCCAGGACCGGGCCGGTCATTCGGCGCCCGCGCCGGTGCGCCGGCGACGCCTGCGCCTGCGCCGCGCCGGCGCCGACTCGTCGTCCCCGCCCCCGACCGCAACCTCGACCGCCGGCTGCCGCGCGATGGCGTTGTCCGGATCGCGCTGCGCCTCGCGCCAGAACGCCACGTCCTGGTCGTGAACATTGGAGGCCGTCTGTCGCAGCAGCAGGAAATCCCACGCGGCGCGGAAGCGCGGATGGGCCAGCGTGCGCACCACCCGCTTGCGCTGGCGCAGCGGGAACCGCGACTGCATCAGCCAGATCTCCTGCATCGGCAGCGAGAACCGTCGCGGCAGCGCGATCATCGACAGCTGGTGCAGCGTGACCTGGTCGGCGGCGCGGCGCTGCGCCTCGATCTCGTTCATGCCCTGCGCCTGCAGCCGCATCAGCGCACGGCAATAGCCCGGCCACAGCAGCACGGCGAACAGGAACGCCGGCGACACCGGCTCGTCCGCCGCCACCCGCGCATCGGTGTTGCGCAGCCCCGCCAGCACCATCCGCCGCAGCGCGCCGCTGCTGTTGGCGGCCAGCGCGCGCCCACTCTCGGGAAACAGCGCCTGCAGCAGGCCGTGGCGTTCGAGCCCCTCGAAACTGGCCACCGCATGCCCGGACAGGAACATCTTCAGGCACTCCTCGAACAGCCGCGCCGGCGCCGCCTCAGACAGCAGCGAGGCCAGCGGCGCGATCGGCGCGGCGGTGTCGGGGGCGATGCTGAAGCCGAGCTTGGCCGAGAGCCGGATCGCGCGCAGCATGCGCACCGGGTCCTCGCGATAGCGGGTCTCCGGATCGCCGATCAGCCGCAGGACGCGGTTGTTCACGTCGTCGAAGCCGCCGACGTAGTCGCGTATCGAGAAGTCCTCGATCGCGTAATACAGGGCATTGGCGGTGAAGTCGCGGCGCACCGCGTCGTCCTCGATCGTGCCGTAGACGTTGTCGCGCACCAGGCGCCCGTCGTCGTCCACCTCACGGTCGCCGCTGCCGTCGTCGGTATTGGCGCGGAAGGTGGCGACCTCGATGATCTCGCGCCCGAACACCACGTGGGCCAGGCGGAACCGGCGGCCGATCAGACGCGAGTTGCGGAACAGCTGCCTGACCTGCTCCGGGGTGGCGCCGGTGGCAACATCGAAGTCCTTGGGATGGCTGCCGACCAGCAGGTCGCGCACCGCGCCTCCCACCAGGTAGGCCTCGTGGCCGGCGTCGCGGAGCCGATAGAGCACGCGCAGGGCGTTGGGACTGATGTCCTTGCGGGACACCGGGTGCTGTTCACGGGGAATGGAGCGCAGCGCTGGCGTCCTGGATTGGGTGTCTGTCGGCATCGGCGCCCGCGTGTGTTCCGGAGGGGCCGCCACGCTTCCGGCGGCCTGATCCCTGCTATACTAGCAAGCTGCGCGGGGCCTTGCCCCGGGCGAGGCTGGACGTCCTGCCGGCCTGCTGTCGAAAGCACACCGCTCCCTTCGTCTAGCGGTCAGGACGCGGCCCTCTCAAGGCTGAAACACGGGTTCGATTCCCGTAGGGAGCGCCATCTCCGGAACGCCCGCGCAAGCGGGCGTTTCTTCTGGTTCTTCTCCCGGGTGCGGGGAGGTTTTCGGCTCGACCTTCGGAGAGACGCCGCGCCCTGCCGGCCGGGGGCGACCCTGTGTCCGCAAGCCCGGAGTCAGCTCTTCTCTTGCGGTTCCCTCAAACGGGAGAAGATCCTTTCTTTTGGATCTACTCCCAAGTGCGGGGAAAGTTGTCAGCTCGGCCGTCGGAGAGACGCCGCGCCCTCTCGGCCGGGAATCGCTCTTCGCCCGGTCAGCCCCGCTGCGCGATCCGGCCCGGGACGACCCTCTGTCCGCAAGCCCCGATCCAGCTCTGTTCTTGACGATTCCCCCGCACTTGGGAGAAGAACCCTTCTTTTTGCCCCTCGCCCAGGCCCGGGAGCTTTCACGTTGGCCGCCGCAACAGGGAAATGCGAACGTTTCGCAGCGCGACGCCGGCGGCTGCCTTAGAATTGCCCCTGCAGCACAACAGCACAGCCTCCGCATCCATGCCATTCGTCGTCACCGAAAACTGCATCAAGTGCAAGTACACCGACTGCGTCGAGGTGTGCCCGGTCGACTGTTTCCACGAAGGCCCGAATTTCCTGGTCATCGACCCGGACGAATGCATCGACTGCACCCTGTGCGAGCCCGAGTGCCCGATCAACGCCATCTACCCCGAGGACGATGTCCCCGCCGGGCAGGAGCACTTCGTCGAACTGAACGCGGAGCTGTCCCGCGAATGGCCGGTGATCAACGCCCGCAAGGACGCCCCGCCCGACGCCAAGGAGTGGGAAGGCAAGCCGGACAAGCTTCCGCTGCTCGAGCGCTAGGGAAGCCCTGAGCAGCTACCGTCATCCCCGCGAAGGCGGGAATGACGACCAGACACCAGGTTGTTCAGACCTCCCCTGGCGGTGTCGGCCGGCCCGCGCGATCGTGCAGGCCGGCCCCGTGATCCCTCAGTTGCCCGCGCCCAGCGCCTGGCGGAGCCTGGCGACCAGCGCCGCGGGCGCTTCACCGGCGGCCGGCAGGCCGCGGGCATCGACTGCCGACACCTGCACCCCGCCCTCGGCCTGGACCGCGCGGACCAGGAAGGTGCTGCCGCCGTAATCGACGTCGTAGGCGCCCAGCAGCTGGGCGCGGTTGGTCACGTTCACGCCCTCGACCCCGGCCAGCACCTGCCCGATGCGCCCGTAGATCTCGTCGCGGTTTCCAGCCACCACGAAGCTGGTCGCCGCCGCCGCGCTCGAAGCCGGGGACATGGTCGAGCGGGTCACCGACTGCGGCTGCGCGGGCGGCAGCGCCATCGCGCTGTCGACCCTGGGCGCATCCAGATCCGGCGGCACTTCCAGCGGCCGCGCCTCCGGACTCTGCGCATACATCTGGTTGGTCTTGCCGAACCACTTGCAGCCGGTCGTGCCGAGCGCGACAAAGGCCAGCGCGAGCGCCGCGGCGCGAATCGGGAAGCGGGGATGACGCATGTCTAGCTCCTGGGGTTCGGGGTCGTGCCGCCGGCGGCGCGCGGGCGGCGGGTTCTGGCGTGTTCGAGGTGACGGGCGGGCACGCGCCGCAGCCGCAGGCCGGGCGCGGGCGTCGGGATCGCGGCCGACGGCGGCCTTGAACCGGGTGCCAGCGCGGCGGAACTGCCGGAAAGTCGCAAAAGTCGTGCCCTGGAATCCTTGGGGGAACGCGCGCCCTGCGGACGCGGTCGCGAATTGACCGAATGTTACTTGCGGCCCGGAAGCAGGGGCAAGTATGCTGGCCCCGGTCCCGGCCTGCGGCCATCCGCCGTTCATGCCGGGCCGCCCGGAACACCCTTCCCGCCGCGGATGCCGCCTTGACCGATCCAGACACTCCCCGGCCTGCGCCGAACGAGAACCACCTGCTGATCAACGCCTACACGACGCACCCGGCCTCACCCCTGCTGGCCGTGTCGAGGCGGATCGCCGACAGCGGCTGCAACCTCGTCGATACGCGCCTGTCCACCGTTGGCCGCGACGTCTCGGTGACCGCGCTGGCGACCGGCTCGTGGGACGCGGTGGCCAAGCTCGAAGCGATGCTCACCCGGCTCGAGCGCGAGGAAGGGCTGAAGCTGATCTGGTACCGCACCGGGTCCAAGCCGATCCAGTCGAACCTGCTGCCGTACATCGTCGAGGTCGTGGCCGCCGACAAGCCCGGCATCCTGTTCCAGCTGGCCGATTTCTTCGACCGCCAGGGCATCACCATCGAGAGCCTGCACTGCTCGCGCTACCGCGCGATGCAGACCGGCGCCGACATGTTCTCCGCCCAGGTCACCATCGGCGTGCCGGCGAACATGCACATCGCCGCGCTGCGCGACGACTTCCTCGAGTTCTGCGACCACCTCAACCTCGACGCGATCATGGATCCGATGAAGTTCTGACCCGTCGCAGCCCTCGACCCCAGAGTCCCGCCACGCCCGGAATGACACGCAGTACATGACCGCAGTCGGCAAGGCAATTCCAGGTTCCACCCTCAAGCTGCCGCTGGCCCTGTCCGGCGGCGAATCCGCCACCCTCGCCGGCTACGCCGGCCGCTGGCTGGTGCTGTACTTCTACCCCAGGGATTCGACGCCCGGCTGCACCACCGAGGGCCTGGACTTCAACGCCCTGCTGCCGGAGTTCAGGCGTCTGGGCGCTGCCGTGCTCGGTGTCTCGCGCGACTCGGTGAAGTCGCACGACAATTTCTGCGCCAGACAGGGATTCGACTTCCCCCTCGTCAGCGACGCCGACGAGGCCCTGTGCAGGGCCTTCGACGTGATCCACGAGAAGAACATGTACGGCCGCAAGGTGCTGGGGGTGGTCCGCAGCACCTTCCTGATCGCGCCCGACCATCGCCTTGCCGCCGAGTGGCGCGGGGTGAAGGTGGCCGGCCACGCCCAGGCCGTGCTCGACGCACTCAAGGCCGCGCAGGCCAGGTGACCCCATCCCCGTTCATCCCGCGCTGCCGCCCTGCCCCGCAGGCCACGGCGGCGCGCCGCTGCCCACGACCGCACGCCGACCGGAGGCGACCACTTCGATGATGACCCAAGGCAAGCGCCTGTACGTGCTCGACACCAACGTGCTCATGCACGACCCGACGGCCCTGTTCAAATTCGAGGAGCACGACGTGTTCCTGCCGATGCAGGTCATCGAGGAACTCGACAACGGCAAGAAGGGCACATCCGAATCCAGCCGCAACGCGCGCCAGGTGAGCCGCTTCATCAACGAGCTGATCGAAGGCCAGGGCACCGACAAGATCGCCACCGGGCTGGTGCTCAACCGCCCCAACGCGCTGCAGCTGCGCGGCGCGGAAAGCATCGGCAAGCTGCGCTTCCAGACCACGGTGCCGAAGGAGGACAAGACCTCGTTCGGCGCGGTGGCCCCGGACAACCGCATCCTCGGCGCGATCCTGCAGCTGCGCCGCGACGAACCCGACTACCCGGTCGTGTTCGTGTCCAAGGACATCAACCTGCGGATCAAGGCGGCGATCGCCGGCATCGTCAGCGAGGACTACGAAAACGACCGCGCGCTCGACGATTTCAGCCTGCTCTACACCGGCGCCACGGCCCTGCCCGAGGATTTCTGGCAGCGCCACGGCAAGGACCTGAAGTCGTGGACCGACAAGGGGCGCACCTTCTACGAGGTCGCCACCGGCGACGACTGCGACTGGCACCCGAACCAGTACCTGTACCTGCCGGGCGACGAGGAGTCGGAGTTCCGCGTGCTGCGCACCGAGGGCGACACGGCGGTGCTGCAGATCGTCGACGACTACCGCTCCAGCCAGCACGCGGTGTGGGGGATCATGGCCCGCAACCGCGAGCAGAATTTCGCGCTCAACGCGCTGATGGACCCGGAGATCGACTTCGTCACCCTGCTCGGCACCGCCGGCACCGGCAAGACCCTGCTGGCGCTGGCCGCGGGCCTGGCCCAGACCATGGACCAGCAGCGCTACCGCGAGATCATCATGACCCGCGCCACGGTCAGCGTGGGCGAGGACATCGGCTTCCTGCCCGGCACCGAGGAGGAGAAGATGACGCCGTGGATGGGCGCGCTGACCGACAACCTGGAGGTGCTCACCCACAACCAGGAAGGCGGCAGCTGGGGCCGCGCGGCGACCAACGACCTGCTCGCATCGCGCATCAAGATCCGCTCGCTCAATTTCATGCGCGGGCGCACCTTCCTCAGCCGCTGGCTGATCCTGGACGAGGCCCAGAACCTCACTCCCAAGCAGATGAAGACGCTCATCACCCGCGCCGGCCCGGGCACCAAGATCGTCTGCCTGGGCAACGTCGAGCAGATCGACACGCCCTACCTCACCGAAACCACGTCCGGCCTGACCTACGCGGTGGACCGCTTCAAGAACTGGGCGCACAGCGCGCACATCACCCTGCGCCGCGGCGAGCGCTCGCGACTGGCCGACTACGCATCCGAGGTGCTGTAGCGCCCACCCCGGCCTGGCCGGCAATCGCCCGCCGGCCACACGGCCGGCCGGCGGCGCCGGGCATCACTCCGCCTGCAGATCCCCGGCCGCCCTGGCCTGCGCCGCGCGCTGCGCCTCGACGTGGCGCAGCGCCTCGGACAGGTCCTGGAAATAGCTGCCCGGCTTGTCGCGGCTCACCACATCGGCGCGCACCAGCTTGCGCAGCACGCCCATGCTGGCGCCGTTGAGCAGCACCTCGACCCCCTGGCCGCGCAGGTGTTCGATCGTCGACTCCAGCCGCTTGAGCCCGGTCGCGTCGATGAAGGGCACCCGCTCCAGGCGCAGCGCCAGCCAGCGCGGCGGGGTCCGCGACCAGACCAGGGCGCGCTCGAGAGAATCGACCGAACCGAAGAAGAACGGGCCGTCGATCGAGTACACCAGCACGTCCTTCGGCATCGCCTCCAGGCCGGCCTCCTCCAGCTCCTGGCGCAGGCTCGACTGCGTGTGCTCGACCACCGCGACCGACGTGCTCATGCGCCGCATGAACTGCATCATCGCCAGGATCACGCCGATGTTCACCGCCACCACCAGGTCGGTGAGGATGGTCAGGGCGAAGGTGATCAGCAGGATCGCCGCGTCCGCGCGCGGCGCCTTGTGCACCATGCGGATGAAGCGCGGCGCCTCGCTCATGTTCCAGGACACCACGAACAGGATCGCCGCCAGCGCGCACAGCGGCACCTTGCCGGCGTAGGGCGCGATCACCAGCAGGATCAGCACCAGCAGCAGCGCGTGCACGATGCCCGCGATCGGCGCGTTGCCGCCGTTGCGGATGCTGGTGGCGGTGCGCGCGATCGCGCCGGTGGCGGCGATGCCGCCGAACAGCGGCGAGACGATGTTGGCGATGCCCTGCCCGACCAGTTCCTGGTTGGAATCGTGCCGGGTGCCGGCCATGCCGTCGGCGACCACCGCCGAGAGCAATGATTCGATCGCGCCGAGCATGGCGATGGTGAAGGCCGAGGGCAGCAGCAGCATCACGTCGTCGAAGCCGATGGTCGGCACCTGCAGGCTCGGCAGTTCGCGCGGGATGGCGCCGAAGGTCGACTCGATCGTGGCCACGCCCGGCAGATCGAAGATCGCCACCACCGCCGTTGCCGCCGCCATCGCCAGCAGCGGCCCCGGTACGCGCGCCATGCCGGGGATGCGCGGCCCCCACAGCGCCAGCGCCAGGCTGCCCAGCCCGAGCAGGGTGGTGGCCAGGTGCATCTGCGGGAACGAGCGCAGCAGGCGCCAGGTTTCCAGGTACAGCGGCCCGTCCTCCGGCTCGGGCAGGCCGAAGAAATAGCGCCACTGGCCGATCCAGATGATCACCGCGATGCCGGCGGTGAAGCCGACGATCACCGGGTCGGGGATGTAGCGGATCACCGCGCCCATGCGCGCCAGCCCCATCGCCACCAGGATCACCCCGGCCATCAGCGTCGCCACCAGCAGGCCTTCCACGCCGAACTGCGCGACCACCCCGGCGAGGATGACGATGAAGGCGCCGGTGGGCCCGGCGATCTGCACCCGCGAGCCGCCGAACAGCGAGACCGCGACGCCGGCGATGATCGCCGTGTACAGGCCCTGCTCGGGCTTCACCCCCGAGGCGATCGCGAAGGCCATCGCCAGCGGCAGCGCGACCACGCCCACGATCAGGCCGGCAGCGATGTTGCGCGGCCAGTTGCCCGGCCGGTACAGGCCCGCGCGGCCGGCTTCGACCAGGGCGATCATGCGTCGCCGCCCCTCAGGCGCACGCCGCGGCCGCCGGCCGGACTGGCGCTGTTCTCGCCGATCAGTTCCACGCCCGCCGCCTCCAGTGCCTCGACCACGCGCGTGAGCGAGCCGACCACGCCGCGCACGTGGCCGCCGCTGGCCTCCATCCGCTGGATGGTGGGCACCGAGACCCCCGACAGCCTGGCGAGCGTGCGCTGGTCGATCCCGAGCAGGGCGCGCGCGGCGCGCATCTGGGCCGAGGTGATCAAGGCCAGACTCCGCTTCCAGACATCGGAATTGATATGACAGATATCATAATGGCGGTATTATACGCCTGTTCCCGCCGCCACGGTCCGCGCCGCACCTGCCGCCGCACCGGCATCCGTATGCTAGGAGAGCCCTGAACAGCTCGTCATTCCCGCGAAGGCGGGACTCCAGCGACTTGCAACGTATTGAAAGCAAAGGCACTGGATTCCCGCCTTCGCTGGCCTGACGGCCACTGTCCGCAACTTCCCCTGGCCCGACTGTCCGATCCCGCAGCCCATGACCCAGCCCATCTCCGCCCTGACCATCGCCGGCTCCGACTCCGGCGGCGGCGCCGGCATCCAGGCCGACCTCAAGACCTTCGCCGCCCACGGCGTGCACGGCCTCTCGGCGATCACCGCCCTGACCGCCCAGCACACCCGCGGGGTGACCGCGGTGCACGTGCCGCCGGTCGAATTCCTGCGCGCCCAGATCGACGCCTGTTTCGACGATTTCCGCATCGGCGCGGTGAAGATCGGCATGCTGGCCTCGGCGCCGGTGATCCATGCCGTGGCCGACGCGCTCGAAACGCACCGCGCGCCGCGGGTGGTGCTTGACCCGGTCATGGTGGCGACCTCCGGCGCGCGCCTGCTGGAGGAGGAATCGCTGGATGCCCTGCGCACCCGGCTGCTGCCGCTGGCCGACGTCATCACGCCCAACATCCCGGAGGCGGAGCTGCTGCTGGGACGGGCGATCGCCACGTCCGCCGATGCCGAATCCGCCCTCGACGCCCTGCTCACCGCCGGCGCCCGCGCGGCGCTGCTCAAGGGTGGCCACCTGGACGAGGGCGGCGACGTCATCGACCGCTACGCCGACGATGCGCTGCGCACCCGCTTGCGCAGCCCGCGCCTGCAGCTGGACGGACACGGCACCGGCTGCACCCTGGCCGCGGCCATCGCCGCCGGCCTCTGCCGCGGCCTGCCGCTGGCGGAAGCCTGCGCCGGAGGCGTGGCCTACATCCGCGACGCGCTGGCCGCGGGCAGTCGCCCCGGCCGCAGCGAGGTGCTGGTGCTGGGCCACTTCGCAGCCGCGCGCAGGGACGCATGAGCCGCGGCGACACGCCCGCCACAGACGACGGCGCGCCGGCGGACATGATCGCGCTCCAGGCCGCCGACGGCCACCGCTTCGGGCTGCTGGCGTGCATTCCGGACAACCCGCGCCGCAGCCTGCTCTGGCTGCCCGCGCTGGGCGTGTCCGCACGCCACTACCTGCCGCTGGCGCAGGCGCTGTCGGCTCGCGGCGTGGCGGTGTTCCTGCACGAATGGCGCGGTCACGGCTCCAGCAGCCTGCGCGCCGGGCGCGACTGCAATTGGGGCTACCGCGAACTGCTGCTGCTCGACCTGGCCGCCAGCCGGGCCCTGGTGGCCTCCCGCCTGCCCGGCCTGCCGCGGGTCGCCGGCGGCCACAGCCTGGGCGGGCAGCTGGCCTGCTGCCTGGCCGGGATCGATCCCGGGGCCGCCGGCACGCTGTGGCTGGCGGGTTCCGGTGCTCCCTGGTGGCGCGCCTTTCCGCCGCGGCAGCGGTTCTGGCTGCCAATGGCCTACCGGTTCCTGCCGTGGCTGGCCGAGCGCGCCGGCAGGCTGCCCGGCCACCGCATCGGCTTCGGCGGCAACGAGGCGCGCGGGGTGATGCGCGACTGGGCCGGCACCGCCCTGAGCGGCCGCTACGCCGCGCCCGGACTGCCCGATCTGGAGGCGGCAATGGCTGCGCTGCAGGTGGAGGTGCGGGCGGCCCTGTTCAGCGACGACTGGCTGGCCCCGGCCTCGTCGCTGGCGTACCTGCTGTCGAAGCTGCCGCGGGCCCGCGCCGAGCGGCGCAGCTTCGACGGCGGGGAACTGGGCGTGCGCGCGGACCACTTCCAGTGGATGCGCGCCCCGGAACCGGTGGCCGACTGGTTCAGCCGCTGAGGCGCTGCCGGCGCGGCGCCGCGCTCACGGCATCGGGACCGCTGCGCCATTGCGCAGCGTGCATGGACAACGGCATTCGTGGACGCCGGTGGCGCGGTTGGTCGACGGGCGACCTTGGGGACCACGGCCCCCGCCAGGGCAACTGCTCCGGCCGGCGCCGCTTCCTTCAGCGGCCGTCGTCGTAGCCGTCCGGATTGCGCGACTGCCAGCGCCAGGCATCCTGGCACATGGCATCGATGTCCAGGCCGGCCTTCCATCCCAGCAGGCGGCTGGCCAGCGCCGGATCCGCATAGACCTGGGCGACATCGCCCGCGCGCCGGTCCACGATCCCGTACGGCACCGGCCGCCCGCTGGCGCGCTCGAAGGCCTGCACCAGCTGCAGCACGCTCACGCCATTACCCGTGCCCAGGTTCACGGTGAAGCCGCGCTGCTCGCGCTCCAGCGCCTCCAGCGCGTCGGCGTGCGCGCGCGCCAGGTCCATCACGTGGATGTAGTCGCGCACGCCGGTGCCGTCGACGGTCGGCCAGTCGCCGCCGAAGACCTGCAGCCGCTCCCGGCGCCCCACCGCCACCTGGCAGACATACGGCATCAGGTTGTTCGGCGTCCCGCGCGGATCCTCCCCGATCAGGCCGGAAGGATGCGCGCCCACGGGATTGAAATAGCGCAGGATCGCCGCGCGGAAATCCGGCTCGGCCGCGCACAGGTCGCCGATCAGCTGCTCCATCACCAGCTTGCTGCGCCCGTAGGGATTGGTCACCCGCAGCGGCGCGTCCTCGCGCACCGGCACCGCATCCGGATCGCCGTAGACGGTCGCCGACGAGCTGAACACCAGCCGCCGCACGCCCGCCGCGCGCATGGCCTGCAGCAGGTGGATGGTGCCGCCGATGTTGTTGTCGAAGTAGTCCAGCGGGCGCTCGCAGGAATCACCCACGGCCTTGAGCGCGGCGAAGTGCATCACCGCATCGAAGCGGCCCTGCAGCAGCAGCTGCGCGGTCGCCTCGCGATCGCGCAGATCGACGCGGTGGAATTCCAGGGACCGGCCGATGATGCGCTGCAGCCTGTCGAACACGGCCGGCGAGCTGTTGCAGAGGTTGTCGGCGACCACCACCTCGTGGCCGCGTTCGGCGAGCACGACGCAGGCATGGCTGCCGATGTAGCCGGCACCGCCGGGGACCAGGATGCGCACGCGGTTCTCCTTCGAAGGCAGCCCGCATTATCGCCCGCCGATGCGCGGCCGCGACTAGATCTCGTCGCGGGCGAGTTCGCGCAGCCGGCCTTCGTGCAGCTCCATCACCCGGTCGAGCTTGCGCGCCATGCCGCGGTCGTGGGTGACCAGCACCAGGCTGGTGCGCTGCGCGCGGTTGAGCCCGAGCATCAGGTCGAACACGGTCGCCGCGGTCTTCTCGTCGAGGTTGCCGGTCGGCTCGTCGCCCAGCACGCAGGCCGGCCGGTTGACCAGCGCGCGCGCCACCGCCGCGCGCTGGCGCTCGCCGCCCGACAGCTCGCCCGGCTTGTGCTCCAGCCGGTGCCCCAGCCCGACATCCTCCAGCAGCGACTTCGCCCGCTGCGCCGCCTCCCCGGCCGGGTGACCGCCCAGCAGCACCGGCAGCATCACGTTCTCCAGCGCGGTGAATTCGGGCAGCAGGTGGTGGAACTGGTAGACGAAGCCCAGCGCACGGTTGCGCAGCTTTCCGCGCGCGGCGTCCGACAGCGCGCTCATCTTCCGCCCGGCCACGTACACCTCGCCCGCGGTCGGCGTGTCCAGCCCGCCCAGCAGGTGCAGCAGCGTGCTCTTGCCGGCGCCGGAGGCCCCCAGGATGGCCACCGTCTCGCCCGCCTCGACCTGGAAATCCAGTCCGTCGAACACCGGCGTGCGCAGCTTGCCCTCGGCATAGGTCTTGCCCAGGCCTTCGGCCCGGATCACCTCGCCGGAATCGGGTCCGTTCGCGACCGCCCGGTCTTCCGGTTTCCGATTCCCGATTCCCGGTTCCCGGCGCTCACTCATAGCGCAGCGCCTCCGCCGGCGCCGTACGCGCCGCGCGCCACGCCGGATAGATCGTCGCGACGAAGGCCATGGCCAGCGCCACCGAGGCGATCATCACCACGTCGCTGACCTGCAGGTCGATCGGCAGCCCGGTCACGTAGTACACGTCCTCGGGCATCAGCACCACGTTGAAGGTGGCTTCGATCGCGCGCAGGATGTGCTCGAGGTTGAAGGTCAGCAGCAGCCCGCCAACCACGCCCAGCAGCATGCCGATCACGCCGATCAGCGTGCCCTGCACCATGAACACCTGCATGACCCCTCCGGGCGTGAGCCCCAGCGTGCGCAGGATGGCGATGTCGGCCTGCTTGTCGGTGACCAGCATGACCTGCGACGACACCAGGTTGAACGAGCCCATCAGGATGATCAGCGACAGCAGGATGCCGATCATCGTCTTCTCCAGCTTCAGCGCGCGGAACATGTTGGCGTTCTCCATGCTCCAGTCGCTGACCCGGTAATAGCCCGGGAGCTGCAGCGCCAGGTCGCGCGCGACTTCCCAGGAGCGGTCCATGTCGTGCAGCTTCAGGCGCACGCCGGTGACGCCGTCGCCCATGCGCAGCACGCGCTGCGCGTCCTCGAGATTGACCACCGCGAGCCTGCGGTCGAAGTCCTGGTAGCCGGCCTCGAACAGTCCGCTGACCGTGAACCGCTTCAGCTGCGGCACCGCGCCCATCGGCGTGACCTGGAAATCGGTGGTGACCACGATCCGGTCGCCCACGCTCACGCCCAGCCACAGCGCCAGCTCCTTGCCGAGCACGATGTTGTACGAGCCCGGCGCAAGATCGGCCAGGCTGCCCTGGACCATGCGCTCGCCCAGCTCCGACACCGTGTTCTCGTCCGCCGGCACCACGCCGCGGATCGCCGCCGGCTCCTGCCGGCTGCTGCGCAGCAGCGCCTGGGTATCGATGTAGGGGGCAGCGCCCGCCACCCGGGGATCCTTGCGGGCGACCCCGACAGCGTGCCGCCAGCCCTCCATCGGGCCTTCGTTGGCGCTGACCGTGGCGTGCGCCACCATTCCCAGCATCCGCTCCTTGATCTCGCGCTGGAAACCGCTCATCACCGCCAGCGTGGTGATCAGCACCATCACCCCGATCGCGATGCCCAGGATCGAGGCCATGGAGATGAAGGAGATGAAGCCGTTGCGGCGCTTGGCGCGCAGATAGCGCAGGCCGATGGCGACGGAGATCGGTTTGAACATCAGCGCGCCTGGCCCATGCCCCGTACCGGCGCCGCGCGGTTGCGGCCGGCGGACACCACGGCGCGGACCGGACGCGTCGCCAGCGCAGGATTCAGCTCCGCCGGAACCTCCCCGCGTTCCGCCGCTGCAGCGCGGTACAGCGCGGGATGGCCGTCTGGGAGCCGGTCGGAAAGGGGCATCGAGGAGTCGGGCCGTGCGGGGGACAGGCGCTATGGTGCCATCGAACCCCGGCCGCGCGCAGCTGCCGCAAGCGGCCCGGCCAGACGCAGTTCACGCCTGCACGCCGCCGGCAGCGTGTCGGGCCACCACGACAGCCGGCGGACATGGCCGGCGCCGTCGCGCCAGGAGACGAAGACCAGCGGCCCGCGCCACTGCACGCCGGCCTGCGCGACGCCGACCCCGTCCACCGTCAGCCGGCCGGACCTGAAGATCAGCTCAGTGCGCGGCCCGCGCCATTCCCGCCGCAGCAGCCAGCCGCCATGGCCGAGCACCAGCAGGCACAGGCCGGAGGCCGGCCAGCGCGGCATCTCCGAAGCCAGTACGGAAAACACCGCCAGTACGGTCAGCACCGCCAGACAGGCGGACAGCCACGCCGACGGCCGCCAGGCCAGCCGCGCTTCGGGCACCTCAGCGCGGCGGCAGCTCGCGGATGCGCTGGACGATCCCGGCGAGTCCGGCATCGGCGATCTCCTCGTGGCCCATGAACCAGCGCCAGAGCTTATCGTCCTCGACATCGAGCAGCTGTAGGAAAACCCCGCGTTGCGCCTCGGAAGACCGCGCCCATTCGCGGTCGAGCCAGCGTTCGAGCAGCTGGTCGAGTTCGCGCATGCCGCGCCGGCAGCGCCAGCGCAGGCGGCGCAGTTCGGCGGCGTCGGCGTCCTGGCCGGTCATGCCTTCACACCGGGGCCGGGGCAGGTCGCGCGGCGGTGCCGCGGTTCCGCGTGGCCGGCGGCAGGTGCCCGCCGGCCGGGCGCGGGCGCCGATGCCGTCGCGGCATCGGCCAGGACGCGGCTCACCCGTGCCGCGCCAGCATCAGCTGCTTGATCGAACCGATCGCCTTGGCCGGGTTCAGGCCCTTGGGACAGGTGCGGGCGCAGTTCATGATCGTGTGGCAGCGGTAGAGCTTGAACGGATCCTCGAGGTCGTCCAGGCGCGCGCCGGTGTCCTCGTCGCGGCTGTCGATGATCCAGCGGTAGGCCTGCAGCAGGACCGCCGGGCCGAGGTAGCGCTCGCCGTTCCACCAGTAGCTCGGGCAGCTGGTGGTGCAGCAGGCGCAGAGGATGCATTCGTACAGGCCGTCGAGCTTGTCGCGGTCGGCCGGCGACTGCAGGCGCTCGCGGTCCGGCGGCGGCACGCTCTGGGTGCGGATCCACGGCTGGATCGAAGCATACTGCGCGTAGAAGTGGGTCAGGTCCGGCACCAGGTCCTTGACCACGCTCATGTGCGGCAGCGGGTACACCGGCACCTCGGCCTTGGCGCAGTCCTCGATCGCGCGGGTGCAGGCGAGCGTGTTGGTGCCGTCGATGTTCATCGCGCACGAACCGCAGATGCCCTCGCGGCAGGAGCGGCGGAAGGTGAGCGTGGGGTCGACCTCGTTCTTGATCTTGATCAGCGCGTCCAAGACCATCGGCCCGCACTTGTCCAGATCGACCTCGTAGGTGTCGGTGCTGGGGTTCTGGCCATCGTCCGGATTCCAGCGATAGATCTTGAACGTGCGAACCCGCGTCGATCCGGCCGGCGCCTTGAAGTGCCTGCCCTTCTTGATCTTCGAGTTCTTCGGGAGGGTGAATTCAGCCATTTCTAAAATCCGGGATTTGGAATTGGGGATTCGGGATTCGGAAGAGCGGGGTTCACAGTCGGACGGCTGTTGCGAATCCCCGATCCCCGATCCTCAATTCCGGCACTAGTAAACCCGCGCGACAGGCGGCACCACCTCGACTTCGTCGTCGAGGGTGTACATGTGCACCGGGCGGTAGTCGATGCGGGTATTGCCGGCATCGTCCATCCAGCACAGCGTGTGCTTGTGCCAGTTCACGTCGTCGCGGTCCGGGAAGTCCTCGCGCGCGTGGGCGCCGCGCGACTCCTTGCGGTTCTCGGCCGATGTGATGGTCACCAGCGCCTGGCCCAGCAGGTTCTGCAGCTCCAGGGTCTCGATCAGGTCCGAGTTCCAGACCAGCGAACGGTCGCTCACCCGCACGTCGGCGAAGGAGTCGCGGATCTCGCGGACCTGGGTCACGCCTTCTGCCAGCGTCTCCTGGGTGCGGAACACCGCCGCATGGCCCTGCATCGAGCGCTGCATGTTGTCGCGGATGACCGCCGTGGGTGTGTCGCCGCTGGCGTTGCGCAGGCGGTCGAGGTTGGCGACGGCCCGGTCGGTGGCATCACCGGGCAGGCGCTTGTGCGGCTGGCCCGGACGGATGGTCTCGGCGCAGCGGTTGGCCACCGCCCGCCCGAACACCACCAGGTCGAGCAGCGAGTTCGAACCCAGGCGGTTGGCGCCGTGCACCGAGACGCAGGCGGCCTCGCCGATCGCGTACAGGCCCGGCACCACCGAGTCCGGGTCGCCGTTGCGCAACTGCACCACTTCGCCGTGGTAGTTGGTCGGGATGCCGCCCATGTTGTAGTGCACGGTCGGGATCACCGGGATCGGCTGCTTCTCCACGTCGACGCCGGCGAAGATCTTCGCGCTCTCGGCGATGCCCGGCAGCTTCTTGTGGATGTCGGCCGGATCGAGGTGGGTCAGGTCGAGGTGGATGTGATCCTTGTGCTCGCCGACGCCGCGGCCCTCGCGGATCTCGATCGTCATCGAGCGGCTGACCACGTCGCGGCTGGCCAGGTCCTTGGCGTTGGGGGCGTAGCGCTCCATGAAGCGCTCACCGTTCGAGTTGCGCAGGATCCCGCCCTCGCCGCGCACGCCCTCGGTGATCAGGCAGCCGGCGCCGTAGATGCCGGTCGGGTGGAACTGCACGAACTCCATGTCCTGCAGGCCCAGGCCGGCGCGCAGGGCCATGCCGCCGCCGTCGCCGGTACAGGTGTGGGCGCTGGTGGCGGAGAAGTAGGCGCGGCCGTAGCCGCCCGTGGCCAGCACCACGCCGTGGGCGCGGAACAGGTGCAGGGTGCCCTCGGCCATGTCGATCGCGAGCACGCCGCGGCAGGCGCCCTCCTCGTCGAAGATCAGGTCGAGCGCGAAATACTCGATGTAGAACTCGGCCTGGTGCTTGAGCGACTGCTGGTACAGCGTGTGCAGCATGGCGTGGCCGGTGCGGTCGGCGGCGGCGCAGGTGCGCTGGGCCACGCCCTTGCCGTAGTGCGTGGTCATGCCGCCGAACGGCCGCTGGTAGATCTTCCCGTCCTCGGTGCGCGAGAACGGCACGCCCTGGTGCTCGAGCTCGATCACCGCCGGGATGGCCTCGCGGCACATGTACTGGATGGCGTCCTGGTCGCCGAGCCAGTCCGAGCCCTTGATGGTGTCGTAGAAGTGGAAGCGCCAGTCGTCCTCGCCCATGTTGGCCAGTGCGGCGGAAATGCCGCCCTGCGCCGCGACAGTGTGCGAGCGGGTCGGGAAGACCTTGCTGATGCACGCGGTCCGCAGGCCCTTCTGCGCCAGCCCGAAGGTGGCGCGCAGGCCGGCGCCGCCGGCGCCGACGACGATCATGTCGTACTTGTGTTCTGTAATCGGATACGCGGAAGTCATTGCGGGCTCAACCGGCGAAGGCGATGCGGGCGATCGCATACAGCGAGGCGATGGCGCCCAGCCCGCAAAGGAAGTTGACGATGAAATGCAGGGCGATCTCGTACGACCGGGTGTGCACGTAATCCTCGATCACCACCTGCAGGCCGAGCCTGGCGTGCCAGAACATGGTCACCAGGAACACCGAGAACATGATCGCGTTCCACGGCCGCGCGATGATCGCGCGCGCGGTGTCCAGGTCGACGCCGACCAGCGACACCAGGGTGACCACGAACCAGATCGCCAGCGGCGCGAGGATGACCGCGGTCACCCGCTGCACCCAGAAGTGCTCCGTGCCCGACTTGCCCGATCCCAGGCCACGGGCGCGCTTGAGCGGCGTGCGCAGCGGCGCCGCGCGCGAGGTCTCGCCGCCGCCGCTCATGCCGCACCCCGCAGGCCGAAGAACCAGATCAGGCCGGTGAGGACGAAGCCGATCACGAACACGGCGTAGCCGGTCCGGCTCGCGGTGCCCAGGTCGAAGCCCCAGCCGGCGTCCCACAGCAGGTGGCGGATGCCGTTGAGCAGGTGGTAGACCAGCGCCAGGGTGAAGCCGAACAGGAACAGCAGGCCCAGCGGCGAGGCCCACTGCCGGGAAGCGAATTCGTAGGCGTCGCCGCCGATGGCGATCGCCATCAGCCACCACACCAGCGAAATGCCGCCCAGGGCAAGGGAAATCCCGGTGATGCGATGCAGGATCGACATCAGGGACGTGATCTGGAACCGGTATGTCTGCCCAAGCATGAAGGGCGACAGGGGACGTTCGCGGTGTGCCATCGCTGGCTGGTCTCCTCGCTGGCGGCCGCGGGCCGCGTGGCTGGATCGTGGCCGATCCGAACACCGGCCCCGCAGTCAAATCAGAAATCGATACAGCGGCCGTTTTTTTCCCAGTCTCCGTACCGGGTGGGATCCGGGCCTTCCCGCCCGCCGATCTCCTGCATCACCGGCGCCTTGGAATCCGCTTCCGGAACAGACCTTTCGGTCTCTCCGGCTCCTGGATCCCGGTCCTCCTCGCCTATGATGCACTGGCCGTTCACCCCTGAATTTTAGGCGCAGGCGACATGCGCGACAAGCCGACCCCCGCTTCTGGCCAATATTTCGCCATTCCCGGACTTCCGCTGCTGACGCTGGAAGGACGCGATGCGGTGCGCTTCGCGCAGGCCCAGTTCATGAACGAAGTCGCCGGACTCGCCGCCGGGCACTGGCAGTGGAACGGCTGGCTGACGCCCAAGGGCCGGCTGATCGCGCTGTTCGCGCTGCTGCGGCTGGACGCGGAATCGCTGCTGCTGCTGCCGGTGGGCGAGATCGATCCGGCCGCCTTCGCCGCACGCCTGCAGGGCTTCGTGTTCCGCAGCAAGCTGTCGATCCGGGTCCGCGACGATCTGCACGTCTCCGGCAGCTGCTCGGCGCCGGCGTCGGCCGAAGGCGCCCGATTCGCCGGCACCGCGACGGACCGGATCGAACTGGACATGGGTGGCGAAGGCGGCGCGCGCACCCTGGCGATCTCCGCGGAGCCGGCCCCGGCCGCCGATCCGGAGGCCTGGCTGCGCTGGCGGCAGTTCGACCTCGCCCACGGCCTGCCGCGGCTGCCGCAGGCGCAGCTGGAGCAGTGGACGCCGCAGCAGCTGTCGCTGGAGCGGCTGAAGGCCTTCAGCGTCGGCAAGGGCTGTTACCCGGGCCAGGAGATCGTGGCCCGCACCCACTTCCTCGGGCAGGCCAAGCGCGGCCTGGCGCGGTTCGCAGGAGCCGCCGGCGGACCGGGCGAGGTGATGCCCGGCACGCCCGATGACGCCGCCGGCGCCCGCGCCATCGGCCAGCTGATCTGCGCGGCCGGCGACGAGGCTCTGGCGGTCCTGCCGCTGGATGCCGGCGAAGGGCCGTTCCACTGCGCCGGCCACGCGCTGACGCGGCTGCCGCTGCTGGACGGGCTCGCGCGCTGAGGATCGCCACGGCCACCGGACGCCCGGCGCCGTGGCCCGGCACGCGTTCGTTGCTATCCTCAGGTCCTGGCACGACCCGCCAGCCGCGGCTGCGGCAGCACGGCGGCCGTGCTCCCCTCCTCGCGACTCCCCGGGAGAACCCATGGCCAGGACCCGCCGCACCCGCTCCACGTTCGCTGTCGCGCTCGCGTCGCTGGCGCTGGCCGCCTGCGAAACCACGCCCGCGCCGCGCGCAGCCCCGGCGGCGGCGGCCGTCCCGCCAGCGCCGCCGGTCCACCTGGAACGGATTTCCGCCGACGGCCTGTTCCCCTTCTCGCAGGCCACCATCAACGCCTCCGGGGAAGGCCGGGCGGCGCTGGACGCGGTGGTGGCGAAGCTGGCCAGGGACAGCCGCGGCATCGCCGGCATGCAGGTCATCGGCCACAGCGACAGGGTCGGCAACGAGGAGGCCAACGTGGCGCTGTCGACGCGGCGCGCGCAGGCCGTACGCGACTACCTGGCCAGGCGCGGCATCCCGGCCGGAGTGATCCATGCCGTGGGCGTGGGCAGCGCAGAGCCGCTGGTGCAGTGCCCGGGCGAACAGGGCCAGGCGCTGATCCGCTGCCTGACGCCCAACCGGCGGGTCGAGATCCTGATCAACTACGAGGACTGAGCGCAGCCGCACCGCCAGCGGCCGCGCTGTCAGACGCCGGCGAGCCGCGCGGCCGCCGCGACGATCTCCTCCTCCGACGGGATCACCAGGAAGGCCGCGCCGGCCAGCGGGGTGAAGGTGTCGGCGCCGACGACGCGCTGCAGCGGGATGCCGGACAGGCCGCCCTCGACCAGGGCGGTGATGATGCCCTCGCCCACGCCGGCGCTGCGCCGGCCCTCGTCGACGACCAGGATGCGTTTCGCATTCGCCGCCTGTTCGCGGATGAAATCCTCGTTGAGCGGCACCAGCCAGCGCAGGTCGACCACCCGCACCTTCCAGCCGTGCTGTTCCTCGATAGTGCGCGCCGCGCGCAGGCTCATCGGCACGCCGTTGCCGAAGGTGAACACCACCAGGTCGTCGCTGCCCTCGCCGTAGACGCGGCCCTCGCCCAGGGCCATGGCCTCGCCCGGCGCCGGGAACTCCGTCAGCCAGCCGCCGTCACCCGCCTCGAACAGGTCCTTGGCCATGTACAGCGCGATCGGCTCGAGGAAGGCGCAGACGCGGCCGTCGACCCTGGCCAGCGCCATCAGCGTGCGCAGCATGGTCACCGCGTCGTCGCCGCGGCTCGGGCAGCCGACCACCAGGCCGGGGATGTCGCGCAGGGCGGTGATCGAGTTGTCGTTGTGGAAGTGGCCGCCGAAGCCGCGCTGGTAGCCCAGCGAGGCGATGCGCACCACCATCGGGTTGCGGTACTGGCCGTTGCTGAAGAACTGCAGGCTGGCCGCCTCGCCGCGGATCTGGTCGCAGGCGTTGTGGAAATAGGCCAGGTACTGGATCTCGGGGATCGGCAGCAGGCCCATGTTGGCGTAGCCCTGGGCCAGGCCCAGGATCACCGTCTCGTCGAGCAGGGTGTTGAACACCCGGCGCGGGCCGAAGGCCTTCTGCAGGCCCCGGGTAACGGTGTAGACGCCGCCCTTCTGGGCCACGTCCTCGCCGAACAGCAGGGTCTCGGGGTACTTGGCGAACAGGTCGTGCAGGGCCTGGTTGATCTGCACGGCGAGGTGCTTCGGCGGCTGGTTCTCCGGCAGCTTCGCCTCGCCGCCGAAGGCCTGCAGGCGGCGCTCGCCGTAGTCGGCGCGTTCGGCCTCGGCCTTCACCGCATCCGGGGTGTACGGAGCCAGCGGCGCCATCACCTCCTCCAGCGAGGCCAGGCGCGGGCGGCGGTCGGCGTCCTCGGCGGCGGCGAAGCACTTGGCGCGGGTGGCCTCGTAGAGGTCGAGGATGTCGTCCTTCGACATCAGCCCCGACTCCAGCGCGATCGCGGCCGAGCGCAGCAGCGGATCGGTGGCCTCGACCGCGCACAGCTCCTCGATCGAACGCCATTCGATCTCGAAGTCGGTGCCGGCGTGGCCCATGATCCGGGTGGTGCGCAGGTGCAGGAAGGTCGGGCGGCGGCTGCGGCGGCAGTGTTCGACCGCCTTCTGCACGTCGCCGTAGCCGGCGGCCAGGTCGAGGCCGTCGGCGGCGAAGTAGTCCAGGTCCGGACGCTGGCTGAAGTTGCGCGCGATCCAGCCGTCGGGCGTCTTCACCGAGATGCCGATGCCGTTGTCCTCGCAGACGAACAGCACCGGCGCCGGCAGCTTCTGGTAAGCGGTCCAGGCGGCGACGTTGAACGCGGTCTGCGCGGTGGCGTGGTTGCTGGAGGCGTCGCCGAAGGAGCAGATGGCGATGCTGTCATCCGGAACCGGCAGCGCGTGGCCGATGCGCCTGGCCTGTTCGATGGCCACGGCGGTGCCGAAGGCCTTGGGCAGGTGCGAGGCGATGGTCGAGGTCTGCGGCAGCACCCACAGCGGCCTGCTGCCCCAGACCTTGTGGCGGCCGCCCGAGGCCGGGTCTTCCTTCGAGGCCGCGAACGACAGCGCCGAATCCATCACCGGGTCCATGCCCGGCAGCTTGCGGAAGCGCTCGGCCATGAAGCCGCCGGAGCGGTAGTGCAGGAAGGCCGGATCGGTGTGGCGCGTGGCGCGCGCGACCATCGCGTTGCCCTCGTGGCCCGAGGAGCCGATGGTGTAGAAGACCTTGTTCTGCACCCGCAGCACGCGCGCCATCAGGTCGAGGTGGCGGCTGATGAGCTGCGACTCGAACAGCTCGCGGAAGCCGCGGGCGTCGAGCGCGCTGCCGGCCAGCACCGGCTCGGACGCGCCGGGGGCGCGACCCGCGCTCCCGTTCCAGCCGCGCACGAACTCCTGGAAGTTCACGTCGCAGATCTCGGCGCGGTTGAGGCCCTTCATGCGGGCAGGGATGGGGTCGGGAACGGCTGCGAACATGTCGGTGATGCCCTCGGATGAAGCGCCGGTGGCGCTCAGGCGAAACGCCTGCGGTGGTCCTGCCACTGCGCCCGCGTCTGCTCCCAGACCTGCACCGGCGCATCCTCGTAGGGAGCCGGCAGCTGTCCGGGCCCGCGCAGGGTGGAGCCCAGGCGCCGGGCCAGCTTCTGCGAGGCCAGGTTCTCCGGCGCGATGCAATGGATGAAATCGTTCCAGCCCAGGTGGGCCAGCGCCCAGTCGATGGCCGCCGTCGTGGCCTCGGTCGCATAGCCCCTGCCCCAGGCGTCGGGATGGAAGGAATAGCCGATCTCGTTGCCGGGCCAGCCTTCCGGGCGCCACGGACCGGTCTGCCCGAGCCAGCGGCCGCTGCCGCGGTCGATCACCGAGAACATGCCGAAACCCTGCAGCACCCAGGCGCCGGGCTGCTGCAGAAACCTGCGCCAGGCTGCGGCGCGCGGGGCATGGCCGCCGATGTGGCGCGCCGCCTCCTCGTCACCGATCAGCTCGGCGAAACGGTCGAAATCCTCGATCCGCGGCACGCGCAGCAGCAGACGCCCTGTTTCAATCCGGATCTCGGCCAGGGACATGGTGATGCTCCTCCAGGATGCCGCGGGCCGCCCCGGCGCTCAGCCGGCGAACGCGTTGATGCCGGTCAGCTCGCGGCCGACCACCAGCTGGTGCACGGTCTCGGTGCCCTCGTAGGTGATCACCGACTCCAGGTTCAGCGCGTGCCGGATCGGGCAGTGCTCGGTGGTGATGCCGGCACCACCGAGCAGGTCGCGCGCCTCGCGGGCGATGTCGATGGCCATGCGGCAGTTGTTCCACTTGGCCAGCGATACCTGCGTCGGCGCCATCTTCCCGGCATCCTTCAGCCGCCCCAGCTGCAGGCTCAGCAGCTGCGCGCCGGTGATGCGACGGGCCCAGTCGGCCATCCTGATCTGCGCGCTCTGCGTCGCCGCCACCGGGCGGCCGAACAGGATCCGCTCCTTCGAGTAGTTCAAGGCCTCGTCCAGGCAGGCGATGGCCGCGCCGATCGGGCCCCAGGTGATGCCGTAGCGGGCCTGGGTCAGGCAGCCCAGCGGCCCCTTCAGCCCCTTCACGTTCGGCAGCCGGTTGGCCTCGGGCACGCGCACGTTGTCGAAGAACAGCGCGCTGGTCACCGAGGCCCGCAGGCTCATCTTGTGCTTGACCACCTGGGCCTTGAAGCCGGCGAAGTCCTTCTCGACCACGAAGCCCTGGATGCCGTCGTCGGTCTGCGCCCAGACGATGGCGATGTTGGCCAGGTTGCCGTTGGTGATCCACATCTTGGAGCCGTTGATCACCCAGTCGCCGCCGTCCTTCTTCGCGTGCGTCTTCATGTTCGCCGGGTCGGAGCCGCCGTGCGGCTCGGTCAGGCCGAAGCAGCCGATCACCTTGCCCGCGGCCATGTCCGGCAGCCAGCGCTGCTTCTGCTCTTCGGTGCCGTAGGCGTAGATCGGGTACATGCACAGCGAGGACTGCACGCTGGCGAAGCTGCGCAGGCCCGAATCGCCGCGCTCGAGCTCCTGGCAGATCAGGCCGTAGCTGACGTAGTTGAGCTCGGAGCCGCCGTATTCGGCCGGAAGCGTCGCGCCGAGCAGGCCCAGACCGGCGATCTCGGGGATCAGTTCGGTCGGGAAACGGCCCTCGTCGAAGCACTCGCCGATGATCGGCAGCACGCGCTCGTCGGTGAAGCGGGCGACGGAGTCCTGGACCGCGCGCTCCTCTTCGCTGAGCAGGGAGCGGATGTCGTAGAGGTCGTAGGGGTTCAGGGCCATGGCAGCGCTCGGACAGGACAGCCTTCCATTGTACGGCTCCGCGACGGGCGCTTCTCCCCTGCCCGGCCGGCGCCAGCCCGCAACGGAAGCGGGCCGGCAAATGCCGGCCCGGGTGTGCCTTCCTTCAGCAGCGACGGGGTTCAGCCGCGATCAGGCGTGCCCGCCGCGGCGACGCGGCTCATGACCTCGCCATCGATAACCGGCAGGCGCTCGCCCGGATCCCGGTCCATCCGCACGGTATCCTCGATGCCGTCGAGCCGGTAGGTGACCTCGTAGCCGACGGTGCGTTCCTGGCTGCCCAGGGCAAGACGCTCGCCGGGCTTTTCGCCGGTGCGCATCGTGCCGATGGTGCCGTCGGGGTTGCGGTAGGTCACGTTCCAGGCGACCACCTGCGAGGACTGCACGCTGTCCTGGACCGTACGGCACTGGCGGTCGACGCGCTCCAGCACCCGGTTCTGCTGCTGGCGCTGCTGGATGTGGCGACCGGCGTAGGCGCCGCCGACGGCCCCGGCGGCGGTCGCCACCCTGCGGCCGTCGCCGCCGCCGATCTGGTTGCCGGCCAGGCCGCCGATCAGGGCGCCGGCCACGGTGCCGGCGATGCGGTTGGGGTCCTTGAGCGGGGCCTGCTGCCGCACCACCACGTCCTCGCACACCTGCCGCGGCGTACTGGTGGTCGTGGTTTCGCGCAGCGGGTCGGCACCGATCACGGTGGCGAACAGTTCGGTCGCTTCGGTCACCGGCGTCACCGCGACCACCGGTGCGAACTCGATCCGCGCCGAACCGCCGTCGGCGAACTCGACCGTCGCCGCGTCGTCGCCGCTGCGGCTGCCCTGGTACGCCGCCACGGCGACGCCACCGACCAGCAGCGCGCCCAGGGCGATGGCAAGGGTGTTGTTCTTCATGTCGTTCTCCTCTGGCGGGCGCCGGGCCCTGGGGGAATTCCAGCACCCGGCGCCTGAACCGGCGCGGAGAAAACGCTGCGGAAGCTGACGCGCCGGTGAATCCGGGCCCGCATCGCGGTGCAACGCAGCGCGTGCTAGTTTCAGACTGTCGCCCTCGTTGCCGCGGAGAACGCAGATGCCCCATCCCGTCGTCGCCCCGATGCTGGTCTGGCTCGGACGGCTGAGCTATCCGCGGCTGTTCATCGCCACCGCGATCCTGTTCTTCGTCAGCCTGCTGTTCCCGGACCCGATCCCGTTCGTCGACGAACTCCTGCTGGGCCTGGGAACCCTGCTGCTGGCCAACTTCAAGAACCGCAACCGCAAGCCCGAGGAACCCTCCGCGCGGCCGCCGATCGACGGCACCGCGCGGAAGGAGTAGCCGCACGACACACGCATGCTGACCGACAGCCACTGCCACCTCGACGCATCCGAGTTCGACCACGACCGCGCCGAGGTGGTCGAACGCGCGCGCGCGGCCGGCGTCGCGCGGCAGATCGTGCCCGCCGTCGACGCCGCCGGCTGGCCGAAGCTGCGCGAGGTCTGCGCGGCCGCGCCGGGGCTGCATCCCGCCTACGGCCTGCATCCGATGTACCTGGAGCGGCACCGGCCCGCGCACCTGGTACAGCTGCGCCAATGGATCGAACGCGAGCGGCCGGTGGCGGTGGGCGAATGCGGCCTGGACTACCATGTCGAAGGGCTGGATCGCGACGCGCAGCAGGTGTTTTTCGACGGCCAGCTGCGCCTGGCGCGCGAATTCGGGCTGCCGGTGATCGTGCATGCCCGGCGGGCGGTCGATGCGGTCATCGCCGCGGTCCGCCGCATCGATGGTCTGCGCGGCGTGGTCCACAGCTTTTCCGGCAGCCTGCAGCAGGCCGAACAGCTGTGGGGGCTGGGGTTCCTGGTCGGCCTCGGCGGCCCCGTCACCTACGAACGCGCGAACCGGCTGCGCAAGCTGGCAGCAACGATGCCGCTCGAATTCCTGCTGCTGGAAACCGACGCCCCGGACCAGCCCGATGCTGGCATCCGGGGCCAGCGCAACGAACCGGCACGGCTGACTTCGGTGCTCGACACGATCGCCGAACTGCGCGGGCAGCCGGCGGCAGAGGTGGCGGCAGCGACCGGCGCGAACGCCGGGCGCCTGTTCGGGCTTCCGCCGCCCTGAACCCTGGCCCGGGGGAGCGTCGCTTGACCGGACCCGGCGCCGGCGGCCGGCCTACCCCTGGCGTTTCGGCTTGAGCAGCATGTCCAGCGCCCTGCCGACCGCTGCGAAGGCGAAGGTCCCGGTGATGTGGGTCGCCGCGCCGAGGCCGGCGCCACAGTCGAGCTTGAGCGCCGCGTCCGCGTCCAGCCTGGGCCGCAGCCCGCAGACGCTGCCGTCGGCCTGCGGATACTTCACGTTCTCCAGCGAATACACCGCCGGCACCCCGAAATAGCGGTCCGCGTTCTTCGGAAAGCCGAACTCCGAGCGCAGCTTCCTGCGGATCAGCGCCAGCATCGCGTCGTGCTCGGTGCGCGACAGGTCACGGACCCGGACCAGGGTCGGATCGGTGCGCCCGCCGGCCGATCCGACCGTCAGCACCGGCTGCTTGCGCCGCCTGCACCAGGCGATCAGCTCGACCTTGCTGCGGAAGCTGTCGCAGGCGTCGAACACCAGATCGAAGCCGGGCGCCATCATCGATTCGATGTTCGACGGGGTGAGGAAGGACTGCACCGCGACGGCATCGATCGCCGGATTGATCGCCAGGCAGCGCTCGGCCATCGCCTCGGCCTTGTTGCGTCCGTACAGCCCGGCGATCGCCGGCAGCTGGCGGTTGGTGTTGGACAGGCACAGGTCGTCGGCATCGACCAGGGTCAGGTGGCCGACGCCGCTGCGCGCCAGCGCTTCGACCGCCCAGGAACCGACGCCACCCAGGCCGATCACGGCCACGCGCGCGGCCGCCAGCCGCGACACCGTGCCGCGCCCGTACAGCCGGTCGATGCCGGTGAAGCGTTCCCGCAATGATTCGTCCATCCGCGCAGTCTATTGATCCTGTGCCGGCGGCTTCAACGCCATGATCCCGTGGTATCGTCGCGCCCAGCCAGCCAGGGGAGCACGCGATGTCCAGTCCAGCCAGTGGCACCACTCCGGTGCGCAAGCCGCCGTCGACGGCCGGCCGTTACCTGTTCTTTTTCGTGCTCGGACTGGTGCTCGGGGTGGTCGCGGTGGTGATGCTGCTGCGCACGCTGGAGTCGCGCAAGACCTGGCAGGACCACTATCCGCACGCGGTGATGCATCTGTTCTCGGCGCATTCGGCGCAGCTGCGCGACACCGTCGCCGCCAACCGCTGCAGCCCGACCGACCTGCTGCCGCACCTGAAGTCGCTGCGCACCTTCGGCGACGATCTCGAGCCGGCCTTCCCGGACCTGGCCGACGACAGCAAGTACGCCGGCCACGCCGCCAAGTTCCGCGCCACGCTCGACGCCGCGCTGGCCTCGCCCCCGCTCAACTGTGCCGGTGCCGAGGAAACGGCCAAGGGCATCGGCGAAGCCTGCAAGGCCTGCCACCAGGACTTCCGCTGAGCCGCGCGGCCGCGGGCCGCGCCTGAATCATTGCTGCACGATGCGGCCCGCCTGGCACGGGCCTGCGGAAAAATTGTCGTCGCGTTCATCGCCCGGCGCCTAGTGTCGAGTCCGCGGGCATTGCTGCCCCGGACAGACCCAGGGCCCTGAGGAGGACCGAGATGAACATCCGCAACCTCAGCATCATCGCCGTATTGGCTTCGGCATCGCTCGTGGGCTGCGCCAGCACCTCGCCCGGCTACGGATCCGGCTATGGCGGCAGCTATGGCAGTCCCCAGACCTCGCGCTGCTACGACTGCGGCACCGTGGTCGCCATCGAGCGCTCGGCGGTCGACCGGGGACGCAACGTGGTCGGGCCGGTGCTGGGCGGCATCGTCGGCGCGGCAGCGGCACGCGAGATCGCGGGCAGGAACACCGACAGCGAAGGCCGTCGCAACACCGCCACCGCGGCCGGCGCCATCGGCGGCGCGGTGGTCGGCAACGCGATCCAGAACCGCAGCCGCGACGACGGCTACTACAACGTCCACGTGCGCATGCAGGATGGCCGCACCACCGTGGTCAGGCAGGACGATCTCGACGGAATCCGCGAGGGTTCCTACGTCCGCATCCAGAACGGGCGGGCGTACCTGTACTGACACACTCCCTGCGCGTCCTGCCACGCGTCCCCGGGGCAGCTCGTCGGCTTGTCCGGCGCGGCCGGGTGTCCATAGACGTCGCTCCCGGGTGCTCCAAAGTTGGTGGAAGGCCCACAAAAAGGTGTCTTCTCCCGAGTGCGGGGGAGTCGTCAACAGCAGAGCTGGATCGGGGCTTGTGGACAGAGGGTCGCCCCGGGCCGGGGATTGCTCCCCGGCTCGGTCAGCCCGCTGCGCGGTCCGGCCCGGCGCAGCGCTCCGACCAGAGGGCGATCGGGGCTTACGGACCGAGGGTCGCCCCGGGCCGGGGATTGCTCCCCGGCCGGCAGGACGCGGCGTCCTTCCGACGACGGAAGTGAAAGCAGCCCCACACTTGGGAGAAGAGCCAAAAAAAGCCCGGCGCGAGCCGGGCTTCGTGTCGCTCAAGGGTGGCAGCAGAGCGCCTTCAGAGCGGCTCGACTGCGTCCGCCTGCAGGCCCTTCTGGCCCTGGACGACGGTGAAGCTCACCTTCTGGCCTTCTTTCAGGCTCTTGAACCCCTGGGTCTGGATCGCGCGGAAATGCACGAAGACGTCCTCGCCATTCTCGCGACTGATGAACCCGAAGCCCTTCGCATCGTTGAACCACTTGACGGTACCGGTTTCGCGGTCTGCCATTTCGACATCACTCCCTGGAACGAATCGATTGATCGGATCGACGGAACGCCGTTGTCGCGGCGGCTGGTTGCAAGGAGGAAACGAGGTGCAACGATGAGCGGATTCGATGGAACGGGCCGATTCGGATCTACCACATCCAGGCCACGATTCACGGTGACCTTGACAAACACAGCGGCTGAACGTTACCCCGGCTCCCTGCAAATTGCAATCGCGCGCCGATGACAGTTTTTCGACCCGGCAAGGGCCGCTCCCGACGCATCCCAGAGGCATCCCGATGGACTTCCAGATTCCGCTGTACGGCATCGCCATCGCACTCGTCGTGGTCGGGTTCGCCGGCATCATCCTCCCTGCGCTGCCGGGGGTGCCGCTGATCTTCGCCGGCCTGCTGTGCGCGGCATGGGCGGACGACTTCCAGCGCGTGGGCGTCTGGACCCTCGGCATCCTCGGCATCCTCACCCTGGTCTCCATCGCCGCCGACCTGTGGGCCACTGCGATCGGCGCCAAACGCGTGGGCGCGAGCCGTCCGGCGCTGATCGGCACCGTCCTGGGCACGATCATCGGCCTGTTCTTCGGCCTCCCCGGCCTGTTCCTCGGCCCGTTCGCGGGCGCCGTGATCGGCGAACTCGTCCATCATCGCGACCTGCGCATGCGCGGCATCGGATCGGCCACCCGGGTGGGCGTGGGGACCTGGGTGGGGATCGCCCTGGGGGTGGCGCTCAAGGTTGCGCTGGCGATGACCATGCTCGCCCTGTTCGTGTTCGCATGGTTCATCTGATCATCAAGCCCGCCGCGGGTAGACTGGCACATCACCGCAACGCCCATCGCACATGCGCCGCGCCGATCATGCCAGCCAGATGCTTTCGCCTGATGCCATCCGTCCACAGCGGCCTGCCGCTGTCGGGCGGCTTCGGCGCCGGCTGGTGCTGTTGCTCGTCGCCGCGGCCCTGATCGCCACTCCAGCGTGGGCCCTGGGCTGGCAGGCCGGCTCTCCTGCCGCGCAGTCCGAACCGCAGGAGCAGGCCGGACCAGAGCAGTCGCCCGCACCCGCGGCCGGGCCCGACTCCAGCGATGTCACGCCCGGCCCGCTGCTGCCGGACGATCCGGACGTGGTCGACCGGCTCGACTTCGCCCTGGGCAACGCCGCCGACAAGCTGGCGAACCTGCTGGAGACGGCACCGCTGCTGCTGGTGGCGCTGCTGGTCGTGCTGCTGTTCTCCTGGCTGGGCGGGGTCGCCTCCCGCCGCCTGCACTGGCTGCGGCTGCGCACGCGCAATCCCTACGTCGACGGCATGCTCCGCGGCATCGTGCGCGGGCTGCTCACCCTGGCCGGCGTGGTCATCGCGCTGGACATGCTCGACGCCACCCCGATCGTGGGCGCGGTGCTCGGATCGGCCGGCCTGATCGGACTGGTGGTCGGCTTCGCCTTCAAGGACATCGCCGAGAACTACATCGCCAGCGTGCTGCTGAGCCTGCGCCAGCCGTTCGCGCCCGGCGATCACGTGCTGATCGATGCGCACGAGGGACGCGTGGTGGCGCTGACCTCGCGCGCGACCATGCTCATGACCCTGGACGGCAACGAGCTGCGCCTGCCCAACGCGCTGGTGTTCAAGGCCGTCATCCTCAACTACAGCCGCAATCCCAGGCGCCGCTTCGACTTCACCGTCACCATCGATGCCGGGCAGTCGATCCACCAGGCGCAGGAGCTGGCGATGGCGCGCATCTGCAGGATCGATGGCCTGCTGGACGATCCCGGTCCCTCCTGGACCGTGGTCGACTTCACGCCCGCCGGCATCGGCCTGCGCTTCTTCGGCTGGGTCGACCACCGCAGCGCCGACCTGGGCAAGGTGCGCAGCGAGGCCATCCGACAGGTCAAGGCCGCCTTCGCCGCCGCCGGAATCGAACCGCCCCGGACCATTTACCACCTGGTCAACGTGGATACCGATGAAACACCCGGCCGGCAGCCGCTCGAGCCCGCCAACGGTTTCGCGGCCGACACCTCGGTCAACACCGACATTGATGCGCAGCTCGCCGAAGCTCAGGAAGCGGGCGAATACCAGAACCTGCTGGAGCCGCCTCCGGCACAGGAACAGCCTTGAGCCATCGTCCTATTACTCTGTGTCCGCTCGCGCTGCTGCTCGCGGCCGCGCCACCGCTGCTGGCGCAGGATCCGCCGGTAGCAGCCGATGTCGCGTCCTGCGTGTCCGTCGAAAGCGACGCCGCCCGCCTGGCCTGCTACGACGCCGCCGCCGGGCGCGTACTGCCGACCACGCGCGACACCGATGCCGCCGCGCAGGAGGCCCGGGCCGCGATCGCCGGGGCCCGCGCCGCGAGCGCTCCGCCACCGGCGGAGGCCGGCGCCGGCGAACGCGCCCGGCGTGCGATCAGCGAACTGTTCGTGCACGAGCCCGAATACGCCGACGTGCTGGCCAACGCCGGCCGCGGCTCGCTGCTCGACAGCCGCTGGGAGCTGGCGAAGGACTCCAAGCTGGGGCTGTTCAACCTGCGCGCGTACAAGCCGGTCTATCTCCTGCCGGCATTCTGGACCAGCGCGATCAACGACACCCCGACCTCGCCCAATCCGCGCAACACCGCCACCGATCCGATGCCGCTGGATTCGCTGGAGGCCAAGTTCCAGCTGGGCTTCAAGACCAAGGTCGCGGAGAACCTGTTCGGCGACAACGGCGACGTCTGGCTGGGCTACACCCAGAGCTCGCGCTGGCAGGTCTACAGCCGCAACACCTCGCGCCCGTTCCGGGAGACCAACTACGAGCCCGAGGCCCTGCTCGTGTTCCGCAACGGCTACAGCCTGCTGGGCTGGCACGGGCGGATGGCGGCGGTGGGCATCAACCACCAGTCCAACGGCCGCACCGATCCACTCTCGCGCAGCTGGAACCGGGTGGTGTTCAACCTGGGGCTCGACCGCGACGGCTGGGCGCTGATGGCCCGCCCGTGGGTCCGCATCTCCGACGGCAGCGATGACGACAACCCCGACATCGAGGACTACATCGGCCGCGGCGACCTCACCCTGACGCACGTGCGTGGCGCACACGAGCTGTCGCTGATGGCGCGCCATTCGCTGCGCGGCGGCGACCGGTCGCACGGCGCGCTGCAGTTCGACTGGGGCTTCCCCATCCACCGCCAGTTCCGCGGGCACGTGCAGGTGTTCAGCGGCTACGGCGAGAGCATGATCGACTACAACCACCGCGCCACCTATATCGGCCTGGGGATCTCGCTGCAGGAGTGGTTCGCGCCGGGCGTCGACTAGGCTGTTGCGGGCAACCGGTCTTTTGTCCGTCATCCGGCGGCAGCCGGGATCCATCTGTTGCTGCAGCGCGCCCCCGATCCGGCGGCGTTCCCGGCCTTGGCCGGGATCGGCAAGGATCCGCGCAAGCGCCCCGGGGACGCGCCACTGCCCTGCCCGGTGCTGCAGCCCGGCACCCGGATCGCCTGACTTTCCTCCCGCAGATCCCCCCGGGACCGGCGTCTGTCGGATAATCCGGTTCCCGCCTCCACCCCCGCCAGGGAGCGCGCATGACCTCCGCAGCGCAACGCAAGCGACGTTCCTTCGCAGCCTACGCCTCGGCGATGCTGGGCCTGCTCAGTGTGTTCGCGGTGCTGTGCTTCCACTTTCCGGAACTGCTGACCAGCCGCGAGTTCCGGGCGGTCTACAGCGAGGATTTCGCCCGGCACCTGCTGCTGGCGGGGCTGATCGCCGCCTTCATCCTCGGCACCATGGCGATCCTGCGCGACCGCAACAGGGCGGTGGCGATGACCGGGGTCGGCGCGGCGACGCTGGCGGTGCTGATCGGCGGCACCAACGTGCAGTTCGACGAGATCGGGCAGACGCCCTATTCGCTCGGGCTGGACTGGTTCGTGATCTCGCTGTTCTTCTCGGCGCTGGTGTTCGTGCCGCTGGAGCGGTACCTCGGCCGCCGCCGGGTGTCGCCCCTGCGCAAGGGCTGGCGCACCGACGTGGCCTACTTCTTCATGAGCCACGTGCTGGTCCAGTTCATCCTGATCCTGGTCACCGCCTCGACCTCGACCCTCGCCGGGCTGGCGGCGTTCCCGGCGCTGAAGGCGGCGATCCAGTCGCTGCCGGTGTGGGCGCAGTTCCTGATCGCGGTGTTCGTCGCCGACATGGCGCAGGCGCTGGTGCATCGCGCGTACCACAATGTCCCCTGGCTCTGGCGCTTCCACGCGGTCCACCATTCCAGCCGGGAGATGGACTGGCTGGCGGGCTCGCGCATCCATTTCGTGGAGATCGTGCTGACCCGCAGCCTGGTGCTGCTGCCGCTGCTGGTGCTGGGCTTCTCGACGCCGGCGGTGAACGCCTACGTGATCCTGGTGGGGCTGCAGGCGGTGGTGGCGCACGCCAATATCGGCCTGCGCCTGGGCTGGCTGGAATATCTGCTGGTGCTGCCGCGCTACCACCACTGGCACCACGCGCGGCAGAAGGACTACGTCGACGTGAACTACGCCATCCATCTGCCGGTGGTGGACATGCTGATGGGCACGTTCAAGCTGCCGCCAAAAGACGAATGGCCGGCCGAATACGGGGTGATGAAGCTGGAGGAAGTGCCCAGGGGCATCCTCGCCCAGCACCTGATGCCGTTCCGGCGGCGCCGGAAGTACGAGGATCACGTCGACTGAGCGGGCATTGGCCGGTCCGCCCCGACCTCCCCGGATGGATACCGCGTCCTGCCGGCCGCCGAAGTGAACGCATCCCCCGCCCTTGGGAGAAGAACCTTTTTTGGTTCTTCTCCCAAGGGCGGGGGAATCGTCAGGAGCAGAGCTGGATCGGGGCTTGCGGACAGCGGGTCGTCCCGGGCCGGGGATTGCTACTCGGCTCGGTCAGCCATCCCTGGCTGACTCGCCGCCGCAGCGCATCCATGCGCTGCTCTCCGCAATTCCCCGACCCGGGACGCCCCATCGATCCCTCATCGACGCAGCGTCGTTTCGGCAGCAATGCCCACTTCACCGAAGCGTCGAACCGGAAGCTGCAGTGAGCCGCGTCCTGGCGGCCGGGGATCGCGGCCAAGCAAAACATGGATGTTTTGCGCGCGAGTCAGGGCAGGATGCCC